>JAFRRT010000033.1 GCA_017427945.1 Muribaculaceae bacterium | reverse complement strand
TGAGTGCCCAACAAGTAGTGAGGGGACAAGTTACCGACGCCAACGGTGAACCGCTGATTGGTGCCACGGTACAGCCCATTGGCGGAGGAAACGGCGCGGCCACCGACATCAACGGTGAATTCTCGCTGAGTCTTCCCTACAATGTGAAGACCCTCAAGGTTTCGTATGTGGGTTACAAGACCCAAGAATTGCCTGTTCAGCCCAACATGGCCATTACCCTGACCGATAATGGTACTGTGCTGGACGATGTGATGGTAGTTGCCTATGGTACTGCCAAGAAGACATCGTACACCGGTTCGGCCGAGGCTGTGACGAACAAGAAACTGGAGTTGCGTCCTGTTACCGACGCTACCAAGGCCCTCGAGGGTAACGTAGCCGGTCTGCAGGTAACCAGCGCTTCCGGTCAGCCTGGTTCATCGCCCAACATTCAGATCCGTGGTTACGGCTCGATCAACGCTTACAGCACCCCGTTGTATGTAGTTGATGGTGCGCCCTTCGATGGCAACCTGAGTTCGATCAACCCGTCTGATATCGAGTCGATGACCGTCCTGAAGGATGCAAGTGCAGCCGCTCTGTACGGTGCCCGTGGTGCTAACGGTGTCGTAATGATTACCACCAAGAAGGGTGTTGAAGGCCGCAGCAATGTGATGTGGCGTTCGACCTTCGGTTGGTCATCACGCGCTACCAAGCGTTACCAGCACGTTGATCAGAAGGAGTTTGTACAGTTGGTTTACGAGGCCCTGCGCAACGAGGCTCTCGACAACGGTAATAGTTGGAGCGATGCTGAGGCTATCGCCCGTGCCAGCCTGAGCGGTCAACTCGGTGGCGAGCAGTACAATCCCTTCAAGAACTACACTTGGGAAACCCTTATTGACCCCGCTACCGGTCAAGTTCGTGCCGATGCCAACAGCGCATGGAACGAGGACTGGTATGACAGCGTAATCCGCAACAACGCCTTCCGTCACGAGCACCAGTTGCAGGTGACCGGTGGTAGCGAGCATGCACAGTACATGATGTCGCTGGGTTACCTGAATGAGGATGGTATCCTGAAGACCACCAACTATGAGCGTTACACTGGCCGTGCCAATATCACCAGCCAAATCACTGACTGGTTGGGTGCCAACATCAATGTTTCGTTGGCTCACGCCATGCAGAACTTCAGTGACTATGACGGTACCAGCACCAGTAACCCCTGGTACACCGCACAGTTCATCAACCCGCTGCTGCCCGTTTACCTGAAGGACATCAACGGTAACACTGTTAATGATGCCGAAGGCAATGTGCAGTATGACTGGGGTGAGGCCACTCCTTACGGCACCCGTCCCGGTTCGATGACCGACTTCTCGTCACTCGGTATGCTGATGCTCGATAAGGCATGGGCTAAGCGTGATGTTGCTGGTCTGCGCACCGGTCTTGTACTGGGTAGCGACCTGGCCAAGTATGGCTGGCGTCAGGGCATCAAGTTGGCTGTGAACTTCAGCATGGACTATGTGAACCGCAACAACACCAACTATATGAACTCTCAGCACGGTAACCAGGCTAGCGCCGGTGGTCTGCTTGAGAAGTACAATCGCCGCACCCAGAGTTACACCTTCAACCAGTTGTTGACTTGGGACCGCAGTTTCGGTGACCACACCATCGGCCTGTTGCTGGGTCACGAGTGGTATGCCTATGAATACAGTTATCTGGTAGCCGGCAAGACCAACCTCGTTGACGGTATCTACGAGTTGCGTCCCGCCACCACCCTGCTGGAGGCTGACTCCTACAGCGACAAGTACCGCATCGACTCCTACCTGGGTCGTATCAACTATAACTTCGCCGGTCGCTACTTCCTGAGCGGTTCGCTGCGTCAGGACAAGTCGTCGCGCTTCCACCCCGACCACAACAAGGGTACCTTCTGGAGTGTCGGTGCCAACTGGCGTGTATCAGGTGAGAAGTTCATGCAGAACGTGGGTTGGGTAAACAACCTGTCTGTAAAGGCCAGTTACGGTGAGCAGGGTAACGATATGCTCCAGACCTACTACGCTTGGCAGTCACTCTATGACCTGTCTTACAGCAATGCTACCAACATTGGTGCTTTGATTTCTTCGCTCGAGAACCAGAAGGTATCTTGGGAGAAGAGCCAGAACTTCAATGCAGGCTTTGACGCTATCCTGTTCAACCACCGCTTGCAGTTGAACGTTGACTTCTACAACCGTCTGACCAAGAACATGCTGCTCAACCGTCCCATGGCATTGTCGACCGGTTTCACCGGCTTCATGGACAATGTGGGCGACATGCGCAACCGTGGTGTCGAGGGTTCGATTCGCATCACCCCCGTCCGCACTGCCGACTTTGAGTGGAACATCACCGCAATGGCTACCCACAACAAGAACAAAGTCATCAAGTTGACCGACGAGGCTCCCGAGTTGATCAGCGGCGTACGCGTGATCAAGGAAGGTATGCCCATCTACACCTATTATATGGCTAAGAGCGCTGGTGTTGACCCGTCGAACGGTCACTCACTGTACTGGGCTTATGAGAAGGACGATGACGGTAACATGGTTCCTGGCAGTGAGTACATCACCGACAGCTACTCCCTTGCTAACACCTGCAAGTACTACCAGGGTAGCCGTCAGCCGGACATCTTTGGTTCTCTTGGAACTGACTTCTCTTGGAAGGGTCTGACCCTGAGCGTGCTGACTACCTATTCACTGGGTGGTAAGGTATTTGACGGCCTGTACCAGAGCGATATGAACCTGTGGTACCTGAGCTCGACCTGGAACAAGAACATGATGCGCCGTTGGCAGAAGCCCGGTGACGTGACCGACGTTCCCCGCTCGACCATCGCCGAGTCGATTGCTAACACCGACCGTTTCCTGATCGATGCTAGTTACTTCGCTATCAAGAACATCACCCTGGCTTACGCTCTGCCCGCTAACTGGGTAAGCAAGTTGGGTATGACCGGTGCCCGCATCTTCGGTTCGGTTGATAACCTGGCCCTGTGGACACACCTCGACGGTATGGATCCCCAGTACAACTTCTCTGGTGGTACCGACTATGACTACAGCCCCAACAAGACCTACACCGTAGGTATCGAGCTGAACTTCGGTAAGAGCTACGCAGCTGCCGCTCCCGCTGCCAATGTCAATCTGCTGAACAGCCAGATCAATGACCTGCGCGCTCAGCTGGCCGACGCTCAGGGTGCCGCTGCCGACGCTAACAGCCGTCTTGCTCAGCTGCAGGGTGACCTGGATGCCGCTAACCGCGCACTGGCCAACTGTCGCAACGACCTGAACGCTGCCAAGAATGTTGCTCCCAAGGTGGTAGACAACAGCAAGCAGTACATGAACATCCTGGTTCACTTCCCCAAGAGTGGTACCGCTATCACCGCTGACCAGCGTGCCAATGTAGAGCGCGTTGCTGCTTACCTGAAGAGCCATCCCGAGGCTACCTGCGTGATCAAGGGTTATGCTTCTCCCGAGGGTAAGGAAGATGTGAACATCAAGCTCGCTAACGGCCGTGCCGCCAGCGTGAAGGATATGCTCGTCAAGAAGTATGGTATCGCAGCCAACCGCATCAACGCCGCTGGCCAGGGTATCAGCAACATGTTTGACGAATTGAGCTGGAACCGTGTTTCGATTTGCGAAATCATCGTTAAGTAAGATTAATTCAAGTTTTAAGTTTCAAGTTTTTAGTTTTAAGAAATATTACCTCAATTGACAATTCATTTCAGGCGATACTATTCATACTTAAAACTTACAACTTAAAACTTACAACTTAAAAACAACGATATAAACATGAAAAAGATATTTAAATATTTGTTGATTGGACTGTTTGGTGTGGCTTGCCTGACCTCCTGCGACAGCGAATTGCTGGAGACCCAGCCCACCGACTCCATGTCGGGAGCAACCTTCATGAGCGATGCTACCAAGGCGTTAATCCCTCTGAACGGTATCTACCGCTCGATGTACACTGCCGGTTGGTCCACCACCGGCAACACCCACCAGTGCTTTGGTATCAGTGCCTATAACCTGATGGCCGAGGTGATGGGTGATGACTTTATCATGGGTGCCCAGGGTTCGGGCTGGTTCTGGTTTGACGCAGCCTATAATGTAAAGGGACGTTTCACCTCCAGTTCATGGCGCAGTTATGACCTGTGGATGGCTTACTACACCTGGATTGCCAATGCCAACTACATCATTGCCGCTGAGGAGACCATGGAAGGCTCTGAGGCCGATGTAGCCTATGTAATCGGTCAGGCTTATGCCATCCGTGCCTACAGTTACTTCATGCTGGCACAGACCTTTGCCCGTAACTACAACTTCAGCAACGATCCTTGTGTGCCCATCTACAATGAGCCCACTATGACCACCACGACCGGTCAGCCTCGCGCTAAAGTCAGTGAGGTTTATGCTCAGATTGACAGCGACATCGACCACGCCCTTGAACTGCTCGCCAAGTCGCCCGCTCAGCGTCATCCCAGCCACATGAGTTATGCTGTGGCTCTGGGTATCAAGTCCCGTATCTGCCTCGTTGAGGAGAAGTGGGATGCTGCCCTCGATGCTGCCAAGAATGCTATTGCCGTCAGTGGCAAGAAGATTCAGACTGTTGATGCCAGCGCATTTGCTCCCAACAAGGCCAACTTCATCAACTCTGTTGGCCAGGGTAATGTAATGTGGGGTGCTCAGATTGTGAGCGACCAGGCTGGTATGTATGCTTCGCTGATGACCCACATGAGCGGTACTGCTCCTTACGGTCAGCGTGCTCCCAAGCAGATTTCTGCATGGCTGTATGGCAAGATGAGTGCTACCGACTCACGTCGCGCATGGTGGAATCCCGCCGAGAGCTATCTGCAGAAGAAGTTTGAGTTCTCCAACGAGCAGACCTGGGAAGGTGACTACATCTGGATGCGTGTTGAGGAGATGTACCTCAACGCTGCCGAGGCTGCTTGCCACAAGGGTGACGACGCTACTGCCAAGCAGTACCTGATGGCACTGATGAGCAAGCGTGATTCCAACTACGACACCGCCAAGACCGGTAACAGCATTCACACGATCACTACCGATGAAACTGGTGGCACTTCGCTGCTCGAGGAAATCCTCATCCAGCGCCGTCTCGAGTTGTGGGGTGAGGATGGCCGTATCTACACCATCCGTCGCTTGCACCAGGGCTTTGTTCGTCCCGATTCTTACGGTTGGCCCAGCGGCCTGCTGCTGCCCACCCATCTCCAGGCCATGCAGGATCCTGCCAGTTATCTGTGGGTACTCACCATTCCGCAGGCTGAGTTTGACGGCAACATCAACATGGACATCAATAAGGACCAGAACCCCGTTGGTGACTATCCTGAGTAAATACTGTTTAATCTCATTAACTAATTGAATATTATGAAATTAGGTAAATATATTTTAGGATTGGCACTCCTTGCTGCCGGTTTGACCAGTTGCGATCAGGACAATATCGGTGCCATCTATGAGCCTACTGCTGCCAACGTCTCGTTCCTTTCTGCTTCGCAGAGTGCTACGACCGAGGCCGAGAGCCTTTCTGTTCCTGTGGCTATTGGCCGCGCTACTACCAAAGGCTCTTACACTGCTAATGTTATTATCAGCGGTGCTACTGAAGGTGTTTCCCTCAAGAGTAACCAGGTAACCTTCAACGATGGTGAGGGTATGGCCTATGCTATTGTTGAGATTGCCAATATGCAGAAGGGTAAGATGTATACTTGTACCTTGAGCCTTTCAGATGCAGATGCTGCTACCGCTAACACTGAATTTGGCGAGCAGGTTCTCTCTACCAAGGTCAATGTGATGTGTGACTATAACTGGATTGATATGGGCGATGGTTTCTATAGTTCACCTGAATGGTGGGAAGAGGAATTCTATGTGCCCATTAAGCACGCCGAAGGAACTAACATCTATCGCATGATGGGTCTGTTCCAGGACGGTTATAACATTGACTTCACCATCAATGCCGACAACACTGTTACTGTTCCTGGCCAGCCTTCGTGGATCCACAGCAGTTATGGTGCCGTTTGGCTGATTGGTGATGCAAATGATACGGCCGATGGCTATGCTGGCACCTATGATCCTGCTAGCAAGAAGGTAACCTTCATCCTGTATCATTATGTTCCCGACGTTGGTGGTTTCGGTACCTTCGTTGATACCTTGACCATGCCGTAATCGACGGAAAGTTCTTAAACAGAACATCATCCACACCGCAAGGGTGGGCGCTCCCGCAACAAGGGGTCGCCCACCCTTCGTCTATTTTGGAGATTTGAAGGAAAATCGTATCTTTGCCGCCACAATTCCAATCATGAATACGATGAAAAAGATATTATTGACGCTGCTGGTGCTGGCTATGGTACTGCCTGCCGGCGCGGTGCTCAAGGAGGGCAGCATGGAGCAGACGCTGAGCGTGCTGTGTGAAGAACTCACCCAAACCCACCAGGAGCAGAAGGAACGTGCGGCACGCTTTGAGCAGCGCAACAAGCAGTTCCAGAAGAGCATTGCCAAGGACCTGGAACTGTGCAACAACATCGAGTTGATGCTCTATAGCCAGAAGGACCAGAACGTCTTTGACCTCGCCTATGCCTGCGGACAGGCCACTTCGCTCTACGACCGCCTGTCGCGCACACGTTCGTTCAAGCAGTTCGAGCAGCAGCAGGACGAACAGATCGCGCAATACGAGAACCTGGTGCGCGCGCTCTACAACATCCCCGACCGCCAACTCACCACGCCCCAGATGCGGGCCACCCGCGACAGTTGCATCAACCTGGCCAAGGTTATCGAGAGCGACATCCGCAAGGCACGCGCGACGTTGAAGGACAACCACGAGCAGCGGCAGTTTGTCGCCGACAAGGCCAAGAAACTCAACGACCATGCCCTGGCCATGTATGAGCGCATCCGCCAGAGCGTGTTTATCAACGGCGGTCAGAGTTATTTCAAGATTCTGAGCCGTTTTGGCTATAATTGGAAATCGAGCAAGGATGACTTTTCCGAGAAGTATCTGCCGGCTCGCAAGACACGCAGCGAGTGGCGCGGCGGCATCATCGGTTTCCTGTTCATCTTCATGGCCATCTATATCCTGGGTGCCCTGCTGTTGAGTTGGCTCATCATGCGTTTTGCCGTGCCCAAGCGGTTCATCACGCTGTCCTTCCGCAAGAAGCGGTCGTGTATCGTCGTCTGTGCTGCAGCAGCGGTGTTTGGCATAGCCACGTTGATTATCAGCAATGTGTTGACCGACCAGAATTTCATGATTATGGCCACCAAACTCTTGAGCGAGTATGCCTGGCTCATCGCCGTCATCATGCTGTCGATCATCATCCGCCTGGACGGCAACACGGTCAAGAGCGGCGCCAAACTCTATGTGCCCGTGCTGGTCATCGGCTTTGTCGTGTTCTTCTTCCGCATCGTGTTCCTGCCCAGCACCATCGTCAATCTGGTTTTCCCTATCCTGCTGCTGGGATGCACGATCTGGCAATTGGTTGCCAACCGTCGCCATAGCAGCGACGTTCCTCGCAGCGACGTGTTCTACTCGTGGATCTCGTTCATCGTGATGGCTGTGTCCTGTGTGATGTCGTGGATGGGCTACACGCTCATGAGCGTGCAGGTGCTCATCTGGTGGATCATGCTGCTGACAATGATTCAGACCATCACCGTCATCTATGACCTGCTGCACTCCTATGAGAACAAGTACATCCCTGCCGATGCCGACGTGAGGCGCACGTGGTTCTATGACGCGGTCTACAAGATGATTATCCCCATTGCCGCTACCCTCAGCGTTGCCCTCTCGATCTACTGGGCCGCTCAGGTGTTTGACCTCACGCAGTGGTGTGAACGCATCTTCCGCTACAAGTTTGTCGACCAGCCCGGCCTCATCGTGCTCTCGCTCGACAGGCTCTTGTTCTGCGTGGCATTGGCGTTTGTGTTCCATTACATCATCTACCTGTTTATCCAGGGTTACCAGTTGTGGAAGCAGAACCGTGCCGAGTCACGGGCCATTTCGCTCTATGAGCGCGAGAACGACGTTGCCGACGATGAAGAGATTGACATCGAGACCGTTATCCAGGACGACCCGAATGCCAAGGCCAAGGTCAAGGCCGCATCCAAGGCCGTGACCCTGTCGATGAACATCATCAAGTACATCGGTTGGGGTATCTACATCTACTTCGTGCTCGTGACGCTGCAAGTCAGCCGCACGGGTATCACGTTCATCCTCACGGGCCTCTCGACCGGTATCGGTTTCGCGATGAAGGACACCCTCGAGAACTTGTTCTATGGCCTGTCGCTGATGAACGGCCGTGTCAAGATTGGCGACGTCATCGAGTGTGACGGCGTGCGCGGCAAGGTCAGCAACATCAACTACCAGAGCACGCTGGTCGAGACCGTCGACGGCTCGGTCATCGCCTTCCTAAACAGCCAGTTGTTTACCAAGAATTTCAAGAACATGACCCGCAACCACGGCTACGAGATGGCCAAAATCACCGTCGGTGTGGCCTATGGCAGCAAAATCGACGCCGTGCGCGAGATGATTATCGAGCGCATCAGCCACCTCGACTGCTATGATCCCAAGAAGGGGGTGCAGGTGCTGTTCCAGAACTTCGGCGAGAGCAGTGTTGACCTGCTGGTTGTCGTGTGGGTGCGCGTGGCGTCACAGGTGGCCGACATCGCCCGCATCAAGGAGAACATCTACAGCGTGCTCAACGAGCACGGCATCGAGATACCCTTCCCGCAGAGCGACATCCACATCCGCACCGCCAACCCCAAACCGTAGGACAACAAACAAGAAAAGGGAAAAACAAGAAGTACAATAAAAACAATGCCGTCTGGTGCGGAGCATTCAATAAAGACAACTATAACAACTCAGACAACTTTTTAATTTATTGTTGTTCAAGTTGTTATAGTTGTTTTTAAAAATCCGTTACCAACGTAAAGAATTGTACTTGTTGTACTTCTTGTTTTCCTTTTATAACTTGTTGTTGTTTTTTAAACGGGTTGTTGTTTTATTTGTAGAAGGTGATCCAGTTGGTGCAGTAGCGCGATTTTTCGGCCACGGGATGGATTTCGTGCACCTTGCCTGCCGTGTCGCGCCACCACGAGTGGTTCCAGCCGGCACCCATGTCCATGTACAGGGCATGGCGCGGTGCGAACTGCTCCAGCAGCGATACAAATTTCTCATAACTCACCTCGTCGCGGCTGTCGACGATGCACAGGCGGCCGTCTTTCTCGCACAGGGCGCGGTAGTGGGTGGTCTTGTCGTCATATTTTTCACGCCACAGCGGGCGGATGCTCTCGCCATCGTGGATGATGATGGCCTGTCCGAATCCCATGCCGCCGGCTGCCGCCACGCTGTCGAGCAGTTCGCTGTATTCTCCGTTGATGAATTCCCAGGTGGTGTCGCCGAACCAAGCAAAGGCACCGCTGTTGTCCTCGCACTTGGCTCCCTTGTAGCGCTTGCCGGCGCTCACATGGTCGCCGTCGATGTTGCTGTGGGCGAATTCATCGAGGATTTCGTGGGTGAAGGCCGCCTCGGCACAGAAGATGACGTTGGTGTCCTGCTGTGTCGGCATGGTCCCGCACACGAGGTCGATGCGGCTGAATTGCGGATAATAGGCGATGAGGCCCGTTACCGTGGTGTCGTCGACCATCACGGTAGGCGCCTGGGCGGTGTCAGTTACGTTGTCCATCTTGTCTTTGTTGGCGCAGCAGCACAGCAGCAGTGCTGCCAGCGCGAGGATGAAATAGCGGAGAGTGATTCTCATTACTTATATGATTTGGTTATTTTCCTTTGGGTTATTCGTCGGCAAAGTGGTCGGGATATTCCAGCGGCACACGCGGACGGCGCATAGCCCTGATGATGAGCCAAATGCCCAGCACGATGAAGGGGATGCTCAGCAACTGACCCTGGTCGATGCCCCAGTTGGTGCGCATGGCGACCTCCCACGGTTCCTGCACGTTCTTGATGAACTCGATGAAGAAGCGGGGTACAAAGATACCCAGCATGAACACGCCCAAGATGAGGCCTTCCCGCTCTTGCGCCCGATAGCGCCAGTACAGAATCATGCACACGGCAAAGGTCAGCAGGTAGAAGGCGGCCTCATAGATCTGGGTGGGATGGCTTGGAGCCGAGAACACGGGTTCGGCGCCCTGCATCCACTGACCCACGTTGGTCACGAAGCGGAATCCCCACGGCATCGTGGTCTCGCCGCCGTAGATCTCGTGGTTCATCAGGTTGCCGATGCGGATGAGCGCGGCGACCAGTCCCACGGGCACTGCCAGGCGGTCTAATGTCCACAGTATAGGCTTGCGGGTGACCAGACGGCTGTAAAGCCAGACGGCGATGATGATGCCCAGCGTGCCGCCGTGGCTGGCGAGCCCGCCTTCCCAGATTTTGGGGATGTCGCCCAGGTGCTGGCTGTAGTACTCCCAGTCATAGAAGAAGACGTGTCCCAGGCGTGCTCCCACGACGGTGGCCACCACGACATAGACGAAGAGGCTGCCCACCCAACTCTCGCGGGCGCCCTCATGGCGGAAGATGCGGTACACAATCTCATAGCCCACCAGGAAACCGATGGCGAACATCAGGCCGTACCACCGCACGGTGACAGGCCCTGCACTGAACAGTTCGGGACTCGCGGTCCAAGTGATAGAATCCAGTAACATATCAATGTTATTATCGTTTTGTGAGCGCAAATTTACGCAGAATTCCGAGAATTATCTGTAATTTTGTGCTCAATAATTGTGTAAGCCGAGCGCAAAGGAGTTTTTTCATCATTTGCGCGAGGCGCCGCCAGTTTTTATTTAAAATCAAGTGAGTTATGGCAGAGAGCAATTTCATCGACTATGTGAAGATACTGTGCCGCAGTGGCAAGGGCGGAGCCGGTTCGGCCCACCTGCACCGTGCCAAGTACGTCCCCAAGGGCGGTCCCGACGGCGGTGACGGCGGACGGGGCGGTCACATCTTCCTGAAGGGTAACCGCAACCTGTGGACCCTCATCCACCTCAAGTACCAGCGCCACGTGTTTGCCACCGACGGACAGTCGGGCGGCGAGAACCAGTGCACCGGCAAGGACGGTGAGGACCGCACCATCGAGGTGCCTTGCGGCACGGCGGTCTATGATGCCGAGACGGGCCAGTTCCTGTGTGACGTGACGCAGGACGGACAGGTCGTGCGCCTGCTGCGCGGCGGCCGCGGCGGCTTGGGCAACCAGCACTTCAAGACGGCCACCAGGCAGACCCCGCGCTTTGCCCAACCAGGCGAGAAAGGTGTCGAAAAGGCTGTCATTCTGGAACTTAAATTGCTGGCCGACGTGGGTCTCGTGGGATTTCCCAATGCCGGTAAATCCACCCTGCTCAGCGTCATCAGCGCTGCCAAGCCCAAGATTGCCAACTACCCGTTCACGACGCTGGAGCCCAACCTGGGCATCGTGTCCTATCGCGGCCAGCAGTCCTTCGTCATGGCCGATATCCCCGGCATCATCGAGGGGGCCAGCGAAGGCCGAGGACTGGGACTGCGCTTCCTGCGCCACATCGAGCGCAACGCCGTGCTGCTGTTCATGGTGCCGGCCGACAGCGACGACATCCGCAAGGAGTATGGCATCCTGTGCCGCGAGTTGGAGACCTTCAACCCCGACCTGGTTGCTAAACCCCGCGTGCTGGCCATCACCAAGTGTGATATGCTTGACGACGAACTCATCGAGCAGATGCGCCCCGAGGTGCCCGACGATATCCCCAGCGTGTTCATCTCCAGTGTGGCCCAGATGGGCTTGACTGAACTCAAGGACCTGCTGTGGCGCACCATCAACGACGAGCGCAACCGCATTCCCGAGACGCCCGTCCACCACGACCTCGACGAACGCCATCGTGAGCAGGCCGAGGACGCCTTTATCTTTGGCGCCGACGACCTTGACGACGAGGCCCCCGATGCCGGCGGCAAGATGGTCGACTCGGGCAGCAAGCAGTGGAGCGAGGAGTACTGGGAGAGCGACTACGAGGATGAGAACAAGGATTTCCAGGTAGTCAGCGACCCCGACGAGGAATAACAAGGGTGACTGCTTATTATCCAGTAACAAAAAAGTGGCGCGAGCCACTTTTTTTGTTATCCGTAATCTGGTTATCTAGATATTCTAGATGCTCTAGATTATCTAGATGTTATAGATAAGATGGCTGGCATTCAGCCGTTTATCTTCTATTTTCCATCGTTGCTCAGCAAGAAGCGCCGTTTGGGGGCGATAGCGGCAAAGTCTTCCTGGGTGAGCGGGGCGATGCGGTCGAGAACGCAGGTGAGCCTTTGCGCTATCTTGTACTCTACCGGCTCGCTCTCAGGCACTTCCTGCAGCAACTGCGCCACGCGCGACTTGATGGCTGAGAACTCAAACACCATCGACGTGTTGAACCACGCATCGGCATGGCTGGCAAACGGCAGAATCCACAGGTTCTCGCCTCGCAGCACGCCGGGCCACCACTGCAGCGTCTGCAACGCGCTGGCGCCGCGGCTGTTATAGTCGCGGTAGATGCGACGCAGCAGGCGGTTGTCGTGCTCTTCAAGTCCGGCTTTCTCGCCATAGTAGATGGTGGCTTGGGCGGTGACAAACAGCCTGAATTTCACGTTCTCATCGATATCGGGCACCAGCAGCGGGTTCAGCGCATGCAGGCCTTCCAGAAAGAGCAGGCTGTTGCTGTCGAGTTTGAGGGTGTTGCCGCGATAGGCGCGCTCGCCCTTGACGTAGTCATAGGTGGGCATCGACACTTGGTCGCCGGCCAGCAGGCTGGCCACATCGCGTCCCAACTGCTTTACATCCAAGCCATAGAAGGACTCATAGTCGATATTGCCATTGGGGTCAAGGGGGCGTTGGTCCAGGTTCAGGAAATAGTTGTCGAGCGAGACGACACAGGGCTGGATGCCGTTGTCGCGCAGCATGTGGTTGAGGAACCTCGACGTGGTCGTCTTGCCTGAGCACGACGGGCCGGCAACGAGCACCATCCTCAGCCCTTCTTGCCTGAAACGCCGTGTAATCTCGGTGGTGATGCGTTCCAGACGCCTGCTGTGTTGGTATTCATCTTCGGCAATGAGTTCAGGTGCATAGCCTTGTGAAATCACATCATTGAAGAGGGATATGCCGTCATAGCCCTGTGACTCAAGGCGCCTGATAGTTCCACAAAAATCTTCAAGTGACATTTGAGGTGTCTGTTGTTCTGCACTTGCTGAATTCTCAATCATTGGTTTGCTTGTTATTGTTAATATTGTGGTTGATTAATTGTCTTTATATAATCATTGTGGGCTTTACCGCATTTCGCGATAAAGCCCACAATTTCACGTTAGTAGTGGAAGCTGCTTCCGCCCAGGAACTCACGCAGCAAGCTCGTGCTGGGGATGTCTTTCTCGTCGAGAGGCTCGAAGTAACTCAGGAACTTCATCAGACGAGAGGCCTCGGCATACTCAGGCGTGTTGGAGGGTACCTGTTGCAGGATGGGCAGCGCGTAATTCTTCATTACCGACAGCTCAAACAGCAGCGAGGAGTTGAACATGGCGTCGGCATTTTCGTGGAAAGGCATAATCCATTTTTCCTCGCCGCGGCGCACGCTGGCCCATCGCTGGATGGTGTCCTTGGCAGCACAACCGCGATACTTGTGGTCGCGGATGATGCGTCTGAGCAGACGGTTGTCGTAGGTGCCAATCCAGTTGTGGTCATCGATGCTCAACGTGGTGAGGGCCGAAACGAAGACGCGGAACTTCTGATCCTCAGGGATGTTGCGGGTGAGCTCGGGATTCAGGCCGTGAATACCCTCCATGAGCAGGATATCGCCCTCATTGAGCTTGAGCTTGTTGCCCAGGTACTCGCGTTGTCCGGTCTTGAAGTTGTAGGTGGGCATTTCCACCTCCTTGCCGTCGAGCAGGTCGGTCACATCTTTGTTGAACTGCTCCAGGTCGAGGGCGTAAAGCGACTCGTAGTCATAGTCGCCAGTCTCGTCCCGAGGCGTGCGATCGCGGTTCACAAAGTAGTTGTCCAACTCAATGACCTTGGGTACGATACAGTTGGTAATCAGCTGAATAGCCAGTCGCTTTGACGAGGTGGTCTTACCGCTTGACGACGGTCCTGCAATGAGCACCACGCGGGCACCACCCTCGTTATAACGGCGGGTGATTTCGTCGGCAATCTGGATGAAATGCTTGTTGTGAAGTGCCTCTACCACGTTAATGAGCAGGGGGGCATAACCGGCCTGGATGGCATGGTTAAGCTCGCCTACATCACCCAGACGGATGATTTTGTTGAAGTTGATGTGGTCGGTAAAGGCCTTGAACATCTTGGGCTGCGGTTCCCATTTGATGACCTGGTCAAGTTGCTTGCGGTTAGGTCCTAACAGGAGCATCCCTTGCTCGTAGGGCACGAGGTCAAAGACCTTGAGCATCCCTGTCGAGGGTACCAGCGGACCGTAGAAGCTATCGATGATATCGTCAAGCTTGTAATAGACGGTATAGAGCTGGTTGATACTCTCGAGCAGGCGCACCTTGTCCTTAAGGCCCTGTTTGCGGAACATCTCGATGACATCTGTCGTCAGGCGCTCGCGACGTACAAACGGCATGTCCTCATCGATAATCTCGGTCATGCGCTGCTTGAGCTGAGCAATAATCTCGGGCGTGAGGAATTCCTCTTCGTGCTTGATTTGGCAATAATGGCCGTTGCTGATGCTGTGCTGGATGCACAGGCGCTTGCCGGGATATAAGTCGTTGAGTGCCTTGTAGAGCACCATGCACAACGAGCGTGTCAATACACGGTAGCCGGCGTTGTTGGTGATGTCGATAAACTCAACGTGCTTGGGAGAAAAGACGGGATAATGCATATCCTCGACCTTGTTGTTGACCAACACGCACACAGCGTCGCCCTTTAGGTCAAGGCGGCCCTTGATGGTGTCGTACAGCTCGATGAGCGTTTCGCCTCCGTCGATACTGATATACTCGTTGGTGTTCTTGCAGAATACCTTGAGTTCGTCATACTTTTTCATGACTTCCCGGTACTTTTTGAGTTTATAAACTGCAAAGATATATATAAATCATGAAAAACAGTCGGTTTTGGGAGCAAATGAGACTGATTTGCCACAAAAAATGGTAGATTTTGTGTTTAAATGCCACATAATTGAATGATAATGTTTACCTTTGAGCAACACAAGTAACTATAATAGATGAAATAATGAGAATAAAATTTTTAGTTATGGCAATGACGATTGTTGGCGCGATGTGCGGTTGCACGGCGCAGAGTGTAGAGGGCCCCGAGAAGGGTTGTGACGTGTTCAAGACACAAAACGGCACGACAGTGAAGATGTACTGCATCAAGCACGGAAGCCTCAGGATGCAGGTGGGCGAGAAGTGGATTTATGTGGACCCCGTGACCACTGCGGTCAAGCCCGTGACCGACTACTCTACCCTACCTAAGGCCGACTATATCCTGGTGACACATGAGCATTTTGACCACCTTGACTCGGTGGCCATCAACCAGTTGACCAAGGAGGGAACCCAACTCATCACCAATGCCCGCTGCTATGAGTTGCTGGGCGGCAAGGGTGATGTGATGGCCAACGGCGACAGCCGCACCTTGTCCGAGGGCTGGACCGTGGATGCTGTGCCCGCCTACAACAATTCGCCCGAGAAGTTGCAGTTCCACCCCAAGGGTCGTGACAACGGCTTTGTGCTCACCATCGAGGGCATGCGCATCTACATCGCCGGCGACACCGAGGACATCCCTGAGATGGCCGACCTCAAGGACATTGACGTGGCTTTCCTGCCATGCAACTTGCCCTACACAATGACGCCCGAGCAGTGTGCCCGCGCCGCACGCATGTTCAATCCCACCGTGTTGTTCCCCTACCACTATGGCGAGACCGACATCCAGCAGGTAGTCAAATTGCTCGAGGGCAGCGGCATCGACGTGAGGATTAGGGATTATCAATAAGGACTTTAACGTCCTTAAAGCCTTTAAGGTCTTTAGAGATTTTTGGAAAGAAAAGGCTGCCGCCGTGTCACTCACGACACGGCGGCAGCTGTTTTATTGATGAGGTGGTGTGTAGAGGTCTCTAACCTTTAAACCCTAACCTCTAAACTTCAATGGCATCAAGCCAACTTGCTTGATGCCATTGAATTAAGATTACCAACCGGGGTTCTGGCCAATCTCGGGATTCAGGTTGCGCTGATCGTCGGGAATGGGGAACAGGTTGTACTTGGCATCCCACTTACGGGGAGCACCGTTGTTCGAGCAGTTGATGTAACCGTCGGCGTCAACATCAATCTCACCATAGCTGATGCCGCCAGCCTCATAACCAGCAACATAAGCACCACGGCACAGGTTGGGATGAGCATCGGTGTCGAGCAGTGAGAGCTGGTTCCAGCGCAGCAGCGACCAGTAACGGTCGTTCATGCAGTACATCATCTCGACGCGGCGCTCGCGGCGAACCTCCCACAGGATGTTGCTAACACCCATGTTGTTGGCGGGATCGGCCTCAACACTGGTGGTCATGTGGGGCATGCTCACGCGGTCACGCAGCAGGTTGATGGACTTGTCGAGGTCGTTCTGGGTGATGTTACCCAGCTCGGCGCAAGCCTCAGCATAGTTCAACAGAATCTCGGCATACCAGAAGATGGGAGCATCGGTCCAGTTACCATAGGTGCTCTGACGGTTGGTGTTGTCGATCAGGTTGGTATCGAACAGGAATACACCATAACCGGTCGAAGCGGTAGACTGAGCACCGCCAAAGCGGGCGTAACCACAACCGGGGAATTGGAGAATCTTGTCCACCTGAGCGCTCAGGCGCGGGTCGCGGTTAGCGAGCACGTTGGTGATGTCGATGTGGGGAGCCTCACCCAGACCTGAGTTGTCGTCGAGGACAACTACGGTACCGTGGTCGGTCTTGTTCAGGCTGGTGGTAGCCAGGGGCTTACCATCCTTGAACAGGTAGCTGTCAAAGGCGTCCTTGGTCATACCGTTTACCTGGGTAGAACCGCAAGTGTAGTCGATGGTACCGTGTGCAAACGTACTCTGGATGTAGTGCTTGTACAGGATCATCTCCTTGTTGCCAGCGAGGTCAAGCGAGTTGAAGTTAGCCTGGTAGTTGTCGTTCAGGGCAAAGTTACCAGAGTTCATAATCTGCTCGCAAGCGTTCTTGGCCTCGTTGAGGTAACGGGTGGCGCGCTCGTTGTTCTTGGTCACATACTTGCTGTAGTCACCCTCATAGAGGCAAACCTCAGCCTTCATGGCCAGAGCAACCCACTTGTTGAAAGCGGTGCGCGAGTTGGCATTGTCGGTGATGCTGGTGCAAGCGTAGTTCAGGTCCTCAAGCACCTTGTCCATCACGTCGTTGCGGGGCTGACGGGGACCGTACAGAATCTCGGTGTCACTGGGATCAAGTTCCTTGTCCACCCAGTAGCAGTCACCATAGTTGCGAACCACCTTGTAGTGCTGCCATGCACGGTACAGGCGACCGATACCCAGCCAGTTGGCCTTCTTGGCATCGCTCATCGACTCTACGTTGGGCACAGCGGCAATAAGGGTATTGGCGCGGCGGATTTCAACATAGGGAGTATTCCAGGCAGCAGCGCTACCGGGAACGTTCATGTATGACCACTTGGTGATACCGGTAGAGGCCTGGTCGTCATTCAAAGTATTGAAGTAGTAGTCACCGCTGCCGCTACCATAACCCGTAAAGGTGTTATAGAAATAGTTGGCAAACAGTTGGACGTTGGTCTCACTGGTAAAGTAGTTGTCCTTGGTAAACTGATCATAGGGATCAGTGTCGAGGATATCATCGCACGAAGCCAAGGAGAGCATGAAAACACCCAGACCAACAAGTATAATTGATTTGAAAAGTTTCATAATTATATCTGTTTAAATTGAGTTCATAATAATTACTTCACGATGATCTCGCAGATAGAAACGCGGTTCCAGCTCAGCTCATCAAACATGTTGCTGATGCCCTGGCCAGCGGCCTTGATGCGCTTGGCATCGATGCCATACTTCTTCACGAGCATATCCTTCACGCTGGCGGCACGGCCCTCAGCGAGCTTGATGTTGTGGTCCTGAGGACCCTCGGGCGATGCATAACCCTTGATTTCGCAGGTTGAACCGGGATGGCTCTTCATGTAAGCGGCGATGCGCTCAACATTGGGCTGCTGGTCGGCAGTGACGGCGGTCTTGTTCACGGGGAAGTGGCACAAAACGGTCATGTACTGCTGGGCCTTGTCAATCATGTTGCCCTTGCTCTTCTGGCATTCGTTCAAATCCTTCTGCAGTTGAGCGTTGCGGTTGTTGGCAGCGTTGAGCTGGTTCTGCAGGTCGGCGAGGCGGGCGTTGTAGCCGTTCTCGGCGTCGGCGAGCTGTGCGCGCAGGTCATTGATCTGAGCGTTCAGGGCGCTGTTGTCAACGGGACCGGCAACGGCAGTGCGGCTGCTGCTGCCGAAGGTCAGCTGAAGACCTACACTGTAGGTACGCATGATAGGATCGGTACGACCCCAAACAGCGTTACCATAGGAACCCACACCGGTGTTGATCTCGGGATCGAGACCGGTACCGTTGTTGTGGTTGATGATGTCGAACAGGTTGTCGGTCGAAGCGTAGATGCGCAGTTTCTCGATGAGGGCCTTGCGGGTCCAGTTCTGCGGCAGCGTGTAACCAACGGTGATGTTCTTCATGCGCAGGTAGCTCATGTTCACCAGATACTTGGTCTGGGGATAGAAGTTGAACTTACCCAGGTCAAGGATGTCGCTCGAAGCGGTACCACGGCCAGCGCCACCAGCCCACATGCGGGGGAAGTCGGCGTTCTGGTCAATCCTACCGGCGGCATAGTCAGCCTCGGTCACATAGCTGGTCTGGTTGGTGTAGATAGCGTCGGCACCACGCATGAACGGCATTACGAATGCAGACTGGGTCCACATGTCGCGCTTGCCTACGCCCTGCAGGTAGAAGTCAACGTCAAAGCCCTTCCAGGCAGCACCCAGGCGCAGCGAGTACTGATAGCGCGGGGTGAAGTTACCGATGCGCTTCAGGTCACCGTGATCTTCGGGAGTACCCTTACCCCAGTCGATCACACCGTCACCGTTCAGGTCCTTGAACTTGATGTCACCAGGGCCGTAAACAAAGCCGTTGGACTGCAGCTTGGTCTGGTCAGCAACACCAGCGGCATAGGTACCGTCGGCATTGAAGTCCTTGAAGTCGAAGTAGCGGTCGGTCTCGAAGCCCCAGATCTCGCCATACTCCTTACCAGAGTAGTTGGTGTTGATCATGTTGTTGCTGTCCCAAGTGGTAACCTTGGTCTTGTAGTCATTCACGATAGCAGTAACATAGAAATCAACGGCGCCGATGCGGTTGCGGTAGTCAACAGCGACTTCCCAACCACGGGTGCGCATCGAACCTGCGTTCTCCCAAGCGGCGCTTGCACCCAGAACTGAAGGCATGGCCTTACCGGGAGCGAGCATGTCCTTAGTGTCACGCTGATACCAGTCGGCGGTCACGTTCAGGTGGCCGTTGAAGAAGGCCAGGTCAAGACCCACGTTGGTGGTGTGGATCTTCTCCCAGGTCAGTGATTCAGAAACCAGTTTGGGAGCACCAAAGTAGTCATACTTGGAGTTGCCGGTACCAACCCAGTTTACACCGTTGGTCACCTTGCCCATGGTCTCGAGGAACATATTGGAACCGATTTCCTGGTTACCGATTACACCATAAGATGCACGAATCTTAGCATTGCTGATGGTGTTCTTAATGGGAGTCCAGAAGCCCATCTCACTGATGCGCCAACCAATTGATGCAGAGGGGAAGAACGCCCACTGATCTTTCTTGGGGAACTTGCTCGAACCGTCGTAGCGGCCATTCAGCTCGAGCAACCAGATGCCCTTGTAGTCATAGTTGATACGGCCAAAGAAGCCTGCTGAACCCCAGTGGGTATGGCTGTGGCTGTAGCTGTAGTCCTCGTTACACAGTGCCAGCTCAGGCATGTTGAGGTCCTGAATGCCGTGACGCTCGTAGTAGAGGTACTCATACTCATACTTATCCACATTGGCACCCACCTTAAAGTTGAAGTTGTGTGCGTCATTGATTGAACGGTGCCAATCAAAGTAACCGTTAGCCACGTGGTTGTAACGGTTGCTGCGGTCGGTCTCGATGAAGGTCGAGCCAGTGATGTCCACGGGACCCTGAGGATTCAGACCCCAAGTGTTGTAAACAACCGAGGGGAGACCTACGCCCTTGTAACGGGTGTCCCTCTTGATGAAGGTGTAGTCGGCATTGAAGCTCAGGCCATAACCGAAGTCAATCTTGGCGAATGCGCCCAGGCTCAGGTTGTTCATCTTGTAGTAGCAATCACCACCGGTGTTGCGACCACCAATCATGGTGCGGGCGTCATACTGCTTGCCGTCGTTAGGATCTACAAAGTAGCCGTAGGGGCCAAAGAACGAACCCCAGCGCCACAGGTACTGATAGGTACCGGCACCACGCTTGTAGGGAGTCTCATAGGTCCTGTCAACATAGCTGATGCGGGTGCCGACCTCTAACCAGTCGGTAGCGCGCACCGAGATGTTGGCGGTGGCGTTGTACTTGCGGAACTTGTCGGGGTTGAAGTTCATCAGCGACTGCTTCTGGTTGTAACCAACCGAGGTGTAGAAGTTGATGCGGCCCGAGTTACCGGTTACACTCAGGGTGTGGCTCTGTGAGGGAGCATGGTTGTTGAACATGATGCCGGGAACATCCCAGTTGGCATAGTAACCGTTCTCATCATAGTCGTCACCATAGACCATCTGACGATACTTGTCCTTGATGTCGCCATGCTTCTTGATCCAGTTGTTGATACCATTCTGGAAAGCCTCGCTGTCCATGTACATACCAAAGAGCTCCGATGCAACGCCCATGCGGTGGTTCACGTCGTTCAGGGCGCTAACCTGGGTGGGAACGTTGGGATAGTCGGGCAAGGTGGTAGCCTGGCTCCATGCGAAGTTGTTGTTGTAGTTAACCCTTACGTTGTCCTTCACGTGAGCGGTCCTGGTGGTGATCAAAACAACACCGAAAGCTGCACGTGTACCGTAGATCGAGGTCGAAGCAGCATCCTTCAGGACACTGATGTTCTCGATATCGGCGGGGTTCAGGTCACCCAGCGATTCAACGGGCACACCGTCAACGATGTACAACGGGTTGGATACACCACTGTTAGACAGCGTACCAATACCACGAATAACAATTGACGGGTCGGCGCTGATGTCACCGTTGGCGTTCAAGATGGTCAAGCCGGGAACGGTACCCTGCAGTGACTTCCTGACGTCGGTCTCGGACTTGGAACCGAGCACCTTGTCAACATCCACGGTGCTCACAGCACCGGTCAGGTTGGCCTTGCGCTGTGTACCGTAACCAACGACTACGACCTCATCGAGCTTTGCGTTATCCTCGGCGAGGACGACGCGCATGCCGTTGCTGGCACGCAGCTCCTGAGTCTTGTAGCCGATGAACGAAATCTGCAGCTTAGCGTTAGGGCTAGCCTTGAACGAGAAGTTACCGTCCACATCGGTCGATGTGCCACGGGTCGTTCCAACTTCGACAATGCTGGCGCCGATGACGGGTTCTCCCTGTTCATCGACAACGCGGCCTGTCACAATGCTGGTGGCGGAATTTGCCGACACCTGGGGCGCGGGTGTTGCCTGGGCCTGGTAGCCAGTACCACACAGCAGCATCAATGCACCCAAAAGAGCTAAATGTCTTTTCATAAGCACGTTTTAGTTAGTTAATATTTAGTTAGTTAATACAATTTATAGAGTCTGATTTTGCCGCATATTATATGCTTCAGTCACACATCAATTCACACATCAGTTTGGTTTTGCGTTTTTTAACAAAGTGCAAAATTCGATAATTTTTTTGAAATGGCCAAAAAATCAGCAGATTTTTGCAGTTTTCAATGTTAATAAATGCAAAAAATTGTCCATAATATAGAAATATTGTGGTAAAAAACGCCAAAATTGACCCTTTTTCGTCATTTTTTTGGTTGTTTTTTTGGTCACGATAATTTTTATTTGCAAATTTGCCTTTTCAAATGCCAAAAAAATGAATGATTAAATAACTTAATTTATTAATTTAAAGTTAGTGCGTATGAAAAAACAATTAGCACTGTTGGCCGCTCTGGCAATCGCCTGCGGAGCACCGGCTGGGATGACATCACTCCCCAGCACGGGTTTCACAGCCGAGGCCCAAGCCAACAAAGTCTCTGGCGTCATACGTGACGCCCAAGGTGAGCCTCTCATCGGTGCGACCGTCAAGGTCAAGGGTACCAACCGCGGTACCGCCACCGATGTGGACGGCAAGTATTCAATCAACGCTAACCGTGGCGACGTGCTCGTCGTATCCTACATCGGCAGTAAGCCCATGGAGGTTACCGTTGGTAGCGGTGACATGGACATCAGCATGCAGGCCAATGACCAGGTCCTGGACGAGGTGGTTGTAACCGCACTCGGTATCCGCAAGGACAAGAAGTCACTGGGTTATGCCGTTGACGACCTGAAGGCCGATGAGCTGATGCGCAACAAGAGCGCCAACGCCATCAACTCCCTGTCGGGTAAGATTGCTGGTGTTAACATCACCCAGTCGTCTGGTGCCGCTGGTTCGGGCGCCCAGATCATCCTGCGTGGTGGTACTACGGTTTCCGAGACCCATGACTCTCAGCCGCTGTTCGTTGTGGATGGTGTCATCTACGACAACTCGGCAGGTGTTGTTGGTAACTCCGCATTCGACGGTATGATGAACAGTGCCACCACTTCTTCCAACCGTGTGATGGATATCAACCCCGAGGACATCGAGAGCATGTCGATCCTGAAGGGTCCGGCCGCATCGGCACTTTACGGTAGCCGTGCTGCCAACGGTGTTGTCATCATCACTACCAAGAAAGGTAAGGAAGGCCACACCGAGGTCAGCTTCTCGGGTAAGATGATTGCCTCGATGGTGAAGGATCTGCCCAAGACTCAAAACGAGTACATCCGCGGTTACATGACCGACATGTACAACGACGCTGGCCAGTGGACCGGTCTTGACATCAAGGACGACAGCTACAACTCATGGGGTCCCAAGCAGAATGTTCCCTTCTATGATAACCTGAAGAACTTCTTCGAGACAGGTATCATCTGGGACACCAACTTGAGCGTTAGCGGTGGTACCAAGAACAACAACTTCTTCCTGAGCGGTTCATTCTACGATCAGGACGGTATCGTTCCCACCACGGGTTACACCAAGACGACCTTCCGCTTCAATGGTGAGCAGAAGGTGGGCCGCTTCACCTTTGGCGCCAACGCTGCCTACAGCGATGCCCGCACCGTGAAGACCCTGACTGGTGCCGCTCTGTACGGTTCCAGTGGTACTGGTGCCCTCTATGCTGCCTACAACTGGGCTCCCAGCGATGACATGCGCCACTACCTCAATGATGACGGCACACGCTATCGCATGTTCGGTGATCTGCTTGATCCTTGGGACGAGCGTGACAACCCCTACTGGATTGTCAACAAGAACAAGATGACCGATGACACCGAGCGTTTCACCGGCAACTTCAACGTGAAGTGGGATCTGTTTGACTGGTGGTGGCTGAGCTACCGCATGGGTGTGGACAGCTACACGACTCAGAGCGACAACCGCATAGCCCCGAATGGTGCCATCAAGAAGGTTTGGCAGAACGGTATGTGGAGTAACAACATGTACAAGTATCGTTACTTGAGCAACAACCTGATGTCGAACTGGAACAAGCAGTTCGGTGACTTCAACTTCAACTTGATGTTGGGTGGTGCTACCGAGTACACCAAGACCCGTAGCGACTATGAGATGGCCTATAACTTCCCCTCGGAATTCTATAGTGCTGAGTACGCCGAGAAGGCTTCACAGAGCTTTAAGCATCGTATGAGCCAGAAGCGTATGGTTTCGGCTTTCGGTGAGTTCCGTGTTGACTGGCGCAACGCTATCTTCCTGACCGTTACCGGCCGTAACGACTGGTCTTCGACTCTGCCCAAGGATAACCGCAGCTACTTCTATCCCAGCGTGAGCGGCGCTATCGCCTTCACCGAGCTCTTCCGTGAGAGCCTGCCTGACTGGTTCTCCTTTGGTAAGATCCGTGCCAGCTGGGCCGAGGTAGGTAAGGACACCTCCCCTTACGAGACCAACACTTATTCGTGGCCTGTAGGTACTTATCTTGATGGTATCATCGGTATCGGCAATAGCTGGACCCGTGGTAACACCTATATGAAGCCCGAGCGCACCCGTTCGACCGAGGTTGGTCTTGAGCTGCGCTTCCTCCAGAACCGCTTGAAATTTGATGCAGCTTACTACACCAACAATTCTTATGACATGATCTTGTCGCCGCGCGGACCTCAGTCCACCGGTTACATCTTCTGCTCATTGAACTCTGGTAACATCTATAACAAGGGTCTTGAGTTCAGCTTGAGTGGCACTCCCATCCAGCATGAGAACTTCATTTGGGAAACCGGTATCAACATCTTCGGTAACCGTGGCACCGTGGGTGACCTGGTGAACGGTATCGACGTTATGTACCTGACCGACGTGCAGTATGGTGGTGCTAAGGCTGCCAGCTACAACCATGGTAACTTCATGGGTATCGACGGTACCAAGTGGAACCGCACCAGCAAGGGTGAACTCATCCTTGACAAGAATGGCTTCCCCACCACCGACGGCAAGGCCTATGAGGTCGGCGACCGTGAGGCCAAGTGGCAGGGTGGTTGGAACAACACCTTCACCTTCTTCAAGAACTGGACCTTCAACATGTTGTGGGAGTTCCGTTATGGCGGCGACGTCTTCAACGGTACCAAGTATGCCATGTCGATGAGCGGCGTGAGCGAGCTCAGCGCCGACTGGCGCAACGAGGCTCTTACCATCGAGGGTGTGTTTGACACGGGTAACAAGGATGCCAACGGCGATCCTATCTATGAGCCTGTCAGCAACACCTGGAAGGCCGATCAGAACTACATCTTTAACGGCAACGAGACCAGTGGTTACAACATCATCAAGAACTACTACACCGGTGCTTACAACTACGAGGTTCGTAACTGGATTACCTACGTGAAGAGCCTGCGTCTGCGCACCATCTCGCTGACCTATGATGTTCCTCGCAGCTTCTTGGCCCGTACCAAGTACATCAAGCGTGCAGCCATCACAGCTTCGGCTAACAACCTGCTGCTGTTCACCAACTATGACGGTGATCCTGAGGTGGCCGCCGCTGGTGCTGGTATCGGTGGTTCGTCATCGGTAGGCTTCGACTACTGTGGCGTTCCCGCTACCCGTTCCTATGCTATCGGCGTAAACCTGACCTTCGGCACCGACGATGCCGCTCCCGCCCGCGTGAACAACGTTGAGCTCGAGAACCTCAACGGTCAGATCAACGACCTGCGCAACCAGCTGGCCAACGCTCAGAACGCTAGCAATGGCCGCATTGCTCAGCTCGAGAACGACCTTGCTGCCGCTAACCGTGCTCTGGCTAACTGCCGCAACGACCTGAACGCTGCCAAGAACAAGCCTGCAGCCGTTGTTGACAACAGCAAGCAGTACATGAACGTGCTCGTTCACTATCCTGTGAACAAGACCGCCATCGGTGCCGATCAGCGTCCCAACGTTGAGCGTGTTGCCGCTTACCTGAAGAGCCATCCCGAGGCAACCTGCGAAATCAAGGGTTATGCTTCTCCCGAGGGCAATCAGGCCAACAACCTCAAGCTCGCTGAAGGCCGTGCCGCCAGCGTGAAGGACATGCTCGTCAAGAAGTATGGTATCGCTCCCAACCGCATCAAAGCCGCTGGCCAGGGTATCAGCAACATGTTTGACGAATTGAGCTGGAACCGTGTTTCGATTTGCGAAATCATCGTGAAGTAATCATTAACTGACTATTAAAAAACAGATATAATTATGAAACTTTTCAAATCAATTATACTGTGCGGTCTGGGTGCTGCGATGCTGTCGCTGACCTCTTGCAACGACTGGCTTGACGTGAACGTTGACCCGAATACTCCTTCGGCCGAGTCCACGACCTACGACCAGCGTCTCGCACACATTGAGTTCTATACCAACAGTGGCTTGCAGTTCAGCGCTTGGCGCACTACCATGTCCATGGGTGACTGGACCCGCTACAACGGTGGCGGTAACTACTGGCACGTTTCCTATTGGTATCCTGTTATTGGTCAGGTAACCACGACCTATCAGTGGTGGTTCGTCGGCGCCTATGCCAATGTGCCCGACATGATTGCCAAGGCCGAGGCTGCCGAAAACTGGCAATTTGCTGGTGCCGGCTATCTGATTAAGGCCTATGGCTTCATGGCCATGACCGACCTTTATGGTGAGATGCCTTACACCCAGGCTGCTGCTGAGCCCGCTACCCCCGAGTATGATACGGGTAAGACCATCTATCTGGGCTGCTTTGAGTGCATCGACAAGGCCATCGAACTCCTTGAGAAGGGTCAGAGCCAGGATCCCAGCCTGCCCACGCTGGCAGCCGGTGACTGGTGGAACAAGGGTGACCTGAACAAGTGGATCAAACTCGCCTATATGCTCAAGGCCCGCTGGATCAACAAGTTGAATAAGAAAGGTGCTGGTAGCTACAAGGATGGTAAGTATGATGCCGACGAGATCCTGCGCTGCCTTGACAAGGCTATGCAGAGCAATGCCGACAACACCATCGTTAACCATACCGACGACAACGGTCCCACGCACGACGTACTGGGTTGGGATGAGCCTGTTGACTACTCACCCCTGTTCTCGGTTTGCGGTATGAATGCCGGTTACATGGTGACCAAGATGCTCTATGACAACCTGACCAACTTTGCCGGTAAGGGTGTTGAAGACCCCCGTGCCGACCACATCATCCCCTGGGCTTACAGCCCCAGCAAGGATGCCAACAGCCGTACCGACGTGAAGTGGGTGGGCAACTGGCGCCGTTCGCTCGGCGTTGACATGGCCAGCGATATCAACAGCCAAGGTGGTCCTCTTCGCGCCATGTTCAATACGTCTACCAACAGCTGGTACATTGACACAAAGAATGATGCTCGCAAGGGTGATACCGTCTATATCGAATGCACCAGTGACTGCAAGGGTTACTTTGCTAATCCCAGCATCCTGTACTGCCGCGCCGGTAGTGGTAAGTTTGAGTCGGCCGAGTCGGGTACGTTCTACACCCGCGTGAGCTCGCCCACCTACATTGGCACCTATGCCGAGTGCTGCTTCATCAAGGCCGAGACCCTCTTGAAGAAGGGTGACAAGGCTGGTGCATACGATGCCTACAAGAAGGGTGTCAAGGCCAGCTGCGAGCTGATGAACGAGAAGCTGAGGGCATGGATTGCCGAGGATGCAAGCCTCGCCGACTGCCCGTCGTTCACCCCGATGACCGATGAGGCTATCGACAACTTCGTGAACAATGGTATCGGCACTCAGGCTGAGTTGACCATTGGCCACATCCTCATGCAGAAGCGTATTGCCCTGATGTTCTCCTATGAGATCTGGAACGATATGCGCCGCTATGACTTCGATCCCAACATCTTCTTCGGTTGGTCAGTTCCCGCTTACCACTACAAGGTGGCTGCCGCTATGCTGGCAATCCCCGAGGGTAAGCAGTATCGCCGCTGGCGTCAGTGCTCGCACGAGTACAACTACAACAGCAAGAACCTGCAGGCCATCGGCAGCCAGGTTCCCGGTGCCCGCATGACCGACGGTGAGGGCAAGGAAGTGATGTGGAACCTCCAGGATGACGCTTGGACCATCCCCGTATGGTGGGACAGCAACCAAGAGTAATCCCCCACTCCATTCATTTTTAACGACGTCCGCCGAGGCTACACGCCCCGGCGGCGTTGTTTTTATGCTCGCTGACACAAAACCTCAATCTAATCCGCTAAGATCTTTAAGTAGGCATCCGCATACCTAAATCAAACAACAATTCATTGAGTTGTTTTTACATGAGTTCGACGAATTGTTGATTTTCAGTGCATTAGCAACTCCCCCTCTAAGATTAGAGGGGGTAAGGGGGCGTTGATGCTACAATATAGTTTATCATCAGTGGGTATCATACTCCTCCGCCCTTACGGGCACCTCCCCTATCTTAGGGGAGGAGTTGATTAACAGCACGTTCATTTCATCGAATTCACGTTATTATGCTGTTTGAAAAAAAGGAACGCGGATGCCCCCTAAATCATTGCCTCCTAACGCCTAAAATCCAAACGTTAATTTTGTCAAAAAAATGAGGTTAATGTCTAAATCGATTGCGTAAAAATCGTGGTTTTATGCCGATTTATTTGGAAAACAGCCACTTTTTCAACAAAAAGTTTGTAGGAGTTAATATTTTTTTGCACTTTTGCCTTTTGAAACTTGTTTTTCGTGTTCCCCGGGAAGGGAGAATACTGCCACAAGAGTGATTGAGAATGTAACAATATATCGATGTTTAACCAATTCATTAACTAATCAATTAAAAGCAAAGTGCGTATGAAAAAACAATTAGCACTGCTCTGCGCATTGGCGATAGCCATGGGTATCCCTGCTGGACTGACACCAAGTCAGTATAGCACGGGCTTCACGGCTGTTGCCCAGAGCAACCGAGTTTCGGGCGTTGTGAAGGACGCCAACGGAGAGCCGATGATTGGCGTTAATGTAAGGGTTAAAGGCACAAATACGGGAACGACCACCGACTTGGATGGTCGTTACTCGATTAAGGCCGACCCGAACCAGACGCTTGTCTTCTCCTATGTGGGCTTTGACGCAATTGAAGTTCCCGCGTCACAAGCCGCTAACGTACAGTTGACCGAAGGTGCCAATACCCTGCAGGATGTAGTGGTGACGGCCGAGTTCGGTATGAAGCGTGTTGCACGCACCGTGGGTTCCTCGGTGCAGAACGTGAAGGCCCAAGACATTATTGAGTCGGGCCGTACCGACTTTATCTCGGCCCTGCAAGGTCGTGTGTCGGGTATGAGCGTCGTTAGTTCAGGTGGTGCCCCCGGTGCCTCAACGACTGTTGTATTGCGCAGTGCCACGTCACTGAGTGGTAACAACCAGCCGCTGTATGTCATCGACGGTGTGCCCATGAACAACACCTCGTTCAACCCCACAACGGGTCTGGCAGTTTCCGATGATGTTACTGGTCTGAATGTCCGTTCGACCGACTACTCGTCTCGTGGTAACGACTTCAACCCCGAGGACATCGAGTCGATGACCGTCTTGAAAGGCGCTGCTGCTGCCGCTCTGTACGGTAGTGATGCCTCGAACGGTGCTATCATCATCACCACCAAGAAAGGTCGTGCAGGCCGCGCACGCGTAACCTACAGCAACCAGATTACTTGGTCAAAAGCTTATGGTTGGCCCAAGGTTCAGGACAAGTACATCAACGGTGCTTATGGTGCTGCCAACTTCTACTACACCAGCCGCTATGGTTCACTGTATGATGGCTCACTGCCTTACTATGACAACGCTGCTGCCGTGCTGCAGACCGGTTTCATGCACCGCCACAACCTGTCGATGGAGGCTGGTAACGAAAAGATGTCTGTTCGTGCCAGTGCTTCTTTCTTTGACCAGGACGGTGTTGTCAAGACCACGAACCTGACGCGTACCAACCTGTCACTGTCAGGTCGCGCCCAGTTGACCAAGTGGTTAGCGATGGAAGGTACCATGCAGTATGTGAACGCCAAGAACGACAAGGCCATGCGTGGTTTGGACGGTCCTATTCGCCAAAGCTACAAATGGCCGAGTGTAGATGATATGAGCATCTATCTTGCCGAGGACGGTGCTCACCAGAAGTATCCCGCATACTACACCGATACCGATTTGCTGAACCCGCTGTTCGGTTTGATGAAGAACCTGAATCATGATGAGACCGATCGTATCATCAGCGCTTTCTCACTGAATTTCACCCCGATCGTCCACACCTACCTTCGCTTGCAAATGGGTTGGGACGTGAGCACCTCGACCTACCAGTATGGTAAGCATCCGTATTTTGTGACTACTAACATGGCTGTTGATGATA
Source organism: Muribaculaceae bacterium (assembly GCA_017427945.1). GTDB lineage: Bacteria > Bacteroidota > Bacteroidia > Bacteroidales > Muribaculaceae > Sodaliphilus. The sequence continues at coordinate 200,870 of JAFRRT010000033.1, read as the reverse complement.
GCAACAATGCCGGTAAGTACAGCATCACCAAGTACAACACCAACGACCCGACGCTCAACGTGCTGGCCGGCTACAACAACAGCTGGCAGGACAACAAGTACTCGTTGGGCCTGCAGGTGGGTTACCACCAGTTGGAGAACGGTGTGACGAGCTTGTCATCCTATGGTTCCAACTTCAAGGTGATTGACTTCTACAGCATCAACAACTGTACCGAGAGCACCGTCTCCAGTAAGAAGCGCTCGACCAAGCGTCGCGTGCAGGCTATCTCGGGTCAGTTAGAGCTGGGTTACAACAATATGATCTTCTTGACCGGCCGCTTCCGTAACGACTGGTCCTCAACCTTGCCCAAGGACAATAACCACTACTTCTATCCCGCTGGTGAGCTTGCAATCGTGCTCAGCGAGATGGGCTTCATGAAGCATATCGGCTTCATCAACTACCTGAAACTGCGCGGCGCTGTCGCACAGGTCGGTAAGGATGCTCCCGTGCTCTCAATCGATCCCGAGCTCGAGCCCACCTATCTGACGGGTGGTGGTTACAAGTACGGCTATACCGGTCCCAACCGTAGCCTCAAGCCCGAGATGACCACCTCATACGAGGCTGGTGTTGAGGCTCGCTTCTGGAACGACCGCATCAATGCCGACTTCACCTGGTTCCGCACCCACTGCGCCGACCAGATCGTGACCGGCTTCCGCATGAGTTACGCTACCGGTTTCGTATTGAACAACATGAACGTGGGTACGTTTAACACGTGGGGCTGGGAAGGCCACGCCGATGTTGACCTGGTTCGCACCCCGGACGTTCGCTGGAACGTTGGCTTGAACATGTCACACACCAACAGTGAGGTTGTTTACTTGCCCGAGAACCTGGTTGAGTTCTATAACGCCTACACTTGGAACTCAGGTAACATCCGTAATGGTGTGATGAGAGGACATCCCATCAGCACCGTTACCGGTCGTGCCTACGAGCGCAACGAGGCTGGTCAGATTCTGATTGACCCGACCACGGGTCTGCCTCGTGTTTCGGCCGATTGGAGTATCATCGGTAACCGTGAGCCCAAGCTGCGCTTCGGTCTCACCACCGCTCTGAGCGTGAAGAACTGGCGCTTCAGTGCCATGTTCCAGGGCCGCTACCATGCCGACGTTGTCAACGCTACCATGCGTGAAATGTTAACCAATGGTCTGAACCAGTTGTCTGTTGACATGCGCGAACAAGGCTTCGTAGTATTCGACGGCGTGCTCTACGACGGCAAGCAGAATACCGACAATCCCACCAAGAACACCATCGCTGTTAACCTCGGTGAGTATGGTTCCTCCATCTACACCGGTGGTGATGAGGACTGGGTACAGCACAAGATCAACTACATCCGCTGCCAGGAGCTGCGTTTGGCATACGTATTCCCGCACAACTGGCTGAACAATGTGACCAAGGGTACCATCCAGAACGCCAGCATCTATGCTTCGGCCAACGACTTGTTCACCATCACCAACTACACGGGTACCGACGTTGCTGGTAACACCATGTCGGCTGCTGCCGGTGGTACCGGTGGTGAGGGTTACGACTGCTGGTCGCTGCCCACTCCCCGCAGCTACTCTGTAGGTCTGAGCGTGACCTTCGGCTCCAATGAGGAGGCTCCCAAGCCCGCTTATACCAACACCAACGTACTCAATGACCAGATCAACGACCTGCGTGCTCAGCTCGCCAATGCCGAGAACGGCTTCAACAGCCGTCTGGCTCAAATGCAGGGCGACCTGGATGCCGCAAACCGTGCCCTTGCCAACTGCAAGAACGATCTGAATGCTGCAAAGAACAAGCCCGCAGCCGTTGTTGACAACAGCAAGCAGTACATGAACGTCCTGGTTCACTTCCCCGTGAACAAGACCGCTGTGAGCGCCGACCAGCGTCCCAATGTGGAGCGCGTTGCCGCTTACCTGAAGAGCCATCCCGAGGCTACCTGCACCATCAAGGGTTACGCTTCGCCCGAGGGCAATGAGGAAAACAACGTCAAGCTCGCTAACGGCCGTGCCGCCAGCGTGAAGGATATGCTCGTCAGCAAGTATGGTATCGCCGCCAACCGCATCCAGGCTGCCGGTCAGGGTATCAGCAACATGTTTGACGAACTGAGTTGGAACCGTGTTTCGATTTGCGAAATCATCGTGAAGTAATCATTAATGAACTCAATAATAACAGATATAATTATGAAACATTTCAAATCAATTATACTGTGTGCGCTGGCTTGCTTGGCTTTGGGTCTGACATCCTGCGATGACTATCTGGATGTGAATAGGAACACCGACGCGCCCGACTATGTGGAGGGTTACCTCTACCTGGCCGGTATCCAGCAGGCTTATCAGGGCATCTACTGGGACTTGCGTGCCGTTGCACCGCTCACCCAGATGATGGGTACATCAAGCTACTCGAACTTCGCCAACCACTACTATACCAAGGGCAGTGATGCCGGTGGTGAGGCTTGGCGCATGGTATACTGGAACCAGGGTATGAACCTGGAGAACATGATCAACCAGAGTGTTGAGGCCGAGAACTGGACATTGGCCGGTATCGGCTTGGCCATGAAAGCCTTCTCTTGGGACCTGTTGACCAAGGTCAACGGTGAGGCTCCCATGAAGCAGGCTTATGAGGCTGGTCGTCTGTCACACGAGTATGACTATCAGTACGACATCTATCCCCAGGTGCGCGAGTGGGCTTATCAGGCTATCGAATACCTGCAGAAGGAGGATAACTCGTCTTATGGTAACCGCATCACGAACAATGACTTCATCTATGGCGGTGACAAGGACAAGTGGATTAAGTTCGCCTATGCAGTGATTGCCCGCAATCTGGTTTCGTTGACCAACAAGAAGGACTTCAAAGAGAAATACTACAATGAGTTCCTGACGGCGGTTAACAATGCCTTTGCCAGCAACGACGACAATGCCACGCTCAAGATTTGGGGTGGTAGTGCCGACGCCGCCGAGAGTGGTTACAATAACTTCTGGGGTACCTACCGCGGCAACTTGGTTTACAGCTATTTCCAGCATGATTATCCAGTGCAGCTGTTCACGGGTACCATCCGCAAGTATGACGAAGAGGGTAACTTCATTCGTGTTGAGGTTGACTCCGCCGATCTGCTCAAGACTCAGCACTATCCTTACGCGCTGCTCGACAAGCAGATCACCAGCGACACCCTGCCCGATGCAGGTCACTTTGATCCGCGTCGCCTCGTGAAACTGGCTACCACCGACAGTAACAATTATGCCACCATTACCGACCGTGAGGTGCTCCGCAAACTCTACTATGCTGGTTCTGGTTTCACTGGTGCTGGCGGTCCCATCGCTACTGCTCCCTCGTTCTGGGGTCGCAATGCCACATCCAACACCACCTATGACGGTGCTGGTCGCTGGTTGTATCGTGACGATGCGCCTTACATCATGACCACCTATGCCGAGCTGCTGTTTGACCTCGCCGAGGTACAGTACAAGTATGGCAGCAAGAGCGATGCCTTTGAGACTTGGAAGAAGGCAATGCGTGCCGATATGGAGTTCACCGCCAGCTATATCGTTCCCGGTACTACCGACGGCACCTATCATCAGGGCGACAAGGTATCCAAGGCTACTTTCAATTCATTGGCTGCGGAATATCTTACTGGTCCCTATGTTGGAGGCCTGCCCATTGGCGACTTCTCGCTCTCGCACATCATGATGCAGAAGTACCTCGCCCTCTATCCCTGGGGTGCCATCGAGGCATGGGTAGATATGCGTAAGTACTTCTATGACATCCAGTACACGGGTGAATATCCCAAGTACGGCAACGGCTGGGACAAGACCACCCTTGACCAGAAACGCGACGAGGATCCCACCAAGGTTTACAAGGGATTCTATCTGTTGCCTGCTCAGTTCGAAGGCCGCAGGGGCACCTATAACGCCGACAACAACGGCTCGCCCTGCTTCCGCATTCGTCCGCGCTATAACTCTGAGTACATGTGGAACAAGACCAACTTGGATGCACTCCTGCCCATCGGTGGTCAAGAACTGGATTACCAGTGCTCCATCATGTGGTTCTGCTATCCTGGTGATATGCCCACTGAGAGATAATATGTTATTAATGAGTTAAAAATTCAATGACTATGAAATATTTCAAATATATAGCATTATTGCTGCTGGTGGCAGTCACGATGGGCTCATGTGACAAGAAGGATGTGTCCTACATGGCAGAGCCTGTTGACGAGGGCCAGATGGCATACGTTCAAGTGGGCTATTATGCACCCATTTCCACTGCTACAACCAATAACATCTACTTCGTTGACATCAATGGTGTAGAATACGGCAACGACGGTGCTGCCTTCTTGACAACCTACAACACGGTTCCCGGTGGTGGCACTAACCGCTACTATGCTGTTCCTGCCGGAAGCATCAACATCAAGCTGCACAAGCGTGAGAGCGATGGCAATGGTGGTTTCAATTATCCTGTGGTCTATGACCAGAGTACAACCATCCAGCCCGGCAAGCGCTATTGCTTGTATGTGCACGACTTCAACCAGCCGCCCATCCCCATTGAGATGTCTGCAGCTCCTGAATTCGGCAAGGGACTTGATACCGACTCGGTGTGCCGTGTTCAGTTCGTCAACCTGCTCTATGAGAACGGAGCTCCCATCACCGACCTGGTGCAGTATGGACTCCAGGATACCGAGACTAAGGAGTATTCGCCTGTTGGCAATGCTGTCGCCTTTGGTGAGGTAACCGAATGGTTCATGCCTATTATCCACAAGACTGTGTTCAACAGCAGTGGTTACCAGCGTCGTGATGTCTGCCTCTATCGCGTGGATCCTGTCACTCACGAAATCAAGGAAAGACTGTTCCTTGACTACTGGACCTGGTACATCGGACGTGCCTATCGTCAGATTGCTGGCGGTAATATCGGTGGCAGCCCCGCTATCCAGCTCAAGCAGTTTACCGTTGAGTAAGAAAACTACAGTGCCGGTCTTCACGGCTTGGCACTAACCTAACATCAGCCGCATTGGCCAGTATATTGGTCCAATGCGGCTGATTGTTTTGTAGTTTGGTAGGTAGGTTGTTACTACCCTACTCTTCCCTGATACCTAAAGCCTAAATAGCCATGAAGTCCTCTACATCCTGGGGATGGTAGGGGATACGCTTCTCGCCCAGGAAGCGGCAACCGTTGGCAGTAATGAGGATGTCGTCCTCGATGCGAATGCCGCCAAAGTCCTTGTAGGTCTCAAGCTTGTCGAAGTTGAGGAACTCGGCGCAGTGTCCGCTGGCGCGCCAGTCGTCGATGAGCGCGGGGATGAAGTAGATGCCTGGCTCGTCGGTCACTACAAAGCCCTCTTGCAGGCGTCTTCCCATGCGCAGGCAGTTGGTGCCGAACTGTTCAAGGTTGGGGCGTGTCTCGTCGTCAAAGCCTACATAGATCTGTCCCAGTCCTTCCATGTCGTGTACATCCATGCCCATCATGTGTCCCAGTCCGTGAGGCAGGAACATGGCGTGTGCGCCTGCAGCTACGGCCTCGTCAACGTCGCCCTTCATCAGGCCCAGTTCCTTGAGTCGCTGCGTCATGAGGCGGCATACCGAGAAATGCACGTCCATATACTTCATGCCGGGCTTGGAGATTTCCAGCGCATGGTCGTGGCACTCCTCAACGATGCGGTAGATATCGAGTTGGCGCTGGTCATATTTGCCGCTGACGGGCATCGTGCGCGTGTTGTCGCTGCAGTAGAACTCCATGGTCTCGGCGCCGCAGTCACACAGGGCAAGGCGTCCGGCCTCCAGCGGGGCCATCGACGGCGCGCCGTGCATAATCTCGCCGTGCTGCGAGAAGATGGTGGCGAAACTGTTCTTGGCACCATAACTCAAGGCGATGCCGTCAACCTGACCACCGATGTACTTCTCGGTCACGCCGGGCTTGATGAGACGCATGGCTGTGGTGTGCATCATGTAGCCCACCTCGGCTGCACGCTCCATCTCCTCAATCTCCTCGGCAGTCTTGACCGAACGCATGTTGATGACCGCCATGCGCAGGTCGTGCGACACCTCGTCGGCCTGTTTGTCGGGGTGAATGCCCAATAGGTCCATAATCTGGATCTTGGTGTCGTGACGGTAGGGCGGCAGGAAATGGATGCGGCGGCCCTTGGCACGGGCCTCATCACAGATGACCTGCAGCTGCTTCATCGGAGCCGAGTTGGCGACACCCACCTGGGCTGCCATGTCGGCAACGCTGTCCACCGAGCCGTACCAAACGATGTCTTCAATGTCTATATCGTCGCCAATAAGTATCTCCTTGTTGTTGTCAACGTCGATGACGCCCACCAGGCCATCGCGCTGCTGGCCGAAGTAGTACAGGAACGTCGAGTCCTGACGGAAGGGGCCATAGGCGTTGTTGGGATAGTTACACGGAGACTCGTTGTTGCCAAAGAGCAAGATCACGCCGTCACCGACGCGCTTTTTCAACTCGTCGCGGCGCCCGATGTAAGTCTGTTTACTGAACATAATGCTTTTGTTTAAGGATTTATTGATGTTTATAGTGTTATAATTTCGATAGAATGATATTGCAAAGATAGTGTATTTCGTTAAACAATCGGGTATTGCGGGCGGGAGCATTTTAAGAAAAAGTGTTTTTGCCGCTTTTTTTTCGGCAAAAGGCTTGCGTATTAAAAAAAAGTATTACCTTTGCAGTCGCAAAACCAAAAATGCCCAGGTGGCGGAATTGGTAGACGCGCACGTTTCAGGTGCGTGTGCCGCGAGGTGTGCGGGTTCGAGTCCCGCCCTGGGCACCACCCGACAGCCCCGACAATCATTGATTGCCGGGGCTGTTTTTTGTATATAACAAAGACCTAGGAGTAGTAATAAACCACTACCCTACTCTACTCTTTATAATGTGATGGTTGTGAGGGATTGTGAGGGGTTATGGGGTGTTTTGCAGGGCTGTGACGAGGTTGTGGGCCTTGGAGGTGCCGATGACTGCGGCAAGTTCTTCCTCGCTGGCTTCCTTGATGCGTTTGAGCGACTTGAAATGCTTGATGAGCGCCGTGCGGGTCTTGGGTCCGATGCCGGGCACGTCGTCGAGGGCGCTGTGCAGTTGCCCCTTGCTGCGCTGTTTGCGATGGAAGGTGATGGCAAAGCGGTGCGCCTCGTCGCGCAGGCGCTGGATGACGTGCAGTGTTTCGCTGTTTTTGTCGATGAACAGCGGCACGCTGTCGCCTGGGAAATAGATTTCGTTGAGTCGTTTGGCAATACCTACAACAGCGATTTTGCCGTGCATCCCGATGGCCTCAAGCGCCTCGAGCGCTGCAGTTACCTGCCCCTTGCCGCCGTCAACGATGAGCAATTGCGGCAGTTCCTCCCCTTCTTGTTCCAGGCGGCTGTAACGGCGTGTGACGACTTCGCGCATCGTAGCGAAGTCGTCGGCTCCCTCTACGGTCTTGATATTGAAATGGCGGTACTCCTTCTTGGCGGGTTTGGCATTGCGGAATACCACGCATGACGCCACGGGACTTGCTCCGCTTATGTTGCTGTTGTCAAAGCATTCGATGTGGCGAGGCAGGCCTGTGAGCCTGAGGTCGCGTTGTATGGTTGTCAGCGTGCGTGTAGTGCGTTGTTCGGGGTTGAGTTTCTCCATCATGCGCAGCCTCTCGCTCTGCCGCTGTGTGGCGTTTTTGATGGCGATGTCAAGCAGTTTCTTTTTGTCGCCGCGTTGGGGAATGGAGAAGGTTAATCCCGCAAATTCCACGTCGGGGACCACGTTGACGGTCACGTCGGTCACATGGTCCTTGCGGTAAGTCTCGGCAAAGCGTTGTCTAACCTCGGCAATCGCCATCGACATGATTTCGGCGTCGGTCTCGTCGTGTGTGGATAGCCTGTACTCCAGTGTGTAGGACTGCACCACTGCCCCACCCCGCACGTGCATATAGTTCACCCAGGCGGCCTCCTCGTCGCGCAGGAGCCCGAATACGTCGATATTGTGTATGGCAGGACTGACGATGACCGAGCGGCGCCGTACGTGCTCCAGCAGCTTGTAGCGTCGCTTGATAATTTCGGCCTCTTCAAAGCGCAATTCGCTTGCCAGTTGCTGCATTTGTTGCATGAGCAGGTCCATAAGCTGGTGGGTGTCGCCGTTGAGAATTTGGCGTATCTCGCTGATGTATTCCCCGTATTGCTCGGGCGATACCAGGCCTTTGCAGCAGCCTTCGCAGCGATGGATGTGATATTGCAGGCACAGCCGGTGCTTGTCGGCATCGATTGTTTCACGTGAAACATTGAGGCGGCACGTTCGCAAGGGATAGATTTGGCGGATAGTATCGATGAGAACTTTGGCGACTTCGGCGCGTGGATAAGGACCGTAGAACCGGTCGCCCTTGGTACGCGCTTCGCGGGTGATGTAAACGCGCGGATATAGCCCGCCCGAGATACATATCCAGGGATAGCTCTTGTCATCCTTGAGCAGCACGTTGTAGCGTGGCTGAAACTCCTTGATGAGCGCGTTCTCGAGGTCCAGGGCCTCTTCCTCGGTGTTGACGACGGTGTACTCCAGGTCGGCAATGTTACGCACGAGCATGGTAGTGCGCACCGACGGGTGTTCGCGGTTAAAATAGGAATGGACGCGCCGTTTCAGATTTTTGGCCTTGCCCACATAGATGATGACGCCCTCCTTGTTGCGGTAGCGGTAAACGCCAGGCTCGTCGGGCAGTAGTGACAGCTTGAGTTTGAGGTCGTCGGTCATCGTTTATTGCTCTAGATATATTAGATTATCTAGAAGTTCTGGATGTGCTGGAGGGTGAAGCGACAGGCTCTTAGAAGGTGAACAATGAGGTCACTTCCACCTCGGGCGGGAACACTTCCCTACCGTGCAGGTCAGCGAGGTCGCAGATGAAGTTGACATAAACCTTCTTGGGGTTCATGGACTTCACCAGCTCATAAGCGGCGAGCATGGTCCCTCCGGTGGCGAGTAGGTCATCGTGGATGACTACCACATCGTCAGGAGTGATGGCGTCCTTGTGGATTTCGAGTGTGTCGGTCCCGTACTCCTTGGCATAAGACTTCTGGATGACTTCGGCGGGCAGTTTGCCGGGCTTACGCAGGGGAACAAATCCTGCCCCTAACCTGTTGGCGAGAATGGCACCGCCGATGAATCCGCGTGCCTCAACACCCACCACCTTGGTCACACCCTTGTCACCGTAGATGTCAATCAGGGCTTTTGCCATGATTTCCAGCGCCTCGGGATCTTTGAAGGCGGTGGTCAGGTCCTTGAACTGGATGCCTGGAACAGGGAAGTCAGGGATGTTGCGCACAACGCTTTTTACTTTTGCTAATTCTTGGTCATTCATCTGAAAATCAGTATTTTAAGTGTTAATTGTTTCACGTGGAACATCGTTATCTGCCCAACAGAGCGAGCAGGACGTTGATGTCGCTTGGAGAGACGCCGGGGATGCGTGATGCCTGCCCTACCGTCACAGGGTCGATGGCTTGGAGCTTTTGTCGCGCCTCGGTGGAAATCTGGTGTATCTGGCTGTAGTCAAACTTACCCTTGAGGGTAACGTTGTCGAGCCTTGATACGCGCTCGGCAATGAGTGATTCGCGCTCGATGTAGCCTTTGTACTTGATGGCGATTTCGGCGGCTTCGACAATCTCCTCTCGCCTATCGTTTTCAAGGTTGTCAATCTGCTCCTGGAGTTCAGGCAGAGCCTGTGCAAGTGTCGCCATGTTGAGTTGCGGACGCAGCAGCAGGTCGTGCAGACGTTGTCCTTGTGTTAAGGGTTGCATGCCGTTGGCTTCCAGGAAGGGGTTGATGGCGGCCGCCTTAACGGTAAATTCGCGGCAGAAGGCGGTAAGGCGTTCCATCTGCTCCTTTTTTGCCACCATCAGGTCATAGCGCTCGCGCGTGGCGAGGCCCAGGCGGTAGCTTTTCTCGGTCAGGCGCATGTCGGCATCGTCCTGGCGTAGCAGAATGCGGTGCTCGGCACGCGAGGTGAACATGCGGTAAGGCTCGTCCACACCACAGGTCACCAGGTCATCGATGAGCACACCGATGTAGGCCTCGTTGCGCCCCAATGTGAACGGTTCGCCGCCAGTGGCGTTCTGATGAGCGTTGATTCCGGCAATAAGCCCCTGCCCTGCCGCTTCCTCATAGCCTGTTGTTCCGTTAACTTGTCCGGCGAGGAACAGGTTCTTTATGATTTTGGATTCCAGCGTGTGATTGAGCTGTGTGGGATCAAAGAAGTCATACTCGATGGCATAACCGGGACGGAAAGCATGGACATCGCGCAGTGCCGGGATATGGCGCAACGCATTGAACTGTACTTCCCAGGGCAGCGATGACGAGAAACCGTTCAAGTACATCTCGTGGGTATAAGAACCCTCGGGCTCGATGAAGAGCTGGTGCGATGTCTTTTCGGCAAAAGTCACGATTTTGGTCTCTATGCTGGGACAGTAACGGGGACCGATGCTGGTGATTTGGCCATTATAAAGTGGCGATTGCGGCAGTCCCTCACGTAACACCTCATGCACTTGTTCGTTGGTGTGGACAATCCAGCAGGGACGCTGCGGTAGCTCTGAGGTGATGCTGGGCATGTAGGAGAAGTGATGGAAATCGTTTTCACCGTCCTGTCGGATGCACTGCGTGAAGTCGATGGTGCGCTCGTCAAGGCGTGGCGGAGTGCCCGTTTTCATGCGTCCCACGATAAAGCCCAGGGATGCCAGTTGCTCGGTAATGCCAGTTGCAGGCGGTTCCGAAACACGTCCGCCGGGCGTCTGTACCCTTCCAACATGCATCAATCCGTTGAGAAAAGTGCCGGCGGTAAGAATCACTGCATGGGCATTGAATGTCATGCCGAGGACGGTTTTGACACCCAGCACTACCCCACTCTCGATGATGAATTCATTGACGGAATCCTGCCACAGGTACAGATTTGGCGTGTTCTCGAGCACTTTACGCCATTCCAGAATGAACTGTTGGCGGTCGCTCTGTGAGCGCGGGCTCCACATAGCAGGGCCCTTGCTGCGGTTGAGCATGCGGAACTGGATACTGCTACGGTCGGTTACAATGCCCATCTGCCCTCCCATCGCATCGATTTCACGCACAATCTGCCCCTTGGCAATGCCGCCGACGGCAGGATTGCAGCTCATCTGAGCGATTTTGTTCATGTCGATGGTGATGAGTAGTGTCTGCGATCCCAAGCGGGCTGCCGCACAGGCGGCCTCGCAGCCGGCATGTCCGGCTCCCACCACTATGACATCATAGTCTTGTCTCATTTCAGGAAAACGTTGTCGGGCAGAATGGCAAGGGCATTATTCTCGTGCTGTTCCATGATCTCCCGTTCACCGGGACCCTTGTCGTTGATGCCGCACAGGTGCAGCACGCCATGAATCATCACGCGCATCAGTTCGGTCTCATAAGGCACGCCCATTCCTTCGGCATTGCTGCGCACGGTATCAAGCGAGATGACCATATCGCCGGCGATGTGCCTTGAATTGGTGTAGTCAAACGTGATGATGTCGGTGTAGTAGTCATGACCCAAAAACTCCACATTGGTCTTCAGGATAAACTCATCGTCGCAGAAGACATAAGTCAGGCATCCCACCTTTTGCTCATGTTGCTGAGCCACCTTGACAATCCAATCCTGGATGGCTGGCTTGTCAAGCATGGGCATGGCGGCTTTGCCTTGGGTCATGTAGTTGATTTCGGTCATTTCTTTGTTATCTGAAAACGGGACACAAAGATAACACATTATTTTGACAAACAAGCATAAATTGGCAAGAATTGATGCCAATGCGGTGTCGAAACTGTGATTGTTGTGCCGTTGTAGCCAAAATTTCCATTTTTGCCCCCTATCCGATTTTTCTGAAAAAATGCGCAAAATGCAAAATTCGCTGTAAAACAGGCAAAAACGCCCATTTAACCGTCTGAGAATTAAAAATTCTGAAGTTTTTGAATACCTAATGGTGTATATCTGAATAAATTTGGTATAATTTTTGCAGTATTAACAGTAATTACGTACCTTTGGGGGTGGTTTCCCGACGAGTTCGCCCAATATGAGTTTTTAGCGGATGAGAGTGACCATGTGAATTAAATTCACGAACGATTGTAGTTTTTCCAGAGTGAGATGCGTCTAACGGATAGAAGACAAAAATGAGATTATTATAACTTTTAAAACGATACAACTATGATTGACTTTTTCACTACTAATTTATGGCTCATTTGGGTGATCATTTCCATCTTGTGCCTGATTCTGGAACTGTCTTCTGGAGATTTCTTCATCTTGTGCTTTGCCATCGGTGCTGCTGTCAGTGCCATCGTTGCCGGATGCGGTGCAAACCTCACATGGCAAATCATTGTTTTTGCCGTTGTTTCGGCATTGAGCCTGTTGCTGGTTCGGCCGGCACTTCTCAAGAAACTGCATAAGCCCCAACGCGAACGCCTGAGCAATGCCGAGGCCATGATAGGGCAGGAGGGACGCGTGAGCGAGTCCATCGACGCCGGTGGATATGGCCGTGTCGCCATCGATGGCGATGATTGGAAAGCCCGCAGCACTGACGGCAGTGCCATTGATAAGGACGTGCGTGTGCGCGTGGTAAATATGGATAGTATCATCCTGACCGTCGAACCCGTATAAAAAAAGCGTGTCAGCAAATTTTCAAAAACTTTTAATTTCTAAAATATCACATTATGGGAACCGAATTAATGATTTTTCTTGTTGTTGTTATCCTGTTGGCTCTGATTCTGGTCAAGAACAGCCTTGTCATCATTCCGCAGAGTGAAACCAAAATCATCGAGCGCCTGGGTAAATATTACGCAACGCTGAAGCCCGGTATCAACGTCATTATACCGTTTATCGACCGCGCCAAGAATATCGTCGCCTATGAGCACGGACGCTACCGCACGACCAATGTCATCGACCTGCGTGAACAGGTATATGACTTCGACAAGCAGAATGTGATCACCAAGGATAACGTTATGACTCAAATCAATGCCTTGCTTTATTTCCAGATTATGGACCCGTTCAAGGCTGTGTATGAGATCAATAATCTGCCTAACGCTATCGAGAAGCTCTCGCAGACGACGTTACGTAACATCATTGGTGAACTTGAGCTGGACCAGACTCTTACCTCGCGTGACACCATCAACTCCAAGTTGCGTGCTGTCCTTGATGATGCAACCAACAAGTGGGGTATCAAGGTAAATCGCGTTGAGTTACAGGACATTCAGCCGCCTCAAACCGTTCTCCAGGCTATGGAGAAGCAGATGCAGGCCGAGCGTAACAAACGTGCTACTATTCTTACCAGTGAAGGTCAAAAGCAGGCCGCTATCTTGCAGTCCGAAGGTCAGAAGACCGCAAAGATCAACCAGGCTGAGGCCGACAAGCAGACCGAAATCCTCAGGGCCGAAGGTGAAGCTCAGGCTCGCATTCGTAAGGCCGAGGCCGAGGCTATCGCTATCGACAAGATCACCCAGGCAGTAGGGCAGAGCACCAACCCGGCCAACTACCTGCTTGCCCAGAAGTATATTCAGATGCTCGATACCGTGGCAAGCGGCGATAAGACCAAGACCGTTTACCTGCCTTATGAGGCCACTAATCTTTTAGGCTCCATCGGCGGAATCAAGGAACTCTTCGGTAACAACGATGCTCCAAAAGAGTAGGGTAGAGATATAATAGTTTTTTCAATAAATCTAAGGAGTGTGGGCCATGCCTGCACTCCTTGGTTTTTATGGGAATGTTGATACATTCAAAAAGGCAGATAAAAGGGTGGGGGAGAGCGGTATAGCTCTTTCATTTACCTTTTATGATTATCGGTGGTTTTCTGACTTAACAGGCCTAAAAAGAATGATTTAAAAAGAGCGCATTGTTGTAAAATGCTTGTTTTTTATTAATTTTGCACAGTCAACTATTTTTCATTCACTTTTCGGCCAAAATCATTTCATTATGTTAAGGAAAATCCGCATAACGCTGGCGGCACTCATGATGGTCATGGTGACGCTGCTGTTTCTTGATGTGAGCGGCACATTGCACCACTTCCTGGGGTGGACGGCCCGCATCCAGTTCCTGCCGGCATTGTTGGCGCTCAATGTAGTGGTCATCGTGGCTCTGGTGCTGCTGACTCTTATCTTTGGGCGCATATATTGCTCGGTCATCTGTCCGTTGGGCATCTTCCAGGACATCGTCTCATGGATTCATGGCAAGCGCAAGAAAAACCGCTTCACGGCAAGCCCCGAGAAGCGATGGTTGCGCTACGGTGTGTTGGCGTTGTTCATCATAGCCTTCATAGCCGGCATCCACTCGCTGGTAGCATTATTGGCGCCCTACAGCAGCTACGGCCGCATGGTAGCAAACTTGTTACTGCCTGTGTATCAGTGGGGTAATAACCTGCTTGCTGCCATTGCCGAACGAGTTGACAGCTACGCTTTCTATGGTGTCGATGTGTGGATTAAGAGTCTGCCCACCTTCCTGATTGCTTTGGCAACGTTTATTATCATCGTTGTGTTGGCATGGCGAGGCGGACGAACCTACTGCAATACCATCTGCCCCGTGGGTACTATCTTGGCGCAGTTGGCGCGTTTCTCATGGCTTAAGGTGTATTTTGATGCCGACAAGTGTAAGTCCTGCAGCATGTGTACCAAGAACTGCAAGGCGTCCTGCATCGACTTTACCACGCACAAGGTGGACTATACACGTTGTGTGGCCTGTGGTAACTGCTTGGAAAAGTGTAAGTTTGATGCATTGCACTATGGCCATCCCAAGGCTGCAGTGCAGCCTATACAACCTGCCGAAAAACCAGATGATGCCCGTCGCGCCTTCCTTGTAGGAACTGCAATTGTAGGTGCCGATGTCGCACTGGCTCAGGCCGCCAAGAAGGTGGATGGAGGCCTCGCTGTCATTGAGGATAAGGTGCCCGCCAAGCGCACGACGCCCATCACGCCTCCAGGCTCGGTAAGTGCCAAGCACTTTGCACAGCATTGCACTGCTTGCCAGCTGTGTGTCGCCAAGTGTCCCAATGGCGTGTTGCGTCCCTCGAGCGACCCGCAGCGCCTGATGCAGCCCGAAATGAGCTTTGAGCGCGGTGCTTGCCGCCCCGAGTGTGTGGAGTGCTCCACCGTGTGCCCCACAGGCGCGATTAAACCCATCACCGTGGCACAGAAGTCCTCGACGATGATAGGACATGCCGTTTGGGTTAAAGAAAACTGCTTGATAACCACCGATGGCGTGTCGTGCGGAAACTGTGCTCGCCATTGCCCAGTTGGTGCCATCATGATGGTTCCCAGCAACTCTGAAGATGATACCTCGCCGATGGTTCCCGCCGTGAATATCGCCATGTGCATCGGATGCGGCACATGTGAGTATGTTTGTCCCTCAAGGCCATACAGTGCCATCTTTGTCGAGGGCCATGAGATGCATAAAGAGATATAACAACCTTAAGAAAATCAGACGATTATGAATAACGATAAGCATAATGAGAATAAGGTTGGCAAGACCTTGAGCCGTCGCACTTTCCTCAAGGCTTTGGGACTGGGAACAGCAACTGCCGCCGTCCCTGCCATCGTGAGCTGTGCTACTGGTGATGACAAGAAAGGTCCCCAGCAGGAACCTCCTGTGGGAAAGATGACCTATCGTGAGAATCCCAAGACCAAGGAGAAGGTCTCCATTTTGGGTTACGGCATGATGCGATTACCCGCTACCAACGGCACGCCTTTCGGTCGTAGCAACGATGACAAGATGGACCAGGACATGATTAACAAGCAGGTTGATTATGCCATCGAGCATGGCGTGAACTACTTTGACACGTCGCCCGCTTACTGCATGGGGCTTAGTGAGCGCGCCACCGGCATCGCCCTGAGCCGTCACAAACGTGATGAGTTTTTTATTGCTACCAAGCTGTCCAACTTCACTCCTGACACATGGTCACGGGCTGCAAGCATCGAGATGTTCCAGAACTCCCTCAAGGAACTGCAGGTGGACTATATCGACTATCTGCTGCTGCATTCTGTCGGTGGTAGTTTCAATGAGATGACAGCGATGGAGGTTTTTGAGAGCCGTTACATCGACAATGGTATCCTGGATTATCTGTTGGAGCAGCGCGAGAAAGGCGTCATCCGCAACTTGGGTTTCTCTTATCATGGCGACATCGCCGTGTTTGACCATCTGCTGGCCAACCATGACAAGTACAAATGGGACTTTGTGCAGATTGAGATGAACTATCTGGACTGGAAGCATGCCAAGGAATTTGAGCCCGAGAATACCAATGCCGAATACCTGTATGCCGAACTCGACAAACGCAACATCCCCGCAGTCATCATGGAGCCGCTGCTGGGTGGGCGTCTTGCCTCGCTGCCAAAGCCGCTGGCACGCAAAATCATGGCCCGTGACCCCCAGCGCACCATTGCTTCATGGGCTTTCCGCTATGTCGGTTCATTCCCCCGCGTGCTCACCGTGCTGAGCGGCATGACCTATATGGAGCACCTCAAGGAGAACCTGTGCACCTATTGCCCGCTGGAGGAACTGAATGACGAGGAGAAAGAGTTCCTCTATGGCGTTGCCGAGGAGATTGTGGGCTATAACACAATTCCCTGCAACGACTGCAAGTATTGCATGCCGTGCCCCTATGGCATCGATATTCCCGGTGTGCTCACTCACTATAATAAGTGCATTGCCGAGGGCAACCTCACGCGTGACCGCAACGATCCCGACTATGCACGCGCTCGCAAGGCGTTCCTCATCGGCTATGACCGCAGTGTTCCCAAACTGCGTCAGGCCGACCATTGCATCGGGTGTGGCCAGTGTGTGAGCCATTGTCCACAGCGTATCCAGATTCCTCGTGAGATGCAGCGCATCAACAACTATGTCGAGGCCCTGAAACGAAACATTGACCGCGGTTTGGAGGCATAAGTATATTGAAAAACAGATGGTTATGACACTGGTTGATGCAATCATCATTCTGATAGTACTGGGAGGCATTGTGCTGGGTTACCGCAAAGGTCTCATTGGGCAACTCTCATCTGTTATTTCGTGGATCATCGCCATTGTGCTTTGTTATAAGTGCGGTGACCTGGCTAAGGATTTGTTCCTGTCGGTTGTTCCCAGTGCGGCAGAATGGCCGTTGTCGGCAATTACTGTCAAGACGGTCTCTTTGGCTTTCATGTTCCTCATTATCATGGTGGTCATCAGGCTGGTGATGCGTTTGTTCAAGGGGACGTTAAAGGCTGTGCATCTGGGTTTTATCGATAAGTTGGGTGGCTCGCTGCTGTTCATGTTCAAGTATGCCTTTGTGTTGAGTCTTGCATTGAATCTGTTGTATGCCATCAATCCCGACCTGGACACTTTTGGCACGCAGCACATGATGGACAATAAGCCTTATGAGTTCACCCTTGACCTGATGCCCGTTGTATTGGGGTGCGAAGCCATGCCCAGCGACTCACTAAAGTTGTATCGAGACATGATAGAACCGGTTCCCGTCGACAACATCTCTCTGCCGGAATCGTCAATGTAAAATATTGTCAATCATAAAATTATGCTTGAGGAGAAGTAACTCTCCCCAAGCATATTGTTTTTGTCTAAACTGTTCTTGTTCAGCAAAAAAACGGGTTGTCACACAAGGAATTCTCCTGTGGCGACAACGGCACATTGTCCGCCAACGAAGGCAATACCGTTCTTCTTCAGGACAACAGCGACAACCGATGGCCGTTGCATAGCTTCTCCTTGCATATAAAGGCATTTTTCGTCATGCTTAATGATGTTGCGGCGATACAGGTAATAGGTCAGGGCGGCGTTAGCGGTGCCAGTCGCCGATTCTTCAGGAACACCGTACAACGGTGCGAAATTGCGTACGTGGGCCGTATAGCCGTCGTCGCCGAGAGCAAAAGCATGAACCCCCAGCACATTCAGTTCCCTGCTCAACTCGGCAAGCGCATCCATGTCGGGCTTGAGCGCGTTGAGTGATTGAACGTTAGCCACCGGCATGATGATGTCGGGCAGACCGGTCGATATGACCTCAACGGGTAGGTCAGACCATTCTATCATGTTCATGCCTGCCATGATATTGTGCAGGTATTCGATATCGAGCATCGGCACAATTACCTTTGGCTCAGCCATCTGCATCATCACCTGCTCACCAATGACAACTTCAAGGTCTCCGGCTCGCGTGTGGTTGCAGCACACGGTGCCGTCGGCGACGATACCTTCTTTCCTCAATATCCCGAAAGTTGCGATAGTGCCGTGACCGCACAGGTCCACTTCGCTGCAAGGCGTGAAGTAGCGTACGGTGAATTCGGCAGGTCCGTTCTGTTGAACAAAAACCGTTTCAGAGTATCTCAACTCGGCGGCGATGTGCTGCATCAGCTGATCGCTGGGGAATGGGGCATCCTGTCCTAACAGCACGACGCCAGCGGGGTTTCCACCGAAAAGGTGATCGGTGAAAGCGTCTGCGATAAAGTATTTCATGGATCCAGTTTTAATCTGTCAATAGGGTAGGGCGGTCGTTGCCACAAGCAGCCTGTCACCGCATGGCAAAGACCTCTTCTCCGATGCCGACCAATTCCTGATAGGCTACTACACCGGGTTGTGACAGTTCCACTTGGGTGTAGCTGCCGTCACGGGTGATGATATTGATATGGGTGTCGTCAACAAACGAGAACAGTTTCACCTCTTTTCCGTTGTTCACGAGCGACCAGGAGTTATCCTGGGCATTGAAGTTGAAGCGGGTGACCTGCTTGGTGGTCATATTGGTGATGGTGTAACCAGCCTCGTTCTTTGCAACCAGGTATTGAGCGTCCTTACCGTCAATGACCTTGGTCTCGGCCAATGCGGGGTTGGTGCCCGACCAGAACTCAATGGTGTTGAGGATGAACAGGTCGGCTGCAAAACTCAATTCATAAACGGGCAGAATCCACATGGCAACGAAGACCAACTCGTTCACGAACTTGTCTCCCACATGGTCGTTCCATGCTTTCACTTTATTGAACAGTGCGAAACTACCGATACATGACTGCATCATCATTGATGCCGATAATGCCACCAGAGTGACAATGATTAAGCTTTTCTTTTTCATAACAATTACTTTTGCCGTTTTTATAAATACTTGAATATTAAACTTAAAATGATGTGTCTTTAGTATAAAAGACAGTTGTTTTTTATCGTTTGTGGTTCTTCTTGTAGTTCTCGTAGCAGTTGAGCACCTTGACAACATAGTCAACCGGCTCAGTGCCGCGACAGTAACCATTGGAGCATACCGAGTCGTTATAGTATTCAGGGTCCATTTTCCATAACATCGCTTGCTCCACGTTTTCGTCCCACACCCGTGGATCGAGTTCATACTTGCGTGCCAGGGCGATGGCGTCGGTCACATGGCCTGAGCCGGCATTATAGGCAGCGAGGACAAACTTGATGCGATCTTGGGGACCGGTGCGTCCCCTCATGATGCCGTCCAATTCCTTGAGAATCTTGGAGGCCACACGGATGCTCACTTCGGGATTGCTCAAGTCGTTTTCGTTCACGCCAAAAGAGCGTGCTGTCTTGGGCATTACCTGCATGAGTCCGCGTGCACCCATCCACGAGGTCGCGTTCGGGTCAAAGCCCGACTCCGAGAAGGCGATGGCCGCCAACAGTCTCCAGTCCCATCCAATCTCGTTGGCATACTGCTTCAACACGTGGTCGTAGGGCGAGATGCCGCCGGGAGGCGTTACCGCAGGGGTATCTACCTTGACCGAATCGGGTTTGGGGCCGCGGTTCATCTCGAAGTAGTGTTTGAGCATCTGCTTGGAGTACTCCTTGGCATTGCTGCTTGCAGCCCACGCGTTAATGCTGTCGGCCAGCCACTTATCGCGTTTTGACACCGCCCATGAGGAGTGCTGTGCAAATCCTACCCTGAGCTGGATGTTGATGCTGTCATAGTAGAGCAGGTTCATCCGGGCGATGTCACTGTCCACGATGGTAAACGGGATTTTACGCTTCGATACACTCTGAATCAGTTCGGTGGGTAAAGCTTTCTCTCCCTCGACGGTGTGGATGAGGATGCCGCCGCCCACTTCGTTGTCGAGGTTGCGCAGACGGGACTCATACTTGGAGCCTTTTTCGACATACACGTCGCACCCGATGAGTTGTGTGACGTCATATATCATGCTGGTGCCGCTGTGTTGCACGAGCACCTGATATGTCTCGTTGACTGCACCGCAGTGCAGTACACGGGACTTGTATTCAGCCGTCACAGGGATTTCGCAGGCCAGGACATCGACACTGTGTTTTTTGAGCATCTTTATCAGGTCGTCCATGCTGCGTGCCACCTTGAAACGCAAAGCGATGTCATGTGATTTGGCAAAGTCACAGATGCGGTCATAATCGTAACCCATGGTATCGCCCTTGAGAATAAAGAATCCGGTGGGGCTGTAGAGGGTCCCCACAGTGAGCGTATCGGGCAGATGGTGCTGTGGCGCGGTCTTGTCACGGTTTCCTCCACAAGACAGCATCGACAGCATCAGCCACAGGAATAGCAATGAAGGGGTAATACCTCGCATGATGGATGGATTACTGAATGTTGGGAACGATAAGCAGCAGATAGATGAGGACGGCAGGAGCCACCAGCAGGAGGCTGTCGATGCGGTCCAGAATGCCGCCGTGACCAGGTAATATGTGGCCTGAATCCTTGACGCCTACCGAACGCTTGATAAGTGACTCAACCAGGTCACCGAAGGTAGCAAACACTGCTACCACAACGCTCAGAATTACCCAGATAGTCAATTCAGGAACCTGGAAAAACTCGTCAAACCAGTTGTGGGTGATGTAGGCTCCGGCAATGCATGCCGCCACACCACCTATGCCGCCTTCCCATGATTTCTTGGGCGAGATGCGCTCGAACAGTCGGTGACGACCCAGCAACATCCCCACGCAAAAAGCTCCGGTATCATAGAGCCAGATAAACATGAACATGCCCAGCAGCAATCGGGGGGCAGTGATGCTCATAATGCAGTTGAGCAGTGCAATGGGCAAAGCGATATATCCCAGTGAGAAAAATGAGCGTTCAAGGCTGTGCACCGCATTCATGCTGGGACGGTAGAGCTGAATAATGGTGCGCAACAGCAGATAGACGGCGATGGGCAGCAGCCACAGGGCTCTTGACTGCATGGTCTCTCCCTCATAGTGCAGGTAGAATGCCACAAACACACCAACGCCTCCTATCATGTCGATGATGTTGACAAGCCACGACTGGTGCTCATCTTCTTTGGCCATCGTAATCATTTCACCAATGGCTACCACAATGAGCAGTGAGAACACCAGCAGATACATCACCGGAGAGTTATCCAGCAACAGGATGGCCGCCACAATCAGCGCTATGTAGATGGCACCCGACAGGATGCGTTTGATCAAATTCTTCATGAATGTCAGTTTATCGGGTGCAAATATACAATTTTATCGTGACATGAGCAACACCCATGCCGTTGAAGCATCAAAAAACTCCTGTCAAACGCAAGAAAGCCTCCCGCGATGCGCGGTGAGGCTTTCTGATACCTTGGAGAGGGGATGATGTCTTTAATTCAAAATCATCGATTCCAGTCCTCTCGGCAACTCGACGTTATACTGATAGGCTCTTGCGAACTGCTTGATCAGTTCAATGGTGGACTGCTTGGGTCCTTTCACTGTGGTAATAACGTCTTCCTCGATTTTAATAGAAGTAGTAGTTTTATGCATAGGCAAACCGTCGTTTAAAATTCTTACACATTCATAACGCAACCTTATCGCATAATATTATATCATGATTCTATTTTAAGTTTTTTTTTCTTTTTGTTATCAACTGAATATCATCAAGCATATAAAAAAAGAGCCTTGCAACTGATGACAGCGCAAGGCTCAAACGACTTCTGAAAAATCTATCTGTTCTGATATTATTCCGTTAAGCGGTCGAGGACTGTTGACACGAGGTCTTCGACAGCTGTCTTGTAGTTGGGGTTCACATCGGTTGCCACGCGGTTGGCGATGATGGAGCATACGGTCATGGCGCGATGGCCCAACAGGGCTGCCATACCTTGCAGAGCACTGCTTTCCATCTCATAATTGGTGATGTGGCCGCCGTTGTACTCAAACTTCTCGATGCGGGCGTTCAATTCGGGTTCCATCAGGTCCAAACGTACGCGCCTGCCCTGGGGACCATAGAATCCCACTGCCGAGATGGTGTATCCGCGAACCATGTCGTCACGTCCGATTTTCTCGACCAGCCATGGATCGGCATCCACGACGTAAGGTCTGGCGAACAGTTTATTCCACTTCACGAAGTCGCAAAATTTATTCTCAAAGTCAAGGTCAACCACCTTGTTACGGTCGGCATAATAATTGATGACACCGTCAAAGCCGATGGCTTTAGAGGCGATGACGGGGGTGCCTACGGGAACATAGGGCTGCAAACCACCCGAGGTGCCGATGCGCACGATGTTAAGGGTGCGGTGTTCGGCCTTGGGGGTACGGGTCTCGAAGTCAATGTTTGCCAGTCCGTCCAGCTCGGTCATCACGATGTCGATGTTATCGGGGCCGATACCGTGAGAAAGCGCCATGATGGGTTTACCGTGGTAAGTGCCGCCTATGGCATGGAACTCACGGCTCGAAGTTTCCCATTCCTGAGTGTCAAAACGTGCCGCTATCATCGTCACGCGGCCAGGGTCACCACACACAATGATGTTATCGGTCAAGTGCTCAGGCTTCACATGGATGTGAAACGCTGAACCATCATCATTGATAATAAATTCTGAAGCGGGAATCTGATTTGTATTCATATTGTCGAGATTTTTATATGATCCATAATTTGTTGTTGAATGAAAATTCAAAGTTACAACGATATTTCAAACCGCTCACCAAAAAGATTGTTAAAAAGCGTGAAAGGGTAGGGGTATCAGTTGTGGGGCAACAGGATTTCATCCAGCCAGCCGTCAGGGCTGTAGCGGCACAGGTCAACATAGGCGTCAATGCCGGGAATGATGCCCGTCTCGCTGTATTGCCAAATGGTGTGCTTTCCCTCCCAGTTAATCTCGGGCTCGGTGGATGAATAGCGCCCGATGTAGAGGTGATAGTTGTTGAAATGGGGCGCGAGATTTTTGTTGTAGAAGCCCATGGTGCTGTAAATCATGGGCTGTACGCCATAGTAGCCCTTGATAAGTTGGCAGAACTTGTCCACGCTGTCGATGAGCTGGCTGCGCGACCAGTTGCCGCGCACTTCCACGTCAAGCATGGGTATGAGGTCTTGAATGGCAGGCAAGGCGAACTTGGAGAAGTTCTCGAACTGCTCGTCGATAGTCGAGGTAGATGTGATGTAGTGGTAGCTTCCCACCAGCAGACCGTAACGGCGTGCTTGGGTGATGTTATGGGCGTAATGCGGGGAACGGTAGGTAGCCCCTTCCGAGGCCTTGACGTATACAAAACGAATGTCCTTGTCGCTGCTCACCTTGGCCCAATCGATGAAACCCTGGTGGCTTGAGATGTCGATACCGTCATATTTCGCCTGTTCGTTGCGAGGGGGTACCTCATGATTGGCGACTTTTTTCTTGTCGGTATTGTTGCAGGCACACAACAAGGCCATTACCAGCATTAAAGTAGCAAGCAATGGCCCTGTATGTCGGTTATGTGCCGAATTAGTCATTATCGGGCGTGCTCTTGTTGATTTTCTGGCCCTTGAGTTTAGCGTTGCGGATGCTGTCGTTGCGTTGTGACTGTGAAAGTTTTGATGCTGATGACTGCATCAGGCTTGCCGGCTTGTTGCTCTTGCTGGCTGCATCACGCTTGGCTTTATCTTGTCGGGCCTGCTTGGCCTCGGCTTTCTTTCTTTGTTTTTCGGCTTCAGCTTTTTTTGCGGCATCTTCACGAGCCTTTTTCTGCTGTTCGGCTTTTTTCCTCTGCTCTTCTTTTTCCTTAGCCTTCCTTTGCTCTTCGGCTTTCTTCTTGGCTAATTCATCGGCCGCCTTTTGGTTGCGTTCTTTGAGTTTTTTTTCTTTCTCGGCTTGCTTTTTGTCATCCTGTTGACGTTTCGTGGTCTTGGGAGCCTCTTTTGGTTTCTGCTCCGTCATTTTCACGGTCGCGGGTTTTTCTTTTTGCTCCACGGCATCCATTGCGCTGACCTTCTTGGGTTTGTGTTTGCTGGGAACATACAGGATGTCGTTGATAGAGCGGCCCTTATTGAAACGGCTCAGGTCCACTTCGCCATGATTTCCCTTGACACTGCTTTTGAATTGTCCGCAATCCGAGAATTGCCACAGTACCCAATTATAACCGATGTTGGGCGCAGTCGTGCTGTATTTGGCAATAAAGAGGGGATACTCTGCAAAGGCTCGACCCAAATTGGTCGTAAAGAACTTTTCGTTGGTATAGATAAGCGGTTTGCAGCCGAAGTAATCTTCCACGAGTCGGGCGAATACCATTACGCTGTCACGCAATTGCTGCTTGCTCCAGCGGTTGATTTCCTCCACATCGATGATGGGCAGGAGGTCTTGGCTGTTGCGGTCAACTGTCTTGATGAAATTCTCGAACTGTGCAGTTGCGCTCGACAGGTTGGTGAAATAGTGGTAGCTACCCGCCTTGAAGCCATGCTTGCGTGCGTTGCGGAAGTTCTCTTTGTACTTGTTGTCGATCACGTTGCTACCAACGGTAGCACGGATGTAAACGTATTGTATCTTAGACTGTTTCTTGAGTTCAGCCCAGTCAATTTCGCCCTGGTGTTTTGAAATGTCGATGCCGTCAAATTGCACCTTGTCAGGGTACATCGGGACCTTCTTAGGCTTTGGAGGAGCGGCATTTTTGTTGGCGGTATCAACAACGGTTTTCTGGACATTCTGATTTGCGTCAGCGGGCTTGGTGTCGCCTGGCTTCTCGGCGGGAGTAGCCTCTTTCTTGACGGTGGTTGGCGTTTTGTTGTCCTTGGTGCCTTCCTTCTTGTCGTTGTTGGCCTTTTTGTCGTTGGACTCCTTCTTATCGTTGGTCGACTTTTTGTCGTTGGCGTTTTTCTTGTCGTCTTTTTCTTTGACTCTCTCGCGTGTGGGTTTTTTGATATCAGTGGTTTGCGGCGCTGCCATACCCGTTAGCGGAAGTAGCATGATGACGGCTGCTATCGTAAAGTTGATGATATTCTTGTACATAGTTGTAATCTTTTGGTATTCATGTTATTATATGGAGAGGATAAGGGACAGTTTTGATGTGGTTGAAAAGGATATGGGATTACTTCTTCCAGAAGGCGTTCAGTGCATTTTACAGTGCCTGGCAATTACGACTTTCGTGTCACGGTTTGTGTACCGCGACCCGAAAGGCGTGTATCCAAGCCCTCGATAATAATGCGACTTAAAACTTCAACCACTACAAAACAGTACCTTAAAAATTGGCCGCAAAGTTAAGTAAAACTTTGGTTACCCGCACGGGAAAAACGCAAAAACTTGTAAATTTTGTGTGAATATTTGTAAATGTCGGGCCTTGTGGCAATTGGATACCTGAAAGGCTTTGTTGTAGTTATTGGTGCCAAGAAAGTGCATTTTCCATAAAAAATGCGAAAAGTGCCGTCTTGTGGTTATTGATGTCAGCAAAAGTCATTATCTTTGTAGGATTATCAACAATTCAAAAAGACAAAACATCGAAACAATATGGCAAGAAAAAGCGGATTACAATCGTTGAAGCAGGAACGTCGTGAATATCATGATAGGGTCATCAATTTCTTCAATGAGCAGGGTGAGGCACCCTTTAATTACAAGCAGGTGTCGGCCGCTGTAGGCGCCAATACGCCCAAACGCCGTACCCTCATCGTAGAGATTCTGGAGCAATTGGCTGTTGATGGCTTTCTGGTTCAGGTGGCTGCGGGAAGCTACAAGGCTGCTAACCGCTCGTCGGTGGCCGAGGGTATCTTCATTCGCCGCAGCAACGGCAAGAACAGTGTGGATACCGCCAGTGATGACGGCATGCCCATCATGGTAGCCGAGCGTAACTCTATGCATGCCCTGAACGGTGACCGTGTGCTGGTACACATCAGCGCGGCGCGCCACGGCATGGAGCCCGAGGCCGAAGTGGTGAAAATCCTGGAACGCAAAGAACAGGTGTTTGTCGGCACCCTGCAAGTGATGAAGTATTTTGCCCAGCTATCGACCGACAGCAAGTTCCTGGCAACCGACATCTTCATTCCGCTGGATAAACTGGCTGGTGGCAGAACCGGCGACAAGGCGGTCGTGAAGATTGTAGAGTGGCCCGAGGATGCCAACAGTCCCATCGGCGAGGTGGTTGACGTGCTGGGTATGGCGGGCGAGAACAATGCCGAGATTCATGCCATTCTCGCTGAATTCGGCTTGCCATACAAATACCCCGAGAACGTCACCGAGGCCGCCGAACTGCTGGAACCGGGCATCACACCCGAAGAGGTCGCCAAGCGTGTTGACATGCGCGGTGTTACTACATTCACCATCGACCCTGCCGATGCCAAAGACTATGACGATGCCTTATCAATCCAGAAGTTGAAGAACGGCAACTGGGAGGTTGGCGTTCACATCGCCGATGTGAGCCATTATGTAACGCCCGGCTCCATCATCGACAAGGAGGCTTATGAGCGCGCCACGTCGGTCTATCTGGTGGACCGCACGGTGCCCATGTTGCCCGAGAAATTGTGCAACTTCATCTGCTCACTTCGCCCCGATGAGGACAAACTCACCCACTCGGTGATCCTGGAGATGGATGCCGAGGCTAAGGTGAAGAAATACAAAATCTGCCATACGGTGACCCGCAGCGACAGGCGCTTCTCTTATGAGGAGGCACAGCATATTCTGGAAACGGGCAAGGGTGACCTTGCCGAAGAACTCGCCGTGCTTAACGAGATGGCCAAGCAGTTGCGTCGCCGTCGTTTTGAGGAGGGTGGCTCGGTGTCATTCAACCGCGAGGAAATCAAGTTCGACATCGATGAAGAGGGCAAGCCGACAGGTGTGCATGTACATGTGGCACAGGATGCCAACAAACTCATCGAGGAGTTCATGCTGCTGGCCAACTGCAAGGTAGCCGAGCATATTGGCAAGGTGCCTAAGAACAAGACAGCCAAGGCTTTTGTTTATCGTGTTCATGACCAGCCCGACCTTGACAAGTTGCAGAACTTTGCCGACATCGCTGCCCACTTCGGCTACAAGGTGCGCACCAAGGGCTCAGGCCGTGACATCAACAAGTCCATCAATAAAATGCTGGAGAAGGCCAAAGGTAAACCCGAGGAGGAGATGCTTTCCATCCTTGCCATCCGTTCGATGGCAAAGGCTATCTATAGCGCGACCAACATCGGGCACTATGGCCTGGCATTTGACTACTATACCCACTTCACTTCACCCATCCGCCGTTACCCCGACTTGACGGTTCACCGCCTGCTGGACCAGTATGCCGCAGGTGGCAAGAGCGTTGATCCCACCAAACTGGAGGACCAGTGTAAGCACATGAGCGCACAGGAGCAGCTTGCTGCCAATGCCGAGCGCGCCTCTATCAAGTACAAGGAAGTCGAGTACATGGGACAGCGACTGGGAGGTGTGTTCACGGGCCATATTTCGGGCGTGACCGAGTGGGGTTTGTATGTGGAACTCGACGAGACCCATTGCGAGGGTCTGGTGGGTATCCGTGGCCTTGACGACGATTTCTATGAGTTTGATGAGAAGAACTACTGTATCCGTGGTCGTCGCAGCAACCGTATATATCGCTTGGGTGATCCTATCACCATCCAGGTGGCGCGTGCCGACCTCATCAAGAAGCAACTCGACTTTGTCATCGTTGACAAGGAGAATCCTGCCGGCACTCATCGCATCGACAAGGAGCCTATCACCGAGCAGAACAGCCGCAGCATGGGTGGAAAGATTTCGCGTGACGAGCGTCAGCGCATGCAATATGAGGGCGCCAGCGCTTCGCGCCGCCAGCAGCGTGGCAATCGTGGCAATAGCACTCGCCGCCAGTACAGGGAAGGCCATGTGGGCAGGCCCGGCAAATCTGGTAAACCCAAACGCTCTGGCAAGCCTCGTCGTCGATGACCGCTCATGCAGAACATCGGGTAAAGCTTGAGACGCTGGGTTGCAAACTCAACTTCTCAGAAACGGCAACGATGCAGTCGCTGCTCGCCGAACATGGCATCTTGCCTGTCGAGCGAGGCGGCGTGCCCGATGTGTGCGTGGTGAACACTTGCAGTGTGACTGCTCTTGCCGACAGCAAGTGCCGTCAGCACATTCGCCACCTCATCCGTCAATACCCTGATGCCCTGATGGTTGTGACTGGGTGTTATGCCCAGCTCAAAGGCGAGGAGATTGCTCAAATTGATGGCGTGGACATTGTCTTGGGCAGCGAGCAGAAGCCCGACATAGCCAGCTATGTGCTCCAATGGTTTGAGGACCGCCAGCGACAGTTGCAGGTGACACCCGCAAAGGACATCCGCCGTTTTTCGCCCTCTTGCGACCGTGGTGACCGCACCCGCTATTGGCTCAAGGTACAAGATGGCTGTGACTACTGGTGCACCTATTGCACCATCCCCGCTGCACGTGGCCGCAGCCGCAGCGGCACCATCGCCCAACTCACTGCCCAGGCACGTGAAGTGGCTGCCGAAGGAGGAAAGGAAATAGTCATCACGGGGGTGAACATCGGTGACTTCGGTAAGAACACAGGCGAGCATTTTCTCGACTTGCTCAAATCGCTTGACGATATCAAGGGCATTGAACGCTACCGTATCTCATCCATTGAACCCGACCTGCTCACTGACGATATCATCGACTGTTGCGCTCAGTCCAGGGCTTTCATGCCTCATTTCCATATCCCTTTGCAGAGCGGTAGTGACCCAGTTCTTAAACTGATGCATCGCCACTATGACCGCCAGTTGTTTGCCGACAGGGTAGGGCGGTGCCGTGAACTGATGCCCGACTGCTTCATTGGGGTGGACGTGATGGTAGGTACTCGTGGTGAGACGCCCGAGTTGTTTGAGGACAGTTACAATTTCATCGCTGGGCTTGACGTACAGCACTTGCATGTCTTTCCTTACAGTGAGCGTCCCGGGACCAAGGCCCTGAACATCCCCTATATCGTTACCCAGCAGGACAAGCAGGAGCGCGCTGCACGCATGATTGTCCTAAGCGACAGCAAGCAAGCCGACTTTACCCGCCGCTTCCTGGGTACGGTTCGTCCGGTGTTGCTTGAGCACGGTCGCGGCAAGGGTTTGATGCACGGATTCACCGATAACTACATTCGTGTGAACGTGGATCCCGACATGTCACTCGCCAACCATATCGTGAATGTGAAACTTCTTACCCTCAATGATGATTTGAGCGTTGATGCCGAAGTTGTCGAATAGAAACTAAAAAACTGAAAATGAAACAAGTTGCTGTCATCATATTGAACTGGAATGGCGCCAAGTTGCTGCAACGCTATCTGCCCACAGTGATTGCGGGCACCGATGCCGCCATCGCCGATGTCATCGTTGCCGATAACGGCAGTACCGATGACAGCTTGCAGGTGTTGCACGAGGAGTTCCCCGATGTCAAGGTGCTGCAGTTTGACAAGAATTACGGGTTTGCTGGAGGGTATAACCGCGCCATCGAGGATACCATGTATCCTTATACCGTGCTGCTCAACAGCGACGTGCGCACGCCCCATGGTTGGCTTAACCCGCTGCTTGACTACATGGAGACCCATCCCGAGGTGGGTGCTGAGATGCCCAAACTGTTGCAAGACCGTGATGATGGCAAAGAGATGTTTGAGTATGCCGGGGCTGCCGGCGGTTACATAGATTGTCACGGCTATCCCTATTGTCGTGGACGCATCTTTGAGTATGTCGAGAACGACCATGGCCAGTATGACGATGGTCCCAAGAGCGTCTTTTGGGCAACGGGAGCCTGTCTGATGGTGCGCAGCCGCCTTTATCAGGACGTTGGAGGGTTGGACAGTGACTTCTTTGCCCACATGGAGGAAATTGACTTGTGCTGGCGCATCCGATTGGCAGGCAACGACTTAATGATGGTGCCGTCGAGCCATGTCTATCATTATGGTGGCGGTAGTCTGCCCCAGGGTAATCCCAAGAAGACCTACCTCAATTTTCGTAACAACCTGCTGCTGCTTCACAAGAATGTGCCTCAAAGCGATGGCAAACGGCTGCTTTTCATCCGACGTCTGATGGATACGCTGGCATTTGGCATGGCGCTCGGCAAATTCCATTTCCGCGATGCTTGGGCTATCGTCCGAGCGCATCGTGACTTCCGGAAGATGAGGAAGAATTACACGTCGCAACCTACGGTCAACCTCCTGAAACAGTTGCACGAGGAACGTGTCAACATCATCACTGCCCATTATCTGCACGGCGTGAAACGCTTTACCCAATTGAAAATCAAGTAACCTAAGTTGTACAGTATATATGAAAAAACTTGGATTTGGACTCATGCGTCTGCCACTCATCAACCCTGATGACCAGACGAGCATCGACATTGAGAAGTTTAAGGAGATGGCCGACATGTTCATTGAGCGTGGCTTTACCTATTTTGATACCGCCTATCCCTATCATGGCGGCAAGAGTGAGGAGGCGTTGCGTGAGGCCGTTGTCAAGCGTTATCCGCGCGAGGCTTTCACCGTGACCAGCAAATTGCCCGTTTGGGCCATTAACGAAGAAGGTGATCTGGAGCGTATCTTTAACGAACAGTTGGAGCGCTGCGGCGTGGAATACTTCGACTATTACTGGCTGCATGCCCTTAACCGTGAGCGAGTTGAGGTAATGGATCGCATGGACGGTTGGGGATTTATCGCTCGTAAAAAGGCCGAGGGCAAAATCCGTCATATCGGTTTCTCGTTCCATGACGACTCGACGCTGCTGGCCGAAATCCTTGAGCGCCATCCCGAAGCCGAGTTTGTCCAATTGCAAATCAACTATCTCGATTGGGACAGCCCTGCCATTGAATCACGGGTATGTTATGAATTGTGCGAGAAATACGGCAAGCCTGTCATAGTTATGGAGCCTGTCAAGGGCGGTTCTTTGGCTCGTGTGCCTGGGGAAGTGGAACGTCTGTTCAAGGACTACAACCCCAATGCCAGTGTCGCCTCATGGGCCATCCGTTACTGTGCATCGTTGCCCAATGTGATGATGGTGCTGAGCGGCATGAGCAACATCGAGCAGATGGAGGACAACACGTCTTACATGCATGATTTTCAGCCCCTCAACGATAACGAACAGGCTATCATCGCTCAGGCTACTCAAGTCATCCGCGACTCCATTGCCATCCATTGTACCGCATGTCATTACTGCAGCGAGGGTTGCCCGCAGGGTATTGCCATCCCCGAGTACTTCAACATTTACAATATCCTGCAGCAGTTCCCTGATCAAAGGAGCAACTCTAAACTTTATTATGACCTGGTTTCCAAGAACCACGGCAAGGCCAACGAGTGCCTTGAGTGCGGTCAGTGCGAGGCGCAATGCCCCCAGCACATCAACATTATTGACAACCTGAAACTCATCGTCCAAGCCTTCGAAGAATAGTGATTTAAAAATAGTACTCTCTTTTCTTTGTCTGTGGATTTCACGGATTACAGTATGACTGGAATTTGTGCTCTTTTGGGCCTTGATAATATATTGAAAAAAAGAGCTGGGATTGCAAAAATGGGTTAAAAGTATTGACAAAGGCTCTTTGATGTTGTATTTTTGCAGCAAATTGGGTTTATAGGCTTTTGCTATATGGGTTAAAGTCTGGAAACTGTTAATTGTAAAAACTGAATATGGCTAAACAACAAGAAAAGAAAAATCAAGTGGAGAAAAAGGATAAGGCCAGGGTGACCTATCCGTTGACAAAAATCAATTTTATTCTTATGGCGATTTGCCTGCTGCTCATCATCATCGGCTTTTGGCTGATGACGGGAGATGCCAATGTGGGCGATACTTTCAACAAGAATGTGTTTGAGAGTAGCCGCGTAACTACCGGCCCCATCATCGCGTTCCTGGGCTTTGTGCTCATGGCATTCGCCATCATCTACCGCAAGAAAGACAACAACCAACAAGAAGATAAAGAGTAAAAGTCATGAGTTGGCTTGAAGCGTTGATTCTGGGCATTGTCCAGGGTCTGACCGAGTATCTGCCAGTGAGCAGCAGCGGCCATCTTGCTATCGGCAGCTATCTGTTCGGCATTGATGGTGCCGACAACCTGACGTTCACTGTGCTTGTCCATGTGGCAACGGTGCTCAGCACTTTTGTAATCTTGTGGAGCGAGATAGACTGGATATTGAAAGGTCTTTTCAAGTTCAAGATGAACGATGAGACCAAGTATTTCCTCAATATCCTGGTGTCGATGATTCCCATTGGCATTGTGGGCTTCTTTTTCAAGGACAAGGTGGAGGAGGTCTTTGGTAGCGGATTGCTCATCGTGGGTATTATGCTGCTGGTGACCGCCGCCCTGCTCATCTTCTCCTACTATGCCAAGCCGCGCCAAAAAGAAAAGATTTCCTGGAAGGACGCCTTGGTCATTGGCATTGCCCAGGCGTGTGCCGTGATGCCCGGCCTGTCGCGTTCGGGTAGTACCATTGCCACTGGTCTGCTGCTTGGCAACAAGAAGGAGTCGTTGGCGCAGTTCTCGTTCCTGATGGTCATTCCGCCCATTTTGGGTGAGGCGTTGCTTGATGTGGTCAAATTGGTTAAGGGCGAGGAAGCTTTCGGCGGCATCGACACGTTGCCGTTGGTTGTTGGCTTTATTGCCGCATTCCTTGCTGGTTGCTTGGCCTGCAAATGGATGATCAGTATCGTTAAGAAAGGCAAACTGGTGTGGTTCGGTGTTTATTGTATTGTTGCCGGCCTTGTAGCCATTGCCTTGTCGCAGCTGATGCCCGCCCCTGCATTTTAGTCAGGAGTAAGGAATGAACTAGTGACTAAAGTCTAAAAGCAAATGCTTAATCCGATAGAAGGTGAAATATTTTGCATTGACAAACCGCTGAGGATGACCTCGTTCGCTGCGGTTAAAAAAGTGCGCGCCGTGTTGCGGACCCATTTGGGTACGCGACAGGTCAAGGTGGGCCATGCCGGCACCCTTGATCCGCTGGCTACCGGTGTGCTGCTGCTGTGCACAGGTCATGCCACCAAGCGCATCGACGAGTTGCAGGCAGGTGTCAAGGAATATATCGCTGACTTGAGGTTAGGTGCAACCACGCCAAGTTTTGACTTGGAGACCGAAGTGGATGCCACCTATGACTGGCAGCACATCGACTGCGCCCTCATCGACCGTGTGCTGCAAGAGCAGTTTACGGGAAGTATCGAGCAGGTGCCGCCTTCGTTCTCGGCCTGCAAAATCGACGGCAAGCCCGCTTATAAGTTGGCGCGCAAGGGACAGGATGTGGAAATCCGCCCGAAAACCCTTGTCATTGATGAGATTGAGGTATTGCAATGTGGCTTACCCGCAGAACCGACACTGCAGATCAGGGTGGTGTGCAGCAAGGGTACCTATATCCGCGCCTTGGCACGTGACATCGGTGTGGCCCTGGACAGCGGAGCCCATTTGATAGCCCTGCGCCGCACCCGTGTAGGAGACATTACTATCGATAAGTGTCTCACTCTGGAGGAATTGGTCGAGAAACTCGATAACGAGGAATATGTCTCGCCCGAGCAAGCCGCCGCCGAGCGCCTGGAACGTGAGCGCATCGAGAACCGCGAACGCGCCGCCCGCCAAAAGGCTGAACGCCAGGCTCGCAAGCAGGTTAAAAAGTGCACTGCAGAGCCCAAGAGACGGTCGCAGATTGATTAATATTGAGGCATTGGCTTTTTATTTATAAACAACTGATAGAGAACAAATAAATAACAATTGATAAGATATGAAACTTTCGGAATTTGATACCCGGATGCCCGAGGAACTGATTGCCTCGCATCCATGTCCCGTGCGTGACGAGTCACGCTTGATGGTGCTGCACAAGAAGAGCAACAAAATCGAGCATCGAGTGTTTAAGGAGATTCTTGAATACTTCAATGCAGGCGATTTGTTCGTCTTCAACGACACACAGGTGTTTCCCGCTAAGCTGATCGGCAACAAGGAGAAGACTGGAGCCCGCATCGAGGTCTTCTTGTTGCGTGAGCTCAATCCCAACAACAAACTGTGGGACGTGCTGGTGGAACCTGCCAGAAAAATTCGCATCGGCAACAAATTGTACTTTGGCCTTGATGATTCGATGGTGGCTGAGGTGATAGACAATACCACCTCTCGTGGCCGTACACTGCGTTTCCTTTATGACGGTGACCATGACCAGTTCAAGCAGGACCTTTATAACTTAGGAAACACGCCGCTGCCTTTCTACATCCAGCGTGATGCTGAGCCCGAGGACGCCGAACGTTATCAGACCATTTTCGCAAGCAAGGAGGGTGCTGTAGTAGCTCCCGCAGCCGGTCTTCACTTCTCACGCGAGTTGTTGCGCCGTATGGAAATCCGCGACATTGACCGCGAATTTCTTACAATGCACATCAGCCTGGGCAGTTACCGTGACATTGATGTAGAAGATCTGAGCAAGCATCGCATGGACAGCGAGGAGATGGACGTGAGCTTTGCCCTCGCCGACCATGTGAATGAGGTGCGTGACAACGGTCACAGGGTGTGCGCCATCGGTACATCGGTGCTGCGTGCCTTTGAGACTTGTGTCGGCATGAATGGTCATATCAAGCCCTATGGCGGCTGGAGTAACAAGTTCTTATTTCCTCCCTATGAGTGCACCACATGTGATGCCATGGTAACCAATTTCCACATGCCCTATTCCATCATGTTGATGGCTCAGGCCGCATTTGGCGGTTATGAGCAGACGATGGACGCCTACCGTGTAGCTATCGAGGAGAAGTACCGCTTTGGCGCTTATGGTGATGCTATGCTCATTCTCAACGACTGATAAAAAGAATTACTCATTTATCTATAGCGGTGTGTCACGGCAAGGGTGGCACAAAGGAAAAATGATTAACGTTTTCCATATAGTTTCCAATAAGCGCTGGACGGGTGCCGAACAGTATGCTTATGACTTGGTGTCATTGTTGAGACACGACCCTGAGTTTTATGCCGAGGTGGTATGCCGCAAGCACCCTAACGTGCTTAAACAGTTCCGCCGTCTTGAGATTCCTGTTTCTATCCTGCCGCTGAAGGGAGTGACTGACATTGACAGTCCGGTGCGTTTTGCCCGCTTGTTGCGCAAGGGGCAAAACATCATTCATGTCCATAGCTTCAAGGATGCTTTCATGGCGGTGATGGCACGCCGCATTAGCGAGAACCACGACACGCGTGTAGTGGTGAGCGTGCATGGCGTATATCAGCCAAAGCGTAATTATATGTACACCAAGTTGTACAAATCAATTGACTGTTTTGTGTTCTCCTCCGAGATGGCTCGCGACGCCTTTGCAGGGAAAGCAAAGAAATCTTATTCGGAACGCATGGTGGTTTTGCGCGACAGCGTGTGCGACAGCAAGTTGGGTACATTAGTCCCCGACCTGCGTCAGCAATTGGGCATAGACAATCATCAGGCACTTATTATGTACCATGGCAAGCTGGCGGAAGAAAAGGGTCTTGATGTGCTGATTGGGGCACTGGCTCATGTTGACAAGAGCAAATACCATCTCGTCATCATTGGAGAGGGACAGCCCAAATACAAGGCCCGCATCAAGGGCGAAATTGTTGCCAACGGACTGGTTCACAATGTGTCGTTGTTGGGGTTCAGGGATAACATTCTGGAGTATCTGCGGCAGGCCGATTTCGGTATTCTGCCCTCAGTGAAGCCTGAAGCATTGGGTATCTCCAATCTGGAATACATGATGGCTGGCAAAGCGCACATCTGCAGCAACAACGGGGCACAGCCTGAATATGTCCATGACGGAGTGAATGGTGTGCTTGTTCCCTCTGGCGATGAGCGTGGGCTTGCCGATGCCATCAACCTGCTGCTTAATGACCCGGCACTGCGTACAAAAATGGGAGAACAGGCCAAACGTGACTTTGAGGAAAGCCTTGATTACCCGACATTTTATAAGAAAATGACTGATTTGTATCGGACGTTGCTCCATAAAGAACCAGTTGTGGACATTGCTCCTCCTGACGAGGATATCCATGATGTTATTCCGGAATAACATCAATGATTTCAAATACTTACCGCAATGAAACGAATAGTCATCTTCGGAAACACCTATCAGAAAGGCGATGTCAAGCGAGTGGCGTCATTGCTGGACTCTTTGCATGCCCACGGGCTGGAAGTTGCTGTTGAGCAGGATTTTCTGCGCTATCTGAGAAGTGGCATTGAAGTGAATTTTCAGTCATTTGTGGCTTCAGATATCCCTGATGTCGATATGGCATTATCGCTGGGTGGAGATGGTACGTTCTTAACTACCGTCATGTGGGTTTCGCCCCACGGACTACCCATATTGGGAATCAACTTGGGTCACTTGGGATACCTGACTGCAGGAAATCTTGATGAGAGTAATGATATAATCGATGATGTGCTGGCAGGCAATTACCGCATCGAGGAGCGTACCATGTTGCAGGTGCAGTGTGATGCAGTGGACATCTCCCATCCGTGGGCGCTGAACGAGGTGGCTATCCTGCGTCATGAGACGTCATCAATGCTCGATATGGAAACCAGGTTGCAAGGGTGTGAACTTACCACCTATCGTGGTGATGGACTTATCGTAAGCACACCAACCGGTTCCACTGCATATAACATGAGTGTCGGGGGGCCAATTCTTGAACCGACCACGTCATGCCTTGTATTGTCTCCTATCTCTCCTCATTCGTTGACCATGCGTCCGCTTGTCGTGAGAGATGACAGTGAAGTGGTGGTGCGCACTTTTTCCCGGGCTGAGTACTATGAGGTGAGTATCGATGGAGAAGTGACGCTGTGTCCTGCAGGGTCATCGTTGACCATATGCCGTGCACCATATTGTGCCCGTGTCGTGCAACGGCAGAGCAACAATTTTGCCAATACACTGAGGCAGAAGCTGCTTTGGGGTACGGACAAAAGATAAGACGCCTTGGAGAAGGCGTCTTGGATGAATAGGTTTTCCCAGATGTCTTGATGCTTTTTTACTTCTGATATAGCCGTCGGTGGGTGAGAACCGAGCGATAGATGTGGATCATATGATCTGCAAGAATCTTGCTTGTGAATCTCTCGCTGTTCGCTCTTGCGGCTTTCAGTAAGGCCTCTTTCTTTTCGGCATCTTCGAGTACATCGCTTAGTTTATCGGCACCGTCCATAAAATTATCATAGTAGATGGCACCGTCGCCTCCGTACTCACGGGCGCGAGGTGAATCCTTGCAGATAACCAGACCGCCGCTGCGTTGGGCATTGATGAGCTTGTAGTTGTCTCTGATACGTTCGGTATTAGGGATAATGACGGCTTGAGCCATCTTGACCACGGCAGTGAGGTCGGCATGGTGAATCTTATCAACCTGTTTGAAGCGGTGGAAGATGTGCAGGTCATGAGCCTGTTCCTTGATAACCTTATCAAAATAGGGGGTGCGGTAACCCAGCAGGACCACCGAAATCTTGCGGTTGCGCAGTTCATGGATCAGCTGCATTGCCTCCTTAAGGTTGTCGTCGTTGCTCAGTCGTCCCTTATAGAGCACAAAACGTTCAGGAAGATGGTACTTTGATCTCAGGATTTCATGCATATTTTCGGGCACTGACTCATCACAGCCATCGAAGAAGCAAGGATAAACAACCTCGACGTTATCAGGGTTCACATGATAATGATCGATGATAAGTTGGCGGTCTGTTTCATTCAAGGCAATCACTCGTTTGGCGATTTTGCAGGCTTTGCGTGCACGGCGTTGCATGAGCATACGGTCCGCCCATCCTGATGTCTTAAATAAGGGGTCGGTCATGGTGAATACCGTGGGGAAGTTGCTTCCCATAAAGCCAGATGCGATACCGTCATCGATGCCGTGGAAAGTATTCACACCATGGGCTTTGGCCGACCTGACAATACCGTTGTTCCGATACCATCTGATTTTATTGTGGATATAGTTGCGCGGAAATTTCACACGGACGGCTGCATC
Organism: Muribaculaceae bacterium; assembly: GCA_017427945.1. Lineage (GTDB taxonomy): Bacteria > Bacteroidota > Bacteroidia > Bacteroidales > Muribaculaceae > Sodaliphilus. Next base: position 162,896 of record JAFRRT010000033.1, on the reverse strand, counting down.
GTTGAACAAAGCAGTTAATCGCTTGTTACTCTCGATGTTTTTGGGCGAATAGATGATATAATAGTTGTTGGGATAATTGGTCGAAAGTGCTCTGATGAGGATACGTCCGTAATAGGATGTATCGCTATTCGTCATGACGATTTTTCGGCCTCCGTAACCTACTACCATGATTTATCTGTATTAATGATTAACGTCGTTTATTATGTTGTTACTGTTCATCGCCAGTATTCTCATGATACTGACAAACTGCAAAATTAATATGTTTTTTTCATTTTGAGGGCTATTCGGTGCGTATTTTTGTAGTTTTTCCTTATCTTTGCCCCAAAAACAAGGAAACTATGAAACGGATACTGTCTTTTTTATTTGTTGCGCTGCTATTGGCGTCTTGTTCATCGAGCCGTAATGCCACAACGGGACATGGCAGGGATTTGAATCCCGATGAAGTGTTTACCATAACCGATGCTGACATTGCTCATGAAACATGGCAGATTAATTCGACCATCAAAGGAGAGTGGAAGTATAACTGTCCCAGTGTGGGCGTGAGTGGCAAGAACCTGCTTGCGGGTGTTGCTAAGCCCATTGCCAAAAGTAAGCTGAAGAAGAAACTGAAGAATGCCTTCAAGAAAATCGGGCTTGACAAAGCACGTCCTGAGTTTTCCTTCAATGAGGACGGCACATGCAGCATCAAGATGTTCGGGGCGAGCATGAAAGGAACTTACAACTACAACCCGAGCCAACAGAAAATCTCTTTCAAGTGGCATGGTGTGCCATTGAACGCCAACCTCAGGCGTGATGGCAAGAAAAAACTTCATCTCACTTTTGAGGCCGACAAGTTTTTGAAGCTGCTGTCGCTGGCGGGCCGTTTCAGTGACAGTTCTGCCATCAAGGCGGTATCAACGCTTCTCGACAACTACGAGGACGTGATGGTGGGCTTTGAGCTCAAAAAGTAATCGTGTAGATAACATACCAAAAACAGGTCAGGAGGAACGCCTTGTGGCAGGTTCCTCCTGACTTGTTCTATCTCTGTGACGTCGGTCACGCCTTGATATTAGTGGCGGCGATTGACGTCATTCATGCGCTGCTTGCCGGCGTTGACGGCCTGTTTCTTGGTCATGGGTCCGCCGGGTTGTTTATTGCCGCCGGGCTGAATTACGCCAGGTTCTCTTACGCTGGGATGGCTATTGCTTCCAGGCTGGCTCTTGCTTACCGAACCGCCGGGCTTGGGCTGCGACTTGCTGTCGGGAGCGCCAAAGGCGCGTCCGTTGTAAGCACTGTGGTCGAAGTAGCGGTTAGAGCCCTTGTAAACCTGATATCCGGGAGGAGCTGCACGATAGAAGCGGTCCTTGGGATAGCGATTGTAGATAGTGAAAACAAACTTCTTGTTGTTCCACGAGATGGGGCGATAGAAGTACTCCAACGTAATATAGAGGTTGTACTGAGCAGGAGTGAGCACATACCTTAACTCGTTGTTTCGCCTCGTCCAATAGGTTCCAAACAGGTCATCATATACGCTGATGCACATGATGTAGTCCATGTTAATTTCAAACACGGCGTTGTACTGGTCGTCACTCAGTCCCAGTTCGTAGGCCATCTTGTCAGTTAGGAAGAAGGCCTCGTTGCGCGCCGACTTGTAACTGATCGCGTTGGCGGCGGTTCCGAGAGTGATCATTGCCACCATTGTTAAAATAAACCGTTTCATAGTTGTAAGCTTTTAAACGTTAATGTATGTTTGTTGCCCCAAAATTAGCGATATTGGTGAATAGCTGCAAATATTTTAGACAAATATTCATAAATAATCGACTAACTTGCCCATTAAACTGCATATTTTATGCCATCAAGGCAACATAGGGCATGTAATGACTGAAGGTGTGGGCGAGGAGGTAATAATTATAGATGAACAGGCTCTTTTCTACGATTTTTAGTTACTTGTTTCTCACGTTTCGAGGTTTATTTGTATTTTTGCGCTTATGATAAACTTCACACCATTGTTCCGCAGCCATTTCATGGGGCGCATGCAAGAACATGCGCGCTATATTGACCATGCCGACGCTGTTCAGCAGGGTGAGTTGGTGCGGCTCATAGAAAAGGCGTCACTGACACGTATTGGGCGCAAATATGACTTCTCGTCCATCAGGACCTATCGTCAATTTGCCTCGACATTGCCCTTATATTCCTATGAGGACCTTCGCCCCCAGATTATGCGCATGGTCAATGGTGCCAAGGACGAGCTGTGGCCCGGTCGGTGCATGAACTTCGCCCAATCGTCGGGCACAAGCGACGGCCGCAGCAAGTATATCCCCGTGACACGCGAGTCCTTCACATGGAACCACTATCAGGGAAGCAGTGATGTGGTGTCACATTATCTGAACTTGAACCCAGAAAGCCGTATCTTTTCGGGCAAGGCTTTCATCTTGGGCGGCAGTTTCGCCAACAACCTGAAGTTGCCGCGTGGGGTGAGGGTGGGGGATCTGAGTGCTAACCTCATCGAGAACATGAATCCGCTTGCTAACTTGATGCGCATCCCCAATCTGCGTGTGGCGCTCATGGAAGACTGGACTGAGAAATTGCCCTTATTGGTTGAGGAGAGCATTGGGCAAAACGTGACCAACCTGAGCGGTGTTCCGTCATGGTTCCTCACAGTTCTCAAGCAGGTGCTTGACAAGACCGGCAAGTTGTGCATCCATGAGGTATGGCCCAATTTGGAGGTGTTCTTCCATGGCGGCATCGCTTTTGGGCCTTACCGTCAACAGTATGAGGAAATCTGTGACATGACCAAAATGCACTTCCTGGATACCTATAATGCGAGTGAAGGCTTCTTTGCCGTGCAGAGCGACTGGGACAGCGAGGCTATGCTCTTACTGCTTGATGCGGGTGTGTTCTACGAGTTCCTGCCTGTCGAGGAGATCAACAGCGAGACGCCCGAGGTCTATCCCGTTTGGGAAATCGAGGCGGGTCGCACTTACGAGCTTATTATCACTGCCGCCAACGGCCTGTGGCGTTATCGTTTGGGTGACACGGTGACCATTGAGCAACTTAACCCCGTGAAAATCACCATTGCGGGCCGCACCCGCAGCTTTATTAATGCATTCGGCGAGGAATTGATGGTGCATAATGCCGACCATGCCATTGCCATGGCATCTCAAGAGACGGGTGCCGAAGTGCTCAACTACACTGCAGCCCCAGTCTATTCCATCAGTGGCCAAAGCGGCCATCACCAGTGGCTCATTGAATTTGCCCGCAAACCTGCCGACGTGCAAAGATTCATGCAGCTGCTCGACCAGCATCTGCGCGAAGTGAACAGTGACTATGACGCTAAACGCTCGGGTGATATCTTCCTGGTTGCACCGTCACTTGTAATTGCACCTTCTGGTCTGTTTGACCGGTGGCTTGCCTCGACTGGCAAATTGGGTGGCCAGCGCAAGGTGCCCCGCTTGAACAACAATCGCACCGTCATAGACCAGATGCTTGCTATGATATCTCCGTCAGGGAATAATCATGTATAAAAGATTGATCCATAGCAATATTGGGGCTGCACTGCTGAATATACTGGTGGCCTATCTTGTGTGGATGTTGTCACGGGTAGCGTTCTTTGCTGAGAACTGGTCGACCTTCGCTCCTTACATGTCTTGGCCGTTGTTCAAGAGCATGTTGCACGGGTCGTTGGTGTTTGACACGTCTGCGCTGCTCTATGTCAATAGTCTCTATTTGGTGTTGATGCTTTTGCCGTTCCATCTCAAGGAGCGACCTGGTTTTCACAAGGCGTTGAAGTGGCTTTTTGTCGTTACCAATGCTGTGGCCTTGGCGATGAATCTGATGGATGCTGTCTATTTTCAATACACGGGCCGTCGCTCAACAGTGTCGGTGTTCAGCGAATTTGCCAACGAGGGTAACCTTCCGTCCATTTTCTTGACAGAATTCATCCGTCATTGGTACCTGGTGCTGGCGTTTATCGCTCTTGTTGCCATCTTGTGGCGTTGTTATACCAAGCCCCGTTTGGATGTCTATCGTTTTGGCTTTCAATATTATATTTCCCAGGCTGTCGCTTTATTGGTGATGATACCGTTAGCAATAGTGGGCATCCGTGGCAGTGTCACTGCCGGCACGCGTCCCATGACCATCAGTAACGCTAACGAGTTTGTCAACCGTCCTGTTGAGGCATCGGTAGTGCTCAATACGCCGTTTTCGATGATTCGCAGCATCGGCAAGAAAGTCTTTGTCACGCCCGACTACATGACGCAGGAACAGATGGAGGCTACCTACAGTCCTGTGCATGCCCATCCCATGGTGGACGCCATGAGCCATCCTAGCAAGAATGTGGTCATTCTCATTGTAGAGAGCATGGGCAAAGAGTATATCGGCTCATTGAATCCGACTCTTGAGGGGGGTAACTACAAAGGGTATATGCCTTTTGTGGACAGCTTGGTAGCTAAATCTTTGACCTTTGAGTACAGTTATGCCAACGGGCGAATCAGCATGGATGCCATGCCCTCGATTCTGTCGGGACTGCCCATGATGGTCGAGCCGTTTTTCCTCACACCAGCTTCGCTCAACGATGTGGACGGTATTTCGTCGATATTGGGACGAGAGGGTTACAGCAGCGCATTTTTCCATGGCGGACACAACATCACGATGGGCTTCAGCGCCTATGCCCACAGCATCGGCTACCAGCATTACTTCGGCCTTGACGAGTATTGCAAGTCTTCCAAGTATGGCGGTATGGACGATTGGGACGGCAAGTGGGCGATTTGGGACGAGCCTTTCCTGCAGTTCACACTCGACAATATCGATGAGATGCGCCAGCCTTTCCTGGCTACTATATTCACGGCCTCGTCCCATCACCCCTACGATGTGCCCGAGCAGTACCGTGACTCGCTCAAGGACGAGGGCGGCCAACCTATCCACAAATGCGTGCGTTACACCGACATGGCGCTGCGCCGTTTCTTCGAGCGCGCCAGCCGCCAGCCGTGGTACAAAAACACCGTTTTCGTGCTTGTGGCCGACCACACCAACCAGAATTCCCATGATGTTTACAAGACCGATTTAGGCCTTTATTCCATCCCCATCATCTTTTTTGCTCCTGATGGCAGTATTGCTCCTGATGTACGCCATGATGTCATCGCCCAGCAGACCGACATCACGCCCACTTTGCTGCATCTTTTGGGATATGATAAGCCCTATCTGGCCTTCGGCGATGACCTGATTTCGGCCTCACCAGTCCAGACGTGGGCCTTCAGCTACAATGCCGGCATCTATCAGCTGGTCAAAGGAGACCTGATGCTCCAATTCGACGGGGAGAAGACAACCGCCGTCTATCGCTTCAAGACCGATCAATTATTAAAGGAGAACCTCGTGGGCCAATTACCTGAGCAACAGGAAATGGAACAGTTCCTCAAGGCTGTTATACAGCAGTATATGTCCCGCATGAACGAGAACCGCCTGTTGCCTCATCAATGATATGGCAATAACGGAAGATGTATCAGTTCGTGAAAATATGTAGGGCTACATCGCTGGCTCTATACTTAGGCCGGCAATGATGATGTACACGAGCAGAATGAGCAGCAAAGCGATAATGGTATAAGCGATAACTTTCATCGTTTTACTGGGCATAGTGCCGTTTTGATGCAGGTGGATGCTCTTGTTGGTGTATTGGCGGTTGATGCGTCGCAGCTTATCCTCAACATGGGATGATTGGCTGTATCGCGGTGTTTTTTCGACGGCTTTCTTCTTTTTCTCCTGAGGCTGTTCTTCCACCTTTTCGACCTTCTCTACCCTTGGCTCTTGCACAACCTGTTTGGGCTGAACGTCAACGACAGATCCCGTGGCATCGGGATGATTGATTTTTGAGCCGCAGTAAGGGCAGAAGCTGATGCCGCCGGGCAGTTGTTTGCCGCAGCTGGAACAATACTTGATGTTGTCGCGGCTGGTAGTGCCCACCGAGGCGGTGTGTCGCGACATGGTCTCAGAGTCGATGCGTGCCACAAGGGTCCCGTTCTCATAACGGCACACGGCAAGACACTGGGGACACACGAGCTGGCTGTCGTGTATCACAAGTTCTTCTTGGGACACTTCCATCCATTTTCCGCATTGAGGGCACTGCAGTTCCATAAACTCTAATTTGCTCTATATTGCGGGACAAAGGTAATACTTTGTCATTAAACAACCAAAAAATAGACCGCTAGCTCTTCACTTTTTGTGCTGAATGCATCTTTAAAACCTCATCTAAGAGGTTCAAAAACGCCAAAAATCAAAAAATCTTGCGGTTTTGTTTTTATATGTTAAGAATATCTATTACTTTTGCAGCCGCAAAAAATGTAGAAATCATTAAATTAACGCAATAAAAATGGCAAAAAAACAAAACCAGAGTGCTCGCACAACCCTCGAAGAGGTGAATGAATCTCTGACGAGTGCGGCACAACGCATTGAAGACAACAAGAAGTACATCAACTGGGCAATGATCGCTATCGCTGTTCTTGCTTTGCTCGCCATCGCTTACATCTATGGCATCCGCAACCCGAACTTGGAGAAGGCAAAGAACGAAATCGGCACCGCCGACTTGGAATTGCTGATGGGCGACCAGGACCAGGCATTGAAAGATTATGAGAAAGTTGCCTCGGCTTACGGCAACAAGACCGCCGAGCGCGCTCACCTCAATGCAGCTATCCTGCTGTACGAGAAAGGAGAATATGAGAAGGCCGTTAAGCATCTCGAGGACTTCTCTCCCGCAGGTAACCTCATCGGTCCCGCCAGCCAGTCTCTGCTGGGTGACTGCTATGTGAACCTCAAGAAGCTGGATAAGGCTTTGAGCGCCTATGATAAGGCCATCAGTCTTGCCGGTAACAATGAAATGTATGTGCCTGCCTTTATGATCAAGAAGGCTACCGTTCTGCATGAGCAGAAGAAGTATGCCGAGGAGGCCGCTATCTACCAGAACATTAAGAACAACTATTACGAGTATACTCGTCAGATGGGCTTTAATGCCGACAAGTATCTGGAGCGTGCTAACGCATTGGCTGGTAAATAAAATTTCATGTTGATTTAATAATGAGAGGTTGGTCAAAACTGAGTTTTTGTGCCAGCCTCTTTTTTAATATAGGAAAGCTATGAAACCGATTTATCATCGCATATTGCTCAAGCTCAGCGGCGAGTCGCTGGCAGGTGAGCAGGGTACAGGCATCGACGCACAGCGTGTCGCCGACTATGCTACCCAAATCAAGGAAATCGTGGACGCCGGTGTCCAGGTGGCCATCGTTGTGGGCGGCGGAAACATCTTCCGCGGCCTGAAAGGTGCTGCCCAGGGATTCGACCGCGTCAAGGGCGACCAGATGGGTATGCTCGCCACGGTCATCAACGCGCTGGCACTTTCGTCGGCCCTCGAAAGCATCGGACAGCCTGCCCAGGTCTTTACTGCCATCGGTATGTTCCCCATTGGTGAACCTTACAGCAAGTGGCGCGCCATCGACGCCATGCAGGCCGGCAAGGTCGCCATCTGTTCCTGCGGTACAGGTAGTCCCTTCTTTACCACCGACACTGGCAGCACTCTGCGTGCCATCGAGGTCGAGGCCGACGTAATGCTCAAGGGTACCCGCGTGGACGGCATCTACACTGCCGACCCAGAGAAGGATCCCACTGCTACCAAGTTTGATCGAATCACTTACGACGAAATCTACAACCGTGGTCTCAAGGTCATGGACATGACCGCCACCGTGATGGCCCGCGACAACAAACTGCCCATCCACGTCTTCAACATGGACGTCTACGGCAACCTCCTCAAGGTGATGTCCGGCGAGCCCATCGGCACCGTTGTCACCCTCGAGTAAGGAACAATCATCTATCGTATATCATGCGCCAGCTGGCAACTCTGCCAACTGGCGCATTTCCTATTCCTTATAGCCAACTTATAACTCGGGTTGGGGTTGTTGCTGGTTGAATTGCTTGAGGATGGTGACGACTTGGTTGATGTCGTCGGTGAGTGTGAGGAGCAGGTTCTTGTATTTGCCGGCTTCCAAGAGTTGTTCGACAAGGGGATAAACGGGTATCTCTTCGGTCCAGAAGTGTTTGCCCAGGAAAATCATGGGACTGGCAAAGCCGAAGGAAAGGTAGTGGTTCTGCACCGCCTCCTGGAAAACTTCCTGCAGGGTGCCTGCACTGCCTGGCGCATAGATGGTGCCACCGAAGGCCAAGGTGAGGATGTTGTCCTCGCGGATGCTGTTCTCGAAGAATTTTGCGATGTGCGTGGCAAACGGCGTGGAGGGTTCGTGTCCGTAGAGCCATGTGGGAATACCCAAGCTGACATATTTCTTCTGCGGATATTTTTCGACGACGCGGAATGCCGTGGACAGCCACCCGGCATCTTTGAATGAGGGTGCGGACTCCAGCATCTTGAGGGCATCATCCAGCTTCTTTTGGGTTTGTCCTGCCATCCAAGCCCCCAGATGGGTCGCCTCCATCGCTCCCGGCCCTCCTCCACTCAACATGATAAACCCTTCCTGGGTGAGTCGCCTGCTCAGATGTGCGATTTCGCGGAACATCTTGTCAGTCCTGAGCAAGGCATGTCCTCCCAAGACGCCCACGCAGCGGCGGTGGTCATGCTCCTTGAAGAAGCGGGCGAGAGCCGCATGGATGCAGTGGTCGTGCAAGGTGCGCGCCAGCAGTTCTTTCACATTGCGGGCGTGTTGCCCAAGTGATGAGTAGTGCTGATAGACCTTACTGTCAAAGCAAGTGTTGTAGCTGTTCTTTTTGTCGGGATTGAAACCTTCATAGAGTTCAGCGGCGGTGTACAACGACTTGCGTGTCACGTCGAAGGGCATCTGCTCCAAATAGGACACCACATCCTTGAGCTCTTCATATCCGGTGGCTGTAATCATCTTTTGGCCTTCAGGTTAAATTCATGAATGACAAAATTACCAATAATTCGGCTTGTTTTCCTGCGTTTTTAACAGTTTTGGAGTGTTAAAAAATGTTACAATGTGGCGAAATGCGGCAAAAACGCCATTTTTTATGACTTTTTGCACACTGTTTTGTGCCGCGGTAGTAATTTTGTCCCAAGAAATCTCCACGATTCAGGTTTGTATTATTTATTAATTAGGTATAGCAATGAAAAGAATTTCAACATTACTACTCTCTCTTGTTTCTGTCAGCATTGCCGCTATGGCGGGTGGTCTGATGACCAACACCAATCATCACATCACGTTTAACCGTATGATGGCTCGTGGCGCATCGCTTGAAATCGATGGTGCTTACACCAACCCTGCCGGTCTGGTTTGGGGCCACGAGGGCTGGCAGTTGTCATTCAATTGGCAGTACGCCAAGCAGTCCCGCGACATCAAGAGTCTGTTCCCGATAAATCCGACCCCTGACCACATGATTGAGCATAAGGGTACGGTCAATGCACCCTTTATCCCCGACCTGTATGCAGCTTACAACAACAACCGTTGGGCATTCTCGCTCTTCGGCGGCTTTGTAGGTGGTGGCGGCAAGGCTCACTTCACCGACGGTGTGTCGATGTTCAATATCCCCGTGATGCTGGGCATCATGCAGCAGACAGGTGGTCAGATAACCCCCGACATGTACACCATCGACAGTGATGTCAAGGGTACGCAGTATGTTGTTGGTCTCCAGGTCAATGCTGCTTATCGCATTAATGACCATTTCAGTGCTTCGGCTGGCCTGCGCGTGAATCGTCTGCTCTCCAACTACAAGGGTTTCGTGCTGGCAACGATGGCAACCCCTGCAGGAAATCAGGATTTGATCAATATGGAGCTTGACTGCGACCAGAGAGGTTGGGGCTTCAACCCCATCATCGGTCTGGATTACCGTTTGAACAATCTTACCCTGGCTGCACACTATGAGTTCCGTACCAAAATCACCGCTACCAACAAGACCAAGCATCTCGTTGACCCCAGTGGCGCTCTGGCAGCAGCTGGTTTTGGCGACGGCATGAAGTCGCGCGCCGATGTTCCCTCATTATTGAGCGTGGCTGCCGGTTACTCCTTCAGCCCCCGTGTGCGTGCTCAGGTGGAGTATCACTTCTATGACGACAAGCATGCAAAGTTGTCGAATGACCGCCAACAGTTCCTCGATCGTGGTACTAACGAAATCCTCGCCGGTGTGGAGTGGGACATCAACGATATGTTCACCGTGAGCTGCGGTGGTCAGCGCACCGATTACGGCCTGACCGAGGGTAAAAGCGATGACTTCCAGAGCGATATGTCATTCTCATGCGATAGCTATTCGGTAGGCGTTGGTGGCGCTATCAACGTCAACGAACACATGCGCATTAACGCCGGCTGCTTTTGGACCATCTACTCGGACTATAACAAGAAGGTTGTTTATGGTTCGATGGAAGGCACCAACACCTATAGTCGCACCAACCGTTCATTAGGTATCGGTATCGATTACAAGTTCTGATGCCGATGGGGGAAAGTCCCCATGACAGGAGAACACGTCAGTAAGACAACATCATAGCTAAGACTCACAAAGGCAGGACCTAAGAAGTCCTGCCTTTGTCATGTCATAGTTTTATTGAGTGCTGTTTGCGGTAGTTTTAAGAAATAGTTGTAATTTTGCCTTGCTTTAGCTTATTCATTCAACCTCAATAATATGGTAACATTCATTATAAGCCTTTTGGCTCTCATCTTGGGCTATCTGGTGTACGGTGCAGTGATGGAGCGCGTGATGCGCCCCGACGACCGTGAGACACCGGCCCTGCGCCTTGCCGACGGTGTGGACTATGTGGCTTTGCCCACGTGGAAAGTGTTTATGATCCAGTTCCTGAACATCGCGGGAACAGGGCCCATCTTCGGTGCCATCATGGGCATGTGGTTCGGCCCTGCGTCCTATCTGTGGATCGTGCTGGGCTGCATCTTTGCCGGAGCGGTACACGATTTCATGAGCGGCATGCTCTCGTTGCGCAATGACGGCGCCAACCTGCCGACGCTCATCGGCAAATATCTGGGCGGCGGAGCTCGCAACGTGATGCTTGTGTTCACTGTGCTGCTGTTGATGATGGTGGGTGCCGTGTTTGTTTATAGCCCGGCCCTCATCCTCGGCGGTATGTTCCCCAAAGAGTCGATTATGTCACAATCTCTCCTGTGGATTGTGGTCATCTTTGCATACTATGTGGTAGCGACGTTGCTGCCCATTGACAAGATTATTGGCAGGATTTATCCTTTGTTCGCCATCGCACTGCTTGTGATGGCTGCCGGTCTGCTGGTAGGGCTGTTCGTGAAGATGCCGCATCTTCCTGAGCTGTGGGATATGGGTGCGATGGACTCATGGCGGCAGTCTCAGGCGGTTAACGGTAAGGATGTGATAGGTGTTGTGGCCTTTATGCAGAAAAATCCGCTGTTCCCCTGCCTGTTCATCACCATCGCCTGTGGAGCCATCAGCGGCTTCCATGCTACACAGAGCCCTTTGATGGCGCGTTGCCTCAAGAGTGAACGCCTCGCAAGGCCTGTGTTCTATGGCGCGATGATTACCGAGGGTCTGGTGGCGCTTATCTGGGCCACTGTCTCATCCTATTTCTTCTATTATGGTGGTTGGAAAGAGGTTGTCAGCCCCGAGAAGGTCACCGAGTTTATGGCACAGGTGGAACTTGCCGACGGGAAGACGCTCATACAGTATTTTACTGCGCCTCAGGTTGTTAACATCGTGTGCAGCGGCTGGCTGGGCATTGTGGGAGGTACACTGGCAATCTTGGGTGTTGTGGCAGCGCCTATCACCAGTGGCGACACGGCATTCCGCAGTGCAAGACTCATCATTGCCGAGTCGTTGCATTTTGAGCAGAAAAGTATGGTTCGCCGCCTGATGATCAGTGTGCCCTTGTTTGTGGCTTCGCTGCTGTTGCTCATTTGGCAGATGGAGAACCCTGACGGCTTTAACGTGTTGTGGCAGTACTTTGGCTGGTCCAACCAGGCGTTGTCGGTATTCACCCTGTGGATGATTACGGTCTATCTGGCACGCGAACGCAAGGCATACATCATCACTTTGATTCCCGCCATCTTTATGACGGTGGTTTGTACTTCGTTCCTCGTCGCCTCTCCCCAGGCGATTGGACAGGAGAAATTCACACCTTGGGTAGCATTAGCAGTCATTGTGATCGCTATCGTGTGGTTCTCGTCGTGGCTCAAGAAAGAACGCTCAACTGCCCGCCTCACCCGTGAGTGATTTCATCGGTTACCCTATTGACGTGAGATAAAGGATATTAAGACATGTTAGCAAGAACGATAGGAGCGGCAGTCCAGGGCATCGATGCCATCAAGGTCGAGGTGGAAGTGACGGTCGACTGGGGCGTGGGATTCATGGTCATCGGCCTGCCCGACACGGCAGTCAAGGAGAGTGCCGAGCGTGTGCGCTGCGCCATTCAGCAGGCGGGCTATGACTTCCCTGGCAAAAAGGTGATGGTGAACATGACGCCTGCCGACATCAAAAAGGAGGGCTCTGCCTATGACCTGCCGTTGGCCATCGGCATCCTTGCTGGTGATGAGAAAGTCAACACCGAACGCTTGGACCGTTGCTTGCTTATGGGAGAACTGTCGCTCGATGGTACGTTACGGCCCATTAAGGGCGCTTTGCCCATGGCTATCCTTGCCCGCGAATTGCACCTTGACAGCTTTATCCTGCCGCGTGACAATGCGATGGAAGCAGCTGTGGTCAATAATCTGAAGATTTTGCCGGCTGACAACCTTTCGCAGGTGGTGGACTATCTGAATGGAACCATCGACCTTGAGCCGACAATCGTGGATACTCGTGCCGAGTTTGCTAAGGCGCAGGGCGTATTCCCCTACGATTTCGCTGAGGTGAAAGGCCAAGAGAATGTGAAGCGCGCTTTTGAGGTGGCATGCGCCGGTGGGCATAACATCCTGTTGGTAGGTAGTCCTGGTTCGGGTAAGTCGATGATGGCCAAGCGCTTACCCTCCATCATGCCGCCGCTCACGCTGAGTGAGGCCCTTGAAACGACCAAAATCCATAGCGTTGCGGGAAAACTGCCGCGAGGCACCACGTTAATGACCGTACGCCCCTTCCGCAGTCCTCACCACACCATTTCGCCTGTCGCCCTTGTGGGCGGCGGCAGTTTCCCCATGCCGGGCGAAATCAGCCTGGCGCACAATGGGGTCCTCTTTCTGGATGAGCTACCTGAATTTTCGAGAAATGTGCTGGAGGTGATGCGGCAGCCGTTGGAGGACAGGATTATCTCGATTTCGAGGGCGAAATACAGTACCGAGTATCCCGCGTCGTTTATGCTTGTGGCGTCGATGAATCCCTGCCCCTGCGGCTATTACGGCCATCCCAAGAAGAAATGCGTCTGCAACGAGTATCAGCGCACACATTATATGAGCAAGATTTCCGGACCGCTGTTGGATCGCATCGACCTGCAGATCGAAGTTCAGCCCGTCGATTTCGACCAGATGTCATCAAAAGCCCCCGGCGAACCCAGCGCCGCTATCCGTCAGCGCGTCATCGCCGCTCGCGCCCTGCAAGAGCGCCGCTTCAAGGACGAACCCGGCATCCACTGCAACGCCCAGATGACACCATCCCTGCTCCACAAATACGCCGAGCCCAACGCCGCCGGATTAGAAAAGTTACGCGACGCCATGGAACGCATGAACATGAGCGCGAGGGCCTACGACCGCATCCTCAAGGTCGCCCGCACCATCGCCGACCTCGAAGGCACCGCCGACGTCCTCGACCACCACATCATGGAAGCCATCGCCTACCGCAACCTCGACCGCCCCACTTACCTGGGTAGTTTATGATGATATAAGAAATGCCTGTAGAGCAGGTCTCAATCAGCTCTACGAGCACTTCTTATCCAGCAAAAAACCTTATTCACCTTAAAGAGCCAAACGCAAACCAATTGGATGACATCCTTCATCAGGTAAATAGTCACGGTAAGATACACAATTTATTCTAATATCTATAGTGTTATTATAAAGACGCAAACCTCCTCGTACTACTCTTCCTGGGCCTGATACGGGGCCTGTTGGGTTTATTTGTTCATTTGTAGTGTAATCTCCATACCAATCTTGGCACCTTTCGCCTACTGAACCACTCATATTATAAAGCCCCAGTTCATTAGGAATCATAGATCCAACACCCATAAGGTGTGATTTTTCATTCACATCATTGATATTGTTACTTCCAGCAAACTTATATCCCAAACTCAAGTTTCCTCCACGAGCAGCAAACTCCCATTCTGCCTCTGTAGGTAGCCTGAATTGTTTGCCTGTCATAACATTTAATCTATGAATAAACTCTTGGCAATCACTCCAAGATGGACCTTCAACAGCATAGATAGGTGCTTTATTTTGACTAGGATTGTTATCCATAACAGCTTCCCATAAAGCTTGCGACACTTCTGTCAAACCAATACTAAAATCTGACAGCGTAACTTGATGTTGAGGTTTTTCATTTTCATTTGCTTCAACATCATCATCGGCTGCCCCCATATCAAAAGTTCCACCTTCAACTGGAATCATTGTAAATGAAACTCCATTTGCTATAATTGTTTCACCAGGCAATAATGCTAGACGCAAACCGACTTTAGTATTTGATGAAGAGGAATTACGCAACCTCGCTCGACAGGCTCCAGATCCAGAGGTACAACTCCCTCCTCTGTAAACACGCTTAGTGCCAGACAAAGGACCTGTTGGGTTTGCTTGCATTTCAGGGCTATAACTGCCATACCAATCCCTACACCATTCCCAAACATTTCCACTCATATCATATAAGCCTAACTCATTAGGAGCTTTTTGAGCAACAACATGAGTAATTCTTCCTGAATTCTCATTATACCAAGCAACATCCTCAACATCATTACTTCCGGAATACTTGTAACCTTGGCTCAATGAACCTCCACACGCAGCATATTCCCATTGAGCCTCTGTCGGGAGATTAAAATTCTTACCTGTAATCTCGTTTAGCTTTTGAATAAAGATCATGCAATCATCTCGAGATACATTCTCAACAGGCTTATTTAGATTTCCTGTAAACTCACTTGGATTCGTACCCATGACAGCGACCCATAAAGCTTGAGTAACTTCTGTTTGACCAATATAATAGTCAGACAACCTAACTTGATGAGCCACAGATGGACCTACGGAATCTGTTCCTAAGGTAAAAGTTCCACCTTCAACTAAAATCATTTTGAAAGAAATACCTTTTACTGTAAACGACTGTATTCCCGAAGAAGCTGGTGACGAATTTCCAAGTATAACATCAATAACGGCATTAACATCAGCGATATTAACTTCCCCATCTTCGTTAACATCTGCATACAATCTGCTTTGGGCCTGGCCTATTATTGTCCCAATCAATACAAAAAGGATAATTAATCCATTACGTTTAATATTTGTCATAATAGTAACTTATTTTGATAAACATTACAAAGTATTAATAATACTATAAAAGCTCTTGTATGAACTTGTTTAGAGCTTCCTCTGCACATGTAAAGAAAGCGTATGTTCCATCTTGAAATACAATAAGATAGGTATCATTAAATGGAATAGGCCTTTTCTCGATTGGAATATCAGAAAAGTCTTTAATCATTATAATTCCATGTTCATGAGCAAAGTCAATCATTGAGAGATCGTAGTTTTTGACATTCTTAATGCCAGATTTCATCTCTGATGTTAATTCATATCTAATCATTGTGCAATAATCGGATGCCTGACCAGCCCATTCAGGTATAAAATAATAATAAAAAGCGTGAACTGAATTGCCACACTTCTATAGAAGGTCGTAGGAAACCCGAAGATAAAGATGAGGAAATAGCAGCCCACGCATAGCGTGAGAACCGCTTGCTTTCTTGCATCTTCAAGAAAAGTTCCTACGTTTTCTATAACAAGTAAAAGCAAAACGCTTCTTCAATTCAAAATGTCTTGGATTGACCGGCAATCCGACTGCAAATATAGGCATTATTTCACAAATTGGAGTAATTTGCTTGCTTTTTTCCATTCCTATGCCCCAAGTAATTTGATTTTGTTGTATTACCTTTGTGGTTGTGAATACTTTCATGGTAAATATGGTGCTTGTTTTTGTGGCGTTTGTGCTGTTGATAGAGGCGTGGAAATGGTACCATTTCTTCCGCTTGGATGAGCTTCCGGAATTCAATCGCAGTGTGTTAGAAGTGATGCGGCAACCGTTGGAGGACAGGGTAATAACCATCTCCCGTGCCAAGTATTCGACCGAGTATCCCGCCTCGTTTATGCTCGTGGCAAGTATGAATCCATGCCCCTGCGGTTACTACGGCCATCCCAAGAAAAAATGTGTCTGTAACGAGTACCAGCGCAGCCACTACATGAGCAAGATTTCAGGCCCACTACTGGACCGCATCGACCTGCAAATCGAGGTCCAGCCCGTCGACTTCGACCAGATGTCATCAAAGGCCCCAGGCGAACCCAGCGCCGCCATCCGCCAGCGAGTCATCGCCGCCCGTGCCCTGCAAGAGCGCCGCTTCAAAGACGAACCAGGCATCTACTGCAACGCCCAAATGACCCCGTCACTGCTCCACAAATACGCCGAGCCCGACGCCGCCGGCCTCGAAAAACTGAAAGACGCCATGGAACGCATGAACATGAGCGCGAGAGCCTACGACCGCATCCTAAAAGTCGCCCGCACGATTGCCGACCTCGAAGGCTGCGCCGACGTTCTCACCCACCACATCATGGAAGCCATCGCCTACCGCAACCTCGACAGGCCCACCTACCTCGGCACCAATAGTTGAATCACCAAAAAAGATAAGATTTTTTTGAGCACTACTTCAGATTTAACCATTTTTCAAATCAATTTTATAGTGTAGCTTGTGGTTGAAAAAAACGGTAGTTGTTAAGATTTTTCATTTAGGCTACTTTGTTGAATAAATGGGGGCGGAGGCGGAACAAAATGTTTCGTTCACCGAAAATAGTGGCTTATAAATCAAAAAAATCTGAAAGGATTATTGCGCACTTCAATGTTAATGCTTACCTTTGTCGGCACATTATTGGAGTTATTCCCCGTCATGCGGGGATTACTGTGGAACTAAGACATAAACAATGAATCAAAAGAGATGGAAACCATTGTCTTACGGTTGTCGGACGCATGTCGCCGCATGACCTATAAGGCTTCGGGGACCTTTTTTTGTTAATGTCTATCCTTTTCCCTTCCTCCTGGTGGCGTCAACGCTGGCGTGTGAGGAACTGTAAAACGAACCCCTGACGTAAAGGGCAAAAACGAGAAAACAATTTATAATCATTTAATTATCAAGTATTATGAAAAAA
Organism: Muribaculaceae bacterium; assembly: GCA_017427945.1. Taxonomy (GTDB): domain Bacteria; phylum Bacteroidota; class Bacteroidia; order Bacteroidales; family Muribaculaceae; genus Sodaliphilus. The sequence continues at coordinate 145,641 of JAFRRT010000033.1, read as the reverse complement.
ATTCTAACCTTTTTATTAACGGCCCTGCTCGCCTTCTCCGTCGGCTGGGCAGAGACAACAACTTGGTATTATTTTAATTCCAAGTCATGGGGCACAACCACCGAAGGTGTAAGCTGGTCGGGCACTAAAGATGGCCGTGCGTATAACTCCAATACAAATCCAATAGGTGTACAGGTTACAGCAGCATTGTCACCAATCACAGTAACCTCGCCAATAACCTACAATAACATTAGTAGAGTTCTCATTGGATATTCTACTACAAAAAGTGGTGCTGGTTCTATTTCTGTTAGTGTTGGTGGGAATTCTGTCAGCAAGAACGTCTCATCCAATCAAACTGAGGGAGCTCAATTAACTTATGATATACAAAATCTAAGCGGTTCAGTTAGTTTTACTGTTAATACAACAACGAACTCAATTGGCATTAGATATATCGCAGTAACCTTTGATGCTGGAGGCACGACGGTAGCTGCTCCGACGATCACGCCCAATGGCGGTGAGTTCACGACCTCGAAACAGGTGACGATAACTCATGATGATGCCGATGCCATCTATTACACCACCGATGGTAACGATCCCACCACATCATCGACGCTCTATTCTGGCTCCTTTACCATCAATGCGACGACGACCGTCAAGGCAATTGCTGTAAAAAATGACGTATCCAGTAGTGTTGCTTCGGCCACTTTCACCAAAGTCACAGGTGTTGCCGATATCGCTGAGGCTTTGACTCAAACTGGTCAGTTCATCTTTGCTGGCTCAGCCACTGTGGTTTATCAGAGCGAAGATAACAAATATCTTTACATTAAAGATGATAGTGACTGGGGGTTGGTTTATGGAACTGTGGATGGCACTTATTCCAATGGAGATATCCTTGATCCGGATTGGAAGGCCAGCAATATAGTCTATAATGGCCTTCCCGAGTTTAATAATCCCGTCGCTAGCACCTTCAACTCCACGAACTCTGGTACGGCTGTTGAGCCCGTGGCGTTGTCCACAATCAATGGTGACACCCCCCTCAACATGTACGCCACGATGAACAATCTGACGGTTTCGAGTGTTAGTAATGACGGTAAAACCATTAGCTTGAGCGGCGTTAACTTCGTCTTGCGCAAACAGTTTGATGTAACCGGTTTGCCGACCTTCACTGTAGATAAAACTTACAATGTCCGTGGCTTTGTCGGAATTTATCAAACATCAAACAATACAACCTATCAATTTTATCCCATTTGGGCCGAGGAGGTCGTTTCCTCTGATCCCACCGTTACGTTTACCCCTACCTCGTTGACTATCGATGACAGTGGCACGGCCAACACAGTCGATGTAGAAGCCCGCAACATCATTTCTGGCTTTAACTTGGGTGTGTCGCATCAGAATAACGACTTCAGCATTGTCCTCTCTTCTGAGACGAACATTATTCCCTCCACGTGGGTTGGATTCGAACAGAATAATGGTTCGGTGGACGGCACTATTGCTGTTACTTACACTGGCCGTGACCTCATTGCTTCCGACGTGATTACAGCAGCCACCGAGGGCGCCAGCAAAACAATCACGGTCAAGTATGAGCCCAACCTGTACATCTACTGCGACAATGCTGTTAGCCCTTGGAATTTCCAGGCCAATCCGGCCATTGCGATGACCAATAATGGCGACAGCACCTACACGGCCACGCTCAGCGATATCCCTGCCAACAGCCACATCCTCTTTGGTAGGGCATCGGGCCTCACCTATACCTGGGATAACGACAACAACCGACTCTTCTTTGGCGCTGTGATGGACAATGGAGCAGATTGGCAATATGGTTACAACGAGCAGCCTGGCGCTATTGATACCAACCCGACTAATCCTGTCAAGTATCGTCCCATCTGGTTCCCCGAGGCCGGCACCTACACCGTCACCATCAATGCCAACAACCGCACCTTCACCATCACCAAGGAGGTTGTCCTGACCGGTGACTTCACGCTCGTTAAGGATATCGCAAACCTAAAAGCTGGTGATGAAATCATCTTTGTGAGCAGCGGTTCAGCAGGCTCGGCAGATGCTATGAGTACGACGCAAGCCTCTAGCAACCGTCCTGGCACCGCTGTAACGGTGTCGAATGCTCTGCAGGTGACTGCTACCGATGCCACTCAGATCTTCAAACTTGAGGCTGCCACTGATGACTGGTACTTCCATACCGTCAACGGTGATAACCAGGGTTACATCTATGCGGCAAGCAGTAGTGGTAACCAATTGAAGACCGAGGCAACCGCCGATGATAATGCAAAAGCAACCATATCACTTGCCAGTGATGGCGCGGCAACCATTATCTTCCAGGGCAGTAATACACGCAATCACATGCGTTATAACCCCAATAATGGCAGCCCCATCTTCGCATGCTATGCTTCAAATTCAACAGTCCAGAACTTGCCGTACATTTACAAGCGCAGCGCAGCCCCCAGCATCTCGGTTCAGTCGACGCTTGACTTGGTAATTCCCGCTGGTGAAACATCGGCTAGCGAAACAGTGACGGTTACCGAGACTAACGTGACCGGCACGACGAGCATCAGTAGCGTTGATGGCAATGCCAGCAACTTTAACGTTACCTTGTCGGGCACCACCTTGAGTGTGACCTACAATGGCACGGCAACCGAGGATAGCCCTGAAGTGATCACCATCAATCTGGTCAATGGAGAGGCTACCGCCAGCATTATTGTGACTGGTTACAAGGTGCCGCTGACCGTGACCATCTCGCCCGCCAATGGTGCCACCTTCAGTGAAAACAGCATGAACGGTACCATCACGGCCAACAACGAGGACGCTGTCATCTACTACAAGACTAACGAGATGAGCGACTTTGAGGTCTATAACGGCAGCTTCACCGTGACCAATAGCGCGACCGAGAACCCCAGCGTTCAGGCCTATGCCGTTTGTGGTGGTGAGACCAGTGCTACCGCCACTGCCACCTACCACCACGTCTCCCTGAGCGAGACCCTCTTCACCCGTGTGACCAGCACCAACCAGCTCGTGGCTGGCAACAAGTACATCATCGTCTATGAGGATGGCGATCCTAAGCCTTTGGCGCTCCATGGAGAAGGCTTGGCTGAGTCTGTCGCTTGGAGTGGTGACAACATTAACATTGCCGGCACTTCGACAACCGTATTCACCCTGGGTGGAACCGCTGGTGACTACACATTATACAATGTTAATTACGGTTATCTGACCCATGACAACAAGAGCACGAGGTATACCCAGACGGCCAACTCATTGACCATTTATGGCAGTGAGACCTATGGCTACTTCGTGCAGGAGGGTTCCTATGACCTGCGCTTTAACACAGGTGTAAATATTAATGATGATCCTTTCCGTTGGTACAACAATGAAGCTGGCACCGAAGCAGTCCTCTATGTCCAGGGCGTTGAGGAGACGCCTAGCTTGACTCTTGCAGACTTGGTAACGACTGGTGAAAAGGATCACGATTATACCATCTCTGACCAGCTGCAGGCTGCCAAGGTGACCTGGGACGAGAACTACGGCAAGTTTGCCATCTTTGCCAAGGACGATGAGATGTACGCCAACAAGCGCTATCCCACTGATGGCATGGATGAGTATCTGATTGCATTTGAGAACCAGAATGGTACCGTAGTTAACACGGTTGCGCAGAAGGACTATGACCAGAGCAACTGGATTGAGATTCTGATTCCGAGCAGTGTAACCGGGAAACCGCATGCTGACTACCAGTCTACGCTCGATGAGTTGAAGTTAAGATTTGAGAACAAGATTCTGGCTGCAGGTACGGTAAGTGGTACCTATAAAGATGATTTGAACCCGACCATCTTAATGACTGGCGAGCCCGTTGTTGAGACATCTTCTGGGACAACCTCGACCTATGTGCCCAACTATTACTGCACGGCAAACTTCCTGCAGGAGAACCTTGACGCTGATGGCGCTCAGAGTCATCGCACTGATGAGCTGGCTGGAGGCAGCTACTTCATGATGGATGCCAAGCCTCAAGAGTTCTGCAAAGTCGTTTGGGCTTACTATACGGGTAGCGGCGATGTCTTTGTGGCTCCCGAGCGCGAGGGTGACTTGGTTAACGGCCTCAGGTTCCACGGCAGTTTCAAGGCCAATATGTCGCTTTGTGAAGACAAGGGAGTAACTGCCGAAAGGACTGTATCAGATTGCTTTGCTGCTTCATCTGCAACCAACCCCGCTGTTCTTTATGGCTTCAACGCGATTGTACGCAAGAATCCCGCTTATAACGCTACTCCTGCCAGTGGCGCACCCAGTCGCATTAATCCCTACACTGAAGGAATTGAGTCCACTCCCGCCTATATCGTTTACCCGCTTAATGCCGGGACGACTTCGGACGGCAACGTTACCGAGGTGAACGAGGTGGTTAGCGGCAAGACCGTTGAGAGTGTACGCTTCTACAACTTGATGGGTGTTGAGAGCGACAAGCCGTTCGAGGGCGTCAACATCGTTGAGACCCGCTACACCGACGGCAGCCGTTCGACCGTCAAGGTGCTGAGGTAAAACGTGAATTCCACTGTTCCCTGCGATAGGGGACACCAATAATGCTTCAGGCGACTCCCACCCCGGGAGCCGCCTGAAACTTTGAAATAAAGGTCTGAAATTGCGTATCATCTGCCAAATCATCAATTCGCTATTATAGGGAAATGGGAAAAATAAAGGCGGGTGAGGCAAAACCCCACCCGCTCTGCTTTATCGATTTGTCAGTTATTAGCGATACAGGAAGCGTTTGATGCTCATCTTCGGGGTTTTTTCGAAGGGCTCTGCCATCATTTCCACTTTTGATATCTTGCTATAAGCGGGTAGGGATTTGTTGGCTTCATCACGGATTTGACCTGGGATGGCGGCCTTTGCCTCCTCTGTCATGCCTTCGGGGTACTCGGGATAAACGAGTGCCACAATCTTGCCGTCACGGTCCACGACAAGACATTCTTCCACATACTGGCAGTTGTTGAGGACAAACTCTACCTCTTCGGGATAGATGTTTTGGCCTGAGGAATTCAGTATCATCGATTTGATGCGGCCACGAATGAAGATGTTACGCTTCTCGTCCATCACACCCAGGTCACCGGTGCGGAACCATCCGTCTTCGGTAAACGCCGCCGCAGTGGCTTCGGGGTTCTTGTAATAACCTATAGTCAGGTTGCGGCCACGGGCTTGGATTTCGCCGGGTATGTGTTGCGGGTCATCCGAGTCAATACGGAGTTCATGGACGGGTTTGCCGCAAGAACCGGGCACGAATCTGGTCCACCACTCATATCCCAGCAGCGGGCAGGCTTCGGTCATGCCATAACCCACGGTATAAGGCAGGTGTATCTTCCTGAAGCAACGTTCAGCCTCGGGATTGAGTGCTGCGCCACCCATGATAAAGCAGCGTACAGCGCCACCGAAAGCCTCAATGACTTTGTTACGGGCTTTACGGTAAATCAGTTGGTTCAAGCCAGGAACAGCCAAAAACGATTTTGCTTTCTCCAATGCAGGCTTGATGGCGTTGGCATAGATTTTCTCCATCACTAAGGGCACCGTGACTACCATATAGGGCTTGATGTCCTGCATCGCTTTGAGTAGCGTTGTGGGCGATGGGGTTTTGCCAAGGAAATACACCGTCACACCATCGACATTGGGGTGGATGAACTCGATGGCCAGGCCATACATGTGTGCCAACGGCAGCATCGAGACAATGGTTTCGCCCGGTTGGTTCGGGAACTGTGTGTTGGCAAAGTCGTCGGTATCTGACATGGCACCATAGGTGAGCATCACGCCCTTGGGGTTGCCCGTGGTTCCTGACGTGTAATTGATAATCGCCAGGTCGTCCATGTTGTCGGTGGGATATGACACCTGCTCGGGCCACATGCCGTCAGGATAACGTTTCTTGAAAGCACTCTTGCGGTTTTCCCAGGCGTCAGCCACGGCTTTGTCCTTGTTCCACAGCATATTGCCGTCCTTGACATTGATGGCAGCCTTGAGATTGGGCACATCATCGGGATTCATTTTTGCCCAGATGTCGTCGTCAACAAAGAGCACAACACTGTCTGAATGGTTCGTGAGGTTGGAGACATTGTCGGGGTGAAAGTCGGCCAACAGCGGTACGGCCACACATTCATTGGCATTGACTCCCCAGAACGTCATCGCCCATCGGGCAGAATTGCGTGCACAGATGGCGATTTTGTCGCCCTTTTTGATTCCGGCAGTCTCGAAGAAGATGCGGAACCGCTCTATGTTGGTAGCCAATTGAGCATAAGTAAAGGAGTCGCCATTGTAGTCACACAGGGCCTTACGCGTCCATTGTTCGTGGACGGTTTCCTCCAGTTTCTTCAGATAGTGTTTCATAAATATCTCGTATTTAATGTTATATGTTATCTACAGGAAGCTCGTTATCGCGAGCGAAACAAATCAACTAAATCACAAAGATACTACATTTTTTTAAATTATTCCTCTTTACCGTTGAATACTTTGCTCTATAACAAGAATGTCCGCTAAACATTTAGCGGACATTCTTGAAAGATCTTATGTCTTTTAGGTTGGGGGAGGGTTACTCGTCGTCGGAGCCTTCGGCCTCGGCCATGGTGGTGAAGACGTTCTGTACGTCGTCATCCTCCTCGAGCACCTCGATGAGTGCCTCGACATCGGCGCGCTCGGCGTCGTTGAGATCTTTGTAGTCGGCGGGCTCATAGACGAACTCACTGCTCTTGATCTCAAAGCCGTTGTCCTCGAGGTACTTCATGATGTCGCCGTTGGAAGCGAAGTCGCCCGAAACGAGCATTTCTTCCTCGTCGATGGCAAATTCCTCAGCTCCGCAGTCGATGAGTTCCAACTCAAGTTCGTCGGGGTCAACATCGGCCTTGGGTGCCACATGGAAGTAGCACTTGTGGCTGAACATGAAGGCCACGCTGCCAGAGTTACCCAGCGAGCCGCCTTTCTTGTTGAAATAGTTGCGCAGATTGGCAACAGTGCGTGTAGTGTTGTCGGTAGCTGTCTCGACAAGCACTGCGATGCCGTGAGGGCCGAATCCCTCGTAAATCACCTCCTTGTAATCGCCGGCGTCTTTCTCGCTGGCACGCTTGATGGCACGCTCAATGTTCTCCTTGGGCATGTTTGCTGTCTTGGCGTTAGCGATGAGAGCACGCAGACGTGAGTTGCCTTCGGGGTCGGGACCACCGGCCTTGACGGCGATGGTGATTTCCTTGCCGATTCTGGTAAACGTGCGGGACATGCTGCCCCAGCGTTTCATCTTTCTTGCTTTGCGGTATTCAAAAGCTCTTCCCATTGTTTTATAAAGTTTTAAGTTTCTGGTTTCTAATCCTTAGTTTTGGGTTGATTGCTAAAAGCCGATTGCTGATAGCTTATCTGAGTTTGGCGCCCAGCTGGGTCTCCAAGTTCTTGATAATCTTGTTCATGATGGCATCAATCTGCTTGTCGTTGAGCGTCTTTTCGTTGTCCTGGAGTATCATGCTGATGGCGTAGGACTTCTTGCCTGCCTCCAGCTTGTTGCTCTCATAGACGTCGAACAGGGTCATCGACTTCAACAGCTTCTTCTCACTACCCTCGACCACGCGACGAATGTCGTCGTAGGTCACCTTGCGGTCAACCAGCAGTGCCAGGTCGCGTCTCAGGGGCAGGGTCTTGGGCAGGTCGCTATACTTGATGTCTTTCTTCCTTGCCACTTTGCAGGCGAGGTTCCAGTTGATCTGTGCATAGAAGACGGTCTGGTCCACATCAAACTTCTTGGCCAAGGCTTCATCAACGACACCCATCACTGCGATGGTCTTGCCGCCGCGGTTGCAGTAACGCAGGGCAGGGTTGACGGTCTCGTCCTCGCATTGCTCGATGACGAGGTCTTTCAGGTCGATGCCCATATTGGTGAACACGTTCTCGAGGTCAGACTTGAGGTCATAGACGTTGAGTGCCCTCACCTTGTCGGCCCACGACTCGTCGTGGTTGTTGCCGGTCATCCACATGCCCATCTGCGTGCTCTCGCTGTAGGGTGCGAGCGCTTTCTCTTCCTGGCTGATGCTGGCATCGTGAGAATAGACGTTACCGAACTCATACAGGCGCAGGTTGGGGTTCTTGTGGTTGATGTTGCGGGCGATGCTTTCCAAGCCACCGAACAGCAAGGTTTGACGCATAACGTTCAGGTCACCGCTCAGCGGGTTCATGATGCGCACGCAGCGGTCGGCGGGATAGGTGGTCAAGCCCTCATAGTAGGCGCCGACGGTGAGCGAGTTGTTCATAATCTCGTGATAACCGATGCTGGAGAGCTGGTTGCTGACGGTCTCCTGAAGGTCGTCGGCGAAGTCCACGTCGGTCTTATTCGACAAGCTGCTGTGGACTGAACTGGTCATCTCAATATTGTTGTATCCATACACGCGCAGGATGTCTTCCACCACATCGCACGGACGACGCACGTCAACGCGGTAGGTGGGAACAACGAGATTCATCTTCTCCTCATCCTCGTAGGTGATTTCCATCTCCAGGCTCTTGACGATGTTACGGATTTCTTCATGCGGAATGTCCTTACCGATAAGGCCAGTCACATAGTCATAGAGCAGCTCGACGGGGAAGCCGGGGAAGTCGTGGGCCTTGACGTCAACGATGTCGCCGCAGATTTCGCCACCTGCGATTTCCTTCACGAGCATGGCAGCCAGCTTGAGGTTATAGATGACCTCGTTGGGGTCGATGCCGCGCTCGAAGCGGAAGGAGGCATCGGTGTTCAGCGCAAAGCGCCTTGCCGTCTTGCGAATCCATGTGGGATGGAAGTAGGCCGACTCCAGGAACACGTCGGTGGTGGACTCGGTCACACCCGAATCCAGACCGCCAAACACGCCACCGATACACATCGGCTCCTCGCCGTTGCAAATCATCAGGTCGCGGTCGGTGAGTGTGCGCTCCACGCCGTCCAGAGTGACAAACTTGGTGCCTGCAGGGGCAGTGCGTACCACGATGCGGTCTCCTTTTACCTTGCTCAGGTCAAAGCAGTGCATGGGTTGTCCGGTGCCCAGCAGGATGTAGTTGGTGATATCGACAATGTTATTGATGGGACGCTGGCCAACGGCAAGCAGCAGGTCCTTGAGCCACTTGGGACTCTCCTGAACCTTCACGCCGCGCACGGTCAGGCCGGCATAGCGGGGGCAGGCCTCGGCATTCTCGACGGTGACGGGGATGCCGCCATCCTGACGGTCACTGGCGAAGTTGTCCACGCTGGGGCGGTGCAGGTTGCCGTCCATGCCGTGGCGCTTCATCCATGCGGCAAGGTCGCGTGCCACACCGTAGTGTGAACCACCGTCAATGCGGTTGGGAGTCAGGTCCACCTCGATGAGGTAGTCATTCTCGATGCCGTAGTATTCGGCGGCAGGAGTGCCCACAACAGCGTCCTCGGGCAGGACGATGATGCCGTCATGGCTGGTCCCGACACCGATTTCATCCTCGGCACAGATCATACCTAAGGATTCCTCGCCGCGCATCTTGCTGCGCTTGATGGTAAACTCCTGGTCTCCGTCATAGAGTTTCGTGCCCAGGGTGGCAACAATGACCTTTTGTCCGGCAGCCACGTTCGGCGCACCGCATACGATTTGCACGGGGTCATTGCCGTCGCCCAAATTGACGGTGGTGATGTGCAGGTGGTCGCTGTTCGGATGGTCGATGCAGGTAACTACCTGTCCAACAACCAGTCCGCGCAATCCGCCCTTGATGGTTTCCACTTGTTCCACAGCACCCACTTCCAGACCCAGCGAGGTCAGCGCCTCGGCCACCTTCTCAGGCGTCAGGTCGGTGTCAATATAGCGTTTGAGCCATTTATAGGATATATTCATAACGTAGAATAAGAATTATAATCGCCTAAAAAACGTGCAAAGTTACGATTAAACGAGAGAAAAGCCAAAGGAAAATAAATTTTTCTTTGCTTTTCCGAGTGTCAGTAACTTCGGAGGTAGCCAACGTTACGATTAAACGAGAGAAAAGCCAAAGGAAAATAAATTTTTCTTTGCTTTTCCGAGTGTCAGTAACTTCGGAGGTGGCAGAGTCGCAAAAAAGATTTACCGGCAACAGCAGGCCATGAAAATAACCTCCTGAAGCCGAAAATAGGCCACCAAAGGGCTATAATGAAAAGTACCTTTTACTTTGACAGGATCTTGCTGCTGAGGTAGTTCATGAAAGCTTCCTTGTAGTTGTCGCCAATGGGCAGCGATACGTCGCCCTCAAGCACAACATGGTTTTTCTTTACCTCGCTGATTTTCTTGAGGTTGATGATAAACGAGCGGTGAATGCGCATGAACGTATTCTCGGGCAGGCTCTCCTCGATTTTCTTCATGCTCAGCAGCACGACAACGGGCTTGGGGCGGTCATCGCAATAGATGCGCAGGTACTCGCTCATCGCCTCGATGTAGTTGATGTTCTCGATACCGATGCGCACTATCTTGTAATCGCTCTTGACAAAGATGATACCATCTTCATCGCTCTGGGTCGTCACGTCGGTCATTGCCTGCTGCCTTATCTCACAGATGTCCTTCACTTTCTGAGCAGCGGCCTCGAATTCATCGAAACTGTAGGGCTTGAGCAGATAGCCCACGGCGTTGGCCTTGTAACCCTCGATGGCATACTCGCTGTAGGCGGTGGTGAAAACCATCACGGGACCCTTGCTGTGGCCCTGCTCCACCGACTTGGCAAAGTCAATGCCGTTCAAGTCGGGCATGTTGATATCCAGGAAGATGGCTTCGACCAGTTGGGTATCGACGACTTGTTTTGCTTCGATGGCGTTATGGCACGATGCCACTAGGTCAAGGTAGGGGATTTTTTTGATATAAGTCTCCAACTTCTTGAGCGCCAGCGGTTCATCGTCAATAGCAATACACTTAATCATTTGGCTAAGGGTTAAAAGTTAAGAGTTAGGGGTTGAAGTGAAGTCTTTAGGGTGACGCTCAGGCAGATTGAGCAACACATCGTATGTTTCCTCGCCGTCGGTAATGTCGAGCGAATAGTCTTCACCATAAATGAGCTCTAGGCGTTTGGTTACATTGTTGAGCCCCACGCCGCCATATTCGTGCTTGACACCGCTCTTGGTATTGCAGCAGTGGAACAGGAGCCTCCCGTCTTTTCTCTCAATGTCGATGTTGATGGTCGAAGGCTTGTTGTAGGCGACACCGTGCTTAAAGGCATTTTCCACAAAGGGGACAAACACCAGTGGTGCCAACACGACGCTCTCGGGACAATCCTCAGGCACATTAAGATCAACTTTAACTTGGTCGGAGTATCGCAGTTTCATCAGGTTAAGATGTCTCTTGAGGTAAGTGATGGCGTTGTTGAGTGAGACATATTGCTTGTCACTCTCATATAGCAGGTAGCGCATCATCCTTGACATGTCAACGATGCTGTCCTTGGCTTGCTCGGGGTCAATATCTACCAGGGCATGGATGTTGTTGAGCGTGTTCATGATGAAGTGGGGGTTCACCTGGTAGCGCAGGTAATCCAATTCCTGCTTCAAGCTCTGCTCCTTGAGCTTTGCCAAATGCTTCTTCTCCTCCTCACTTTGGAAGTAGTACTTCATGCCCAAGTTGGCTCCAATCATCAGAATCGCTATGGCAAACATCGAGAGGTCATGCCTGTCAATGGGAGGCGGACCGTTAGGCGGTGGTGGCGGTGGTGGCATCTCCTCCATGTTCAGCGTGGTCATGGGTCGACCGTCGGGTTTGCGGGCACATTGCGAGAACTGAAAAACGGTGACCAGGGCAACACAGCATACGAGGTAAAGCGTTATCCGCTTGTGCTTCACGATGATGGGGGCCAACACATGGTTGTGGATGAGAAACACGATGAAAAAGGCCAAGAGCGAGCCATAAGTGTCCATAAATGAACGCTTTACCCAAACAGGGTCTTGGTTGGGTTCATTATTCGTGAACAGACTCACCAGGGGCGACAGGAAAAGGATAATCCACACGATGGTGTAGATGACGGTTTCCTGTTTGGTCTGTTTCTTGAAAATACTCATGTGCAGTCAATTCCAAATCAATGAACAAAAGTAGTAAAAACTGCTTGAAAGTCAAAATCTTTTCAGCTATTCAAGCGAATGTATCAATAAACCGCCCCTATCTGGCAATAGGAGCGGTTCTTGATGTGAGTGGCGTATTAATGCCAGATGTAGGTCACGGTACCGATGCCCTCGGTCATGGTGTTCTTGGGGACCGAGAAACTGGACTTTAGTGCTGCTTGCTCACAGGCACGGCGCACCTCGGGATGTGAGGCGAGGTCGCCGGTGGCGCTGGTAGCCTTTGCCGAAGTGACTTTTCCGCGCGGGTCAACGGTGACGCGCACGGTGACGCGGCCAGACCACTTGCTGTTGGGGACGGGTTTTGCCCAGTAGTCAAGGGTATAACCTACGAGTCCGCTGATGCCGGGTTTGCCGGCAAGCACGCCCTGATTGGAGTTACCGCTTGCCGAACCTTGCTGTCCACCACCGTTGCCGTTACCGTTGCCAAAGGCGTTTTTCACCCTGTTGTTGGTGGCATTGCTGGCTGCGGTGGTCTGGTCGTTGGTGTTCTTGGACTTAGTCGTTTGGGCATCAGTTTGTTTGTCCTTTGCCTTGGGCTTTTCCACCTTTTTGTCGTTCTCCTTGGTGGGGCCTGATTTCTTGGGCTCCGTCTCTTTGGGCGGCTCTTTCACCTTGTGCGGGGATTCGGTCTTTTGAGTCACCAGGGGCGGGGTCTTTTGGTTGGCTTCGCCGGCATCTTCCATGTCCTCGGCATCGATGTCGGGTTCATCGCCTTGTTCAGGCGAAGCGCTTTGGTCGCTGGGCTGTTCCATCAAGTCACCTTGCAGGTTGTCCAAGGTGTTTCCCAGCATCACAAACTCACCGCCGAACAAGATGGAGTCCTGCGCCAGCTGCGTCAGGTCGGGCAGGTTGGGGTCCTGCTCATAGCGCAGGGTGTAGCGCAGCAGCAACGCCATTGTGCCCACCGTGATCAACAAGGTGAGCAACAGGGCCCAAAGGCTATTTTTGCGGCGATTTTCTTCCATCGTGGTGAAGTGTTAGATGTTGGTGGCAACAGGTTGGGTGGCGTCTTCCTCGCTGCTGGCAATGGGTCCGAAGGTGGCTTCGCTGGGCTTGGTGGCGAGGACGATTTTCACGCCCTGCTTAGAGCCCTTGTCGAGAATCTCGACAATCTTGCCGTAGTTCACTTCCTCGTCGGCATAGACGGCTACAAACTCGTTGGGGTTGGCTACCTTAAGGGCCTGCATGAAGCCTTCGAGCTGCTCGGGTGCGATGGGCAGGAGGTCGCTCTCGCCGGTCTCGGTGGTCTGTGTGGCATACATGTTGAGGTTCTTGTCCACATAGATGCGCGTCGAGGGCTTGATGGCCGTCTGCTCACTGCTCTGGGGCAGGTTTACCTCGAGTGCCGAGGGGAAGACGAAAGTCGAAGTTACCAAGAAGAAGATGAGCAGCAGGAAGATGACGTCGGTCATCGATGCCATGCTGAACATCGACAGTGTCTTGTGTTGTCTCTTGAGTGCCATAAAACGTTGTGGGTGATGGGGTTGTTACTTGGCGGGCTCGTTGAGCAGGTCCATGAATTCCATCGTCTTGCCTTCGAGCTTGCTCATCACCTTGTTGACGCGTGAGGTGAGGAAGTTGTAGGCGAACAGGGCAATGATACCCACAATAAGACCGGCGACGGTGGTCACCAGGGCCTGATAGATGCCGCTGGCCAGGATGGTCACGTTGCTGTTGTTGCCAGCACTGGCGAGCTGGAAGAAGGCCTGTACCATACCGATTACGGTACCCAGGAAACCGATCATCGGAGCTCCTGCAGCGGTGGTAGCGAGCCAGTTAAATCCCTTCTCGAGCTTGGCGACCTCCATGTTGCCCACGTTCTCGATGGCAACAAGCACATCGTTCATGGGACGACCGATGCGGGAAACACCCTTCTCAATCATGCGGGAGTAGGGGGTATTGGTGTCCTGGCAGAGCTTGAGTGCCTGGTCCACCTCGCCGCGGTGGATGTATTCCTTGATGCGGTCCATGAAGGAGCTGTCCTGACGGTTCGCTTGGTTGATGGCGAACAGGCGCTCAAAGAAGATGTAGATGCTCACGATGGCTAGCAGTGCCAATGGAATCATAATCCACCAGCCACCGGCTTTGATGAGTTCCCATGCCGAGAGTTCCTTGACAATAGGCTCGGCCGCCTCGGCTACGGGTGCTGTGGCGGCAGCAAGGGCGGCAATGCTGTCGTTAACGAGTTGTGCGGCACTGTCCGCTGCTTGTTGCAGGGTGTCGGCAGCCTGCTGAACCGTTGCGTCGGCAGGCGTTACTTGGGCAAGAATCATGTTAAGGATTGACATATTCAATTCGTTTATTTGGTTATTTCTATTATTAACGTGAAAATGCTGTTTTTATTTCAAGCAATCGAGATAGGCCTTGATGGTAGCCTCCAGCCCCATATACAGGGCATCGCTGATGAGGGCATGGCCGATAGACACCTCCGACAGGTGCGGCACGTGCTGCTGGAAGTACCTGAGGTTCTTCAGGCTCAGGTCATGACCGGCATTCAGGCCCAGGCCCACGCTGTGGGCCGCAATGGCTGCTGCGGTAAAGGGTGCTACGGCACGTTCAGGGTCGATGGGAAATTCCTTGGCATAAGGCTCGGTGTAGAGTTCCACACGGTCGGCCCCGGTTTGGGCTGCGGCATGGATGTTGTCGATATCGGTGCCCACAAAGATGCTGGTGCGTATTCCCGCTTCCTTGAGGCGGTCTACGATGCCAGTAAGGAATGCCATATTGGCTTGCACGTCCCATCCGGCCGATGAGGTGAGCGCATCGGGTGCGTCAGGCACCAGCGTCACCTGGGTGGGGCGGACCGACAGCACCAGTTCCATGAACTGCTCACTGGGGTAGCCCTCTATGTTGAATTCGGTGCGGACCAACGGACGCAGCGCCAGCACGTCGCTGCGGCGAATGTGCCGCTCGTCGGGCCGGGGGTGCACGGTGATGCCGTTGGCACCAAAGTGTTCACAGTCAATAGCCACTTGCAGCACATCGGGGACATTGCCGCCGCGGGCATTGCGCAGTGTGGCTATCTTATTGACGTTTACACTCAGATTAATCATGTGTATATCTTATTATGTTGTGTTTGATGATGTAATAATGTTGTCTTGTTGTCCAGTGCCTGTCGGCACGCTACAAGTTGCAAAAGTAGCTATTTATTTTCACATAGTCGTGTCAAGGAATGTAAATTTTGCCAAAAAACAAATAATAAAGCGGGCTAGCGGGTAGCTATCAACAAACAACCACCCGTCATCGGTCGATGACAGGTGGTTATTTGGATGATGATTGTGTGTTTTCGTCAGATTTAAATCTAAGGATTACTAATTATTTAAAATCTAAACATTTCTCTGTTTTTAATATTCGTAAAATCTATGCCAGATGCCGTCCCGGTTGGTTGTCCCGCTAAGCGGGCTAATGCCAAAACCGTAGGGATCAATCTGGATGATGCCTCCCTTGTCGATCGACCATCTGTAGGTGATACCTGCATTGCCTGTCAGGGCAAGCATGTATTTTCCATCCTCCAGATATGCAATGTCGATCTCACCTTCGGCTCCGTCAATGGTCATGTCAATTACCACAAACTGTGTTGTCAGTGACGTGATTACAGCGTGATATTGGCCACTGCCATTGCTGATTAATAACTTTCCGTCATCATAGTTCACTGTCGGTTGCCTTAAATCGGTAAAAACGTCTAAACGGTCACGACCTGTTGATTGATGACTTGAAACCGGATCTTGTGCCATCGCGACAATGCCGCAGATGGATAATATGATTGAAATAATAAAAAGCCGTTTCATCGTTGTTATGTTTAGATTTTACAAATATAGCTACTTTTGTACGTTGCAAAATTACAGCCAATTTTTGAACTGACCAAATTTTTTCGTAATACAAGCCAATTTTATTTTATTGATATTCAGCGAATTAGTATTTTTTTTATAATACAATTTTTTTCGCCTCGTTTTTGGGCCCCAAAATGGGGGTGTTTGACACTCTGGGGTCAATTTTTCATGTTTCCGTTGTTCTCGATGTACTCGTTGAGGGTGCAGTCAAGTCCCATTTTCTTGGCAAGCCTCTGTTTGAGTACACTCACACTGGTGGCGTTGGAGTAACCCATGATGATGGCCGTCTGGATATAGGAAAAGCCCATCGTGGTGAGCGCCAGCAATAACAAGTCCTTATCATCGAGGTTGGGGTAGTTCTGGCGGGTGCGTGTCATGATGTTGTTGTGCTCCATGTCGATGTAGTCGTACAGCTTTACCCAGTTGTCCTTGTTGCTGTCCTGGAACTTGACGATGCGTTTCATGTTCTCGGCAATGCGGTTGTTGGGCTCGTGGTAGCATGCCTCAATCATTTCACGCATCATACCCATGTTGGACGAGATAAACATCTTGAGCCTTTCGTCATTGATTTTCAGCTCGTTAATGCTGTGCTGCAACTCTGAGAGGTCGGTCATCTGGTTGCGTGACTGATCCTTGAGCTCGAGCACGAGATTATCATAGCGGTGTGCCCTGCGGTAGAAATATAAAGCAAAGATAATCAAGGACATAATCACAGCTCCAACGATAGCGGCGAGCATATTGTTGTGCCTGTTGCGCTCGTTGATGAGCTGTTCATCGTGCATTTTTTCGCAGGAATCTTCAACGTGCATGATGTTAAGTTTCTCTTCATCAGCCATTAAAGAGTCCGATATCTTCTTCTGCTGGTAGCGTTGCTGCAATTCGTCCTGCAGGTCGCCCTGGGCGTGTGCAATCTCGGCTTTGGCTTCAAGATAGCCAGGATTCCGTTCAATATCATCAAATTGAATGAGATTGATGTATTTTAATGCCGAGTCGGGCATCCCCACCAGGGCATAAACCTTGGCGAAGGTGATGTAGCAGTTCTCCTCGTTAAAGGCGGGTGTCTTCAGGGCCTTGATGGTCTTTATCTGGTTGAGAGCCTTGGCTTTATCCTCGTTGTGGCCCCTGTACTTGCTGTTGTTGTAGTAGGACTCTGCCAGGTCATTGGTGCAGGCCAGCAGCATGGCAGTGTCTTTGACCTGCTCGGCAAGGCTAATGGCTTTTTGCAGGATGACGATAGAAGTGTCGGTTTTGGTAGGACGATAGGCCGAGCCGAGCTCTTTTAGGCTGATAATTTGATAGATGGTATCGTTTTTCTGCTTGAAACAGTCCACGGCCTGCTCAATTTTTTCGATGTCGCGTCCGTCATAGGCATGGTGCTTGGAGTACAGCTTGGCGATGCGTAACTTGGCGTAGCCCAGGTTAAATTGATCATCTTGGGCGGCAAATTCGGCCTGTTTGTAGTAATGCATCGCGCTGTCGGGCAGCTCCAGCTCTTCCATGATGGCGCCTTTCATCAGGTAGGCGCGTGTGAGTTTGTCGCCCGCACCCTTGTGGCTGCGGTAATAATTGATGACCTTGTCGATATTGGTGCTGTCGCCATCGATGGGCTCATAGCACTTGTATCGGGCCTGGATTTGCAGCAGGGTGTGGTATATCTGGTCGTCCTTTGAAGTCAGTGCCTCAGGCTGGATGTCATTCAGTTTCATCAAGGCCAGTTCATGCTGGTTGTGGAGCAGCGAGTCGGCTTCACACAGCCGGGCATCAAGCTCGGGCGCATGAGAGCAGCCGGCAAAACAGGCCGCTACCAACATAAAAATGAGCCAATTATGTATAAAACGTTTAATCATCCACTGCAAAGATACACATTTTTTCTATTTCAAGTGTTTTTGTCCCAGTTTTTTGAAAATATATAGAGAATTTACCCAAGTCGGCTTTTGAGGCTGTAGGTTCTTTTAATAATATAATGTGTAAATGAAACATTATTCCTTGAGGCGGCTGTCGATGATGATGGTCACGGGGCCATCATTGACCAGCGACACCTGCATCTCGGCACCGAACACGCCGCGCTGCGTCGGCTTGCCAAGCAACTGGGCCAATTCGTCGCAGTAGGCCTCGTAAAGTGGCACTGCCAGGTCGTGGCCTGCGGCATGGATATAGGAGGGACGGTTGCCTTTCTTGGTCGATGCGTTGAGGGTGAACTGGCTGACTGCCAGCACTTCACCGCCAACATCAATGATGCTGCGGTTCATCACACCCTGCTCATCGTCAAAGATGCGCAGATTGACGGTCTTTTGCGCCAGCCATCGCATGTCGTCGAGTGTATCTCCTTCACGCACACCCACAAGGATCATCATCCCTGAGCCGATTTTGCCATGCACTTCTCCGTCGATGGTGACCTGAGCTTGGGTCACGCGTTGTATCACGATTCTCATCTGTCAGTTAATGATTGTTTAGATTATAATGCCCTCCTGCCCATTCAAGATATTGATACATGGGCGTTTAAGTAGATGTTACTTTTCGTGTAAGGTGACTTTGACCTTGGCGATGCGGTGCTTGATGACCTTGACAACGGTAAAGGTCAGGCGACCATGGTCAATGACCTCTTTCTCCTGAAGAAATTCGCCTTTGATGTCGAGCAATAGGCCAGCGATGGTCTCGGCCTCTTCGGCATGCTCGCCCAGTTCCTCCTCTTCGATGTCGAGGACTCGTGCAAAGTCGCTCAGGAGCGTTTTTCCGTCAAAGATCCATGTGTCCTTGCTGATGCGGTTGTAGAACTTCTCCTCGGTATCATACTCGTCGTTGATGTCGCCCACGATTTCCTCAAGCACATCCTCAAGAGTGGCGATACCCTGAGTGCAGCCATACTCGTCGACGATAATCGCCATGTGCATCTTCTTCATGCGGAAGTCCTCGAGCAGGTCATCAAGCATGCGTGTCTCAGGGACGAAGTAGGCGGGACGCATGAGTGTCTGCCACTTGAAGGTATTGTCGCGGTTGCCGATGTAAGGCAGCAGGTCCTTGGCATAGAGGATGCCCTTGATGTTGTCGGGCGTCTCCTCATAGACCGGCATGCGGGAGTATCCTGTATCAATTACCTTGCGCACAACGTCGTCAAAGGTATCTTCCTGATCGATGTCCACCACATCGACGCGGGGACGCATGATGTCGCTCACCGTCTTGTCGCCAAAGGAGAGGATGCCTTCGAGCAGTTCCTTGTCATCGGGGTCTTTCACCTCGCTTACCTCCAGGGCACGGGTGAGGTCATCAACAGAGAGTTCCTCGGTCTGCGCCGGGACAACTTTATTGACCAGATTGGTGCTGCGCACCAGCAATGCAGTGAAGGGTGAGAACAACTTCATCGCAAACTTGAGCGGTGCCGATGCCATGGCGGCAAACTTGGTATTGAAGTTGGTGGCATAGAGTTTGGGGATGACTTCGCCAAAGAGCAGGATGAGGAAAGTCAGGATAACGGTCTGAATAATGAAATTGACGACCGTGCTCTTGATGTCGAAAATCTGGTTCATCGCAAAGTTGAGCACTATGGCTATCATGATGTTAACCAGATTATTACCCACCAGAATGGTGGCAAGCAGTTTTTCGGGCATGGCGAGCATCTGTTTCACTCGCTCACGCCGATGGGTGTCCTCGATATTGTCGATGTCCTCGGGACGCAATGAGAAATAGGCAATCTCACTACCTGAATTAAAGGCTGACAGGAAAAGTCCCAGGATGGCTACTATGATGGCGATGATGCTGCCCGATGTGGGTGCATTGAAGGTGACAAGTGGGTGTAAGCTCGTTGAGCATAATGCCGATAAAAGGCACGATAAAGGGTCTGGATCCAAAATTAAACTCGTTTTGTTGAATAATGCGGCAAAGATAGTGCAAGCCGAACACAAAACCAAATTTTTTTTGTTTTTGTTGAGGCGCAGCCTATCTTCGACAGCCGTCAGCGATAGTGCAAGCCGAAGGCAAAAACAAGTTTTTTTGTTTTTGTTGAGGCGCAGCCTAACTTCGGTATAGTAAAAGACTCCCCGCCGAATGTTGAACTTCGACGGGGTGTCTTGTGTCAGAGCTGCTGGCGGGAACTACTCAATGGTAATCATGTAGATGTTGCCGTCGGGCGTGGAAAAAGCGATTTTCCCGGCTTGTCCCGAGGGCAGGGGATAGGTGGCGATGACATCGTCACCAGTCAATACCTGTTGCTCACCGCCAATGGTGCGGGCTACAATCCTTGATGCGATAATCGAGTACTCGTCATCAATCTCGTCCATGCCCACGATGGTGTTGTCATCCCACCACTTGGGAGCCGTGAGGTTGCCCATGCTGGTGACATGGCTGCCATCGATATCGCACACGAAGGTGCCCTTGCCGCTCACGTAGTAGAGCACGCGCTGGCCGTTGGGAGACAGTGATGACCAGATGTAGTGCTCTTCGGTCCCGTTGGGAGCTAACAGTCGGGCCTCGCCATTCATGGTGACATACAGTTTCAGGTGATGGTGTGACAGCACAGGATTGGATAACGTCTTGTCCTTGCCCTTGAGGGCATGCGCCTTGAGTTGTCCTCCAGTGATTACCGCTGCCGTAGTGCCTTGCACGTCAAAACCATGCAGTTCACGGGAAGGCTTGGCCAAAGTCTGTGTTTTGCCGCTGGCAAGGTCAACTGACTTCACAGCCTCATGGCGGCACTTGTCCTTATAAGACACCTGTCCGTAAACCACCTGCTGGCCGTCGGCGCTGATGCGCACGTTGCTGCCGGTACCCTCATCGTTGGTGATGGTCTGCATCTGTCCCGTGTTCAGGTCCCATTTCGCCAGTCCCTGTTTCGTGTCGGTCGTGAGCAGCAGGTAGTCGCCTTGCGGGCTGATGGCTACCGCTTGATTGATTTTATCATTCTCGCTGGGCACGTTCAGTCGCTCAATCGAGGTCACATTCATGATCTGACCGTTTACTGTCAATGCAGCAATGAACGAAAATGCTATAAATAATTTCTTCATATTCAATTTCAGTTTATAATCGATTGATATTACTCTGATTTTCAGTTGCCCAGCAGGAGATCAATGAGTGCTGTCACGTCGCCGATGCTGGTGTGGTTGTCGTGGTTCACATCAGCAGCATCGGGGTTGAACGGCTCGGACTCATTGCCCAGCAGATAGTCGATGAGTGCAGTCACATCGGCAATGCTGAGGCGTTGGTCGCAGTTCACATCGCCCACGATAAAGCTGGTTCCCTTTGTGACGGTCAACGCAGCCTTAGCGGGAGTGGTGCTCTGGTTGTCATTGGTCGGGATGGAGTAGATACCGATGTTGCTACCAGAGCAAACGAGGTTGCCGCCCCAGTCAAATGCCATCTGATAAATGGCGTTGACGTTGGTACGGGCATCAGCAATATAAGTGGTGCCGTTAGAGTTCAACGCGGGAGTATTGCCGTTCCATGTGATGTCATAGAACTGCAGCACGCCGTCACCGTCGTTGATGACCATCATGTTGTTCTCATTGTTGATGGCGAATGCCGAAATGAGCGAACCATTGAGCGATGACAGGTCGCGTCCGCTATTGAACACGATATTGCCGTCATTGTCCACAAAGATGAGTGACGGGTTGGCCGGCAGGTTCTGGTTCTTGCTGCGGTACTCCATGACCCAGGTGCCACGTCCTGCGGCATCGGCGATGATGTAACCATTGGCATTGGGCATGGTACCACCCACATCGAGCAAAGTGCTGGGAGCCTGGTCCCACGTGGTGAGCAGACTGCCGTCGGGTTGTCCGATGTTATAGATGCCGACGCTGTTCTTCTTACCTGACGGGCCGGCCACATCTTCAAGGTAAGCATACAGTTTTGTGTCGGCTCCAGTGCCTTGAATCCACATGCCTGATACTGAGCTACCAACGCTTTCTCCGTTGTTGGTAATCAGACCACTAGCATCGCGACTGCCGATAAAGAACTGCGTGTAGGTTCCCTCCAGGTTGTCCGGGTCGGCGATATATATGCCTGAGGTGGCATCGCCCCACTCAGGAATATAAATCTTGCCTTCGCCGTCGACAGCCAGACGCATGTTGTTGGCCCAGGTGATACCACCGTTATAGACGGTGCTGTTGCGGGGCTGACCGTTGATGTCACAGGAGTAGATGCCGTTGGCGGGATCGCTTCCTGCCTTGCGTTCACCAACATAGATGGTGGCAAAGTGGTCACTCTCGGGGCTGCGGTCGATGGCTACCATGGCGCGGGTATAGTTCCCGTAAACGTCGTTCAGGCGCGTGATGCGCGTGATGGCATCGCCTACAACATTCACGGCCCAGTGCATGGTTTGTCCATTGCTGCCAGGCAGTTGATCCTTGGTCAACGTGACGGTGTTGCTGCCCTCGACAACGTTCTCGAGTGCTACGCGTCCAACCTCTTCGCCCGTAGTCTCGTCGGTGAAGACGAGGTAAGCCTCGCGGGCATCGCTGTTGGCCTTGAAAGTAAAGGTGTAACTGCTGTTCTCGCCCTCGGTGCTGTTCAGTTCATAGGCAAAGATACCCTTGACAAACGAAGTATCTACGGCAATCTCTTTCTTGACCACGCTCAAAGCCGTTCTGGCAGGCGTGGTGCTCTGGTTGTCGGCAGTGGGGATGGAATAGATGCCGATGTTTTTACCTGCGCACACGAGGTTACCACCCCAGTCAAATGCCATCTGGTGGATGGCTTTGCCGCCGGTCTGTGCATCGGCGGTAAAGGTCGTGCCGTTTGCGGTCAAAACGGGGGTGTTGCCGTTCCAGGTAATGTCATAGAACTGCAGCACACCGTCACCATCGTTGATAACCAGCAGATTATTGGCGTTGTTGATGGCAAATCCTGCGATGGGCGAACCGTTAAGACTTGTCAGGTCGGTGCCGGAATTGAAGAGCACGTTGCCGCTGTTATCGGCGAAGACTAACGAAGGCACGGCTGCCGTGTTCTGGCCCTTGGAGCGGTTCTGGGCAACCCAGACGCCACGTCCGACAGGATCGGCGATGATATTGCCGTTGGTGCTGGCCTCTAAAGCGCCGATGTCCAGGTAGTTGCTGGGTGCCTGACCCCATGAAGTGAGCAAGCTACCGTCGCTTTGACCGATGTTGTAAACGCCCACACCGTTACCGTTGCCTGAAGGACCGGCCAGGTCTTCCAGATAGGCATACAGTTTTGTGTCGGCTCCGGTGCCTTGGATCCACACGCTAGGAGTGGAGCTGCCCACGCCCACGCCGTCGTTAGTAATCAAACCATTGCTAGCACGAGTACCCTCAAAGAACGGGGTGAAGGCTCCACCCAGGTTATCGGGATCGGCAATGTAGATGCCCGAGGAGGCATCGGCCCAGTCGGGGATATAGACCTTGCCCTCACCGTCCACGCTGATGCGGAAACAGTTGCTCAACGCTTGTCCGCCACGATAAACGGTGCTGTTGCGGGGTTGTCCGTTCACGTCACAGACATACAAGCCGTTGCCCGCATTGTCCTTGCCGACACGCTCACCCACATAGATGGTGCCGAAGTGGGCACTCTCGGGACTGCGGTCGATGGCGACAGTGGCACGGGTATAGGTGGCATTGACGTTATTCACGCGCTGCATAGTGGTGATGGCTTCACCAACTACATTCACAGCCCATGCCAGCACCTGTCCGTCACTGCCAGGCAGGTCTTCGGGTGCCAGTGTTACGGTGTTGTCACCCTCAACGATATTGTTCAACGTGACACGTCCCACTTCGTCGCCGCTCACGCTGTCGGTGAACACGAGATAAGCTTCGCTGGCGTTAGCATTGCTCTTGAAGGTGAAGACATATTCGCCTGCATCGTTGGTGGCGCGGTTCAGGTCATAAGCAAAGATGCCTTTTATCTTTTGGTCCACAATGGGTTCGCCACCTGACATATAAAGTGTCATATAGGTCGTCTCGTTGGCGCTTACGGTATAGGCACCTTGTCCGGTCAAGTCATCGTAATCATCGGCTGTCACACTGATGGTATAGTCATTACCGGGAGCGAGGTTCTTGAATACGAAGATGCCGTTGTAGTTGTTGTCGGTCGTGTAGGTGTCTATCAGTGTACCGCCTTTATACAGCTTCACAACAGCGCCGTTGATGGGAGCATGGGCATCGGTGGTGCCCGGCGAATAAGTGTACAGGCTGTTTTCCAGGCTATACACCGCATCTTTCACACTTCCCATAATGTAACCTACACTCTCACCGTTGATGCCGAAGTAGTCGGCGGCACCACGAGCCAGACGCAGTCCTTCCTGACGGCAATAATCCTGGTTGAGCGCACGGTGGCGTGCAGGCTGGTAGGTGTGGAAAAAGCCCTCAACTAGGAAGCCGGGAACCCCATGCTTAAGCACACCCAGATAGCCATAGTAGGTGATACCTGATGCGGAATTCGTGGAGTTGCTGCCACCACCGTAAAAGGTGACATCACCGCGAATGACCGTGTTGGTCTGACTCCAGCTGCCGCTGGTGGGATCCAGAGCGTTCATCCAGTGGCGTGGCCAGCTTACCTGGCACATCGCCTTGCTGCCAGTCACTGCTTCGCTCTCGTTGGTGCCTCTATACAGATAGAGGGGATAATTGGTCAATTGAGCATCGCTGTTCGCAGCATTGGAGTGGATGGAGACGAACATGTCATAGCCGCCTTCCTCGGCCTCGGCAGCAATGACCGACAAGTTTTTGTTGTACTGGGTCTCATTGCTCGCACCGCTCACATAAGGGTAAGGACCATTGGCAGTCCTTGACATAGTGATGTTGGCGGCGGGCACGCCCATGCGCATGAGTGCATCGCGCATCTCAAAACCCTTCCACAGGTTGGTGTTGCTCTCATAGAAGCCGCACGTGTCGGGACGGCCTGTCGAGGCAAGCATCGGGTAGGGGATGGTTGCCATGGGGCGGTCATTGGGCCCCCAGCTGCCATGTCCCGGGTTGATGTAGATGCGCACATCGCTTGCCGAAAGAGCCAGCGCCGAGCCGACCGTTCCGGCAACAAGCAATAGCGTTAGTAGGTATTTTTTCATTCTTTGGTTTTTTTATACGTTAAACAATGCTGATTTTGGTTATATGCTTTTTGGATTTTAGACCTTAGTCGTGGGTTCGGGCTCATTGCATGGGCTCGACGGTGTAGCCGCGGTCGCGCAGCAGTTGCAGCAGTCCCTGAGTGCCGGGTAGGTGGCCCGCACCCACACACACGAGGCAGGCACGCTCGGGCATCATTTGGACGAGTTTTGCCGCCCATGCGCGGTTACGGTCATAGATGAGGGCATCCATTGCCTCGGCGTCATCGCCTCCTAACTCGGGATCGGAGATAACCTTTTCGATTTTTGACAGGTCCTGTGACATATAGGCCTCGACAAGTGCCGAGGATTGTACCATGAACAGGTCATCCTTCTTGCATGCATCAAGCAGCCCCTCGGCCTGTTCGGTCAACGGTCCGTTAAACAGCAAGTCAATCTGTTCTTCCACGGTCTCGAGACCGATGGACGGGCGGCCTAACTCATTGGCACGCGTCTGTACCGCCATGTCGATGAACTCGCTCTGGTTGAAAGTGGGGAAGTTTTTCAATGCCTGCATGGCTTGCATCTGCATGCTGATGGCGCCTGGCTTTAGCATGTTCATCTGGCTGAGCTTCACACCCATGGTGCCGAAGTACTTATTGAATACGCCCTCGATGATGGCATAGTCATCGGGCGAGAACAGTTTGTCGAGTGTGCTGTCGGGCGGCGCTATCATAGCTTGTGCCATTGCCAACTGTGCCTCTTGGCTCAGCAGACTCTCTTTCTCAATTTCGCCAACAACGACGTCGCAGCCCTGAAGCGCCTGCTCCATACCGCCGATTTTATCCATCATCGATGCCGGTGCCATGTGGTAAGTGCCCATGATGTAACTGGGACGAGCCAAGTTGTTGCCGGTTACCTTCCATAACAGTTGCGAGGATGCAGTGATTGCCAACAGCGACACTGCAAGTGTCAGTAATAGTCTTTTTCTCATAGTTTTCAGTTTTTAATTGGTTGAATATGTGACAAAGTTAAAAGATTTTCATCGAAAAAATGCTATTTCTGCAACAGTTTTTTAGGATTATCCCCTAAAATGATGATGGTTCACAGTGAAAATGGCCGATGTTAGTGATTGTCCATTCAGTGGGGCGGCAGTAATTTTGCAATGTGAAAAGTGGATTAGTTATTAGTTGAACACATCAAGTAAACAGATAAATAAGAGCCGCGCCGATGGGATATCGGTGCGGCTCTGTATTCTCTTCAGCCTTTAGCAGTCTTTAGTTTTTGTCTTTGGGGTCTAACCACACGGGTTCTTCGACCTTGAGGACATCACTGCCCTTGACTTGCATCTCGTAGTACTCCTTGGTGTAGCCGGGCCAGTTGGGCGAAACGGGAGTTCCTGCCTCGTTGCGCTGGAACTTGCCGTCTTTCTCCTTCTTGACATTACCGTCGAGGTACTTCACAAAGAGGTACTCACCCAGCTTCTTGTAGCGAGCGGTTGCTTCCTGTCCGGCGTTGACCGAGTACTCGGTGAGCAGGCGGACGGCTGCGGCACGGTCGGTGGTGAGCAGCGAGGTGGCCTGTGCTTCGATGATGGACTGCCTCTTGGCGAAGCCGTCCTCGATGTCGTTCTGCACCTTGCGGATGTCACCAATCATCTGTGAGTAACGGTGATAGGCCTGGTTGGCAACCCAGTTGTTTACCCAGAAGGCGCAGTCCCAATCCAGGGTGTAGAGGTCGGCCTTGCCTTGACGGTAGCTCTCGGGCACCTGGGTAATGCAGCAGTACATGGGCACAAATACAGCGGTATTGGCATCATCGACACCAAACCAGAAGCAGCCACCTACTTCATCGGGGAGCCATGAGCGCATCTGTGCGGCATATACCCAACCGGTCTGCTGGGTGGCGATAGCACGTTCCTGGCTGTACTTCACGCCATCCACCTCAAAGTCCATGGGACGCCAGCGGTAAGGCACGCCATAGGCAGTGGTTGCACCGGGATCCTTGGTCATGTCGAACGGAGTGCCCTCGAAGTGGTCACGCATCATCTCCTGCATGTCGCGCACGCTGACCTTGCGGTCGGGCTTCACGTACAGGGGCATCACCTCGCCATCCTTGTTGGTCTTGCCGTAAATGAAGGGCAGATAAGCATCCATACCCTGGTGGAAACGGTTGAAGTAACTCCACACACGGGCGTCGCAACCGCGCAAAGCACCGGCATCAAACTTCTGATAAACAGGTGCAAAGGCGAAGTCGGCATCCTTGCCGCTGTAGAGACCTTTCTTCCTGGCGAAGGAGATGATGTCCTTGCTGTACATCACGTTCTTCTTGTCCTTCATATTAAACTTCCAGATGCGGGGATTATTAGCGTGGCCAGCGATGCAGTCGTCGGGGATACGGATTGCCACCCATACGGCACCAATCTCGCCGGGTCCCTTGCCAATCATGTCCATGATCCAGATTTCGTTGGGGTCACCGATAGAGAAGGACTCACCTTCGCTGGCATAGCCGTACTGTGCCACCAGGTCGGTCATCCACTTGATGGCCTCGCGGGCAGTCTTGGAGCGCTGCAGAGCGATGTACATGAGGCTGCCATAGTCGATAATAGATCTGCCAGTGGTGTCCCACAGTTCTTCGCGTCCACCCCATGTGCTCTCACCGATGGTAACCTGATGCTCGTTCATGTTGCCCACAACGGCATAGGTGTGTGCCACCTCGGGGATGGCGCCAAGACGCTTGCCGGTGTCCCAGTCAATGACTTCGCGCATCGAGCCGGGGGCATGGTCGGCTGCGGGCAGGTATTGCAGGTCACCAAAGAGGGAGTGGCTGTCGGCAGCATAGGTAATGATAGTGGAGCCGTCGGCACTGGCATTCTTGCCCACCAGCAGGTTGGTGCAAGCGTCGGCCGTGGTCCAAGCGGCAAAGGCCATCATTGCCACCGATAACAGTTTGATTGATAAGTGTTTCATTTTTCTTTTGTTTTAGGTTAAGTGATGATGTATAGACTGTTTCAGTTGCCAACAGGAATGTCATAACCCGTGAGACGGAAGGCGACCTTGAACGGAGTCGCCGACTTGCGCGGTTGGGGACCGGCAAAATAATAGAACAGGCGTTGTACGTCAAAGGACTTGACGCTGACCAGTTTGGTCTCGCCGGGTTTGAGGTCCACCGGCACGGTGACGCTACGCTGGGTGAGCATCTCGCCGTTCATGGTGGTATATCGTAACAGCAGCCGCACGGCACTCATGCGGTGGCTGGTGTTGTTGGTGACAAAGAAGGACTCCTTACTGTCGCTGGCACGTTTGCTGAAGCCCTTGAGCGACACGGCATTAGGGTCCACTTGTGTAAGGCTGTCAGGTAGCAAGCCATCGCTTGACTCGAGGGCCACAACGGGGACCTCGATTGAGCGCAGGTTCTTGCGAGTGGTGCGTGTGCGTCCATCCATTTTAATTGTGATGAAGCACAGCATCAACACAAGGAGCATTATGATATGTCTGTTTCGTGTCCTCATTTCACAGATAGCGGATGCGGTTAGACGGGTTCTTGTCGCTGCCCTCGGGATAAATCTTGCGGAAGCCTATGGGCAGGCGTTCCTCGACTTTCTCAGGAACAATGCTCATGCCGCTGAACAGGCTGGGCAGGAATCGGGCGAAGTTGACGCGCACTTTTACCTTCCAGTGCGGTGGGTCAAAGGTGAGAGTTGTGGCATCGGCGTTAAGCGTGGCGACGCACTCCAGGGGTTTTACGAGTGTCACGCGGTCGCGTTGGCTGTAGAGCCATAGCTGGTACTTGTTATCTACAGCACTGTTAGCGATGTAACCGATGACTGTGCCAGGCATGAGGTTGATGTCGGTCGATTCAAGGAGGATGATGCGGTATCCGATGTTATGCCCGCCCTTGTACCGCTCGATGCCGAGCGTCATTTCCTCGTTAGGGTAATACCAGATGCCCTCAAGAGGTTGCATGTCGGTCTCGTCGAGCCGCACACGCATTGAGTCCACATCAAGACCGGCAAGAATGACCGACTTCTTGGGGACGATGCTGCCGGCTATTGCCTCTAAGGACAACAGGGCAAACAATAACGATATGAGGGCAAGCCGTTTAAGCACTTTTTTGTCAGTTGACGGTTGCAAAGCGGTAGATGATACCTAAGCTGAGTATCTCCTTGAACTGCCAGTAGTTCCAGTCATTGTCGCGTGGGTGTGACCGGTCGAAGCGCAGGTGGGTGTAGAATTGCGTGGTCAGGTACTTGCCGATGTTGAAGTCCAGCGTATTCTCCCAATCACCCTGAACATACTCATAGTTGGTGAACATGTAAAGCCTGGAGGAAATCATCACACTGGGATTGAAACGCCACAGCAGTTTTGCCTCGAAGTTGCTACCCACGGTGCTCTTGCAGTGCTTGCCTGCATCGATGCCGAAGCGTGTAGGGTCGATGTCGGTGATGTTGCGGCAGTATTTGAGGTTATAGGAGATGGGAGCGATGGCAAGAGTGAACATGCGATCATCGGCCTTCTTGTAGTTATAGGTCATACCAAGACCGACATTCAACTCGGCTGGCGAGAGGAAGGCTGCGGTCATGGTTCGCGTATTGGTCTTGTAGTTGTTCAGGAACTGGGTGGTAAACTGCAGCATGGCGCTGTAGTACCAGTTCTTCACGGCCTTGTAACCCAACTGGGAGGTGAAAAGGAAGTTATCCTCGTTGATGAGGTAGTTGCGAATACTGTCGCCATGGGTGGTCGCAAGACCTAATTTATAGGATAATGCATTGTTGAACAACCAGTTGGGATGGCGGTCCTGATTGAGATTACAGTTCCAGTTGATGGAACCCAGCAATGCCAGGTTGTTTTCACCGCCCTGATACCAATTACCACTGATGTAGGCCTGCGTGAATTGCAGTGAAGCGTTGAAGACGTGGAGCCAATCATGGATTTTCAGGTCAGGAGCGTCGGCGGGAGTGGCTTCCTCGGGGACAACCACTTGAGGGGTGACAACGGTGAGCATTGCCTGTCGGGGATCACCCTCGATGATGCCTTCGGGGGGCGCCTCGGGCAGACGATGGGCGTTATAGGCTACCAGCTGCGGGCGGTCGATCATTGCCCGCTGACGGGTGCGACGTGTGCGCATGCGGTTGTCAATGGCCTGTTGGAGCCACTCGTCTCCGGCATCCAGCGAATAAAGTCCTTTGGGGTTGGCAGGATTCATTGCCGCATGACCTGCATCAGGAAAATGGTTCTCAAACACCAGTGGGGCATAGAGCATGTCGGGCTCCACCTGACCGCCATTGCCGTCGTTTGCCGCAACAGGTTGACTCGTCCCGGCAAGAGCCGCAATGGCTAAATACACTATTAAAGAGATTCTTTTCATCGGGTTATATCGGTTTTTAGTTGTTATGCGTCGTAGATTTTCTCTTTCTTGGGAGCGGGTTTGGCTTGTTCCTGCTGTCTTTTCTTGTCTTTTTGCCGCTCTTTTTCAGCTTTTTGCTTGGTTTGCACCTTTTGCCGCTTGCGTTCGTGATTGGGCTTCTGGGTTTTGTTTTCGGCAAAACTCTTGATCATGTCTTCGACCGTTTCACGGTTACCGTACAAATAGTTGACCGTCACTTCGATGATGAGATTCTGATGCTTACTCACGATGTCGGCAATGATGGCACGCGAGCCGTCGGGCATAGTGCCGTCGATGCTGTAGGTTTTCTTGAAACCCTTGACCTTGATTTTTGCCTCATGCAAGTCATACATGTTGTACCCCAAGGCTTTGCGCATAAGGTTTTCGTTGAGCATCTTTTTCTCGTCCCCCTTGTCCTTGCTGTAGAGTTGCACGGTCATCACCATGTCTTCCCATTGAATTTCAAAACGGGTGTTGCTGTTGTAGGTGACAAACCCGCCCTCAGGGGTCTCGAACGAGAGGTCGTACCGACTCCAGGTATAGACTGTCGCTCCGGCATCAATCGTGCTGAGGGAAAGCACAAACACCAGCGCAAACAAGGATGCCAAATATTTCATTGGTTTTTGCATATCAGAGTGGGGTATTTATCCTGGTTGTTTCACTTGCTCTAAGTAATGGTTCCATTCCCGCTTGCTGCCCCTGAAGACATTCAGGTCTACCTTACCTTCAACACCGTTGACGCTTCCCTCGTGGCTGAATTGCTGGAAGCGGTGAGGCATCGTCGGCAATAAATCGGGGCTGGTGAATGAGCACAGCCACAGGTCGTGGTCTCCCAGCATGTCCTTGTAGTACTTCTCATAGCCGTCAAAGTTGGTGTAAATCATCACTTGATAGCCTTTGTCGGTGAGAATGTTGACCATTTCCATGACGCGCTCGATGGCCGTCTGCCGACTCACGGTAGCACCGTTGCCCCAATCATCTTCCAGATCGATGACCAACGGCAGGTCCAGCGGTTTGCCATTGATGGCGCCCAAGAAGTTGTCGGCTTGCTCCTGCCCGGTCCGGTTCTTGCGAAAGAAGTGGTATGCCCCCACTTTCAAGCCTGCATCGCGGGCTCGCTCGTAATTGCGGCCAAAAGCCTCGTCCTTGTAAGTCTTGCCCTCACTCGCCTTGATGAAGACAAACTGGTAATTGTCGTCGCCAACCATCGAGAAGTCGATGTCGCCGTTGTGCTTCGACACGTCAATGCCCGCTATGGGATAGCGGTAGCGGTCCACCGCCACCGAGTGGGGCAGAATGTAACGCCAAGCCAGATAACCACCCAGTAATACAACAAGTGCTGCTGCCCCTGCAAGGAGCAGCCACTTGATGTAGTCGGGTTTTGTAGGCACCTGGCGTCTTCCCATAGGCAGTCGGTTTTAGAACAACGGGAAGTTGCTTGGCGTGATAACCCACTTGCGCTCAAACTCTTCCTGAGTGCTGGTGAAGAACAGCACGGCTTGGATGATGGATACAACCCAGGTGACCGTGGCCAGGACACCGCACGAGAGTAATGAGACAATGAGGAACACAACGCCGGCAGTTGTCTTGTTCAAGTAGAAGTAGTGCAAACCTACGGCACCCAGGAACAAGGCCAGCAGACCGGCAACACCACGGCTCTTACCCGAAGGACCGTTGCTGAATACATCGTCCATGGCGTTAGAAGTCTGGTTACTGAATTGACGCCACATTTCTTGGTAGCTGGTCTGCTCTTGGTCAGCATAGGATACGTTGGTCTCAGCGCCGCAATAAGGGCACTTCACACGGCTGACTTTCTCTTGAGTGCTGTACTGTTTCCCGCACTCGGGACATTGATGAATATACATTTTCTTTTCGTTTAAAAGTTATTAATTACACCCATTAGACGTTTCTACATCACAAAAGGTTGCAATTAATATGCCAATTTACACTAATTCGCTATTAACGACGGCGCTTATTGGCGTTGGCCTGCTTATTCTGCAGAGCCTGCTGCTGCTTCTGGGCTTCCTCGAGGCGGGCCATCCATTTGCTCTTCTTCTTGGGCTTGGCGGCGTTGGCGGCCATGGTGGCGCGAACCTTGTCCTCTTTGATGAACAGACGGCAGCTATAGGTCTGGATGATGGTAATCAACAATGAGATGAAATAGTAGTAACTCAAGCCTGATGCGTAGTTGTTGAAGAATACCAGGAACATCAGCGGCATGAGGTACATCATCCACTTCATGCCCGGCATCGACTGCGACGAGGGCTGAGACTTGGTGGTGATGTAGGTATAGATGATGTTGGTAATGGTCATCAACAGACAGAACAGGCTGACGTGGTTACCAAAGGTGCTCGAGATGAAGGGGATGTTACCGCCCCACTCAAGAATCTTATCAGGGGCACTCAGGTCATTGGCCCACAGGAAAGACTGCCCGCGCAACTCGATGCACGAGGGGAAGAAGGTGAACATCGCAATGAGGATGGGCATCTGCAGCATCATGGGCAGGCAGCCGCCAAAGGGACTTGCACCGGCCTGTTTGTACAGTTCCATCGTCTTTTGCTGTTTCTTGATGGCATCTTCCTGGTTGGGATATTTCTCATTGATCTTGGCAATATCGGGAGCCAGGATGCGCATTTTGGCCTGAGAAACATAGCTCTTGTAGGTCAGCGGCCACAAAACCAGCTTGATGATGAGCGTCAGCACCAAGATGATGAGACCATAATTAGTCATGAACTTGCCCAGCCAGTCAAAGATGGGGATGATCACACCCGTGTTGATCCAGCGGAACAGTTTCCAACCCAGCGGGATGAGGTGTGTGAGCTTGAGGTCTTCCTTGGGCGAGAATTTGTCATAGCTCGAGAGCATGTGATAACGGTTCGGGCCCATGTAGAAGTAGAACGATGCAGGGGTTTCCTTATCACTAGAGTAAGGAATCATCGTGTGGATGTTGACGTCCTTGAGGTACTTCTCATAATCGGGCGTGTCCTTGGTCACGATGCTTGTCAGCTTGGCGGTGCTCATCACGCTGTCGGCGATGAGGACGGTCGAGAAGAACTGGTTCTTGGCACTTACCCATTTCAGTTTCTCCTTGATTTCCTTCTCGTCATTGCCGTTCTCGCTGGTGTATTTCACATCTCCGCCACCTCCAGCAAACTTGTAATAGATGGCGCTGTTGCGCTCCTCAAACTGCTTGCCGAACTCATGGCGTGAAATCTTCTGGTGCCAGTCCAAATCTACCAGGTTGATGTTCAGCGGAATGACCTGAGTCATGCCCTTTTGAACCATCTCCATGCGAACCATGTAACTGTTGGGGACCAGGGTGTACTTAAGGCCCCACTGTGCACCGCCTTCGAGTTGCAGGTTCATCAGCACGGTACTGTCGTTCAGTTTCTTGGGCTCAAAGTAGAAATTCTTGGTCTCGAAGCGCTGCGTGTTGTTGCTCAGCGTGAAACTATAGTCGTTGTCACCCTTGTCAAACAGAACCAGTTGTGGAGACTGCCATGTCTTATAACCCTTCAATATCGCCTTGGCGATGATGCCGCCCTTGGTGCTCAGTTCCACCTTCAGGGAGTCATTCTCCAGGGTCACCATCTGCTCGTTGCCTGCAAGCGATGTGGCAAAAGAGCCGTTCTTGGCATACATGTCGAGTGTGCGTTGTACGGCTTGAACCGCCAGATTATGTGCTGCAGGGTTAGCGCTGGTGTGTGCCGTAACCTCGTCCCATTGTACGGTGGTGTCACCAACGGTGACCGTTCCGCTGATGTTGCCGTCTTTCAAAGTGAGGACAACACCCTCGTTGTTGATAGCGGCGTTATCGGCCGGCATGTTTTGGAGCACGCTTGTCAACCGTGCCAGTTCTGCAACACTCAAGGTATCTACATCGCCCAACACGGCATCGTTGCGCTGTGCCGCTTGTTGGGCTGCGGCAATGGAATCCATTTGCCGGAGTTGTTCGGCCCTCTCGGCCTCACTGGGTTGCTGTAGCCACATGAAGCCGAAAATAACGACTCCCATGAGCAACATTCCAATCAAAGTGTTTTTATCCATATATTTTTAAAAGTTTTTTGTTCTAAGTTTAAGTTGTAAGTTTCAACCTGACAACTTAATCATTGCCGCTTGTTGGCAATAATTGCATCAATGAAGGACATGAACAGCGGATGCGGGTTGAGGACGGTGCTGCTGTACTCGGGGTGATATTGTGTGCCGATGTACCAGCGCTTGTCCGACAACTCGATGACTTCGGCAAGACCGCTCTCGGGGTTCACGCCGGCGATAGTCATGCCTGCCTTTTCAAACCTATCTCTGTATTCATCGTTGAATTCAAAACGGTGGCGATGTCTTTCCTCGATGTCTGTCACACCATAGGCTTCAGCAACTTTTGTGCCAGCCTTTACGCGGCAGGCATAAGCGCCCAAACGCATTGTGCCGCCCATGTTGGTCACTGTCTTCTGTTCCTCCATCAAGTCGATGACGTTGTGGGGGGTCTTCGGATCCATCTCGGTACTGTTGGCTGTGGTCAATCCCAGTACATTACGGGCGAACTCGATAACCATGCATTGCATGCCCAGGCAGATACCGAACGTAGGCATATCATGTTCGCGACACCAGCGCAGGGCGATGTACTTGCCCTCCACGCCTCGTTGTCCGAAGCCCGGTGCCACTACTATGCCGTCATGTTTGGCGAGCAGTTCCTCGACATTACCGTCATGGATGTGTTCGCTGTTGATGTAATCCAGCACAAGGCGGTGGTCATGGTAAGCGCAAGCGTGCAACAGACTCTCGTCTATGCTCTTGTAGGCATCCTGCAAGGAGACATATTTTCCCACCAGTCCGATGTGAACCTCTTTCTTTGCTCCTTTGAGCTTGTCGAGGAAGTGATTCCATTTTGTCAGATCAGGCTCACCGTCTGAGGGCAGTCCCGTCTTCTCAAGGATGATGTTGTCCAGCCGTTGCTGGTGCATCATCAGCGGTACTTCGTAGATGGTGGGCACGTCAAGACTCTGTGTCACGGCGTCGGCACTGACGTTACAGAACTGGGCGACTTTCTTAAGCATCGTGGGCGGCAGTTCGTGTTCGGTGCGCAACACCAGGATATCGGGCTGGATACCTTCTTGCTGCAACAATTTGACGCTGTGCTGTGTGGGCTTGGTCTTCAACTCCTTGGCAGCGCTGATGTAAGGAACGTAGGTCAAATGTACGCAGATGCACCTGCGGCCTAACTCCCATCGCAATTGTCGCATCGCCTCGATGAAAGGTAGTGCCTCGATGTCGCCGACCGTACCACCGATTTCGGTGATGACGAAGTCGTACTTGCCGGTCATTCCCAGCGACTTCACGTCGCGTTTGATCTCGTCGGTGATGTGCGGCACAATCTGTACGGTCTTGCCCAGATAGTCACCGCGACGTTCCTTGTCGATCACGCTTTGATAAACGCGGCCAGTCGTCACGTTGTTGGCACGTGTGGTCTTGATATTGGTGAAGCGCTCATAGTGGCCCAGGTCCAAATCGGCCTCATGACCGTCGACGGTGACGTAGCACTCGCCGTGCTCATAGGGATTGAGCGTGCCGGGGTCAATGTTGATGTAAGGGTCAAACTTCTGGCATGTCACGCGATAGCCGCGCGACAGCAGTAGCCGTGCGATGCTCGATGCGATAATGCCTTTACCCAGCGATGACACGACACCTCCTGTGACAAAAATGTATCTTGTTTCCACTTGCTTTTGCATTTTCATTTGAATTCAACCTACAAAAGTAATACATTTTTCTCACTTCACGGCCGAAATTGGCAGGAAACAAATTTATCGTTGTCACTTTGGCATTCCTCAGGCTTTGGGGTGTCTTACCGATAAAAGCGGCACAGGTACAGCCTGAGATGAAAAAATAATGTATCTTTGCGCCAAAATAACACTAAATTGATAAACCGAATATGACACTTTTGATGATTAATGTAAAGACGTTGTTATTGCTGGCAATAGTGGTAATTATTGCTGTTTCGTGCGCCACTACGATGACCAAGCGCAACCTTCCCGCCAAGACTGTCGCCTCGTGGGCGGACGTTGGCGTTGAAGAGTTTCAAACCTTGATAGCCGACCCCAATGTGCAGCTGCTTGATGTGCGCACACAGGAAGAGTTTGATGAAGGCCATATCTCAGGGGCTACACTCGTTGACGTGAATGACTCGACTTTTATCGAGAAAGCCATGGGTGTGCTTGACGTCCAGCGGCCTGTCGCTGTCTATTGCCGCAGTGGGCGCCGCAGTGCCCGTGCTGCTTCGCAACTTGCTGCTAATGGACTGACAGTAACCAACTTGAATGGTGGTGTCATCGCATGGCAAGACCAAGGTAAATCACTGGTGAAGTAATGGAGAAAAGAAAGCATTTTAATGTCGTTGCCGCAGTCATCGAGGTCGATGGCAAGGTGTTGTGTATGCAGCGGGGTGTCTCTCGTTACGCTTACACAACCAATCTATGGGAGTTCCCTGGGGGGAAGATAGAGCCCGGAGAAACTCCTGAACAGGCGCTGCACCGCGAACTCATCGAGGAAATGGACTATGATGTCGAGGTTCACGAACTGCTGGCCAAGGCAACGCATGATTATCCTGATTTCTCCATTACCCTTGCGGCCTATCGCTGCACAGCATCGACTACCGAGTTCACCATGCGTGAGCATGTCGCCAGCTGCTGGCTGCCATGGAACGAACTGCTTACCCTCCCGTGGTGCGCTGCCGATGAACGCCTTATAGGTCTCTTTCCCGATGAGATTATGACACAGCAAAAGAACTGATATATAATTCGTTATAACTGATACAAGCAATGAGGGCTGGCTTAGAAGCCAGCCCTCATTGTCTATTGTACAAGATATCGATACTTAGCGTTTCAGTACCTTGGAAGTCATCGTACTGCCGTCGGTGAAGCGTGTGACAACGATGTTCACGCCA
This sequence comes from Muribaculaceae bacterium, assembly GCA_017427945.1. Classification (GTDB taxonomy): domain Bacteria; phylum Bacteroidota; class Bacteroidia; order Bacteroidales; family Muribaculaceae; genus Sodaliphilus. The sequence goes on along the minus strand of JAFRRT010000033.1, from coordinate 108,454 downwards.
TCGAACGGACGATGTGATGTCATACCCTGCGGATTGACATAGATGACCTCGGCAACCTCCTTGACGATGATGTATTCGTCAACATAGGTGGGTTCGCCGGGTAAGTTGCTCTCACCCTCCATAGCATAGTATCCACCATCTTCGCTTGCGCCGCGTGTGGTAATCGGAGCCACGTCGGTACGCTTGAAGTAGATACGACCATACAGCTTGACATTTGCTTGTTCGCCGTCCTTGACAATGAAAGTGTATTCATTGGCCTGGTAAACGCTGTCGGCATTCACCTCGGTCCAGTCTTTGGAGCCAATAATGCACGTTACGGTGCCGGTAGCACCCATGACATCAGTATTCTCATCGATAAGCTCGATGATTTCCTGGCCTTCTCCTTGACCAATCGTGTAGGGCTTGTATTGGCGCCATGCGCGGGCCATGTAACATTCATAGGAGTGGCCATTCACCTCAATGGTCGGGATGTTGGCGATGATTTCCACCTGGGCTGTTACATATACATAGTCTATGCCGGTTGCAGGGTCATTATAGGCTTTGCGGTGATGCTTGGAGTCATCATAGGCACCGATGATCTGAATCTCGCTGAGGAGCGCCGGACTCATTTCCATGCGTGAACCATAGGTGTTCTCGTCAAGTTTCTTGCTGTTGGCGACAATCACGGGAGCATACCAGGTGTCCACGCTGAGAACCTCATCATTGTCATTCAAGTCAATCCACAACTCATTAGCGCCATTGATGGGATAGACGGCATCTTGTGTCCAGGTGCTGCCATCCTTGGTGTAGGTCGTGAAGTTGTCCTGTGCGATGCCGTGCAGGGCATAGGCCACAGAACTCTGGTCATTGCCGTCGGCCCAGTTGGTATCATTGTTCTTGCTCGCGCGGTTGTGGAACAGGCGATATCCTGTGATGGCCTCTTCGTTCTTGGCGAGCAATCTAAGTGCACCATTAGTCGCATTGGGCGTGAGTTGACGGTTAACGTCATTCTCAACCTGATTGAAGGAATAAGGACCGTACACATCAATTTCAGTCTTGTAAACCGGAACAGTTACAGTGTTGCTATGAATAATGTCATCGGTAATAGCCGTTGCACTTGCACTACCGGTCACGGTTACAGTTGTTTGCTCACCGTTGATGGTTACGGTGAAAGTACTGCTATAGCTGCCTTCCTGAGTCGGGGTGAATGAAACAGTCAGGTCGTAGTATTCACCCGGTTCAATCGTGATGCCAGTGGTCGGAGTCACGTTGAATACGCCATCCATGCCGCTCACGTTGATAGCAGGATCAAAGGCCAAATCGCCATCATTGTAGATGCGAACGGTATAGGTATAGGTTTCGTTGAGAGCCTTCTCGCCGAAGTTGACATTCACGTCATTTGGCTCGACATAGCCGTGAATTACAGGCGTAACCGCCGCGCCAACAAGGGTCCAGGTGTATGTGTGAACTCCATCGCTCAAGGTAAATGTTCCACTATCGCTGCCACTGTTTTCGGGAGTATAGGTGATAGTGATTGTTACCGATTCACCAGGAGCCAGTTCGCTAGGAACATAGTCGGTGCTGAATTCACCCGAAAGACCTCCTATGCTGGGCGTGAACGGCAAGTTACCATCGTTGGTGATGGTGATTGTCTGCGTTGAGTTGCCGCCCGTGAATATAGTGCCAAAGTCAAGAGTGCCCTCACTGGGACTCACGCTGGAGCTGACGACAAGCTCAGTGAACTTGAAGCGGTTATTATGGGAGTCTATCGTCACGCGCCAGGTTCCCATAGGCACTTGGATAGTGGCGTAACCGCCGACGGTGTCGAGCGGACAGTAAACGTCACGGTTATCGGCCCACTGGTTATACAACGCCCAGTTAGCATCATTGCTCATGGGACCGAAGCGGTAATATTCGATGCTGTTCCAGTCATTGGCATTGCCGCCCAAACGCTTGGTGAAGCCCACATAGGCATAGCCGTCACCGCTGTTTTGAGCGGTCAGTGTAGTTGTGTAAATTCCGGTTTCGGTGTCACGCGACATCTGGATGCCGTTATTGGCCGTCCATGGGTTGATGTTGCCCAGAATGTAAATCGGGCCGGTGTACAAATAATCGGTAGCAACGCTTGCATGCAGGTTATCGGCATAGCTATGGACACTTGCCGAGCCCATCTGATGCAATGCCTTGCCGTTATAGGTAACAGTCATTTCGCTGTTGTCCTGATTAAGGGTGGCGTTCCAGCTATTTGATGCGGTGGTAGTAAGTCCGCCAGTCAGGTTCTCACTTGTTACAGTGACATTTGTGCTGCGGTCATCACCCGTGCCATCCTCGATGTTTACCTCAGTCGGATCAACCGACAAGGAGGGGCCACCCTGGGGAATTTCAGCCACAATGGTCACCTTGGGCAGGAATGCTCGTGCTCCACAATAACTGCCTGTAGTATAAATTCCATTGCCATTAATTGTCTCAGATGATGACGGGGCATGAGAGTTGAATCCTGTATAAGTGCTTTGGTTCACACCATAGAAATAGGTTGGGCTATCGCTGCTACTGTAGTCGTAATTGCCTGTTTCTGTTACTTCAAAATCCAAAAGGAGATTTCCGCCATCATAAATGAAAGGATTATTCTCGTCAAAATTTATTGTCAGTGTTGTGCCACCTGGAGTAGCAGCTTGATTGCTCGCTACAATCGTAAGATTATTAGGAGACAAACGCACTATTGAAGCTAGATCTGATGGATATGTACTTTGGCTCGTTGAACCCACCTTAACGTTATAGCTACCTCCTGAGAAATAGATATGAGGTGAATAGAAAGTCATCGACTTAAGCGTCTTGCCTTGGAATTCAGTCAACAACTCAGCAGGGTAGATTATTTGATTAATCTGCTTTTCGTCATAAAAATAACCGAAAATAGGCAGGAAATAGTTTTCAACGTTGCCGTCACAGATGGTTTTTTCAACAATATTGGCTGCTGTACCATTCAAGAGAATGGTCACAGACGTGGCACCGTTACTGGTCAAGGTAATGGTACCCGTATGGGTGCCGACAGCATGTGGGGAGTAAGTTACATTAAGTACATCGCCTGAATTGAGAGTAAGGGTCTGGCCATTGGAGTTAGCGCCCGAAACACTCATGCTGAAGACGTTGTCAGGATCGCTGAGTGTAGCGGTAATCGGACCAATCAGATTGCGACCAGTCACAACCACCTGCTGTGTATAGCTTTCACCAGGCACACCGGTGTAAGTCAACTCAGTCAAGGAAGCACGAATGATGGGATCATCACCTCCTAAGATGTACTGAATTCCGCCCAAAGCATCAATCTTACCATTACCGAAATGGCTGGCATTTGGACCTGTCGTTGTCCATGAATCCTGTTTGGCTGTCTCTCTCATGATATCTTTAACATCGCTGGTAGTCATGTTCCAGCCAACCTCTTGAGCAGCCTGCAGCCACAAGGCCACAATTCCTGCTGCAACTGGAGTTGACATCGAGGTGCCTTGCATGGCACCATAGGGATAAGTCGTATTTGAGTTCACACGGTCCACCTTGCCATACTGGCCATTGATGTAATTATAGCTGTCAGAGGTGTGATAATGATTGACCGCTGCCACCGTCCTAGCGCCAGGTGCCGTAATCCACGGATATAACCCACCTGTGGGAGTCATACTGGGTGTACCGTAACTCGAGAAGTAAGCAATGTCGTCCATGGGAAAAGTGCTGGAATAGTTATATGACGTACCGTTATAGTCCACAATCCGGTTCTTGGTCACGTGAGCGCCAACCGAAATGACTTCGGGAATTGTGGCGTAATCACCCATAGCACCATCGTCGGTACCATTAGTCCAATTATAGCCATTGGTGGTCAAATAGTCGGTAAAATAGCAATAATTGCCACCCCAAACATCAATTTCGGCAGTGCCGTTGGTCGGGTAGAATTCCACAGCCAGCGTGTAATTGCTGACGTAGTTGTTATGACTTGTTGTCACTAATCCATTTGTGCCTGTTCGAAGCAGAATTTGGGTCTTGTTACTATTAAGATAATCCTTGTAGGCAAATAACGTTCCCGTGTAGTATGAGCTCAGTCCTGAAACAGAAGCACCATTAGTCGTGGGATTAACCTCAACCGAAGTCAATACGGCTCCAGTGTTGGAGTTCAACACGTGAATCCTACAACCCATACTGGCAACGCTAGTAGAGCGGCACCATGCACTGATATCACCATTATAACGGTAACCGTTATCTGTATCACTGTAATAATGGCTACGCAGAATGGAGCGCAATGGATTAGCTTGGCTGGCAGTTCCATATAAGTGCTTACCGCCACCTTCATTCGCATCGGCATCACCCGAGGTATTGCCTGCCGAAAACAGACAGATACGGTTGGGATGGTTGTCGCCAAAATACTGGGCAATAACACTTGAATAACTGCTAGTGCCATCATGAGGCCCAATGTGGCTACCCCAGCTGTTGCTGACTACCAGAGGCATGTTCACACTATCAGCATACATCGCAATATTCTTGAAGGCATTGGAAAGATAAGTGCTGCTTAACCCGTTAATTCCAGCTAGATATAAGTCAGCACCAGGTGCCATACCGCCATAGGTGGCGCTGGCATGGTCATTGGTCACAGTGACGTTTGAGCCGTTGATAATTACACTTGAGCCGCCGGCTGCCGAACTGGTATGGGTACCATGATCCTCACTGGTGTCATCGGTAGTGGGAGCACTTGAACTGATGGTCTTATACAATTTTTCAGAACTGCCGTTGTAAACATATGCGCGTTTGATACGCGAGTTGCCATTGCTGTCTTTGAATGCGATGTGCTGGAAATCAATACCAGTATCGATAATGCCCATGATAACTCCCGAGCCGTCATATTTTTGGCTCAAACCAGCTGCGACAGCATCGGCTGTCAGACTAAGGACATCATCAACGTTGGTATCTTCGCGTGCCTTGTCGGTGTATGGTTGCATCGGGACCGCAACTTCAATCCTTGTCACCATTCTAAGGTCTGCCACCTCGTTGAAGCGGTCAATTGGAATGAGTGCAGTGAGCAATCCGTCTTCAAAAGTACATTGAATGATGGCGCCTAATTTCTCAAGGGCAGCGATACCCGATTCGTCGCTAATGGTTACAAAAGATGACATGTAGACCTTGCCATCTATCGTGTCGGTCTTCGCAAAAGGACGGTCATATTTATCAAGTTCCTTGATTGGATGAAGTGATTGTGTTGAGCTCCTTGATATTGGTGCCTCATCAAAGTTGGCTTTGCCTTCCATTTGGTCAAGGAACATCTGGGTAGAAACTGACATCTTTTCGATGTTAGCCCTCTGGCTCCACGCTGTCACGCTGAAGGTCAGGAAGCCCAACAGCAGAATGAAACGCAATTTGTTAACTGTCTTTTTCATATATCATATGTTTTTAGTCATTTAACTTTACTTTCAACTACTCTTGGGCATTAATTGCCGCTGTAATTGCCATAATAAACGTAAATGGTCGATGTCGAGACAATGCGGGGTTTGTTGTCATTATTACTCGAAATGGTAATAGTTTCTCCGCTGCTCACTCCATTCACTACCAAGTAGTTTGTTTTGTTCTTGGTTACAGTATATGAGTTTCCGTTGATGGTCAATGTACCTCCACCCTCATTATTATTTGTGGTTGTGATGGCAACTGTAATAGAAGTGTTGTTCACTCCCTCGGGAATAATAAAAGTGATACCACTGCTCCTGTCGATAAGCGCATAAGGAGCCCCTGGTCCGTTTGTGGTCTTATTGATAGTTCCACCCCATGGTGGGCTCAGCGTATTGCTGCCACTTGATAAGGTATTGATGTTAAGACTGCCCAGGACGTCGCCCACATTGTAAGTTACAGGTTCTTCCTCATTAAAGGTGGCATAATAGGTGTAGGCAGCAGGGTGCTGGTTGTCGGCTACACACTCGCTAAACACGTCATTCACATAGTCGATGACGCCATACAGGTCGAGGGTATCGGCGTTGGCGTATGTTCTGCTCGAGTAGTTGAGTGTGGTATTCCCGCCATTGGCAGTAGGATTGTCATTCTCGTCATAGTAACGGATTGACGGGATTACCGTTGTGGTTTCGCCTGCAGCGGTAGCGCTCAGGACTAACTCGGCGAACACATGTTTGGTACCGTTTTCGGCTGTTCGATAAAACTTAAAAACGTTCTCACCGGCCTTGAGATCTTCAGTGGTGAGATTAATGTTTTGAAGACGAAGCCGATTGTCATAATTGTTCACCTCGCCAACTGTGGTGTAATGGCTGATGTTGTCCACCAGCATAAGACCGAAGCACTTGTTGTCAATCGCTTTGGTAGGCGAAGCTGAAACTACAGTCCACCAACTTGTACAGAGCATGGCGAACATCAGCAGATGCTTACAAAAAGGTTTCATTTCTATGGTTTGTTAGTTAATATAAGTTTTGTGTCATTTTTATCATCCATATATGGCAATAAAGAGCAGGATAATCGTATAATGGCCTTACATGGACTAGTAATCATTATTTAAGCATCGCAAAGGTAAACTTTTTTTATATTAAATAGCAAATTTTATTATTAAAAATGTGTTTTGTGACCATTATTAATTAAAAACAGTAATAAAAACTGGCCGCTGAAAGAGTATTTTCTCTTTCAGCGGCCAGTGTGATATCAGCCAGTTGAATTTAGGCTTCCAAGTCGATGTTAAACTGCTCGTGCCAAGGCAGGCCCTGCTTGTTGAGCACCTCCAGGAACGGGTCGGGATCGAATTCCTCGACGTTATGAACGCCAGGCTTGCGCCACAGCCCCTTGAGGAACATCATGGCGCCGGTCATGGCGGGAACGCCGGTAGTGTAGCTCACCGCTTGCATGCCGGTCTCCTCGTAGGCTTTGTGGTGGTCGCAGTTGTTGTAGATATAGTAGGTCAAATGCTTGCCTTCTTTGTCGATACCGCTGATGCGGCAACCGATGCTTGTCTCGCCCGTATAGTTCTCGCCCAGGTCTTGCGGATTGGGCAACACGGCTTTGAGGAATTGCAGCGGCACGATTTCCATGCCCTGGTAGTTGATGGGCTCGATGCTTGCCATGCCAATGTCCTGGATAACACGCAGGTGGGTCAGATATTCCTCACCGAAGGTCATCCAGAAACGTGCCCTCCTGATTGTGGGGAAGTTGATGACCAGCGACTCCAGCTCCTCATGATACATCAGGTAGCTTTCGCGCGGACCAATCATGGGGTAGGTGAGCGGCTTGTGGATTTCCAGCGCTCCGGTCTCCACCCACTTGCCGTTTTCCCAATAACGACCCTTCTGGGTAATCTCGCGGATGTTGATTTCGGGGTTGAAGTTGGTGGCGAAGGTCTTGCCGTGGTTACCGGCGTTGCAGTCCACGATATCGAGGGTATGCATCTCGCTGAAGTGGTGTTTGGCGGCATAGGCGGTATAGACACCGCTCACGCCCGGGTCAAATCCGCAGCCCAGGATGGCTGTCAGTCCGGCCTGCTCAAAGCGTTCACGGTAAGCCCATTGCCAGCTGTACTCGAAGTGTGCCTCGTCGCGGGGTTCATAGTTGGCGGTATCCAGATAATGAACACCACAGCGCAGACAAGCCTCCATGATGGTCAGATCCTGATAGGGCAGGGCCAGGTTGATGACCATGTCGGGACGATGGCGCTCCAGCAGGGCGACGAGCTGGTCTACGTCGTCGGCGTCCACCTGGTCGGTGGTGATGTTGTCGGCGCCGATGGCCTTGGCCACGGCATCACATTTGGCGCGATTGCGTGAGGCAATCACGATCTCGTTGAACACGTCAGGATTTTGTGCACATTTGTGAGCGCACACGGTGCCGACGCCACCGCATCCGATGATAATGACTTTGCTCATAACTTTTCTGTCTCTTGTTTCAATCTTTCCCGCAAATGTACGATAGTTTTGGCTAAAACACAATTTTTTTATGATGAATTGCGCTAAATGCTGCTAAAAGACACAAATCTGCCGAGTTCATCCTATCAAGATGGCGCCTTTGGGCAAGCGTGGGGCATGACAGCCATGTTTGTCTATAAAAAATGTGAAATCATCTATCTTTTTTGCTGTATGTGGAGCAATTGACTTACCTTTGCCGCAAATTTCACATATTATAATATGAAGATGCGAAAATTCATATCATTTATTATAGCATTGTGCTGCGCCTTGCCAATCATGGCGCATGATGCCGTTATCAACGGCGTGCTGGTGGACTCACAGGACACGACCGAGCTCCTTGAGGCTACCGTCAAATTGCTCAGGGCAAACAAGGACAGCACCATGGTCAAGGGCACGACGACCGACCTCAACGGTGTGTTCAACATCAAGGGCGTGAAACCGGGCAAGTACCTGTTGCGTTTTTCCTATCTGGGCTACAATGATGTCATCAAGCATGTCACTGTGGGCGAAGATGGGCGCGATGTGAACATCGGCGTTGTGACGATGGACCCCAACTCCATTATGCTCAAGGAGACGGTGGTGGTGGGTGTTAAGAGCCCAATCGTTGTTAAAGAAGATACTATCGAGTTCAATGCTGACACTTATAAGACGCAGGCAAATGCCGTTGTTGAAGATTTGCTAAAGCGCCTGCCTGGTGTGGAAGTGGGCAGCGATGGCAAAATTACTGCCAACGGCAAGCAGGTGAGCAAGATTCTCATCGACGGCAAGGAGTTCTTCAGTGACGACCCTACTGTGGCCAGCAAGAATATCCCTGCCGACATGGTCAACAAGCTGCAGGTCATTGACCGCAAGAGCGACCTGGCGCGCCTGACCGGTGTGGATGATGGCGAGGACGAGACCGTCATCAACCTCACGGTCAAGAAGGGTATGAACAACGGTTGGTTCGGCACGGTCAATGCCGGCTACGGTACCGATGACCGCTATGCGGGCAATGTGATGATCAACCACTTCCGCGACGGCAACCAGTTCACCATTTTGGGTGGCGGCAACAATACCAACAACCTGGGCTTTGGTGACGGTGCATCAGGTAGGTTCCAGCGCTTTGGTGGTGACCGCGGTGTGACCTCGTCACAATATGCGGGAATTAATTTCAACGTGGGCAGTAAGGATGACGACCACTTCCGCGTGGGTGGCGACATCATGTACAGTCACAGTGACCGCGACACGCGCACACGCACTGCCCGCCAGTACCTCCACGAGGATTCCGTCAGCTATGACGACTCCAATACAGCTGCCCGCGACAAGAGCCACAACATCCGTGGTGACTTCCGCATCAAGTGGGAAATCGACACTTGCAACACGCTCGATTTCCGTCCCAATTTCTCATTCAACTTCAACAAGAGTGAGCGCAACGACTCGTCGAGTACCAGGGCGGGCGATGCTGCAATGACCCATGTGAACCGCAGTTTGAGCAACTACTTCAATGACGGCAAGAGTTATGAATGGGGCGCCCGCCTGATCTATAACCACAAGGTTGCCAGCCATCCAGGCCGCAGTCAGAGTTTAATGCTCAACTACCGTTACAGCAATGTGCACGAGGACGGTGATACTTACACCGACAATACCTATTATCTCTTGCCTGAGAAGAATACATTGATTGACCAGACGGCTAACAACCACCGCAAGACCCACAATCTCACAGGTCGCATCTCGTGGACCGAACCCATTGGCGATGTCAAGAACGCCCGTTTCTTGGAACTCTCTTATCGCGGTAATTACCGTTACACGATCAGTGACAAGATGGTCTATGACAACGAGCGCAGTGGCATCTGGCCTGGCGGCACGATTACCGATCAGGAGTGGAACGAGCGCTTGAGCAACAGTTTCCGCAACACTTTCTTTAACCAGGAATTCAGCGTGGGATTCCGTCAAGTTCGCAAGGCTTATAACCTCAATGTTGGTATTTCAGTCAACAGTGCGATGTCCAAGAGCAAAGACCTCATCAACAGCGCCCGCGATATTGCCGAGCGTTGGGCATGGTCGGTGGCTCCTTACGCTCGTTTCCGCTACAAGTTCACCGAAACGCGCAATCTCAACTTCTTCTATCGTATGAGGGCCAACCAGCCTAGCATCAGCCAGTTGCAGCCAGTTGCCGACGAGAGCAACCCGAAGAATATCGTTATCGGTAATCCCGAGTTGAAGCCCACCTTCAACCATAGTATCAACCTGCGATTTGGTGACTTTGCCCAGGGTGCCCAGCGCAGCATCATGGCGATGATGAATGTCGATTTTGCCCAGAACAGCATCATCTCTACCACGATCTATGACAAGCAGACGGGTGACCGTACGACTAGTTATATGAATGTGAACGGCGTGTGGAATGCCATGGCGATGAACATGCTGAGTTTCCCCTTCGGTGCCAGTAAGACATGGTATTTTTCAAACCATATCTTTGCCCGCTATGCGGTGGCCAAGGGTATGAATGATGGCATCCTCAACCGCAGTAACACGTTGAACATGAACCTCTCACCGGGACTGGCGTTCCGAAACGATGTCTTTGACGTGGAGATACGCCCGCGCTATTCGTTCCAGAACACGACCAATTCCAAGTTGGCATCGAACACTCGTACCATCCACACTTGGGGTGCTATCTTTGACGGCACCTATTCGGCGCCCTTTGGTCTGGTGATAAACACCAACCTCAACTATAGCACCACCAGCGGATATACTTCTGGTTACAATTCCGATCAATGGCGTTGGAATGGCTCTATTGCATATCAGTTCTTAAGCGAGAAAAAGGCTTCGGTAACCCTTTCGGTCTATGACATCTTGGGCCAGCAAAAGAACATCTTCCGCAACGTCACCGGTGATTACATCGAGGATGTATACTACAACTCTCTGGGACGTTATGGTATGGTGACGTTTACTTATCGCTTCAACACTTTCAAGAAGGGTGAGCAGCCCAAGGACCGCAACGAGGATCGTTGGGGACCTGGTCGTTGGGGACCTCCAGGAGGTGGCCGTCCTCCCATGGGTGGCCCTGGCGGACGCCGCCCTTTCTGATCCCGTTTTAGACAACACGAACAACCATTTAGCGATTTGGGACAACTTTAACGATGTTGTCCCGAGTCGTTTTTTATGAGGTTAAATCTTTTGAGAGGACCATTCTACAAATAAGAAACCCAAAATCTGTGAACTGTTGTAGCGTTTGTTTGGTGAATCGGTAAAAAGCGTTCCATGCTGATATAGTATTAATGTGCTTTAATTGAACAGCTTTATCTGTAATTACAAGACCGGTAGTTAGATGAAGACTGCATAAGGATTCTTTACTGCAGGTGCAAAATGGGCAATCAAAAACCATGATATTAACATTTTTTAAACATTTTTTCTGTAGGGGTACTTTGTTGGTTCGGTCAATTATATTAATTTTGCAACGAACTATTAGGATTGAAATACTCGAGTAAACGTAATAATTTACGAGAAATGAAAAACTTATGTGTCGCACTCTCCATCCGGTACTGGCATTTGTTGTCAGCACTATTGGCGTTGTCGGCGACCAATTACACCCATAAGAAGGTATGAATGATAGTTAGTCCGGAACGATTTGATTGGTCAAGATGAAACCAACTTTATGCACTTAAAAACAAGAGATTATACACTTTTATTAATTTTTTATTAACATTTAAATTTTATTCTATTATGAAGAAATTTTTATTTACTCTTACTGCTCTACTTTTTGCAGGAACTGTAATGGCTGACACCTATTTCTACATTCCTGACATGACTTGGACGCAGGAACAACTGGGCACCGAGATCACAGTTGACGTAATGTTGCATTGCGATGCAGCATTCAATGCTTTCACCTGTGAGCTCACCTATGATGGTGCTATGGATGTTGACGACGAAGTGGTTACCGACGAGTCTGAAGCTATGGTAATCACTTATCAGAACAACAAGGGAAAGACCAAAACTGCTGACGTTAGCGCAAACATTGCCGGTGATGCAAACGCATTTATGGGATTCACTGGCGCAACTGGTGGTTACTGGAATCCTAGCGGTGATGGTGCTACGTGGGAATACTACGGTGCCATTAAGTGGGAACCCATGGAGGAAGACGTTCTCTTCGTTCAACTTCTGATTACCCCGAGTGCAGACTTCACTGGTGGTACTATCGCCGTGAAGAGCATTTTCTCCTGTGGTCAGGAAGAGCGTCCCATCCCCACTGTAGGTGCTAACTATGAGTTTGGTCCCGTTGTATGCAACATCACTCTCGAAGGTGCAACTCCTCCCGAGCCCCTGCCTTGGGAAGGCGAGATCGTTATTGGTGAGCCCACCGAGGACGGTCATGTAGCTATCAGCTACACCGGTACTGAGGATTGCACCATCGTTGTTACTCTGAACGGTGAGGTTGTTGAGCTCGTTGATGGCCAGATCCAGCTCGTTGAGGGTGCAAACGTTATCGCTGTTACCGTTAGCGCTGATAACCATGATGACCTCGTAGCTACCGCTGAGTATGAGTGGACTGCTCCCGAGCCTCCCGTTGTTTACACCGACAAGCCCAACATCACCTATGTTGACGATCCCGAAGCTCAGACCGTAACTGTAACCGCTACCGGTAATGGCCACATCATCCTCATGTGGGACGAGCAGGTTATGGCCGAAGGTGAAGGTGAAGCTGTTTGGGTAATTCCTTACGGCGACGATCCCGAGGGTGAAGAATATGGCGTAAGCGCTACCGCTCAGGAGCCCGGTAAGGAAGTCAGCGAGCCCGCTGTAGCGACCGTATTCGTTCCTGGCAAGAGTGGTGAGACTCCTCCCGAGCCTCCCGTAGATCCCACCGATGAGGGTTACTGGTTGATCCTTGTTTGGGCTGATGGCACTGAGGTTCCCTATGAGCTGATGCTTGGTAGCAATGGCGACTATGTAGATGTTCAGAACCTTGAGTATCCGCAGTTCGTTGACGTAGCTTGCTTCTACTTCAAGATTGACGGTGTAGCTTATGGTGCTGCAGAGGACATGACACCTGCCTTCCTTGGCGAAGCTGACATGAACCCGCTGACCCCCAACACCAACGTTTACTTCGTTGAAAATGGTTATGCTTACACCATCGGTATCCACCTGATTATGAACGAGGACACTGGCGAGGTTGATTCTTACAGTGCTTACGTTGCTAAGGGTGGCGCAGTTGAGGTTGAGGAACTCGTAAACGGCAAGACCGTTGCTGGTGTTCGCTACTTCAACCTGGCTGGTCAGGAGATGCAGGAGGCCAACGGTATGACTATCGTTGTTACCACCTACACCGACGGCACCACCAGCGCTGTTAAGGTGATGAAGTAAGCTTCTAAGCTTTAAAGCAAACCCTTAATTGGGTTTTGAATAGTCAGGCGGTTCCCCCATGGGAGCCGCCTGTACTATTTTCATGTGGTATGTGGTGGCCTTTGATATCCTTAGTTTTTAAGGCGCTAATTCTCAAAAAAATAGTTAAATTCGCTTGTGATGAGAAAATAATGTGTACATTTGCAGGTTAATACGAGATAATAACTAATAACAACAAGAGATAGCGATATGCGCAAATTGTTTTTACTGATGCTGGCAACAGCAATCACGGCCATCAATGGTTTTGGCCTGACTGTGACGAATAATGCCGGCCAATTGGCCGATGCTTTGCAAAACAACCTCGGCATTACGGCATTGACGGTTACCGGAACGATGGATGCCCGCGACTTCCTGTTCATCACCAATGAACTGAATGAGTTGACCACGCTTGACCTGACAGGCGTAACCATTGTGCCGTTTAACAATAATGGAGCTGCCTTGTACGGTACTGTTGCGAATTATCTTGGGAATGAAATCCCGCGCACGGCTTTCTTCGGTAAGAAGCTCACATCCGTTACATTGCCCTCTACGCTCGAGTCAATTGGCTTTGCTGCTTTTGCTGGTTGTGACAGGCTGCAGTCTGTGACATTGCCGGCATCGCTTACCTATATTGATGATTATGCCTTTGCCGGTACTGGCTTGACGAGCATTACCATTCCTGCTACGGTGCAGGATATGGGTAAGGGCGTGTTCGCAAGGTGCGAAGCCCTGCAGTCGGCCGTTCTCGATTGCCGTTACGTGGGTGATTTTGCGTTCCTTGGTGACATCAGTCTTAACAATGTTCAGGTTGGTCCTAACGTGAGCTCAATCCTCAGGGCTGTCTTCTCAGGATGCTCTGCCCTGACAACGGTCAATTTTGACCCTGCATGCCGCTTAACGCGCATCGATGACGAGGCTTTCATCAACTCTGGCCTTGAGAATATCGACATCAACTCCTTGAACCTGGGTACTATCGGCGATTGGGCGTTTGCACAGACCCGCCTCTCAAGCATCGTTCTGGCCAATGGTATGACCAGCATGGGAGAAGGTGCTTTGGCTCATAACCCCCTGCTGACTACAGTTACCTTCCCTGGCATGGGACACGATAGAGCCGGTGGCCGCATGGCTCCCACACACAACCACACGCTGGCTGCTGTCAGCGATTATGCTTTTGCCGACGATAGCCTGCTCAATGCTGGCGCTATGCTCCCAAAGGGCGTTAATGCCATTGGTAATTATGCGCTCTATAACGTGAGTGCCGTTATCGACACGATGCGTCTTCCCTCAACGGTTACCAGTCTTGGTGACATGGCTATGGCCGGAATGATTGGCATGCAAGTGTTGAAGACCGATGCTACCGAAGTACCCGCAGTGGGCAACGAAGTGTGGGCCGGAGTCAACCAGCCTGAGATTCCATTGATTGCCCCTGACAATACAAGTCTGAAAGCGTATCAGGAGGCTGATCAGTGGATGTACTTCTTCTTTGGTATTGATGTACTCTTGGGTGACGTGAATGGTGATGGCGCTGTGTCTATCGCTGATGTAACGGCACTGATTGACTATTTGCTTGAGGGTGGTGACATTAATGAAGCTGGTGCTGATGTCACTCAGGACGGAAACATTAGCATCGCCGACGTTACTGCACTCATTGATAAGTTGCTTGGAGGCAATTCTGGTAAGTCATTGAATACCATTCAGAACATTGTCAAGGAAAGCTATAATTCCACCAGTGATTGCCTGGTTGTTCCCGCTATGACACTTCGTCCCGGTGAGACGCGTACGTTTGAAGTTGCGCTGAACAACGTAGAACACAACTACACCGCATTGCAGTGTGAATTGGTATTGCCTCAGGGCGTTACTCTCAAGTCTATCAAGGGCATCGGCCGTGGTTATGAGCACAACTATTCGTTTGTTGAAAACAAAATAGAGGATAATGTTTACTCGATGATTGGTGCATCTTCGGCATTGCACTCCTTTGTGGGTAACGAGGGCAACATCTTGAGTATCACGGTGACAGCCGACGATGAGTTCAGCTCACAGGATGCTGAGCTGGTATTTACCAACGTGGTTCTTGTCACTCCCAAGCATGAAGGTTATTTTGCTGCCGATGCCAAGGCTCCTGTTAGTGAGGGCTCCGGCATTGAGCAAGTCACCACCAGCAAGGAAGTGGCTAACGTACGCTACATCAATGTCGCAGGACAGGAAAGCGAGACTCCGTTCAGCGGTGTGAACATCGTCGTAACCACCTATACCGACGGAACAACATCGACTGTCAAGGTTATGAAATAAGAGTTTTTAAATCATACCTATAAGGCGCCATTATCCACCAGGATGATGGCGCTTTTTTTACTTCGATATTCAACACTCACTAAAACACGCGAAAAGGCATTTTTACAGCTTGCGATGAAATTTTGTTAAATAATCGTGGTGTCTCGAGAAAATACATTATATTTGCATGTTTAACACATATCGAAAAATTAAGACTATGAGTAAGAAGATTATATTGATAATCATTGCATGTTTTGCCTTGAAGGGGGCAGCCCTTGAGGTGCAAAACACAGCTGGCGGTTTGTCAGGGATTGTCACAAATCATGATATTACCACACTCAAGGTTAAAGGCACGATGGATGCGCGTGATTTCTATTTCATTGCCGATAATCTGCATCAGCTCAGTGTGATTGACTTGGGTGAAGTGGCCGTTTTGCCGTGCAACATTGCCGACAGGCATTACTGGAAACTCGATTTTGACGCCGATGAACTGCCTATCTGCTCCTTTGGAGCGATGGACATCACCAGTGTCGTTCTTCCGCAGGGCTTGAAAAGCATTGGCAAAGCCGCCTTTGCCGGATGCACACGTTTGACCAGTATCACGTTCCCCAATACCCTCGACAGCATCGGTGAGTGTGCCTTTGCCGGGTGCACGTCGTTGACGTCATTGACCTTGCCCGCCAGTGTGGAGGTCGTGGGCTGGGGCGCTTTCATGCGCTGTACGTCCCTGACAAGTTTTAAAGTCGCATCTTCGAGCCGCCTGCGCAGCATTGACGAGGCTGCGTTGATGGATTGCCCCAGCCTGAAGACGGTGTCGCTTGGATCAACGGTGCAGAGCCTTGGCGAGCGTGCTTTGGCAGGTAGCGGAATCCACAATGTGGACCTCACGACAAACCGCAAGCTCAACACCATTGGTGACTGGGCTATGGTCAAAACTCCGGTCGAGACCGTGAAATTGCCCTCGAGCGTGACCAGTGTGGGTAAGGGTATCTTCCTGTATGACAAAGACTTGAAAGAAGTTTCCTTGGGTGGCAAAATTACGGCATTGAACGACTACCTGTTTGCTGGTACCGGATTGAACAGCGAGATTGACCTCACGGGAGTTGCAACACTCGGTGACTACGTGTTCTATAACGTGGCTGAATTGTCGGTAGTGGAGTTGCCCGAGACTACAACATGGCTCGGCACCCGTGCCATGGCGGGAATGACAGGACTGACGGCACTGACCTGCCTCGCTGTCGAGGTCCCCGCGCTGGGCGAAAATGTTTGGCAGGGCGTCAACCAACGCTCGGTGCCTCTTACGGTGCCTAAGAACTCGGTAAACAGCTACCGCAATGCTCCCCAATGGCGTCTGTTCCTGTTCGAGAACTCCTGGATCAAGGGTGACGTGAATGGTGACGGCGAGGTGAACATCGCCGATATCAACGCCGTTGTGAACATCATCTTGGGTCATGTCTATGACGATGCCACCATGTTGCGCGCCGATGTCAACGAGGACGGCGAAATCAACGTTGCCGATGTGAATGCCGTGCTCTCCATCATCATGGGCTCCAAAGCCATGATGGAGGCTCAGGTCGATACCGATGACCAGTTGCACACGACCGACCTGTCGATAAGGCCGGGCGAGGAGCGCCGTCTGGAAATTACGCTTGACAATGCCAGCGGCTACAGTGCCCTGCAATGCGACATCACGCTGCCGCAAGGCTTGAGCCTTGCAGGCACCACGTTCGCTGGACAGCACATGAACGATGCCAAGGGCGTTAATGCTGTTACCACACGCGTGGTAATGTACTCCATGGACGGTTGCCGCTTTGACGATGACGGTAAGGCGGTGTTCTCTATCATTGTCAGTGCCGATGCCTCGCTTGCTACTGAGAGTGATATCGTCCTGAACAACATAGTCCTCGCTGACGGCGATAACAACGGCTGGCATGCTGCGCCGTGTAGCGTGCGCGTGACCAACAGCACTGGTGTTGAGGATTTGTCGGCACGCACCGACCGTGTGTGGGTAGAGGGCCGCAACCTGTGCATCGAGGTCACTGACGACTGCACTTGCCAGATTGTAGCTATCAACGGCACCACGCGTCCCATGAGCCTCACGGCAGGTGTGAACCGCCACCCGATGGAGAATGGCTTCTATGTGGTGACGCTCAATGGCAAGAGCCACAAGATTGTTATCAAATAACCTGATGGACCGACGCTGACGATGGGAAAGAACAAACTCAAGAAATTTGCCGATATGGAACGCATGGAGTGCGTTTTCCAGTTCCCCTTTGCGGTGGTGACACAGCAGGGCGGATGCCCCATGCGCGGCAAGTGGAACGAGCAGTATTTCAAGAACAATAACCCCATCGTGCTGGAACTGGGATGCGGCAAGGGCGAGTATGCCGTGGGACTTGCGCAACGCTTCCCCGGCAAGAACTACATCGGCGTGGACATCAAGGGTGCCCGCATGTGGACCGGAGCCAAACTGGCGACTGAACTCGGATTGCCCAACGTGGCTTTCCTGCGCACAAGCATCGAGCTGATAGACCGCATGTTTGCCCCCGACGAGGTGTCCGAAATCTGGATTACTTTCCCCGACCCGCAGATGAAGAAAGTGAACAAGCGTCTGACATCGACGCGTTTCCTGGACAATTACCGTAACATTCTGTGTGACGGTGGCATTGTTCACTTGAAGACCGACAGTCCCTTCCTGTACACCTACACCCATGCCCTCGTCGAGGAGAACCATCTGCCCGTCGAGGCCGACACCGATGACCTGTATGCCAGCGGCTTGGCTAATGACATCTTGGACATCAAGACGCACTATGAAATGCAGTGGCTGCAGCGCGGCTTGACCATCAAGTACATCCGCTTCGCCCTGCCTCATGGCGTGGAACTTGTGGAGCCCGACATCGAGATTGAGCCCGATACCTACCGCAGCTACAACCGCGGCTACATCCAGATGCCGCAACTCATGGGTGATGGGGCGTTAGAAAACAAATGAATTATAAATTGCTAATTATTAACTGATTATAAATGACCATCTATCCAAATCTGATTATTGACGCCCTGCGAACGGTGCGCTATCCCGGAACGGGAAAGGACATCGTCGATATGGGTATGCTCAACGATGATATCCGCATCGACGGCAACCGTGTTAGCTTTTCGCTCACCTTTGAAAAACCTACCGACCCGTTCATCAAGAGCGTGGTAAAGTCCTGCGAGGCCGCCATCCTAGCCCATGTGGGCAGCGAGGTGGACATCAAGGGCAATATCGGTGTCAAGACCGTACAGGACAACCCTGTGCGCAAAGTCGATAAGCCGTTGCCGGGAGTGAAGAATATCATCGCCGTCAGCTCTGGTAAAGGTGGCGTGGGAAAATCCACCATTGCCTGCAACCTCGCCGTGGCGCTCGCTCTGCAAGGCTACAGGGTGGGCTTGCTGGATGCCGACATCTTCGGCCCCTCGATGCCCAAGATGTTTGGTGCCGAGGATGAGCAGCTCTACATGCACGAGGTAGATGGCAAGAACCTGATTATCCCTCTGGAGAAGTACGGCGTGAAGATGCTCTCGCTGGGATTTCTCGTTGACAAGGAGAAAGCGGTGCTGTGGCGCGGAGCCATGGCGAGCAATGCTCTGCGACAGCTCATTAACGAGGCCGACTGGGGAGAACTCGACTATTTTGTCATCGACCTGCCGCCGGGCACCAGCGACATCCATCTGACGTTGGTACAGACGCTCGCCATCACGGGTGCTATCGTGGTTACTACGCCGCAGCAGGTGGCGCTGGCCGACGCCCGCAAGGGCATCAGCATGTTCATGGGCGAGCATGTAGGCGTGCCTGTGCTGGGTATTGTGGAGAATATGTCGTGGTTCACGCCTGCCACTCATCCCGATGAGAAGTACTTCATCTTCGGCCATGACGGCGGCAAGGACCTCGCCGAAAAGCTGGGTGTGGAGCTGTTGGGTCAGATTCCCTTGGTTGCCAGCATCTGCAAGGGCAGCGACGACGGTCAGCCCGTGGTGCGCCTGAACGACGTGAGCGGCGTGGCATTCAAGCAACTCGCCACGCGCGTGGTTGAGGCCATCGACCGCCGTAACGCATCGTTGCCGCCCACCGAAATTGTGCAAACTCAATAATTCGTTTTTATAACATAACTTAAAAATCCACCGATTATGAAGAAGATTATTGCAATGCTGGCTGTGGCAGCAATGTTGCTCACCAGCTGTGGCTCGGTTCCCATCACTGGCCGCAAACAACTGAATCTCGTCAGCGACCAGGAGGTGCTGGCGGCAAGCCTCCAGCAGTATGCCAGCTTCATGCAGACGGCTACCGTGTCCACCAACAAGACTCAGAGCGCTCAGGTGACCCGTGTGGGACAGCGCATCGCCGCCGCTACCGAGGCCTACCTCAGGTATGCCGGTCTGGAGAGCGAAATCCAGAATCTCGCTTGGGAGTTCAACCTTGTCAGGAGCGACGAGGTCAACGCTTGGTGTATGCCTGGCGGCAAGATTGTGGTTTATGAGGGCATCATGAACTTGGCCACCAGCGACGACGAGTTGGCTGTGGTCATCGGCCATGAGGTAGCCCATGCGATTGCCAAGCACAGTAATGAACGCATGAGCCAGCAGGTACTTGCCGAGTATGGCGCACAAGCTATCGGCATTTTTACCAGTGGCAAGAGCGCTGCTACACAGCAGATTGCACAGCAGGTTTATGGTCTGGGTGCACAGTATGGCGTGATGCAGCCCTTCTCGCGCAAGCACGAGAGCGAGGCCGACAAGATGGGCCTGGTGCTCATGACCATCGCCGGCTATAACCCCGATGTGGCAGTGACCTTCTGGCAGAAGATGCAGGCTTCGTCATCGAGCAATGTGCCCGAGTTCATGAGTTCGCACCCGAGCCATGAGACCCGCATCGCCGACATCAAGAAGTGGCTCCCCGAGGTTAAAAAGCAGTACGGCGGGAACTAAATGAAACCACTTCGCTGCTTACTCATCGTGTCAATGGCATTATTGCCCTTGACAGGAATGTCGCGCGTTATCGCTGACCTGTTCGGCACTGAGCCGGGTGTCGTCTTTCCCTTGTTGACCAAGACGGCACGCCTCGACATGGTGGATTATTATAACAACGGCCAGCAAGTTGCCATCCAGAACAACCTGGCGGGCGAGAGCCGGCTGTTGGAACTGGACAGCGCCTATCTTAAATTGCAGGCCAGCGGCAGCAAGGTCGTGGAGATGCGCATGAGAAAAGTGGGCAAGGATACTGTCATCACCGTCATCGAGACGGTGATGACGCCCGTGCCCGATAGCCGCCTCACGCAGTGGAACTCACATTGGCAGCGATACACCAGTGACCGCCTGTTCTCGATGCCGTCCATCGACGATTTCATCATCAAAAAAATGCCGGACGAGCTGCGCTTGGACCTGCAGGATGCGATGATATTCCCCCTCGTCCAGCTCACCTTCAAGGGCGAGAATCACAACGTCATCGAGGCGACACATGGCTTGGAACAGTTCCTTGCCCCGAGTGAGTACAAGCGTTTTGCGCCTTATCTTAAGCCATCGATCACCTATCGTTTTAACGGCCTTAAAATCAAACGTGTGAAGTGATTCAGCCAAGTCTATTCGACCAGCCGCCGCAGGGCATCTCCCTGAGCGAGTTCAACAGCCGCATCGAGCGGGTGCTGAATGGCGATGCCAGCTTGTTCAACCAGTGGGTGATTGCCGAGACCAGTGACCTGCGCCTGAACCGCAGCGGCCATTGCTATACCGAGCTCATCGAGAAAGACTCCCGAGGCGAGACGGTGGCCAAGATTTCGGCTGCCATCTGGGCGGGGAATTACTCTAAACTTTACCACAAGTTCCTCAATGCCACGGGGCAGGTGCTCGCAACAGGCATGAAGGTGATGGTGAACGTGTCGGTCTCCTATCATCGCCTCTTTGGCATGAAGGTGGTCATCAACGACATCGACCCCAACTACACGATGGGCGACATGGCGCGTCAGCGGCAGGAAATCATCAACCGCCTCACCCAGGAGGGCATCATCGACATGAACAAGCAGCTGCCGTGGCCCGAGGTGCCCCAGCGCATCGCCATCATCTCGGCAGACGGTGCCGCAGGCTATGGCGACTTCATGAACCAGCTGCACCGCAACTCCTACGGTCTGCAGTTCTACACCTGCCTGTTCAACGCCGTCATGCAGGGAGCGCAGACGGTTCCCACGGTGCTTGCCGCCCTCGACCGCATCAACACCCACCTGGAATTGTTCGACTGCGTGGTCATCATCCGTGGTGGCGGGGCGACCTCCGAACTCAACTCGTTTGACAACTACGACCTGGCGGCCAATGTCGCCCAGTTTCCGCTGCCCGTGATTGTGGGCATTGGCCATGAGCGCGACGTCACGGTGCTGGACAGCGTTGCCGCAATGCCGGTCAAGACGCCCACTGCCGCTGCCGAGTGGCTTATCCAGAGAGGCACCGATGCCTTGGCGCACCTTAACGAACTCCAGGAAGCTGTGACAACCGCCGTGCGCGAAACAGTGGGGCAGGCGAGGGAACAGCTGGCCTATTTCACCAGCATGATACCCGCTGCCGCACGCCGCATCCTCGACACCAACCGCATCAGGCTCGACAATAATGCCCGTGCCATACCCCTTGCCGTCACCAACCTCGTCTCGACGCAGCGCACCCGACTTGACCGTGCCGCGGAGCGCGTGGGCGAAGCAGTGACAAGGGCTATGCAACGCGAGCAGCAACGCCTGCAGGCGCTGGACGACAAGGCCACGTTGCTGTCGCCGGTCAACACGTTGCGTCGCGGCTATTCGCTGGTCATGAGAGACGGCAAGTGCGTCACTTCATCTGACCAACTGCAACCAGGCGACCACATCAATGTGCAGTTCGCCGCAGGCACCGCCGATGCCTCCGTGACCACTGTCACGAATTAGGCATTAGGCGTTAGGCGTTAGCAATTAGCCTTTAGGCGTTGAGTCTGCAGATGCAATTCGAAGAATTTGGAATAATAAAAAAAGGAACGCGGATGCCAAATAAGTATAATTCGTGTAATTTGTAGTTTAAGAAAATATGGAAGAGAACAAAGAAATGACCTATACACAGGCAGTGACCGAATTGGAAGAGATCGTGCAGAAGATGCAGGACCCCCAGTGCAGCATCGACAACCTGAGCGCCTACACCAAGCGCAGCAAGGAACTGCTCGACATCTGCCGCAAGAAGCTTACTGCTGCCGACGAGCAACTCCAGCAGATCCTCGCCACCATACAAGGTTAATTAGGAGTTAGAAATGAGGAGTTAGGAATGTAGTGCCTCGCCTTGGCCTGGCCGCATTAGCAGTGAGAATTTAGCAATTAGCTCCTAATTCCTAACTGTTCTCAAACAACTATTCTCTATTAACTATTCTCTATTAACTAAAAAAACACTACTTTGCCTTCGGCGAAAATAGGCTGCGCCTCAACAATGCTCAAAAATAAATGGATAATTTTGGCTGCGCTTCGGCAAATCAAGTGAACTTATTTGCACTCGGCTTGCAAAAAATTTGGCATTGTGTTCGGCTTGCACTATCTTTGCACCCGCATTTGCGCCTGTGGCGAAATTGGTAGACGCGCCAGACTTAGGATCTGGTAACTCCGGTTGTGTAGGTTCGAGTCCTATCAGGCGCACAGAAAAACCAAAACCCGCTGAATTTCAGCGGGTTTTGTGCGTTAATATAGACCCTGAGATGGAACCGAACAAATGTGGTCAGGTTCTTACATCAAAAGACCCTTCCCTTTTTTCTTTAGGACTTGCCCGACCTCACGAGTTTCCTACCTTATGATTTTTTATGAAGTAAAATACGTACTTGAATTGTCCTTCAGTCAAATACATTTTATCAACATCTTCAACATTTATTCCGTAAATGTGATGAGCCAAGACTTGAGTTGTTTTATAATTTATCCATAGTTGTATTTCCAATTTCTCTCTTTCTTCTTTTTCCTTCATATATTGTTCATGAGTTCCTTTAAATGTGCTTGGATCAGATAGCATCACGTTAAGTGCTTCCCAGCTTTTATATAATACTAATGATTCTCCTACCACATCTAATAATTTAAGAACTTGAGTATTATTCTCGGTTCTTTTATGATCTTTATCAATTGTATATGTGTAGTAAAATAGAGAACATGAAAGAACTATGCCACCGATACCTCCAATATAGCTTCCAAAACTGCCCCATTCTTCATGATTATTACTCAGACCTTGATGAAATACGAACAAATAGATAAGTAGTGATAACAATAAGACAGCAATCGCTAAAAGAAGAATCTTTTTTGTTTTCATTGTTCAAGCAAATTAGTTAATAGTTGGCTAAACTTTCATAGCATTCTGATATCGCTAAATTACATTCATCTAATAATCCCTGATAGTTAGCTTCATTCTTTCTTTGTTCAATTATTTTTTTTCCTGATGTAAATACGTCTATCGCCTCATCGAATCTTCTTAAATATTGTAAAGAGTAACCTTTTTCAATTACTGATCTAACATAATCCAAATATTCATCAGAATCTAGTTCTCTTTTCTTTTTTAATTGCTTAAAATTTGCTATAGATTTATCTGAATAAGATAATGCGTCATAATACTTTTCAAGCTTATTGTCTATGTCAGCTAAATAAGAATACGCTTGGGCTTTCTCTGAAATGTCAATAGCGTATAACTCCATGAACTTAGCACATTCCAATGCATTTGTGTAGTTCTCGTTTAAATAGTGTGAAGATGATAATTTACGATAAATAACAAATAAAATGCCATCTTCATTATCGCCGCCATCCAAATCTATTGCTTTATATAGATAATCTATAGCCGAATCTCTTTCTTTAAGATTAGCACAACAGGTAGCCATTGATATTAGAACTGATGGGTTCGTTTCGTCTCCTAAGTATTCATATACTATTTTATAATACTTAAGCGCTTCTGAAAAAATATCATTATCATATAATTCATTGGCTTTTGCAAGATATGCATCAATTTCTTCTTCAGTATAGATGTTTGAATTATGTATTACAAGATACTCTCCATCAATAGAAACTTTGCCTAACCGTTGAATGACTGACTGGCCTAGAAGTAGTGGAGCATTCTGGGACGTAACAATATATGCAGATACATCATTAATTGTCAATCCTCCAATTTTTACTTCCCTCAAATTGACTACAAGATTTTCGATAACAGATCCATCAGCAAGGACACTCTTTGAGACTCCAGTAAAGTCAGATTCTTCGAGATAGCCATTTGCTAGCATCATCTCAGCATATGACGAAGAAATAGACACAATAGCTGCGCCAGTGTCAAATATGAATTTAATCTTTAACCCATTGACTTGACATGGCACTTTAAAAACTCCAGCCTCTTTCTCCATATGGATTCTAACCTCTGCATTCACGCATAGGCAACTCATCAATACTATGAGTAATATTATGATGTTCTTCATATCTAATTCATTTGATTTCGCAAAGATAGTTAATTATTATTATAAGCCAGCTTGATTAATATTATTTTTAACAAACGAAAGAGTCACCACAATTATTTAATTAACAATAGATTTCATTTTTGTTGCATATCAAGATTTGTCACACTATCTTTGCCATCGGAAACAGCAGGCGGAAGAGTGGAAAGGCCTGCCGCCGCTCCCTTGTTTTGAGGAGTCTGTATGAGGAGTTGGCCGTCCTCCCGTTCTGCTTGTTTCCTTAATGTTTCAAGTTGTCGTTTGCCAGAATAGCGCCAGCCAACAATTTCAATATTTTCCTTATTGTTTGCCACTTCAAGTATTACCATGAAGTTCTTTTTTGCAGTATGCATCACTATCCAGTATTTAGGCCGAGATTTGGGTTGCGTTTGACCAAATAGATTAGCTTTATAGAGTGCATTAAACAAGATTATACGACTATCCGTTCCACTAAGTTCAGGGTGGTTACCGCGGTTCTTTTTAAAGATATTCTTTTTGATAATAACAGGTTTTTCATATGCGCTAATAGCGTGACAAAGCCACTTGGGTAACATTGGCAGTTCAATTCCAACCATTGGGTTTGTGAAGTCTTCATCAGTAATACTGTTTATACTTGATACCTTCTTAACTATCATTCTGCCGTAGGCATCTATAGGGTTTCCTTGTGTATCCCATTTTTCAACAATAACTTGACTATCCTGCTCACTAAATCTAAAAGTTGGGTCATCTGTTAAAGCCCATTTCTTAGAAATCTGACTAATTGAGTCTTGATGGTTTTTATGTTGATCTTGTTTCTTATTGACCATAATATTTATATTAATAATTATGGCACAAAAATACTCGCCCAAATCTACTCCGTTTCTTTATCTGTTAACCGACGTATAAACAATTTTTCAAAAAAAATGCCAGATTTCTCCTTGAGTGACATCTTCCTGCATTTTGAGGGCAGTTCATTACCTTTTTTGATACTTGTTTGGCATGATAAGCCTCCTATAACTATGTCAACGCATTACTGAATCAGTTTGTGTCTTTCTCGGGGGGTGCGTACGCTCCCCCTTTTTGCGCCGTTCAACGCCTTTTGACGCCTTTAAACGCCTCATCGGCTTGCTGGAAAGCGCTGTCAATCAGGCGTCGGGAGGTTTTTAAGGGTTTTGGGAGGCGCGAACCTGACTCCTATCAGGCGCACAGAAACAACAAAACCCGCTGACAACCAGCGGGTTTTATGTGTTAATTTAGGTTCTTAAATCAAACTGAACCTAATGGAAATTATACATCACAAGAACCGTCCCTTTGATATTTGTTTTCTGCAAAGTTACTGGGCCATGTCTCAAACCCACAACCGACAAAGATTGCATTTTCAGGAAAAGTTCAGTTTTTCTATCAAAAGTATTTTATATGTTATTTTTCCAGTAAATTTGCAGTTGATTGGTGTGGAGATGTGGCCAGTTGACCCTCTTGTCCGGTTGCCGAGGAGCATACCGCTCTCAAGAAGGCCGAACCCCCACAGCCCTCCACTCCTGCTCCTAGCGAAGCGAGAAACTGCATCAAGAACGCTTCAGTGTCCCCAGGGACAAAACGTGGAGCGTACCGGCACTCTCATCTACACTGTGAAGTAGATAATAGAGTTTAAAGGGACAGCAAGTTCATGACGAAATGAGAAGGGAAAGAAATTTAATGAGTTAACTAAGCAATATGAAACAGATTTTACTTAAAAAGAGGGCTTTCTTATCAGCCTTGCTTATTTTCCTGGCTATGGCAGGAATGGCTCAGACTTTCACCGTTGGTGATTTGAATTATCAGGTGAACCCGGATGGCGTTTCAGTAACGCTTAAAGGTCATGTTGACGGTTATAATGCAACCGGCGCATTGAACATCCCTGAATCGGTGAATTACGAAGGAAATGACTATGTTGTGACAACCATTGGCAACAGTGCATTTTTGTATTGTTTTTATTTGACGAGTTTGACGATTCCGAATTCAGTGACCACAATCGAAGAGGGTGCCTTTGCGTATTGCATGGGCTTTACTGGTGATTTGGTGATTCCTAATTCCGTGGTGACAATTGAACCAAGCGCATTTATGATTTGCTATGGTTTTAACGGCGACCTGATATTAGGGAACTCTCTCACAACTATCGGTGACTATGCATTTAATTCCTGTGATGGTTTTCATGGTGTGCTGAACATCCCAAGCAATGTGGCATCAATAGGTCCAGCCTCATTCAGATATTGCTCATTCAGCGGCATGACTGTCGATCCTGCAAACACCGTTTTTGACTCGAGAGAGGACTGCAACGCCGTCATCAGAACGAGCACAAATGAACTTGTTACAGGCTGTGTAAACACTGTAATCCCAAATACAGTCACGTCAATCGGTGAAAATGCATTTTGCGCAATTAGCG
Source organism: Muribaculaceae bacterium (assembly GCA_017427945.1). Taxonomy (GTDB): domain Bacteria; phylum Bacteroidota; class Bacteroidia; order Bacteroidales; family Muribaculaceae; genus Sodaliphilus. Next base: position 81,060 of record JAFRRT010000033.1, on the reverse strand, counting down.
GACTGACCTCGATCAACATTCCTGAATCAGTAACGGCCATTGGTGATGGCGCGTTTGCATTCTGTTTCGATCTGACTGGCGATTTGACCATTCCGAATTCAGTGAAAACAATCGGATCAGGTGCGTTTTTCCAGTGCGTAGGTTTTGATGGAACGCTGACAATTGGAGCAAACGTCACTTATATAGGCGACGAGGCATTCAGGAAATGCTCACATTTTTCAAAGGCGGTTTCACTGGCGACCACCCCTCCAAAGCTTGGAGACGAGATAACCCGTATGGCGTTTAGCGAATTTGGCACTCAAACCCTCAATGTTCCTTACGGATGCGCCGCAGCATATCAAAACTCAAGTTGGTATGACCCGATCGGCTTGAACGGTTTCTATGAATTCATTGAAGCAGAGTTGATGCGTGGCGACGTGAACCTCGACGGCAGCGTGAACATCGCCGACGTGACCAGCCTCATAGACATCCTCTTGAGTGGCATAACTGCATCTCCCGCCGCCGACTGTGACGAGGACGGCAATGTGAACATTGCCGACGTGACCGCACTCATCGACTACCTGCTCTCTGGCTCGTGGTGATATAAAGAAAACAATAAGTACAATAAATAACGTGAGTTCGACGAAATTTAATTGATTGAAAATTAGGAACACAGAAAAAAAGGGGCGGTTCTTTTGATGTAATTATAAACTTATGGCTGAAATTTGAGAAACGCCAAGACAATTTTTCCGGGGGAGCGTGTGCTCCCCCTTTTCGCGCCGTTCTGCGCCTTTAGACGCCTTTACGCGCCTGATGGGTTTTTCACAAGCGCCTCTCAATCAGGCGTTGAGAGGTTTTAGACTGAATCCATTGTGAATTTCACATCATAATGACCGTCACTTTTCCCCTTTTTTCCATCTTTTCCCTTCAGATCTTTCTACTGAAAAGTTTTCGTTTTTTTATGAAAAATTTTCAGTAGAAATGAAAACTTTTCTTATCTTTGCAAAAAGTTTTCAGTTTCATCCATTTGAAAGGAAATTAAGAATGATTATCAGAGAGCATTATATAGAAAAGATACGCCCTTTCTACGACAGTGATCTTATCAAGATTATCACGGGGGTGCGCAGGTGTGGCAAATCGGTTATCAAGGACCAGATAGAACAAGAGCTTCATGAACAGGGGAAACGTACACTTTCACTTGATTTTGAGCGGCTCTCTGTGAGTTCTCAAATACGAACCGCCGAAGAATTGGAGGCGTTTGTGTTGTCTCATTTATCGTCCGAGAAGACCTACGTATTTCTTGATGAGATCCAGTTGGTTGAAAATTGGAACTTGGCATGCCGTTCGTTGCGACTCGAAAACCTGTCACTGTTTATTACCGGCAGCAACTCCAAGCTGCTATCCAAAGAACTCACAAAGGCATTTTCTGGAAGATATGTTTCTTTTAACATACGTCCATTTGTCTATAAGGAAATTTGTGAGTACGCCGCCGAGACGGGGAACACGCGCTCAGTGACCGACTATCTGATATATGGAGGTTTCCCAAAAACCATTGAGTTCCCTGACAAATCATCCATTCTTACTTATTTGAATGAGCTGGACGAGCAGATTGTGCGTAATGATATCATCAATCGTTATCATGTCAGGAAAGTGGCACTCTTTGAGAAACTCATCAATTATGTCTTGCGTTCCAACAGCAGGATCTTCAGTGCCCATTCGGTGATGAAATATCTTAAAGGGCAAGGAATGCAAGCATCTGTCAACACGATCATGAAATACTTGAACTATTTGGAAGAGGCTTATATCATTCGCTCTATTCCTCAGTACATGACAAAGGCAAAGAGGGAACTCATGTTTTTTTCCAAAGTGTATGACGAGGATGTCGCGTTTAACACAATACGGCAATCTGAAAACCGATATGATCTGACACACAATCTTGAGAATGTGGTGTATAACGAATTGGTTTTTATGGGATATAACCTGTCAGTGTTCAGAAAAGACTCACAGGAAATAGATTTCTATGCCACAAAAAACGGCAAGAGCTATCTTGTTCAGGTGGCTTACTCCATTGCTGATGATGAGACTTACAATAGGGAGTTTGCGTTATTCAACAAACTGGATCAATCAATGCGGAAAATCATTATCACCAACGATGACATTGATTATTCCACAAGCACTGTGCAACACATTATGCTTAAAGATTTTTTGGGCATGAACGATTTGGAGGGTTAGATACATCAAATTTTGCTATTGATTCTGAAATGTTCTTGTGGCTATGCAAGAAACTGGCGAAGTGTCCCACGTGGTGCATCTCGCTGCTGAACCGGATTTCAGGGGGAGCGTATGCTCCCCATTTTCGTACCGTTAGACGCCTTTACGCGTTTATGTGTGCCCAGAAATGAATCTGAGCCTATTATCGTGGTTAGATTTTTTACAATAAACGAATCGTCCGTTTGATGTGGTAATCCTTGGGACAGTATCGTTTTCCTTGGGCTATATCATATACGTCACGGGAAGCACGTACCACACATCGACGGGCTGGCCATTTTGGCGGCCTGGGGTGAACTTGGGTAAAGACTTCACGACGCGCACAGCCTCCTTATCAAGGTATTTGTCCGCCGAGCGGACAACCTTTACTTCACCGACCTTACCAGTCGTCTTGTCAACAAGAAACTGCACAATGACCCTTCCCTCAACATCGTTCTCGGCAGCCATGGGCGGATAGTTTATGTGCGACCGGAGGTATTTCATCAGGGCTGCATCGCCACCAGGGAACTGGGGTTTGTGTTCAACGCTGTAGCCCTTGTGATTTATTGACAATTCAGGGCGCATGTGTCCACGTTTTTTGCCGATACATTCTACCAGCACTTCCGGGAGGATTTCAACGGCATCATTGCTGTCAATACTATCTATATCTATCGTCACTTCGGTGGGAATGGCTGCGCCTTCATCACCGCAATAGGTGCCCATAAAATAAATCGCGCCAGTGCTGTTATCGACGATGTAATATACAAATGGGCGCGTGGCGTGGAATTCCTCCCATCTTGTGCCGTTGCCATTTATTGATCTTGTGCGCATCCCTACAACAGTGACGGCAGCTGCCTTGGTTCCCTTTTCATTGACCTCGATTTTAGCCTTCTGCAACATCATCGATACCCAAAGTTCTTCATTCTTGATCATATTGAAGAATTCAGCAGCGCCGGGATTGAATGCCAGCGGCATACCCATCGACGAGAGTACATCAACAAGGCCAATCTCGCTTTCGGTGGTGAAACGGGGTAACAGTATATCCACATCGTGAATAGTCATTTGCTGAGTTCGTTGTTGCTCCAATTGTTGCGCCGAAAGACTCTGGATAATGTCGCCGACGGTTTTGCCCTTGTGGGGAAGCAGCACATTCATGCTATAGCTGCCGTTGCCATAGGGCAGAGACAGCATCTTACACAAGTCGTTGGAGCCGTAAGCGGCTTGAATGGAAACGTGCATCATCTTGTGCTCGAGGACAGTGCCGTCCTGCTTTGTGAAAATCCTATCGCGGGTATTTTTAGGGTCAAATTCCTTGGTCCACGAGGCCTTGAAATAGACAGCGTTGAGCAGATACATAGCGGCTAAGGGGTCGAGCTCTTCAATAATCATGGGAATCATGCCATCGGTGTGAATTTTGCACCAGTTGTTGATGATGTCCACATTCTTGTTATCGGTGAACTTAAACGCATCGATTTGGGCATTGTAATACTTCATCATGTTCGCCTTGTACTTGGGGATCAGGCTCAGTTTCCTTGCCGAGTTGACGTTGATGCTATTGGCGATTTTTATCGTCACCGTTGAGTCAACACAGGAGGCTTCATCCATTATCTTCTTGAAGTGCTTATTGATATCTTGTGCCGAACCGTCCAGTCCAAGCACGCCGGTAATCTGGCGCTGCGTCTCGCCTTCGGCGCCGGCATTGAGCATTCCCAGCAGATAGCTCACGCTGATGGGGGACATGATGAAGCTTTTATCCCCCTGTTTCTGTTCGTAGATGGCCCTGAACAGGTTACAGGCGAAATCATTATTGTTGTCAGCTATCTTGCCTTGAGTTGAGGTCTGTGCGCTATCCTTGGCGAAAGTCGGGAGGCTGCTCATCAGCACCAAGGCAATCATTGCGACAAATTTCCAAGATCGTTTCATATCAGTCAAATTCATTAGGTTGATAAAAACGTGTTAACTCTCGCTTACAAAGTTACAACCGATTATCGAAATATCTACTAAAAACGACCAACATTCGTGGGACATTCTAAAAATATGAAACAATTGATTATCAGTTGCTTACAAAACAAAAAGATCATTCAACAGAAATCCACTACAGTAAGCGCCGTAAAGCAAATAAAAAGGGTGAAGCGTGCGCTCCCCTTTTTCGTACCTTTCTGCGCCTTTAGGTATGGGCGCTGCGGGTCGAGATTTTCTTGCCGTTTTTGTCCCAGGTGTATATCCAGCCGCTCTTACGGCTGGTGAAGGTGTCACCGGCGGCACCCAGTACTTCGCCCACATTGCTCTCGGAGAAGGTGTGCAGCTTTTTGCCCTTGGCATTACAGGTGTAGTACCATCCGCTCTTCTTGAGGATGTAGAACGACTCGGTATAGGCAACGACCTCGCCCTGGCTGGTGCTGAAGGTGTTGACCTTCTTGCCGTTCTCGTCATAGACGTAGTGCCACGAGCCCTTGGTCTCGATGTAACTGATCTTCTGGGCATACAGGCTTGTGACGGCCATGAGCATGATGAGGGCAATAAGAATCCTTTTCATAATGATATGTCTTTATTTGATGAGGTATGTGAGCACTGCAAAGATATAAAAAGATTTGCGCATTTTACCAAAAAGACGCTGAAACTCTCGCTTTAATTGGCAAATTAAAAAGCCCAAGTGCAGGAACGCGCTTGAGCCTTTTTGTGCAATAATATGATTTTCAGTTATTCGATTCCCAGCAGTTTGTCGATAAGGGCAGTTACGTCGGCAATCGATACGTTGGTGTCGCCATTGACATCGGCGCACTCGGGGCAACCGTCACCAACGCCAAGGAGCATGTCGATGAGCGCAGTCACGTCGGCAATCGATACATTGCCATCGTGGTTCACATCACCCAAATCAAAAGCATGCTCCGGCTGATCAGACAAGGTGACCAGTTGGCTGTTGGATATCTTCGTCACTCCATCGGCAAAACGGGTAACAACCAGATAACGGTAAGTCTCTCCAGCAGTGAGCCCCGTAACCGTATAGTCAGTTGTTGTGATGCCTGGGAACATAAAACTTTCGTTGTCGAGAGTTCCCATCTCAACGGGGGTGCGGTCATCTCCTGTGGTGATGACCACATCATCGAGATAGAAACGTTTTGCCCTGCCTGTACATTCAAAGGTGACAGTTGCTCCATCCTCAACATTATCGAACACGACGGCGTATTCTGACCCCATTCTGGTCAGTTCGATGTTCTGTTGTGTGCCTCCACAGCTAACAAGTGCCGTACTGTTGTCGCTGCCAAAGTACCGGGAGTTGAACCTGACAGTAATTACTCCATCATCACCTACGTTGAGTATAGGCGAAGAGAGTGAACCCACATACTTTTGTCCGCCCACGATAAAGCACCCCCCTGCACCCAGATAGATGAAGTTGCCGGTCCAACCCGGATTGTCGCAATAACTGCTCACTTTGTTGGACGACAGCGCTGTCGTTGCGTCAATGTTCACATCGACACCGCTGAACGTCTCGTGAAGCAGCACTTCGTGTGATAACGGGTCATAAGGTTGGACATAGAGGGTATAATCAGTTACATTTTCTTCAGGAGTGTTGTCGGTCCAGGTTGCCTTGAACGAGGAGGACGTCACATTGCTGGCCTCCTGCATCACAGCTACATACTTGTCATACATGTACCCCGTTGGGTAGATCTGGTAGAGCATCTGCTGGTCACTGGAAAACGTGTACCCCATAGTGGTGAAAGCGTAAAGCACAAAGTAACCATCGCCCGAGCCGCCATAGCCCCAGTTCACATGATACATGCCACCTCCGCAGCCATCAACGACGAAGGCGTGACCCATATTTTTCTCCAGATCACTGCCTCCATACAGTATCGGGCATCCGGCGGCTAGCTGGTTCTCAATCATTTCCGCCCATTCGTCGGCAGAGAAGTCATCGCGGTCGAGCAGGGTCGCATCGGCATTGTAGCCGAACAGCTTCATTCCTTCCAACTCATCGCTACTGTAAGCGCCACTGCCATTTGTGCCGTATCCCATGTGACAAGCCTGCCCGCAGTAGCGCATGAGCATCGCCACAGCATCCTTCTGCTGGGATGTGGCGCTGGTGGTGTACACGTCAAGCATGTTTTCCCAGTCGAAAACACCCCCAGGCAATGCACCAACGCTCACACCGTTGACTTCTGAGGTATAGGCATCCATTGCGGGGGCTTCGTTTGGATATTTCCAGTAATACATCACTTGAGCCATCGCTGTGGCAATACACCCCGTGAGACAATGCTGCGTGCCGCTGGTAGGGCACTGGTTGTAGAAAGGTGAACGCTGATTCCAAGTGCAGGAAACGAGCGGAGACACATTAACCCCCGACGAACGCTCCATAGTGGAACTGACGCACATATCGGGATGCCCACGCAGGAAATCCATTTGCCGCTTGTACTGATTCAGCATCCATTGCATATTGCAGGGCACAGCATCCATATCCAGGGCTTGAGTACCAAAGGCCAACACGTCGACAGCACGGTCATCGCCGGCGACAATGATAAACGCATTGCCGTCCTCAGCATTGAACACATAGTAATCGGTCAAATTACTATAGGTCCGTGAAGGTTCAATGTGGATGAGTTTCACATCTTGTTGTGCCGTTGCAAACAAGTTGCCGGAACGTTGATGAAGAAAATGCAATGCCTTGCTTTGGGCATCACGGACACCAATATCGCCGGCTGTCAAATTCATGGCCACAAGGGCACATGTCATCAGGATAAATGCTTTCATATTATTTTTATGTTTTAGTGTACCCTAAAAATCAAAAGTGTACCACCTGGCTATAGCTGCGAAGATACGTAAATTATTCCGACTACTGATTCTTAGGATTTTAATAAATCATTTATAGACCAAATCATGTGAGTAAAAACTTGTTTATTCTCGGTCGTGGGTGAGAACCAGTGTGGCGATGACGGGGTAGTGGTCGCTCATCTCAACCTGAATAACTTGAGACTCGATGGAGCGCCACGACCGCATGGGGCGTGCAAGGATATAATCAATTTTCTCGCGGAGGTTGTTGACGCTGAAGGTGAAATCGCCTGCGGTGCAGTCGAGCCAGTGGCTGGTGAGTTGCCCGATTACAGGATCATAGGGTGGGGCATTGAAGTCACCGGCTAATATGACGGGGCGTGTCGTATCGGCAAAATGCTCAAGCAGGAATTCAGCTTGGGCAGCACGGCTGACGCTGTCGAAGGCTTCAAGATGGGTGCATGCAAACATGATGGTATCGCCATCAGGAAGGATAAAGGTTCCCTGGAGCAGGCCGCGTTGCTCCATGAGCTCGGCAGGATGCGGCAGCTTGATGTTGTGCACATCGACAAACTGATGCCTTGTGAGCAGACCGATGCCGTAATGACCGCCACTGAACTTGATGGTGGGCCCGTATAGTCCTAGCATGCCGCTAAAATAGGCTAATTCGTTGATGAAATCGCGATTGTTCTGATGTGGACAATTGGAGCGGTGAGTATACTGATCCACCTCTTGCAAAGCGACAAAATCAGGCTGGTATTGCTTGATGAATTCACCAATCTGCTGCAGACTGGCATCATGCCCGGCGTGGAGATTAAAGGTCATGACCTTGATGGTGTCGTTATGGCCTTGAGCAAAGGCCATGCTGGCCAGCAGCCATGCCGATAGCAAGAATATGTGGCGGAGTAGTCTCATAACGGATAAAGAACTGGTTAGCTGCGCAAAAAGACTGATGATTCCATTGTGGGGGTAATCGTTAAACAATTAGGGGGGCATGTCGCTCCCCTGACTTGTTACTTCGTGCCACCGCCGAGGGCGATGTAGAGCGCGATGACAGCCTGAGCGCCGTTGTACATGTTCGTCGCTTCGTTGAGTTGGGCATTGAGGAGGGACTCTTGGGCCGTGAGCACCTCCAGGTAACTTGCCTTGCCATTATCCATGAGTTCATGGGTGCCTCGGTAGGTAGCCTTCAAGACCTCCACTTGGCGCTGAACTTGATGGGCACCTCAATGTTGGTGGTGTCCACCGTCATCGTCTCAAACGAAGTCTCCGTTTCCTTGGGCATATCAAGTTTGCATGACGTCGGCACACTGATCGCTGCACCAATTACCACTGCCCACATTAAAGCTTTATTCTTAATCATATCCTTATATATTTGTTTATTATTTGTCTATTTAAAACCTGATGCCCACCAGTGCTGTGAAATCCAGTGTGGAATTGACCAGACGGCTGTTTTTGCTCTTGTAGCGGTGATGGTCGGCAAATCCTTGGAATCCCACGAAGTAATTCTTGTGGTTGTAAACGGCTGCCGTGCGGACACGTATGTTAAGCGACACGGCACTTGACATATTGCCGTCGTCGTGAAAATGGTTGTAGCGGTAACCCAGATAGGGTGTTATTGTGGTGTTTATCAGCCACTTGCGCCCAAGTACCCAGTTGTGGCCGTAGCCGAAGAGCACGCAATAGTCGTTGTATAGCACGCGCGTTAAGTACCCTTGTGACCCATATTTGATCAGGGCCTCACGCGACTGTTCGGGCAACTGCTCCTCGTCAAATTTTACGTCGAAATGCTGCAGACTGACGCCTGCCAGCCACGAACCGGCGTTGCGTTTCTGATATTTCGAGAAACAGTAGGCTGCAGCCTGGGCATAGCGGCGATTGTTGAAAAAGTAATAGGCTGTCACGCCCATCGCCTTGCGGGTCATTCCTGACTGCTTGAACTTGTAGCGGTCGTGGGTCTGATCAGTAAAGATGACATTGGTCTGGTTGCTGTTTTCCCAAAAATAGGCGTCGGCGGTAAATCGGGCGCAGGTGAACGAGAAATCGACTTTATTCGACTGTTTGCTGCCGTGAAGCAGGTTGCTCACATTCACCGAATAGCCCACACTCACAGCCATGAACGACAACGACAAACCGATGTTGGACACCAGGTTGCTGTTCATAATCATTTTCACATCCTGGAAGGGGCGCCCGATATAGGAATCCGCCCAATTGTCGTTCTTCAGGATGAGTTTCCAGTTCTTGCCGGTGGACTGCACATAGGCGCTGTCATAGCTGTTGAATGCGCGGTCTCCCCACACGTAGGTCTTATAGCAAAACATCACGAATTTGGGATAGCCCATCGTGCTGTCCTTGAAGTTCACCTTGCCGTGTTTGAGGGCACGCCACCAGTAGCCACTGTTGCGGGTGGTGTCGTAAGGCTCGTTGAGACGGTCATCGACGCGTTGCTTGAAGCGCGTCTTCATCTGCTGCACCCGGCTTTGGTTCAAGACGGTGTCAACAGGTTGCAGTTGCAAGCTGTCTTGCTGTTGAGTGATGATAGGCTCCGATGACTGTCCCCATGACAGCATCGGCATGCAAAGCATGAGCATCAACACCAGATAGCAATATCTCATTTTCAACTGCAAAAACGGGTAAAAAACCTTTAGAAATCGCTGAAGAACGTCGGACGTATCAACAGACCCATGCGCACGTTGCAGTGGTACTTGTTGTAGTCCAGCATGTTCTCGCCATAGCCGTCATAGAAGTGCAGCATCAGATACTGGTTCCTTTTCTTGCTTAGACGGAATCCCAAATTCAATATCGTATTGAAGTTGAGGTTCCATCCTTGTCGTTTCACAAAGGTGACATCGGCCACCCAGCGCTGGTCTTCAGAGATATACTGTGTACCCGTCTGGAAGATACCGCAGTACTTGAGAATATCCTTGTTCTGCTGCCCGTCGATGATGGGAATCCATGTCTTGGCATACACCTCCAGTCGAGGGTCAATAACTGCAGCATATCCGAACGTCACCTTGTTCCAGCTGCGCGATGCCTCACCATCACGACCATTAGACTCATGTTCAATCATGATAGTGGCATTTCCCACAAGTCGGCCGTTATGCACAACCAGATTCTGCACGCCGATGCCGGGATTAAAGTTCAGGTCGTGGAAAGGCAGTGACTCCTCAAACACGTTCCATATCGCCTTTTGCGAATAACTCAGGAACAGGTGACTGTGGAAGGGAAGGATGGACTTGGTTAGGCGTTGCCGGAAACTGATCTGAAACTTCACGTTACTGTTGTACTCGCTGGGCTTCTGGTTCAATGCCGTACCACCGACAAAATAAGTGTCCTTGTAGATGCCAAAGGCCGGGCGGTTGTCGAAATCATCAACAATGCTGTCCACATTCATTTGCTGCTCCACGCCTTTTATTGACGTGACAATCTGGCCCATCAACGGCAAACCAACCAGTACCATTACCGCCAGATATAAAACTCTCATATTTTTCATAAATTCAGTTTTGTAATATAGTTTCAGTAATGTTAAAGCACTGTAAATCCAGATGCTTCAATACCAGGATAGGACATGATGATTCTGCCGTTCAGCCACAGATGATTCACCGTCTCGTCGGTCTCATTGTTATACTCGCTTGTGAGAACATACACATCATCGCCATAACTATAAATTTCTATTGCCTGAGAACTGCTCACATGGCTATCACCCGACAGGTAATGATGAGGGACACCGTCAATCCATACTGTAGCCACAACTTTAAATTTGTCGTTTAATTCCCAGCCGGCACCATAAATGATACCGCCCGACATGGTGATGGCATCAATACGCCCGACGGGGAAATAGTCTTCAATATTCAACAATGAAGGATAGCTGGTTTCATAAATCTGGTATTCTTTGTCGACCCAGACCGCGGGTTTACGGTCTATGATACCTCCAATGACGGTGTGATTGCGGTCATATGCGTATAGAGCGTGGCACTCACCGGTAACAGCACCCTCGGGCATAGGCAAAAATTCCTTTTTGTAATCGGTATAAAGCACTGGTTTGTATTGAGAAATTTCATCGTTATCATCAAAGCCATATCCAATCACATAGCACTTGCCTTCACTGACCCGCAGTGCATGATCGGCAGGGATGAAGTCGTGGTAATCCTCCAACCTGAAGATACCACTGTTTTTCAGTACATTGGGCATGTCGAGTAAGTAGATATAGTAGTCCCACTTACCGATTCCATAAGTCCTGTGTTCAACGTCATCAATAAAATCGACATGCAGTGTATTCCATTTGCCGTTTTTCCAGTAACCCACACGCTCCTTGGATTGGTCACCCGACACGAAATAGTCATCACCGTCGGAAATAATCTCGGCGGCATTAATGCAATTGGGCAAATGCGTCACCAATTTTCCCGTTTGGTCATAAATATCGCCATTGGAAACAAGCACCAGCACCGTGCGCTCCCCAACAGGCTTGATGGGGTCGACTGGCTCGTCGTGCTCGCATGATGACAGCGACAACACAGCGATAACCGCGATAATGCACTGCAATGGGGCAAATTTCAAACTTCTGGAAAGAATCATTTCTTATGTATTTAATATTTGCATGTATATTATAACGATATAGCGTGTCAAAAGTTGATAACCATACCGTTTATGTGAATTCTTTTTTACTAAACAGCACAAAGGTAAAAAAACTTTGTGATTCTTTATTTGTTGTTGCCTAATTTTTTGGCGTGTTCGGGAAAAACTGAGTAAATTTGTGTTTCATTAGCGAATTTTGTATTGAATAATAAGGAGATGATGAGACGATATGTATTGATTGCAATTTGCATTCTATGGGGCTTGGCAATAGAGGCTCAGACTCACAAAACATTGCGAGAGTGGGGCTTCCCCACCGGCATTTTTGAGACTGGCCAGTATAACGCCATTACCGATGTGCCAGGGGTGACGGTGGGCCATGTGACGTTGATCGAGGGCGACAGCGTCCGCACAGGCGTGACAGCCATTGTGCCGCATCAGGGCGACATCTTCCGCCTGAAGGTGCCTGCGGCCATCTATGTGGGCAACGGATTCGGTAAGTTGTCGGGTGTAACCCAAGTGCGTGAACTCGGCAACATCGAGACGCCGGTTGTATTGACCAACACCTTGAGTGTGGCGGCTGGCATCGAGGGTGTGGTACGCTACACGCTCATGCAACCCGGCCATGAGCGCGAGAATTCGGTCAATGCCGTAGTGGGCGAGACCAATGACGGCCGCCTGAACGATACCCGCGGCATGCACGTCACACCTCAGATGGTTATCGATGCTATCAATAAGGCGCATGGCGGTCCTGTGGAGCAGGGCAATGTGGGCGCAGGGACTGGCACCATCTGCTTTGGCTTCAAGGGAGGCATTGGCACCTCGTCACGTGTGTTGCCTGCCTCGTTGGGCGGCTACACCATCGGCGTGCTGGTCCAGACCAACTACGGCGGCATCCTCGAGATTGACGGCGTGCAGGTGGGACAAAAGCTCCAGAAGCACGATTTCATCAACCATGTGCGCAAGACCGAGAACGTGGACGGTTCCTGCATGATGGTCGTCATTACCGATGCGCCGCTAGACTCACGCAACCTGGAACGAGTTGCCAAACGCGCCATGATGGGTATGGCTAAGACGGGTGGCATCGCCTCAAACGGCAGCGGTGACTATGTCATCGCCATGTCGGTGGCCCCTGAGAATCTCATCGACAGCCGCGCCAAAACCATCACTTCGACGGTACTTGCCAACGGCGAAATGTCTTCCATCTTCGCTGCCACCATCGAGGCGACGGCCGAGGCCCTTTGGAATTCCCTGTTTATGGCCGACTCAATGACGGGCCGCAACGGCTATCACGTTGATGCTCTGCCCGTTGAACAAGTGTTGGAGATGCTACGCAACCGATAAGCATTTTGGAGTTAGAGGTTAGGAGTGAGGTGTTGTTCTGAAAGCCGTTGACAATCAACTAACTAAGTATTAAGATAATAAGCGAGATGAGAAAGAGTTTCTTGAGATATTTTGGCGCTCTCGTGATGTTGCTGCTGGTGTTTACCGTGAACGCCGCAGAGATGGGACGTGTGCGTGTGGGCATCGCCTGGCAACCCACTGCTGCCAGTTATGACCGAGCCATCCTGTCCATTGAACAGGCGGGTGGGGAAGCGGTGATTCTGCCCCAGCTGCGCCCTGCCGGGTTTGACTATGATGGCATGACCTTGTGCCCTGACTATGTTGATGAGATGGGTGTTTTGCGTCAGCAGTATGCCGACATCGTCAAGCGCGATACCTATCACGGCACCAACGCCGACGAGCTGCTGGCGGGCGTTCAGGCAGTCGTTTTTCTGGGTGGCGGTGACATCAGCCCCACGCTGTTTGCCGCTCCCCAAACCTGGCACGGCCTAATCGAAGACAGCCCTGCCAACGCCACGCGTGATATCTCGGAATACCTCACGATGGCCTATTGCCTGGACCACGATATCCCCGTGCTAGGTCTGTGCCGCGGCATGCAGATGCTGGCAGTCGTCTCGGGGGCGCCGCTCATCCAGGATCTGCCGACATTCTATGAGAGTATGGGTAAAACTTACAGCTATTTGCACCGCATGCAACGCGATGCCGAGGGCAACCGCTACTACACGCCTCACGATGTGATGGTCACTGATCGCGCCTCGCTGCTATATGCCATTACTGGTACCGATATCATCCGTGACGTGCCTTCATGGCACCACCAGGTAGTGGGTGACGTAACGGGTACCCCGCTGAAAGTCACTGGAGTAACGCCCACCGACGGTGTGGATGTCATCGAAGCTATTGAGCGTACCGACAGGTGCTTTGCCCTTGGCGTGCAGTATCACCCCGAGGAGGCAGTGCGCAAGCATCTTGCGAACGCGCCCGATGCCGCCCGCTTCATGCCTTTACAAAAAGCTATTTCCTACTTTGTCGCTTTGATTGCTGCCGCAGGGGATTAGAAGGTGTACTTCAATCCCAGGCAGGTTACAGACTGATTAAAGTCCTTGAGAATCTGGAAGCGCTCTTCGGTGAAGAAGTGCAGGCGCTCCTTGATTTGATACTGCGCACCCATACCGATGTTGGCACCGCAGCGGTTCTCGGTTATGTTATCGGGGACGCCGTCGGCCTTGAAGCTGGCAAAGGTGAAGCCCACCAAAGGATAGATGGCGAAGGTGGTGCTGGTAGGGATGACGTAGTGGAAGTTGACATTCACATTATAGGCGCTCAAACCGTCGTTCTTGAAGTAGTACATGAACTCGGGGGCAAAACGCCAGTTGGTGATGGGCTCAACCTGAACCTGGAGACCTAAACCTGCCATGGAATGCTTGCTGGCATAGGCGAACTCGGCTCCCACAGCGATGTCACCCGACTCGGCATAGGCACCAAAGACTGTTGCAACGGCCAGGATGGCCATGAAGATGTACTTTTTCATTTTCTCAGAGTTTTTAAGTGGTTAATTTATAGATTGTTTGCTGTCTTCTGCGTGAGAATTTCGATGGCCTTGTCAAGGATGGCGTCGCGCGTACGGTCCTGCTCGTCCATGTCAACACGCACGTCGGGCGTTACACCAAATTCGGTAATTTTCCCCTGCGGGTCCATAACGGGACATGACGAGAAACGCACCCGCCAGCCGTTGGGCAGCTCGCTGGTGAAGGGCAAGCCACTGCCTCCGCCTGTGGTGTCGCCCACGACAGTGACATTGTCAAGCGACTTCATGATCGACACGAAGTTGTTCGAGGCGCTGAACGAACTGCGGTTGGCAAGCACCACCACCGGCTTGAGGTAGTGAATGTGGTTCTTGGTGGGCTCGAAGTAGTAAGCATAGGGTTCGCTCACGTCGTTGTGCCCTTTACCCGTTTTGTGGCAGATGTAGCCTGCGAGCGTCTTCTTGTCGATGAAGCGCGATACCAGTTTCTCGACGTTGGTCAGCAGGCCGCCACCGTTGTCGCGCACGTCGATAATCAGCCCGTCTGCGGTCGCCAGGTAACTAAGTATCAGGTCCAGATTGCCCTCGCCGATGATCGACGAGAACGAGCCGTAGTACATATAACCGAAGTTGTCGGTCAGAATCTGGTACTTGATGCCCGATGCCATCTTGTAGTCAAAGTTCAGGTAATGCTGGTCGATGATGCGTTCATCGTAGTTGACGGGCCACTGTTCCCAAATCCAGTAGCGCGACACGTCATGACTGGCGATAAGATTGGTGTGGCCGTCGCGCAACTCCTTGAGCATATCGCCGCAGATGTCAAACAACTCCCTGTCAGTCATCTTGTTAGATACCAGCGCGCGGTAGCGGCTATGTATCTCGTTCCAGTCCACCTGCTTGTAGTCAAAGAAGCTGTAGTGCTCGTCCATGATGGTCCACAACGCCTCGAAGTTCCCCACCTGGTCGTTGTCCCATTCCTCCTGCTGCGCACAACCCACTAATAATACCACTGCCAATAGTAGCATTGACCGTGCTGGCGCACGGGAAGTTTTGCAAATTATATTTAAAATATTGATTATCACAGTTTTATTATGTTTGTGATGTTTTGTTCATTCTTGTTTTTTAATAAATTTGAATAATTTCCCGCCCTTTGGGCGGTTATGATATTGCTAGTGTGAGGTGCCGATGCCAAGGACTATAGAGTGGCTCACGTCATGCACTTTGAGATTGTTCACGCTCCAGTGCTCCAGGCGGTTGCGGTAGCCGATACGCAGGGTGGTCTTGCCCAGGTGCAGGTCGGCTCCCACATAGTTGGTCATGTCGAATCGGTTGCCCCACCAGCCCAGGTGCGCCAGATTGCGGTGGTTACCCAGGTAAATCTCGTAGTAACTCTCGTCAAATTCGGGGGCGAAGAACACGCCCACGACGGGCAGCTGTGCCTGATAGCGCAGGGTGATGGGCTTGCGCCACAGTCGCGTGTTGTAGGACGCCATGCCGGTGACACCCACGTTCCAGTGTGCCCTTACCGATACCGTGTTGTTGCTGTTGACGGGGTTGTAGATGATGCCCGCGCGCAGTTGCGTTATCGGGCCGACTGACAGGTTTACGCGGTGGGCAATGACCTCTTTCCACCGCCGCTGCATGTCAAAGGTGATGTCGCCCATGAGCTTGTCCAGGTGGTTGTTTTGGGCATCGTTCTCGACGTAGTTAAAGTCAGCACCCACCTGCAGCTGCCACAGCCATTTGTCGGGGGAGAACCGTGTCGGCCGCATCGCTTCATAGGTCATGGCAAGGTCCAGACCGTCATAGGTGATGGGCGTCAGGTAACTGTCATGAATCGAGGCATAGCCCACATCGACCATAAACATCGACACCCGCTCCTGCCCCATAGCCGACAAAGCGAATACTACTAATAGATATGTCAAAAACCTCTTCATTCTTTTAACTACGAATTCCGCTAATTTCACTAATTTGGCATCCGCCATCATTTATACAAGAGATTATTACTGTTGCAGTATCGTTCGACATTCAAACTTGTCTCACCGAAATTAGCGAGAATTCCCAATTCGTAACCAGTTGCTTTTAAGTAATTGATAACTTGAGCTTTTTCAATATCTGATAATTTTGTGATGGCTTTCAATTCGACAATAATTTTTCCATAACAAACAAAATCAGCAATATATTCCTGCTTGAGAGCCTTTCCCTTATATTGGATTTTCAAGTTTACTTCTCTCTGATAAGGGATTCCAGCTTCAATAAACTCTAGTTCTAAAGCTTCTTGATAGACTTTTTCTAAGAAACCACATCCAAGCTCACGATGCACATTCATCATGCATCCTGTTATGTCATATGATTCTTTAGGGAAAAGTAACATATAAAATTCGTATAATTCGTGTAATTCGTAGTTTATTATGTGGCGCAAGCCCGCATTAATCAATCTTCGAAGGGGATGCGCTGCTGGCCAGTGAACTGGTCCAGTACCTCATCTTGGCTGATGCCGTCCTCGGCAGGGGCTTCTTCGTTGGGCTCCTTGGCTGGCGCTTCCTCAACAGGTGCCGGTTCGCGCGGCTCAATCTCGGTAATTGATGCCACCTCCCAATTGGTAACGCGGCGTCCCTTGGCCTTGAACGTCTTTACGCCGATGAACTCCTCGGCATCGATGACGAACGGTTCGCGCTGGCTGTCATTGCCGCCCATCTTCACCTCAAAGCGCGGGCAGGGCTCGTCGCTCAGCAACAGCAAGTGTGACTCAGGATTGGTGCCTATCATGCTCTGCTTTTTGGTGCTGTCCTCGAGGGTGAAGCGTTTCACATAGGGGTGACCTTGGTCGGCGTCGTCGAGCACGGCGGTCCACACCTTGTCGGGCACGAACTTCTCGATGCGCAGAATGCCTTCCTCGTAGTGGTTGGTGGCCTCGGCGCTCGTGGTGTAGAACTCGCCCGTCTTCATGATGACCAGGATGCGGTCATCACCGCCGAACAGTCCCAATGAGCGGCCGTGGCCCTCGTAGTTGATGCGCAGAATGTCGGGGTCGAACCACACCTCGCGGTCGCCCAGCGTGGATTGGCCTGCCTCCTTGAGCGAGATGCGGTGCACCTCGTTCTTGGTGACGATGTTGCCGCGTGCCTGCTTGCCCTTGATGGCGAGGTCGGCAAGGTTCACGTCAAACTGCAGGATTTTAAGCCTGAACTTGGGCTTGAGGGTGATGCGCAATACCTCGGCCTCGCCGTTGGGGTTGGCGGTGAACCACACAACCTTGCTGCCGGGCTTGCCCTGCGTGATGTCATACTCGCGGTCGCGGGTGATGCCGGTAACGGCAAAACGTTTCATGTAGGTGGTGCCGCCGCGGCCGTCAAGGTATAATACATTATATATAGTGCGGTCGTCACCTTTCTTGAAGACGTTCAGGTACAGGATGTTCTTACCTACGTAGAGCTTCTCGGCCACCTTGGTAACCTTGAACTTGCCATCTTTGTAGAAGATGATGACGTCGTCGATGTCCGAGCAGTTGCACACAAACTCGTCCTTCTTCAGGCTCGTGCCGATGAAGCCGTCGGCACGGTTGATATAGAGTTTCTGGTTCGCTTCGGCGACCTTGCTGGCGACGATGGTGTCAAACTCGCGGATGATGGTACGGCGCGGGTACTTCGAGCCATATTTTGTCTTCAGGCCCTTGAACCACTCGATGGCATAGTCGGTCAGGTGAGCCAGCTTGTGGTCGATGTCCTTGACGCGGTCCTTCAGCCGCGCGATGTTCTCGTCGGCCTTGTCACTATTGTACTTCAGGATGCGCTTCATGGGAATCTCCAGCAGGCGCAGCAGGTCGTCCTGCGTCACCTCGCGATAGAACTGGTCCTTGAAGGGTTTCAGGCGTTTGTCGATGTGCTTGAGGGCCTTCTCCTGGTCCTTGGCGTTTTCAAACTCCTTGTCCTTGTAGATGCGTTCCTCGATGAAGATTTTCTCTAACGAGACGTTGTGCAGCGTCTCCATTGTCTCGCCGCGCATGATCTCCAGCTCTTGGCGCAGGATGTCGCGCGTGCGGTCCACGTTGTAGCGCAGCACGTCGCTCACGGTGAGGAACTGCGGCTTTTGGTCTTTGATGACACAGCAGTTGGGCCAGATGGAGATTTCGCAGTCGGTAAAGGCATACAGGGCATCGATGGCGATGTCGCTGCTCGTGCCTGCCTGCAGCGAGACGATGATTTCGGCCGTGGCACTGGTGTTGTCTTCCACCTTGCGTATCTTGATTTTGCCGCGCTCGCCTGCCTTGAGGATGCTTTCGATGACGGTGCTGGTGGTCTTGCCGTATGGCACGTCCTTGACCAGCAGCGTCTTGTTGTCGAGTTTCTCGATTTTGGCGCGCACGCGTACATAGCCGCCGCGCTCGCCGTCGTTGTAGTGGCTCACGTCAATGTAGCCGCCCGTCTGGAAGTCGGGGTAGAGGTGGAACTCCTCGCCGCGCAGGTAACTGATGGCGGCGTCAATCACCTCGTTGAAGTTGTGCGGCAGGATTTTGCACGACAGACCTACGGCAATACCCTCGGCACCCTGCGTCAGCAGCAGCGGGAACTTTGCCGGCAGTGTCAGTGGCTCGCGCTTGCGGCCGTCGTAGGACAGGCCCCAGTCGGTCACCTTGGCGTTATACACCGCGTCCAGGGCAAACTCGCTCAACCTGGCCTCGATATATCGGCCGGCTGCCGCACCGTCGCCGGTGAGGATGTTGCCCCAGTTACCCTGCGTGTCGATGAGCAGTTCTTTCTGTCCCAACTGCACCAGTGCGCTGTAGATTGAGGCGTCACCGTGCGGATGGTACTGCATCGTCAGACCCACGATGTTTGCCACCTTGTTGTAGTGGCCATCGTCGGCTTCTTTCATCGCATGCATGATGCGGCGCTGCACCGGCTTGAAGCCATCCTCGATGTGCGGCACGGCACGCTCCAGAATTACGTATGAGGCATAGTCCAGGAACCAGTTCTCATACATGCCGCTCAGTTGCAGCTTCTTGTCTTTGGGCACCTGATAGGTGGAATGAGCCTGTGGTTCGCCATTCTCCCCACTATCGTTACTCTCTCCGCCGCCACTATTGTCGTTGCCATCGCCACCTTCATTGGTGGTGTCGATATCTTGGTCATTGCCGTCGGCAGACTCCTGAGGGTCCATGCCTTCCAGTTCGTCGTCGTCTTTCTTCATTTCGATTAATTGCGTTTTAACTTGCAAAGATACAAAAAACTTGTGAAAACAACCCCCAAAGGGGGGTAAAAAGGCATTAGGCTTTAGGTTTTAGGCATTAGGTGGGCTGCCGCACACGATTTTAACCGCCTTTTAGGCGGGAAATTAAGCAAATTTATAAATTAAAAATTATTGGTGTCAGGAGAAACATTATATTGTCAGCCATCTTGTAGGGCCTCGCCTTGGCGTGGCCGCATTTAAAGCGAGGGGTTATTATCCCCGAGATCTCCAAGTACTCCTAACCCATGCGCGTCAGCCCCAAACAATAAACTACGAATTTCACGAATTAAACTGATTTTTGTGCTGACGCATTCGTGTTTCAAACAACAGTAACAACAAAAGACAACGATGACAACTTTCTATATTTTTTATAAAACAGATTGAAAAAGCTTGTCCTTCTTGTCTTTCTTGTCTTCAAACCTAATGTGCGGCAGCCCCTCCCACCTCTCTCCTCTCTCCTCTCTCCACTCTCCTCATACGGCCAGGCCAAGGCTAGGCCCTACATGTCTTAGCGTGTGGGCCACGGGTGCTTCAGCCATCAAAAAACTCAGAATGCAAAAAAACACGATTTTTCTTTGCTGCATAAAATAATGTATGTATCTTTGCCGATTGAAAACTACATTTAAATCAGAGATTAAGGAGTGATGGTGAGCGATCACAGGATGATGCAATATGTTGATTGCAAATGACTAATCTGTGACTGTGGTTATGTGAACTGAAGAACCATTTTGTGCACAACCAATACTACGCCACGCCCCCATAATTGAAGACTTAAGATGTATAGTACAATGGAAATATTTTTTACTTTTAATAATTAACGTTAATATGAAAAAGAAACTAACATTTCTGATGTTCGGCCTGCTGCTAGCGGTGGGCTGGACAAGTAGTGCGACTGCACAGGCCTTGCCCAAGCGCATGGTGGATACAAATGTCTCCAACGTGGGCAAGATGTCCTTCATGAAGGAGGAAATCGGCCGTCCTGCAGGCATTAATGAAAAATCAAATGTGATGAATCAGGGGCCTCAGTTCAGGGCACCCCTGCGTTCTACCGACTTTGCGAATGTGACCCCATCGGCCACTCATCCCAAGTCGTGGTATGAACAGGAGCTTCCCAATCCTTACGTCACTTGGAACGGAGGAAGCCAACTGATCACCGAGCCTTTTACGACCGTCGATGGTATGATGGCGCTGATAGAACGCGTGTACACGGATCAGAACATCCCTGGAGTTAAGTACTCTGATTTATACCGTCTACAAGATATTCCATACCAGACCATCGAGTTCGGTTGGAATATTCTAGGTTCCAACTATTATGATGACATTCAGATTGAGGCTCATCCTTATGTTGCTATTTATGCAATCGAATTCTATAATGCCGATGGAACCAGAATTGGCGGTTGGGATGCATACAACAATGGATCTTCATTCCCTTCAACCTGGACATCTACTGGGGGTGTAGGAAATTATTATGGCGTACCCTATCTGCAAGCCTACAATAACTATATGGGCATTCTCACCATACCTAGCAGTTATGTGCGGAGCTTGGGAGCCAATACGACGGGCTATGTAGATATAAAAGTATCTGCTTTTAACTACTATAGTTCATCTTCTGTCTCGAATGCTCCGTTAGCTGTCGGGTCTCCTAGGTATCCTGGACTTTGGACAAGTTACTACCCGGAATATTCTGAAGATTACGTTTACACACACCACCATTACCTCCCGGGAACCCTCACGCCTCCAGATGATGCGGGCTATACCATATTGCTGGTCAAGCTCCAAGATGAACTCAATAATGTTCCCGAGTACACCGAGACCGACACAACAATCACCTTGCGTGAATACTTCACCAATTACGTCAAGGAAATAGACCTCCTGACTGACGGAATGCGCGTCAATGGCAACACTGATGACGCCGGTACAGTATTTGCCTACACCGGTGACCTTAATAAGTTCTACTTTATTGGTAAGGGTAAAATGGCCTACGGAAAATCACTGTACAAATATCCTTTTGACCGTGCGCCTTTCTACAGCATGTATGAGGAGTTCAGCCCCTTCGTAGCAGGTGGTCAAGAGGATCATAGCGACTTCTACGAAAAGATGAAGCAGGGTGTAACCTATCCTGTAGTTCATGACTGCGAAGGCGTGATTTACTTAGACCATTACTTCTCGATGTCTGGATCAGAAGGAACTACCGAGAATCGCGTGAACAGTCTTGTGTTCTATGTCCCCGACAACCGAGGAGATGAAAGCCAATGGCAAACCTATGACACAGATCATCAGCCCACTGTGGGTATGTACATGATTGACCTCTATGCCGATATCGAGCCGTCCACTACACCCGACTATTACACAGTAACGGTCAACTGGTTTGACAACCTCGATGTAATCACCAATAGCGATGGTATTCCTCAGACCTACTATCTGTATCAGATCATGTACAATGAGCAGACGGGACAGAATGACACCATCTGCGTAACCCCAAATGGCACCAACCAGACGACTTGGACACATGACTATCCCGTGGGCGATCCCAAGTACTATGACATTTACTACTATGTGATTGGCACACCCACCGCTGCCACCAACCCGGACACCTTCTTTGCCAAGAGTAACACCGACGACGTGACTGTTCCGGGCAAGTATGACTTCTTGGGTCTGCAGTGGTGGCGCTACGAGAGCGACTACGTGACCGATGACGGCACCAATCAGGAGGTGAACTATTACCGTAACTTCCTCGCGCCACACGCAATGGCTGCGCAAGGCGATATTGGCATCACAGCAGGCAATGTGGGCACCACGGGCCGCACACTGACCTTGTTCCGCAAATACGAAGAAAACGGTAACCTTGTCGAAAAACCCATCATGTATCTTGATCTGATAATGGACGGCACCAAGGCCATGTATCGCATCAGGTACATCAACAGAAGTGAGAACCAGCAAGTAGAGCCCGGATACGACCCGAACACTGGTGAGTTATTGAATACTAACAACTAAACACGATATAAGCGATGAAAAAGATATATATTTTGACAGCAGTCTTCGCACTGCTCACCTTGTCGCTTAATGCGCAAACCCGTGCAGTCGAGACCAACACCTATACCTACACGCTACCCAACAGCAACGCATTCTCGACCAGTGGCGGAAACGCTACACTTGGTGACTTTACTTGGACATATTCTTCCTTTACCTATAGGGGATGGGAGAATACTCGTGGCATGCAGATTGGTTCTCGAAATAATCCAACCAGTACATTTACACTATCGACGAGTGAGATTCCTGGAACTATCACATCTATCACGGTTGGCGCAAATGCTTACAATGCAAATGCTACCATTCGTGCTACTGTTGGCGGTGCTGCATTTGGCACGACTCAGAATCTTTCTAGTGGAAATTCCGCTGCTACAAATACATTTACTGGCTCTGCAAGTGGAGAAATTGTCATTACATGGACCAATGTTAATAATGGTCGTGCCATGTACTTCAAGTCCATTGAGGTAACCTATGAGGTCGATGACCCTAATACTGCTAATCTCGACCTTTTCAGCAATACTACAGATGAGAATATGTGTCTGCCGGTATATGGCGGCTATCATGACCACACGCAGCACAACCAGATGGTTTATCCGGCTAGCTTGCTGACCGACATGGTAGGCAAGAAGATCAAGTCCATGACCTTCTATCCAGCCTCTGTCACTTATAATGGTACGACTTATTCTGGCATTGGCTTCCGTAACGGTTCTGTCACCTTCAAGATGATGGAGGTAACTGGCAGCACTGGTTTTGACAGCAGCAATCCCTCGTTCATTACCGGCTCCATGACCACAGTGAAGACTGTGACTATGCCATCAACGGCTCAAACTAGCGCCACGACATGGAAGATCACATTTGACCAGGAGTATGAGTATAATGGAGGTGACCTGGTGATTGACGTCACCAATGCAACCGGTGATTACCAACGCACCTACTTCTATACCGGTACCACGTCTATCGCATATCCGGG
The DNA here is from genome assembly GCA_017427945.1 of Muribaculaceae bacterium. Taxonomy (GTDB): domain Bacteria; phylum Bacteroidota; class Bacteroidia; order Bacteroidales; family Muribaculaceae; genus Sodaliphilus. The sequence continues at coordinate 57,403 of JAFRRT010000033.1, read as the reverse complement.
CTACTATACTTATAGTGGCAGCACCGGTAGTGCTTCAGTAGCAGTTGACTATGTTCCTAAGGTGACCTTCACCTATGAGTATGATCTTAACAAGACCGCAACGCCGACCATCACCTACGTGGTGAACGCCGACAACGTGGTCATCACCGCCACCGGTGACGGCACCGTGACCTTGACTGTCGGCAACCAGACCGTATCCGGCAACGGCAGCGCAAGCATCACCATTCCGCGTACCGACACCACCTACAGTGTGACTGCTACCGCTACCGCCCAGGAAAGTGGCAAGGATGAGAGTGATCCCGCTACCGAGACCATCACCATCCCGTTCCTGCAGACCGCAGCTCCGTCGATCAGCGTATCGGAGCCCGATGCTAACGGCAATGTGGTTGTTACCGCTACCGGTGACGGCACCGTTTACTTGAGTACAAGCGACGGCCAGTCAGTTTCGGGTAATGGTTCGGTAAGCATCACGCTGCCCCAGCAGGCTCATGACTACACCGTGACCGCCGAGGCCTACGCTCAGGAGAGCGGCAAGGCTGCCAGTACGACCGTGACCGAGAGCGTTACCGTTCTCGGCAAGATTGATGACACCTGGAAGGAAATGACCGGCACCTACACCAATGACAACGACGTGCTCAGCTTCCTGACCAAAGTAAATGGTGATACCATCGATATCATGATGGTTGACCAGTTCAAGGTTTCCACGTTGAACAATGATCACCCCGACCACTATACCTATGTCATGACGGAGACCATTAATGGCGAGGATAAGTACAGTAATGAAGTGGCTATCCCCGTCTATAAGACCAATTCGTCGATCCAGGGTCTCTATACCCAGGGTCAGGTTGACACCCTTGACCTCAAGATGGGTCTGAGGGCCAACGTGGTTAATACCAAGATGGATTATGACGTCAATCCCGACCACAATGTGCTGTACTATAGCCTGTATCGCAGTGACTTGGATGCCACTTATCCCGAGATTACCGTGGATAGCCGCATCTCTCAGCTCCAGAAGTTTGATGATAATTCAACTGGTACTGTCCAGTACTACATGTTCGAGAACCATCCCACGGGTGTTGCTCCCAGGTATGACCACCTCGGCAACGAAATCGCTGAGCGTCTCGACACCAACTGGGTAGAATGTGACTTCGGTCAAAAACTGGCCTATGTTCCTGTAATCTGGACATTCGGTCTCTACTCTGGTCGTGAAGACGGCAAGAACAACTCCTACGGCTCGGACATCAAGCGCGAGGAATTGGGTGCTGTAACTGTGACGGTAGAAGGAAAACATAGTGATGGCAGTTCAATGGGTAAATTCACCTATGACGGCGTCGAGTATTGCATTTACCATCCCGTTTTCAATATCGAAGGCGCTGCGCCTCAGACGATAACTCAAGGCGATGGTGACGAATGCACCTATGTTCCTTATATGTACCGTGCATGGTGTACCTATGAGGGTATGCGTGACTACACAGCCGATGAAAATGGTCTCAAGGATAATGGCCCCTTGGCCGCTCCTTACCTGTTAGGCGAAGAAGTGACTACCAACAGCCAGTGTCATATCGGTAAGAACTGGACTCAAGGCGACGGCAGACTTCAGAATGGATTTGCTATTCCTACCAGTGTGCCTGATGGGGACGTGACTTTCATTGTTCGCTTCTACTACAAGAAGGAGGTTGCTGAAGCTCAGAGCAATGGCAACAAGCTCAGACTTGGCAACGGTGAAGGTGAAGAGTACTTCATTGCTCAGGCTCCCGCTGATGGTGACAGCATGGTAACCGGTATCAGCGAGCTGATGAACGGTGTCACACCCGTCAGCGTGACCTATGTGAACACGCAGGGTATGAAGAGTGACAAGCCGTTCGACGGCGTGAACATCGTTGTTACCCGCTACAGCGACGGTTCTACCGTGACGAGCAAGATCATTCGTTAAATCGATTGTTGAAAATGAAAATGTAACTTTTCATAATAAATAGATTTAACCACAGTAAAACTAGTTTAGTAAGTCTGGGGTGCGCTGCTGATAGCGCGCCCCAGACTGTTTTTTAAATTAGGCGTTAAATGGCTGCCGCACATACGCCCATATGCTAAAATGCCAAGCCGCAAAGGTTTTGATTGCTCGCTAGAGCTCGCAAGAAATTAAACTAATTCCATTCAAATTTCTCAAAATCAATTATTTGTATAATTCATTCTATATAATTTGTTCTTAATTTGTTTTAATTTCCCGCCTGCAGGGCGGTTAAAAGTTGCGCGCAGCCTAAATTAGTTTAATTTGGGTAATTCGTGGTTTTCAAGAGATTTTTAGTAATTTTGCCGAATATTTCTAGATCATCAACCAAAAACTGACATAACAATGAACGTGCTTGAATTGAGCGAACAAGAGATTGTAAGGCGCAACAGCCTGGAGCAACTCAGGGCAATGGGCATCGACCCTTATCCCGCAGCCGAATATGTGGTAAACGCCTACAGCGACGACATCGTCGCCAACTTTGTTGACGACGCCGAGCCGCGCCAGGTGAGCGTGGCGGGCCGCATGATGAACCGCCGCATCATGGGTAAGGCTTCATTTTTTGAGCTGCAGGATTCGCACGGCCGCATACAGGTGTACGTGAGCCGTGATGACTTGTGCCCTGGCGAAGACAAGGAACTGTACAACACGGTGTTCAAGCGCTTGCTCGACATGGGCGATTTTGTGGGAGTTGAGGGCTACGTCTTCCGCACCCAGACGGGTGAGGTGAGTGTGCATGCCCAGTCGCTCAAGCTGCTGAGCAAGTCGCTCAAGCCGCTGCCCGTGGTGAAGGTGAAGGACGGTGTGACCTATGACGCCTTTGAGGACCCCGAGCTGCGCTACCGCCGCCGCTATGTTGACCTGGTGGTCAACGACGGCGTGAAGGATACCTTCCTGAAGCGCGCCACCATCATCAAGACCATGCGTCAGGTGCTCGACGACGCGGGCTATACCGAGGTCGAGACACCCACACTGCAGGCCATTGCCGGCGGTGCCACTGCCAGGCCGTTCATCACCCACTTCAATGCGCTGAACATTGAGATGTACATGCGCATCGCTACCGAGCTGTACCTCAAGCGCCTGATCGTGGGCGGTTTCGAGGGTGTGTATGAGATTGGCAAGAACTTCCGCAACGAGGGCATGGACCGCACGCACAACCCCGAATTTACCTGCATGGAGTTGTATGTACAGTACAAGGACTATAACTGGATGATGTCGTTTACCGAGCAGCTGCTGGAGACCATCTGCATTGCCGTGAACGGCAAACCCGAGACCGAAATCGACGGCCAAATAATCAGTTTCAAGGCGCCTTACCGCCGTTTGCCCATCCTGGAGGCTATCAAGGAGAAGACAGGTCACGACCTGGAGGGTAAAACAGAGGACGAGATTCGTGACATCTGCCGCCAGCTTAACCTCGAGATCGACGATACCATGGGTAAGGGCAAGTTGATTGACGAAATCTTTGGTGAGTTCTGTGAGGGTTCCTTCATCCAGCCAACTTTCATCATCGACTATCCTGTGGAAATGTCGCCGCTGACCAAGATGCACCGTACCAAGCCGGGCTTGACCGAGCGCTTCGAGCTCATGGTCAACGGCAAGGAGCTGGCTAACGCTTACAGCGAACTCAATGACCCCATCGATCAGGAAGAACGCTTCAAAGAGCAGATGCGTTTGGCCGACAAGGGTGACGACGAGGCAATGATCATCGATCAGGACTTCCTGCGTGCCTTGCAGTACGGTATGCCGCCCACAAGTGGCATCGGCATCGGCATCGACCGTCTGGTGATGTTCATGACCGGCAAGACTGCCATCCAGGACGTGCTGCTGTTCCCGCAGATGCGTCCTGAGAAGGTGCCAGCCCGTGATAAGGTTGAGGCCTTTACAGCTCTGGGCATCCCCGAGGAGTGGGTGGCTCCCATCCAAAAGGCCGGCTTCCTCACAGTTGCGGCCCTGGGTGCCCTGGAGAAGCCCGGTAAACTCTTTCAGGACTTGCTCGACATCAACAAGAAGTACAAACTGGGCTACAAGGTACCCGTTGTTGATGAGGTCAAGCGTTGGGTAGAAGCTGCAGCAGCCCAGGTGTAGCGTTTACCTATTAGCTGTTAGATATCAGGTTTAGGTCCTTAAAGTCGGTAGTGGCTTTAAGGACCTAAAATATTGGAATAACAGATAATAAGACATAAATTTGACGATAGCAACAAAACGTTTAGCCCCTAATTCCTAATAGCCAATAACTAAAGCCTATCCACTTGAATTTGCAATTTTTAAGAAAGATTTTCTAATCTTATTGGAGGTAAAAGACGTTTTTTCTCGTTATTATTTTATACCTTTGGCATTTGATTCAGTGGGTTTTGTGCGCAGTTTTCGCTCATACCCCTGTAAATCAGCATGTTATTAGATATTGGATAAAACTTAAACTGACTTAATATGTTAAAAAAACATCTTATTTTATTGATGCTTCTGGTCATGGCAGTAGCCAGTGCCAACGCCAGCACATGGAAACTCCATCACTGCTATGTGACATCAAAAATGCAGAACGTCATTGATGCTGGTGATAAGGTGTATTACGTTAACAGTAATGCTCTTTACCAGTTTGTGAAGTCTACGCAGACAACCACGGCATTGAACAGCTTAAACGTCCTCTCAGAAGACCTTGTATCACAGATTTTCTATGATTACGTGAATAACCTGCTGTTTGTAGCCTATACCAGTGCCAACATCGACGTTATCGATGGCAGTGGCAAGGTGACCAACATCAGTGGCGTCAGCAACGCGATTATCCGCGTCTATAACTACACGCTTGACTCGGATGGACTTGTTGACTATAATGAGAAGATAATCAATGATATCACTTTCCACAATGGTATTGCCTACGTGGCCGTTGGATATGGATACATCACCATAGATGAGTCCACAATGCGCATTACCAGCAACAAGTTGGTGGGTCGGCGCATTACTGTCAATTCGGTGGCTGTTGTAGGTGACAGATTGCTTGTCTTGTCGAACAACTATTGCTACTATGGACCAGTCACCTCTGATGAGGATCCTGTGAGCAGCTTCAATAAATATGAAGGCTCTTTCTCGGGTGGTAAGGTGTTCCCCATTGATGATAATTCGGCTTTTGTACTGGGAAAATCGGCACTATATAATTTCAACTTTTCGGGTGGTGCCCCTGTAGTGACCTCACTCGTCAGTGCTGCAGCCACAAACGTTCAAAAGACCTCTACTGGATTCATCGCCAATTTTGCTGGTCAGAAATACTATTACACGATTAACCCGACCGGAACGACGGCTACTAAGGTCGGAACGGTGGCAGCTTTTGCCAGCAGTAATCCTTACGGTGACGGTACCGTGTGGGTAACCGATGCCAATGGTCTGCATGTCGCCAATAGCACGACCTACTACAAAATGAATTCGATGACAACGAGCCTTCCTTATTGGCTCAAGTACGATACCGCTTTGGATCTGCTCTATGTTGGCGTTTCAGCTAAGAATGGCATTACAAATATCAATTCTATGCCCGCCAATGCTATCAATACCTATGATGGTACGACATGGGAAAACGCCACTGCTTATACCGCCAGTGGTGCAGGTTATGAGTTTGTCATCCTGCCTATGGATTCGACAACCTATGTCCGCGCTTCTTGGCAGAACGGTATCCACAAAGTGAAAAACAATGAGTTGAAATTGAATTACACCAAATCAAATTCGCTGATTGGAACCTATAAAGCTCAGCCGGCTTTTGATATGTACGGCAACATGTGGGTTGTAAGCTCTTATGGAAACGCGAGTTGCCCAGTGGCTATGCTGCCCGCTGAAAAGGTAGTGAAGAACTCGGTTTCCCAATCCGACTGGTTCCAGCCCAGTGGACTGCTGTCGTTGAACACCATTTCCATGCAACGCTCAAGGTTCCTCATTTCGCACAAAAACAACGTGAAAATCTACAACGACGGAGACTTTTTGGGTCAAGGAAAGAGTGGACGTTTCTTCTGTTGGTCAAATTTTAATGAGGATCCTACTGTCGATAACTATACCGTTGCCGAAATTGCCCACTTCATTGATCAGAACAACGCCATTGTGAGCTGGATTTATTTCCGTCACATGGAGGAAGACGCCAACGGCTTGATATGGATTGGTCACAACGGTGGTCTGTTCGTCCTTGATCCCGAAGTTGTCTTTAACGATCATCCCAACGTGGTACGTCCGTATGTGACCGGCGCTGGCGCTGACAATGGCTACTTGTGTGAAGGCTATGACGTTTATGATATCGGTGTCGACCGTGACAACAACAAGTGGATTGCTACCAACAATGGTCTGTATTTTGTGTCGCCCGATGGCACCAAGATTTATAATCACTTCACCACAAGCAACAGTGATATCCCCGATAACATTGTTTATGGTGTGGAGTGTGACGTAAAGCATGGTCGTGTTTACATCAACACGGCAAGCGGTATAGCCGAGTATATCGCCGAGGGTGATGCTGCTGCTATGGACTTCAATAGTGTTTACGCCTTCCCCAATCCTGTTGAGCCTGACTTCACCGGTATGATCAAGATTGCCAATCTGATGGTGAACAGCTATGTAACCATTACCAACCGTGACGGTGAAGTGGTGAAGCAGCTCGGTCCCGCCAGGGGTAGCGTGCTGTGGGACGGCAGTGGCAGCGACGGCGAGCGTGTGCCGACCGGTCTCTATAACATCTATGTGGCCGAGGATGCCCAGCCCGCAATAACTGGCACGCCTCACACGACATTGATGATCATCAAGTAACAATAATCATTGCTTCATATAGCAAGTTTTTTAGGTTCAGGAGGGTGTGTCATGGCGACATACTCTCCTGTGCTTTAAAAAAGGGAGCGGCACTGCTGCTTGAATAATAAGAAATGGATTTTAACTCACCCGAATTCTTTACATTGGCCTTTGTCGTGGCAATGGCGCTTGTGGCTTTGCTCATGGGCAAGCGGGAACATGCTATGCCCTCGACGCAGATTGTGCAGCTTGCTACGACTCTCGACGAGGAGGGTGAGGCTGGTGACGACATTCTGACGATGGAGCCTGCCGATGGCGGTGGAGTGCTCATCAGGCGTTCTGGGCTCACACTGGCGCCCGATGAGACAGTGAACCTGGTGTTCACCATCGGCGATGAAACTTGCACCATTGTGGAGAAGAAAGGCGTCAGGAAGCGGGCCGCCGCGACCTTAAACGTCAAGGGCGAGGTGAGGGTGAAATTCCTGAAGCCGAAGAAGTATCGCATCCGCTACGAGAGCCAGGTGACAAGTGCTTGGGCAACATTTACCTTTGATACTTCCTCACCGCAACCCTTGACGGTCTCCCTGAAGTATTAACCACTTTACCGATAGCCCTTCAACTTTGCTCTCTTGCCAACCCTGCGTGCCATACAATTTAATGGCACAAATCACGTTATAAATACAAATAAGATAGATTACAAGACAATGAAGAAGCTATCAATAGTATTGTTCGCCATGTTGCTGCCGATGTTCGCTGCCGTGGCGCAGAACGCCGTCGGTGATTGGATGATTCACACGTCTTTTGTCGGCAATAGCGTGAAGACCGTTGCCGAGGGACACAAATGGGTATATTATCTGTCGGCTGGAAACCTCTTCAGGTTGGACAAAGAGACTGCCGAGAACGAGTCACTCAGCCGTGTGAATTACCTGAGCGACATGGCCATCAACCAGATTTATTATAATAGTGACAGGGATTACCTTGTGGTGGTCTATGACAATTCCAACATTGATGTCATCCTCAGTGACGGGTCGGTGGTGAACATGTCCGAGATCAAAGATGCTGTAATGACATCGGGCAAGGCCATCAACGATGTGACCTTTGCTGATGGCCTGATGTATCTCGCTACCGAATTTGGATATGTTGTAATTGACGATAATCGTTTTGTCGTAAAGGAATCCCACCTTTATGGCGAATCGCTGACGAGTGTAGCGCAGGTGGGCGACATGCTGTTGCTGTCCACTGCAAACGGCTTCTATTACGGCGATGCCGATGAGTATCACGAGCAGCTGTCATCGTTCAAGAAAGGCTCCCTTCGGAACAATTGCTACATGTTCCCCATCAGCGACAACACTCTTTTCTGCATGACGAGCAAGGTTTATTTTGTCACTATTACGGTCGAAGAAGGCGGCAAGGTTAAATTCGACGACAGCAACGTGGTAATCGGAGGCAAGTGCACTTTGGTACAGAAGACCCGTGGAGGCTTCCTCCTCAATGTGCCCTCGCTGGACAAATACTATATTACTGATGCCGATGGCCTGAATCCTGTGGCTGCTGATGCTCCTGGCGAGGTGTGCAGTAGCAACCCTGACGGTAATGGCGATGTGTGGGCTGCAGGGCCCCAAGGCTTGCATCTAATGAGTGATGCTGCCCATTACTTTGTGCCCAATGCCTTGAACTTTAATACGCCTTTCTGGATGACCTATAATAAGGACAAGGACCTGCTCTATGTCTCCACTACGGGAACCAATTACTTCTTCTCTAAATCCGTTCCATCACAAATCAACACCTATGACGGCATTGTCTGGAAAGATGTCACCCCAGAGGACGCCCCCGTGGATGGCTCCTATTGGATCGAATTCATGCCGGGATCACCCGACACTTATCTGATGGGAACTTGGAAGAACGGTCTGCTCAAGGTCGTCGATGATGAGGTTGCCATGGCCTATGACACCGAGAATAGTCCCATGCTCAGGAATGGCGCACTGCACCCCATCACGAGAATCGACCGTAATGGCAACATTTGGGTGGTGCAGTCCTTAGAGAACGAGGATCACCCTGTAATGGTACTTCCTGCCGCCAAGGCCCGTCTGGCACAGGTCAGCGCCTCGGACTGGGTAACACCTCACATCGATGGACTGTTCACCGGTTCCACCAAGCGCGCTAGCTTCCTCTCGACAAAGAACAGTTCTTATGATATCAAGATTTTCACCGATGGTGATTACCAAAAGCATATCGTATTTTGGAACAGCAATGGCGACGTTTCTTCTTCGCGCCCGCAGCAGGAGTCATTCAAATCGTTTGTTGACCAGGATGGGCAGGCTGTAACATGGACTTATATCATGAGCTTGACCGAGGACCTCAACGGCAATGTCTGGATGGGTTATACCGAGGGCATATGTGTCTTCAATCCAGCCGCTGCCTTTACTGGTAGTGCCTTCAACGTGGTGCGTCCCAAGGTTCCCCGTAACGATGGCACTGGCCTTGCCGACCGCCTCATGGACGGTATCCAGGTTAACGATGTGGCTGTGGACGGCGCTAACCGCAAGTGGATTGCCACCCAGTCCTCCGGCCTTTTCCTCGTGAGCAGTGATGGCACGCAGATCATCAAGAAGTTTAACACTACGAACAGCCCGCTGGCCACCAACACCGTATATCATGTCTGCTGCAATCCCAACAGCAACTCGGTTTACCTCACTACCCCGACTGGAGTTTATGAGTATTTCAGCGACTCCAGTCCTGCCGAGCCCACCTATAACAATATCTACGCTTATCCAAATCCCGTTCGTCCTGAATACACTGGCAACGTGACCATTATGGGCCTTATGGACAACTCCCTGGTTAAAATAGCTGATGCCAGCGGCAACGTCATCAGGCAGCTCAAATCGACGGGCGGCATGGTAACTTGGGACTGCTGCGACCAGCAGGGCGAGCGCGCCAAGACTGGCGTTTATTTCGTCCTCTGTTCTCAGGCCAACGGCAGCGGCGAAGCCGTTGTTACCAAGATTGCTGTTATCCGCTAACATCTCAAAAGTTAGCCACCTATCAAGATAAACAAAACATCACCTGCCCGGCATGCCAGGGAATCCTATTCCTCCATGCGGGGCACTTGCTTTATGGTTTGGGGTAGTGGTGGGGTGATAAGTGCGGGGTTTTGTTGGTGGGGTGGCAAAAAAACTGTATTTTTGTGGCTGACATGAAAAGAGATTATTAAAATGAAAGTAATAATGAAAACGAAATTTTTGATGATAGTGATGAGCTTGCTCGTCACAATGGGCGCTTTTGCTCAGAAGACCATCACTTATGTCCCTGACGCCAACATTGAAAAGCGCGTGGAGCAGACGCTTAGCCGCATGACGCTGGAGGAGAAAGTGGGACAGATGACTGAGCTGGCGATTGACGTGCTCGGCCACTGGGAAGGCGGCCTTTTTGTGCTTGACAAGGACAAACTCGAGAATGTTTTCCTGCGATACAAGGTCGGCTCTATCCTTAGTTCTCCGGGTCCTGTCGCACAGACTCCCAAGTGGTGGCAGCAGACCATCCGCACCATCAATGAGTATTCATTGAAGGCCTGCGGTATCCCCACCGTTTATGGATTGGACCAGAACCACGGTGTCACCTACACGTTGGGTGGTACCCTGTTCCCTCAGAACACTAACCTGGGTGCTTCGTTTGACCCCGATTTGGCTCGTCAGGCTGCGACCATCACGGCCTATGAGACTAGGGCCGCCAACTGCCCCTGGACCTATTCACCTACCGTTGACCTCTCACGTGATGCTCGCTGGCCGCGCGTATGGGAGAACTTCGGCGAGGACTGCTTGGTCAATGCGGTGATCGGTAGGGCCATGGTTGAGGGTTTCCAAGGACCTGACCCCAACCACATCGACAAGTACCACATCGGCACAAGCATCAAGCACTATATGGCCTATGGCACTGCACGCACCGGTAAAGACCGCACGCCGGCCTATGTGCCCGAATGGGAACTGCGCGAGAAGCATTTCGCACCGTTCAAGGCTTGTGTCGAGGCTGGAGCGACATCAGTCATGGTCAATTCAGCGTCGATTAACGGCACCCCGATGCATGTTAACGCCAAGTATCTCACCCAGTGGCTCAAGGAAGAAACTGGTTGGGACGGTATGATTGTTACCGACTGGGCCGATATCGAGAACCTGTGGAAACGTGAGATGGTGGCTGCTAACAAGAAGGACGCCATCTGCATGGCCATCAATGCGGGTATCGATATGGCGATGGAGCCGTACAATCTCGACTTTTGTGATCTGCTCATCGAGTTGGTACGCGAGGGTAGGGTGTCGATGCAGCGCATCGATGACGCTGTTCGCCGCGTTCTGCGCATGAAGTACCGCATGGGTCTGTTCGATATGCCCAACACCAATATCAAGGACTATCCCAAGTATGGCTCGGCCGAGCATTTCAAGGCCGCCCAGGACGCTGCCGTGCAGACCATGGTACTGCTCAAGAACAACGGCATCCTGCCGCTGGCTCCTGGCAAGAAGATTCTTGTGACTGGCCCCAATGCCAACTCCATGCGTTGCCTCAATGGCGGCTGGAGCTACACATGGCAGGGTAAGGACGCCGACAAGTATGCTTCGCAGCACAACACTATCCTTGAGGCGATGCAGCAGCGCTATGGTGGCATGAATGTCATCTATGAGCCTGGTGTGACCTACAACAACGATGGCCAGTACTGGGAAGAGAATGAGCCCCAAATCGAGCGCGCCGTCAAGGCTGCCGCTGATGTCGACGTTATCTTGGCTTGTGTGGGTGAGAACTCCTATGCCGAGACTCCCGGTAACCTTGATGACCTGGCTTTGTCGGCCAACCAGCGTAACCTCGTGAAGGCCCTGGCTGCAACTGGCAAGCCCATCATCCTGATTCTGAATGAGGGTCGTCCCCGCTTAGTAAGTGACATTGAACCGCTGGCCGAAGCCGTGGTCGATATCCTGCTGCCAGGCAATGAGGGCGGTAACGCCTTAGCTCGTCTGCTGGCTGGTGACGATAACTTCTCGGGCCGCATGCCTTTCACCTATCCGCGCCACTCGGCATCGCTAACCACCTATGACTATCGCGTGAGCGAGGAGACGGGTACCATGGAGGGTGTGTATGACTACAATGCACAGGTCGATGTGCAGTGGCCCTTCGGCTATGGCTTGAGTTATACCACATTTGAGTACAGCAACATGCGTGTGGACAAGACGGACTTCTCTGCCGGTGATATGCTCACCGTGAGCGTCGATGTTAAGAACACAGGCCGCATGGCTGGCAAGGAGAGCATCCTGCTCTTCTCTCGTGACATGGTGGCAAGCATCGTCCCCGAGAGTCGTCGCCTGCGCGCGTTCACCAAGGTGGACCTCAAGCCTGGCGAAATGCGTACCGTGACCTTCAATCTGCCTGCCGATGATTTGGCCTTTGTGGGTAACGACGGCAAGCGCCATCTCGAGCCTGGAGAGTTCCTTCTCCAGATTGCCGACAAGGCGTTACGCATCAACTGCAGATAATTCTGAAGCCTGCTTAACTTCATAACCAAGTGATAAAAAGCGGCTCCCTCAGCGATGAGGTGAGCCGCTTCTCTTTATGACAGGAGAGGTTAGCGTTTTCTTAGCGTCTCGACGATGCGGGCCATCTGGTTGGGAATGCGAATCTGCTGGGGACACTTCTTCAGGCATTCCTCGCAGTCGACGCATTGTGTTGCCCATGTCGACGCATCGGGCAGCGCCTGACGCAAACCGTCGGCAAACTGCTGCTTGCGGGCCATATAGTCGGCAGCCTGTTTGTCGGGCAATGGGAGAATCTTCTGGTCAACGGCCTCGTTGTAGTAGGCGAAGTTGCCGGGGATGTCAACCCCATACGGGCAAGGCATGCAATAGTGGCAAGTGGTACATGGAATGACGGGGAAACCCGACATTACGTCGGCAATCTCTTCCAGAATCTTGTTTTCGGCCTCGGTACACAGTTCAAGAGGCGAGAAGGTGCGGACGTTTTCCTCTAAATGGCTCATCTGGTTCATGCCGCTCAATGTGGTAAGAATGTTGGGGTGAGAGCCTACCCACCTGAATGCCCAGGAAGCAGGCGTGTCATTGGGGCGCAGGGCGGTGAGCCGCTGATAGAGCTCATCGTCCAGGCGAGCCAGCGCACCACCACGCAAGGGTTCCATCACAACGGTCTGCACGCCTGTTTTCTCCAACTTGTTATATAGGTATTCGGCATCAGCATCCTGTCTCCAGCCCGACTTGTTGAGCGAGGCATGGCGCCAGTCGAGGTAGTTCATCTGAATCTGGGCAAAGTCCCAATGATACTCATCTTGATGGTCAAGCAGGAAATCAAATGCGCTGACATCGCCATGGTAGGAGAATCCCAAATGGCGGATGCGGCCCGCCTCACGCTCCTTCAACAAGAACTCAAGCAGACCAGTGTCAAGGAATCGCGCTTTAATGGCATCAACGCCACCGCCGCCGATGCTGTGGAGCAGGTAATAGTCGATGTAATCAACCCGAAGGTCGCGGAATGATTTCTCGTACATCGCACGGGAATCATCATAATTCCACAGGTTTTCCCTTTGATTCGACATCTTGGTAGCCACGAAATATTTCTCACGCGGATGCCTGCTCAACGCTGTACCGGTCATGGTCTCGCTGTGCCCGCCCTTGTACATCGGTGCCGTATCAAAATAGTTCACGCCATGGGCAATAGCATAGTCCACGAGCTGATTGACCTCTTCTTGGCTATCGGGCAAGCGCATCATGCCGAAGCCCAGCAGCGAGACCTTGTCACCCGAGCCATGCTTGACTCGATAAGTCATCTGACTCTGCCCATCACCGCCACCATAGGTTTGTGGCCTGTTTGTCTCTCCCGCCAAAACACTCAACGGGTCCATCGCCATGACGGCGACACCCAGTCCCAACTTGTGAAGGAACTGTCGGCGATTCATATCCGATTGCTTCTTACCCATAATCCCATTTGTTTTCTAAGTCAACTTTTTCTCAAACATTAACTGTGCGTTAACGGCTGATGTGCAAAGATAATGAATAGTTGATGATTAGCATCACAAACTGCAACAAATTCTCTCACAATTCATGTGTTTTTATTGAAAACCTATACTTTTTCACCCCGTGAATCACCAGTGCACATTGTATTCCGCTTCCATTAATCATGTATCACAAATAATGCTCACTCATCAACATGATAATATAATGCTAAATAGTTCAAGAAAAATCATAATCATAAATATAGTTTTGAGTTCATGAAGCGTTGTTGCACTACTTGATACAATGATGGCCTAGTGGGTTCCATTTTGTCGGTAAAAATGCGGTGAGGGGCGGCGGTTTGCTTGCGTTTTTATAAAAATTAGGAAAAATGTCATTTTATTTGATTTTTTATATTACTTTTGTAAGGAAAGAAACATCATAAATGATGATGACTAACCCTCCAAAATTGATTAATAATCATTTCATAGACGACTTACAATCTCAATGATAATAACTGATTTCTTTTGATGTTGTTGGCACTACTGGTGTTAAATACATCTGGCGCAACAGGCGCATCTACATGACAGAGTTTGTTCCACTAATTTTCAAATAACAGTTTATGAAGTATTTCATTTTTTTCATTCTGGCAGTAGTTGCCATCCTGATTGGCTGCACCTCTGCTGAACAGAATGATGTCATCAATCAAGATGATATAGTAGCCCGTCTCTCACTCGAAGACAAAGCTCGCTTCGTCATCGGAACGGGAATGGATGGATTCTCGGGCGATGATGCAGTCATTGGCGCTACCCGCTCAATCGTGCCTGGCGCTGCCGGAACGACCTATCCTCTCGACTCGCTGGGCATCCCTGCCATCGTGCTCGCCGACGGCCCTGCCGGACTGCGCATCGACGCCACCCGTGAAGGCGACAGTGCGACCTATTATTGCACCCATTTCCCCATCGGCACCCTGCTTGCCTCGACGTGGAATACCGACCTCGTTGAGGAGGTGGGCGTCGCCATTGGCAACGAAGTGAAGGAGTATGGCGCTGACGTGCTGTTGGCTCCTGCTGTGAACATCATGCGCAATCCGTTGTGCGGACGCAATTTCGAGTATTACAGCGAGGATCCTCTGGTAGCTGGAAAGACTGCTGCCGCCTATATCAAAGGCGTTCAAAGTAACGGTGTGGGCACGAGCATCAAGCATTTCGCTGCCAACAACCAGGAGACCAACCGTATGAACAACGATGCGCATATCTCCCAGCGCGCCCTGCGTGAAATCTACCTGAAGGGTTTTGAGATTGCCATCAAGGAGAGCCAGCCCTGGACGGTGATGACCTCCTATAATTATATCAACGGCGTCTATACCTCTGAGAGCAAAGACCTCGTGGAAACCATCCTGCGCGAGGAGTGGGGCTTCGAGGGAACGGTAATGACCGACTGGTTTGGCGGCAAAGACGGTGCAGCCCAGATGTGGGCAGGTAACGACATGCTGCAACCGGGCAAGAAGGAGCAGTTCGACTCCATCGTCGCCGGAGTGAAAAGCGGCAAACTTGCCGAGGCCGACCTTGACCGTAGCGTGCGCCGTACACTCAACCTCGTGGAGAAAAGTCCGCGGTTCAAAGGCTATCAGTACTCCAACAAGCCCGATCTGAAGGCTCATGCCGAGGTGACGCGCCAGTCGGCTGCCGAGGGTATGGTGCTGATGAAGAACGAGAAGGCTTTGCCCTTCAACAAGGACATCAAGAATGTTGCCCTCTATGGCAACACTTCCTATGACTTTATCGCTGGCGGTACGGGTTCCGGTAACGTGAACCATGCTTATGTCGTCTCTCTGTTGGATGGCATGAAGAATGGTGGCTATGTCGTTTCCGAAGACCTGAAGACAGCCTACGAGACCTATCTTGACGACTGCAAGAAGAAAGCCGAGGCTGAAATCGAGGCTGCTGCCAAGAAAGATCCCAACACGGCCAATCTGTTGCGTTTCATGCCTAAACCCCTTCCCGCCGAGAAGATCTTTACCGATGGTGAGGTGATGGCTCAGGCTGCAAATGCCGACATCGCTGTCATTACCCTTGGACGTCTTTCGGGAGAATTCCTGGACCGCACGGTGGCCGATTTCAACCTCAGCGACTCGGAGCGCAGGCTTATTGAGCAGGTTTGTGACGTGTATCACAAAGCTGGCAAGCAGGTGGTTGTATTGCTGAATATCGGTGGTGTTATCGAGACGGCATCCTGGAAAGATCTGCCCGACGCCATCCTGTGTGCATGGCAGCCTGGACAGGAGGGCGGTAACAGCGTGGTGGATGTGCTCAGCGGCAAGCAATCGCCGTCAGGTAAGTTCACGATGACTTGGCCCATCCTGTTCACCGATGCCTTCTCTGCCCGCAACTTCCCCATTGACCAGGATCCCCGCATCGACATGATGAACCAGGGTCAAAAAGGCACAGTAAAGAATGTGGACTTTACCGATTACGAGGAGGATATCTACGTTGGATACCGCTATTTCGATTCCTTCGGTGTTGCCGTGTCCTATCCGTTCGGCTTCGGCTTGAGCTACACGACGTTTGACTATAGCGATTCCAAAATTAATCCTAAGGGCGACGGCTATGAGGTCACCGTCACCGTTAAGAACAGCGGAGAGTTTGAGGGCAAGGAAGTCGTGGAACTTTACATTTCAGCTCCCGATAACAAGACTGCCAACAAACCCGCCAAGGAGTTGAAGGCTTATGTCAAGACCCGCAATCTGAAACCCGGTGAAAAGGAGACTGTAAAACTCTTCGTGAAGACCGCCGATTTGGCTTCGTTTGACGAGGGCGCTTCGGCTTGGGTTGTCAGTGGCGGTGAATATCAGTTCCTTGTCGGAGCTTCTTCTCAAGACATCAATGCTACACTCAAGGCTGATGTCCAAGGCCAGGAAACCAAGGTCCACAATGTGCTCAAACCTCAAGTACAGATGAATCTGTTGAAGAGATAACTATGAAACTATTAGCACAACGGCTTTTTAAATAAGTAATCGCATGAAAAAAATCATCATGATTGTGGCCCTCGCGGCAATGTGCTGCATCAGTGCCACGGCACAGGAGAAACTATTCAATAGTGCCAATGTTCAATCACCCGTCGTCAACCCCGACGGAACAGTGACTTTCAACCTTTTTGCCCCCAAGGCCGTCAAAGTGGAGGTGACCGGCGACTTCTTGCCCACACGCGTCGTCGAGGTACCTGGCCACGGCAAGTATGATGCCCCCGGCGTGGCTGCGTTGACCGAGGGACCTGGAGGCGTTTGGACTTACACAACCGACAAACTTGCCCCTGAGTTGTATAGTTACACCTTCAATATCGATGGTATGACGGGCGTGAAAGACCCGGCCAACATCTATGTGAACCGTGATATTGTATCGTTTACCAACATTTTCATTGTCAGTGAGCAAAAGGGCGACAAGGGTGATCTCTACCGCGTGAACGAGGTGCCCCACGGCAACCTTTCCAAGGTGTGGTACAACAGCCCGACGCTCAAGATGCAACGCCGCATGACCATCTACACCCCGCCAGGCTATGACAAGGGCGGCAAGTACCCCGTGCTGTATCTGCTGCACGGAGCAGGCGGTGACGAGAATGCTTGGAGCGAACTCGGTCGCGCTGCACAGATTCTTGACAACCTCATTGCCACTGGCAAGGCCAAACCTATGATCGTCGTGATGCCCAATGGCAACCCCAACTGCCAAGCAGCACCAGGCGAGTGGTCATGGGGCATGTACACCCCTGGCTTCAGGAACGGCGGCACAGGCCCCACCGAACCTGCCGTTGCCACTATCCCTGCCAGCTTCATGGATATCGTGAACTATGTTGACGCCAATTACCGCACTGTCAAGAAGCGTGAGGGACGCGCTGTCTGCGGTCTGTCGATGGGTGGTGGCCACACCTTTGCCATCAGCTTGACCTATCCCACGACGTTCGACTACTATGGTCTGTTCTCTGCCGGTCTGCACCTGGGCAAGGACTTCAGCATGAACCAGCCCTTCTCCGAGCAGATCAAGAGTGACCCCGACTTCGCACAGCAGTCCGCACGACTGTTCGGCAGCAAGCCCAAACTTTACTGGATGGGCATGGGTAAGACCGACTTCCTCTATCAGAGCACCGTCGATCTCCGCAACTTCTGGGATTCCAAGGGCTACAAATATGAGTATGTGGAAACCGACGGAGGCCACATCTGGCGCAACTGGCGCATTTACTTGACCATGTTCGCTCAGAAGATTTTCAAGTAACCCCACATTTTCATACCACTTTGACAAGGGGTGTGTCGCAAATCACGGCGCACCCCTTTGTCATCATTCTATAGGTCAAATTGTTCAAGTAAAATCGGTTTAAAGTCATTGGTTTATTATTATGATAAAATGCTAAGTTTATGGCGCGATGCGCTAGAATTAGCTACTTAAAGAGGCTCTGGAATAAATAAAATGTGTATATTTGCAGATATTCATTAACTAATGGCTGCCATGCCAGTTAATTTGTTGTAAATAATTGTGTAAACGTATAAAAACTATGGCAAGATTCATGATAACAACCAAGCGGATGTGCAACAATAACGGCATTCGCATCGAGCCAGGCATGAGTGTCGAAGTCGTCACTCAATCCATGAGCAATCCCGTCCTCTCCAATGGCGGTCAACCCGTTGTGGATGCCTTTAAGCGCATCTACGGCATCGACATTCGTAGAGCTGGGATCCTCAATATGAGTTACCTTAATGTAGTACGTATAAACTAAACAAATAAATATCTAGATAATCTTATGAACATTAATAAGACACCAATTAGTATTGAGCGGCACTGCCCTATTTGTAGTGGAAGAATTAATACAAAATTCATTTCTGATGAAGATATTGAATTATACAAACACGTATTAGATCCAGTTTTATCTTTATGGGGTTCAATAACTAAAAGGCAACTCATTGAGTCTATTCCTGGATCAATAGAGGATTTCTTGTCGATGTTTGAATCATTAGGAGATAGTTTAAATTTTCAAAAATGTGAGAAATGTGGTTATGTATGGAACATGTTTGATGAGACAGATATAGTATTGTGCTCTAACAATGAGCAATTAATACAAAAGTACACATTATTCATTGAAAACATGACACAATTTTTTAATCTCGTAGCTAACGAGGCGGATCTATCTGAACTAATGATAGGACAAGATTCACTATGGAGACTGAATTTGATTAAAACGAAATTATATCATTTTTGTGACTGTAATGACCATATTAAAACCGTAAGTAATAATTACGATTATTCAAATTTGTGTCTTGAGTCACTTCATTGCGCTGAGAAACATCATACGGACAACTCTAACTTGTTATCAATTGAATATGAATTAAGAGCAGACATGAGTGATAACATCCTTCAAAGATTCAATTTATTAAATGCCGCTCTCACACCAGATATTACTACTTGGCGCAAGATCAAATTACAAAAAAATATAAATGAACTTTATTCAGATGTTTTAGATCGTTGGACAAAGCCGATCAAAGTTGATAATCGTCAAATAATTTTTATAGCTAACAATCTGGATGATATTGCAGGTTTTTATGATCATACAAATTCGATTAATCACATTTTTACTATTGACAGAATTCCTTCAAGTATCAAGTTCAAGTATGGCCGACCAACAGGGAACAAGTTGTATATAGTTAATCCTGTCAACCCCGATGAATATATCCCCTATGAGAATCATGAAGAACTCCTTTTTTGGGATAAGATAAGGGAATTGAAGCGCATACTTCGTTCTTTAGGAGCCTCCAAAATCACATTTACGTCAATAAGAGGCGCGTCTGTTGAAGAAATCGATAATAGAGCTATCAAGGCAGGAGGAGAAGTTAGTTTATTGACTCATAAATTGAGCGGAGAGTACAGTTCCGGCCAATCTCAGAGGAATAGTAGTAGCACTGGTCAGACAGTTGGTTATTTTGAAAGTCTTGATACATACGAACACCCTTCTCTACCAAATGATTTGCATTGGTATGACAACGAGCCTGATTGGAAAGATCTCGTTGAGGCTCGTCTGAATCATAATCAACTGCACTTTGAGCAATCTATATCCACTAAACAAATGAGTTCTCTTGATGAACAATCACAAATAGACGTGAATGCAGCATATGAGAACTTGATCTTTAGCATTAATGCTAATTATCATCGTGAACGAGAGTTTCATGTAAAAGTAACTGAAGAAACAATGTGGCGAATCACGGCCGAATTCAAACCCCTTAGTGAGTTTAGTAATAGTCAAAAGGCCGCAAGCGATGGAATTCAAAATTCATATTCATCAGAAGAGCAGCAATATCTTGATTCGATAAAGAGGTGTTTGGAAGATGGTGGAATTAATGACCATGCTCGCATAATGCTTGAAACTGTCCGTAAGGCTCTTGAAATCTCTGAGGATCGTGCTATTTTTCTTGAAGAAACTCTAACTCCAAAGCTAACTGATAATGAAAAAGAATACCTGGATTCAGTGAAGAGTTTTATGATAAATGGAGAAATAAGCAGTCTGGCTCGTCAGTTGCTTGAGGTAATTCGTAAAGCAAAGGGATTAAGCGAGGATAGAGCGAAGGAGATAGAAACGATGGTATAATCTGCAAATGCTTTGTTTCTTAATTCCATGAATAATTCGGTATCTTGCTGGAACTAGGTGCCGTTTTTTGCATCAGGAAATAAGGTGAAAATGTTTTAGAAACAAAAACAAAAATGTGCCGCATCTAATTCAGATACGGCACATTGCTTATTTACTTGGTACCCAGAGCCGATAAAGTACCCAGCAAACAACAATAACCAAGAGAAACTAACAACAAAGAAAATCAGCCTATTAAGTTGCCTATATTTTCACTTGATTTCAAAAAAAAGACCTTATTTTAACAAAAATTGCTTATTGGTTGCTTATTGAGTGAAAATAAAGTATTACCTTTGCAACAAAGAGAAACAAAAAGCAAAGCAATATGGCAACAA
Source organism: Muribaculaceae bacterium (assembly GCA_017427945.1). Classification (GTDB taxonomy): domain Bacteria; phylum Bacteroidota; class Bacteroidia; order Bacteroidales; family Muribaculaceae; genus Sodaliphilus. The sequence continues at coordinate 36,674 of JAFRRT010000033.1, read as the reverse complement.
AAAAGAATTACAGGGCTAACAACACTTACCTAATAGAGGGCAATACAGGCGATAACCCTAAGTTAATGGCACAGGTGTTGAGTGACGGCCGAGAGAGCCTATATTTGGAGTTTTATTTAGGCTACACCCTCGCCGAGAGCAAGAACGGCAAGACCTATAAGAAAGCCAACCGAGAAACAGAGCGTTTAGGGCTTTTCCTATGGCAAGCCCCAAGAACCCCGATAGAGCGACAGCAAAACAAAGAAACGTTAGCCCTCGCCAAAAAGATACGTTATGAGCGTGGGCAAGAACTGTTAGAGAGCAACGAGGGTTATAGGCTGGCAAAACCAAAGGATATTGATTTTGTTGCCTACTTTCAATCCTACATTGAGAGTTACACCAAGAAAGATATTAGAATGATTGAAATTGCTTTGCACCGCTTTCAAGACTTTTTGAGAGATACAACCGAGTATAAGAAATATCAAAAGCATATTACGCCCCAGCAAATAAACCGTGATATGATGTTGAACTTTACCGAGTACCTACAAAGTAGGAGTGTGGGCGAGGGGGCAAAAGGCATATTTGCACGCTTTAAGAAAGTCTATAAGAGTTGTGGCGTTAAGTACAAGTTTAACTACCAAGAACCGTTTACCGATGTTGACGGCAAAACGATCAGCATTAAGATAGATGATAACCAATTAAGGAAAGAAATATTGTCGCTTGATGAGATTGCACGGTTAGCCTCAACCCACTATGATAATGAAAACCCCAATATTAGGCGTGCTTTCCTATTTTGCCTATATACGGGTTTGAGATTTTGTGATGTTAAAGACCTCACTTTTGCAAATGTGGATTTTGGCAACCGCCTATTAAAGTTTGAGCAAAACAAGACTAAGGGGCATAGTGCTAATAGCGGTGTAGTGATACCGCTTGATGAAACCCACTTAAAATTGATTGGCGAGCCGTCACAGCCCGATAACCGAGCCGAGGTTATATTTCCCTTACCGAGTTATGAAATGTGCCTAAAAGCCCTTAAAAGGTGGGTTAAGCGTGCAGGGATTAACAAGCACATTAGTTGGCATTGTGCAAGGCACAGTTTTGCCGTGAATATCTTGAACAATGGAGCAAACATTAAGACCGTGGCGAGCCTGTTAGGTCACAGCGGTTTGAAACACACCGAGAAATATACAAGAGCGGTTGACAGCCTTAAAGCTCAGGCGATTGCCAGCCTACCAGCGTTAAATATTTGATTGAGCGATGAACAATAATAGTACAATCATAACGGCGTTTTTGAGTGCCTATGAGCGTGGCGGTGTAGCCTGTAACGCTGTTGAGGCGGTTAGAGATTTGCACGATTTGAACCCTTACCCAAGAAAGGGCGAGTTACCCGATTGGTTAATGAAACATTATACCGACACCCTACCAAAGCAAGTGCAAGAGCAAACCGAGGCTTTTGATTTCTCAACGGTTGAAAGCGGTAGAATAAGCCCTATTATTGCCGAGATAGAAAGCGAGTTGAGGGGGCTTGTTGGCGATGAGCGAGAGCGGTATTTATTTTCTTTGCTCACACCGTTTGCCGAGTTAGCAAAGATATATCACCCCACCGCCGAGATAAAACGCTTACAACAGGCGATAAAAGACACCGAGAGCGATAAAGCGATGTGGGAGAGCCAGCCCCAAAATGAACAGTTATTTGATGTAAACGGCAAGCCAGCCGCCACCCCAAAAGAGCAAGCCGAGGCGTGTAGCAAGATGATTGAGCGGTATAAAAACCATATAGAGAGGCAACAATATATAAACAGGCGGTTTTGTGAGGTGGTTTTTCACAGCGATAAAAACACGATTGAGTATTATTGTGGGGCGTGGGCAAGTGCAGCCACACAGTTTGCCAACAGGTTAGACGCTTTGTTGCTCACCTATGGGGTTGACCTATTGCAATTACAGGAAACAAGCGGTATTTACTTGAAATATCACCGAGTAATTACCGATGTGGATTATTATTTAGGCAGTATAGAGTTAGCACAACACTACATTAAGGCTTTGCCACCTCACCGCCGAGCCTCAACCCTCGCCGAGGGTGACCCAGCCGCCAGCACCGCCCAGCCTCAACAGGGCAACCAGCCCCAAGCGAGCCAAGAACCCAGCACAGGGCGAGAGTTGCCCAGCGAGTTAGACACCGAGCAAGCGAGGAAATATTTTGCAAGAGCGGTTAACGCTGGCTTGATGAGCGAGCAATATAAATGGCAGGCAACCCAAGTGCTATTAGCGTGCTTTTGCCGTGAAATGAGTATTAAATTGGATTTGGGCAAGGGCTATAATAGCGAGGGGCAAAAGCGTTTGAGTTGGAAACCTTTTGAGCGATTGTTTGACGTTAAAAGCAAGAACCTAACAACCAGCCTCAACGATATTAAAAAGACAGGGCAAAACCCCAATGGAATTGAAAAGGTTGAGGAAATTTTTGGAGATTGAAAGCCAGCAAGCAACCGCCGCCCCCACATTACCCCCACAATCCCGATAATGGGCTGTTGTGGGGGTGCTTTGTTTACTTTACCATCTACCTTTGCCGATGATTTCACAAAGGGGTGAGAGTGTGAGCCGCCCCAGCGTGGAGTTACAAGGGCAAAGATTGTGCCGCCTCACACCGACCACAGGAAAGCCCCGACCCTTAACGCTTGAAAGAATATGAGCCAAGAGGATTTGAAACAAATTACCGATTTGGTAACGGCAAGGACACTATTTGCCACCAAAGAGGTATTAACCAGCGAGGAAACCGCCCTTTATTTAGGGATTTCAAAAAGTTACCTCTACAAATTGACAATGAGGCGTGAGATACCACACTACAAGCCTATGGGCAAGATGTGTTACTTTAACCGCCGTGAGGTTGAGGCGTGGTTACAGTCCAACCGAGTTGCCAGCGACACCGAGTTAACCAGCCAAGCCGCCGCCTATTGCAGCGAGAGAGGGGGTGCAGCGTGATGTTACTAACCGATTACTACCGCTTTGAGCGTGTAGCAACCAAGAGTAAAACCCGATTGGATTGCACCGCCAGCACCGAGAGTTACCAACCCTTTGAGGAAAAGCGACAGGACAAACAAGGGCAACCGACCGCCAGCCGTGACGGTTATAACGTGGGTGATTTACTTGCTTACTTTGTTGATGTACCCGACCAATTTAGCGGTGATGTACACAGGAAAGCAGATAAGAGCCTAACAATAAAAAGTAAGAACTTAACAAGTATCTATGTACCCGACCCAGCAAGTAACCTCGCTTTTGGCGATGTTAAGGGCGAGGCAGACGCTATTTTATTTGTGTTTGAGGGCTTTGAGGTTGTTAATAAAGTTGTGCAGCAAGGGGGCGTTTTGGAGTTGTTTATAGCGAGGGGCAAAAGCAAAGACCGCCTACCGTTATACAACCTTTTGAGTGACGGTGAACTAGATGAGGAAATGAACCTTTTGAGAGAGCGAGCCACCCGACACCCGACCGCCCCAGCCATCGCCGCCGCCAGCGAGTGAGCCGCCATAGGTGGGGGCGATAACCTCAAACCCACCCCAAAGCAAATTGACACTATATTAAGTTGTCAAGAATTACCGATTTAGTAATTTGCACCGATGTTTGACACAGTTAATTTCAAGTTGACCGCCGCCGATGTTGAGGGGGTGAGTTTCATAGAGGAAACGCCCTGTTACCTCGCCGATGTAGGCACACACCAATATAGCAACGGTGAAATTGTCATAACGGGCAAACTCGCCGGGTTGAGCGTTACTGCCAGCAGTTGGCAAGTGAAAGTAAAAGACGGGTCACTTTGCAAGTGGTATTTAGGCGATAACTTTAAATCAATGGGGCGTGGCGATGTGCAAAGGGCTGTGGAGCGGTTAAGCGATGAGTTACACCTACCTATGAACCTCGCCACCGTTACAAGGCTTGATGTGGCGTGCAATTTCATTACTCAATACCCTACCGAGGTTTATATAAATCATTTGGGCGTGCTGGCTTATGCAAAGCGACTGTTACAGCCCAGCGGTTTATATTACCAAAAGCGAGATGAGCGGTTGTGTTTCTATGATAAGAACCGAGAGCAAAGGGCAAGGGGCGAGCCTCTACCCGACCTCTACCGGGATAGAAACGTGTTGAGGTATGAACAACGTTACACCCACAGGCTGGCGAGTGTTTTAGGCGTGCCAGCTGTCACAGGGGCAACCCTGTATGATGAGCGTTTTTATATCGCCGTGCTAAATCGCTGGCGTGACACCTATAACGCTATAAGGAAAATCAACGATATACAATTAAATTTCCAAGCAATGAAAACCAAGCAACAGTTATACAGGCAAGGGGTTTTGTCGCTAATTGAGCGTGCAGGGGGCGAGGTGGAGTTTATAGCCCAAATCGCCGAGGCACAAAAGCGAGGTGAGTTGACGGCAAAACAGGCACACGATTTGAGGCAAGCTGTTAAGCAAGCGTGCCAAGAGCGTGAGGGTTTGACCGTCAAGAGCGAGGCGATTGATGAACTAAATAAAAAGATTGCCGAGGCGGTAAGGTTTTACCGATGAGCCAGCAAAGGCAAAAATCAAAATTGACTCTATATTAAGCTGTCACAAATTACCGATTTGGTAATTTTAGAGTTTTTGAAAACAACAAAGTTTAACAGGACATGAAAGGTAAAACCAATAACCCAAATGGGAGACCCAAAGGGGTGCCAAATAAGGTCACAAAGACGGTTAGAGAATGGATAACCGATTTCATAAACGATAACCGGGCACAGTTAGAAAAGGATATCAAAAAACTAACCCCTTATGAGAGGATAAGGGTAATAGAGCGGTTTTTACCCTATATTATACCCAAGCAACAGGCGATCAGTGCAAGGGTTGATTTTAGCAAACTATCAGAGCAGCAATTAGACGATATAATTAGAGAACTGTTAAAAGGTGATGAGTTATGATTGTGCCGTTAGATCGAGACGTTAAAGCCGTGCTATTAAAGTGGCTTAGGCAGGGTTTTATTGATACATTGGATTTGCCACAAGCTTATGAGGGTGGAAACTTGTTTTTGGAAATGCTAAAAACTTTGCCCCTCGATAGTGACCCAGCCGACCCAAGACATAAAGAACCGAGTAAAGGTATTTGAGTTTCAAACACTTTGGTTTTAATTTTGTTTTGGTTAGGTTTTAATTTGGTTTTGCTTGCTGGCAGTTGAGGGAAAAACGCTACCTTTGCAATACCTAAACTTGTAAGCGACCGCCCCGGCGGTTGATAAATGACATTTTGCCCTTTGTATGGTGGTGGTAGCGGAAACGCCCACACGGTTACTTACAAGGCCGAGGACACCTAAACAGGGGGCATTTTTGTTTCCTTAAACTTGTAAGAAATGAGCAAAAGCAAAGTAAAGTTTGTGGCCAGCCCGGAGTTTTTAGCGTTTGCCGATTGTGTTAAAGCGTTGAGGCGGTTAAGGGCGTGTTTGGGCGAGCTCTCAATGTTTTATGCTGGCGATGATGCAGACGGCTACAAAGAACCGTTAAAAGCGATTGAGGGTTATTTGAGTGTTTTTGATGATGTTTTTGATGATGTGGAGGCAATAGGGTAAGCCACCGCCGTTAAATCGCCCCTGCAAGCACAATAACGGGCAATTGTAGGGGTGATTTGTTTTTGTGCCTCAACCCTCGCCGAGGTGATGAGCCGCCAGCCCTCACCGCTGGCACAAGCCACCGCCCCCAATGAGCCGCCCCAGCGACAGCCACAAATGAGCCAATTTTGAGGGCAAAAATGTGCTATTGTGTTGCTTTTTGCTTATTGGTTGCTTATTGAAAAATAAAAATAGGCTGAAAATCAAGTGATTAACAGCCTATTTTTGTACCCAGAGCCGGGGTCGAACCGGCACGGGTGTTACCCCATTGGTGTTTGAGACCAACGCGTCTACCGATTCCGCCATCTGGGCGAATAGCGGGTGCAAAGGTAAGTCAATTTTTTGAATTGGTGACAAAAAAATCTGATTTTTTTGTTGTGAGTGTTGTTTTTCAATACAATGCATGCTCAATTCGGCTTTTTACACATGTCTAAATCGTCTTCAAAAGCCTGTAAAAAGGCGGATTTGGAAAAATTCGGGCCAAGGAGCAGGGTAAAGTGAAAAGTTTTTATTAACTTTGCAAGTTAAACGAAATGTGACTGCAAGATGAAAGTCAAAATCCATCACGAGGGCGAGAATATCTTGCTGATGCTATTCTTGATTATAGTGTCGAGCGGTGCATTGGCCTACCGTTTCTTTGATTACAAGCCGGTGGCTTGGGGGCTGATTGTGTTGATGGGTATCTTGTTCTTGCTGGTGCTCAACTTCTTCAGGCTGCCGCGTCGTCACTACAATGGCGACAACAGCGACGGCACTGCGGTGGTGTCGAGTGTTGACGGCACGGTGGTGGCCCTTGAAGAGGTGTATGAGGACGAGTATCTGCACCGCAACTGCATCCAGCTGTCGGTGTTCATGACGGTCTTTAACGTGCATGCCAACTGGGTGCCTGTCAAGGGGAATGTGACCTATGTCAAGCACCATTCGGGCCGTTTTCTAGCCGCTAACCTTCCCAAATCGAGCAGCGACAACGAGCGCTCGTCGATCGTCATCCGCACTGTTACAGGCGAGGAAATCCTTGTGCGTCAGATTGCCGGCGCCATTGCGCGGCGCATTGTGACCTATGTGGAGCAGGGCGAGGAGGTGGACGTGAATGATTTCATCGGGTTCATCAAGTTCGGTTCAAGGGTGGACATCTTCTTGCCGCTTGACACCGAAATCAAGGTTAAACTGGGCGACCGCACCTGGGGCGGAGAGACCCTGGTGGCAAAACTCCATAACAATAAGAAATCATGATTAAAGCGATTCGCAACAACATACCCAACGCCATCACCTCGCTGAACCTGTTTTTTGGCTGCATGGCATGCATCGCGGCGCTGTCAAACGGATGCTTGGTAGCCCCCTACATCATAGCTATTAATTACATCGCCCTATCGGCTGTCGCCGATTTTCTTGATGGTCTGGTGGCGCGCTGGCTGCATGCCGTCAGCGCTATCGGCAAGGAACTGGATTCGCTGGCCGACCTGGTGAGCTTCGGACTTGCGCCGGCACTGATCTTGTACAGCAAGATGAACCAATATGATGATTTATTGGCGTTGTTTGCCCTGCTGCTGCCCGTGTTCGGCGCCCTGCGCCTGGCCCGTTTCAATGTCGACACCAACCAAGCCACCACCTTCACCGGCCTGCCCATCCCGGCCAATGCCATCTTCTGGATCGGCTTCACCGACTGGTATTACCAGTATGATTGCCCCGTCTGGATTGTGGTGCTGCTCATCGTCGTGATGTCGCTGCTCATGGTATGCCCATTGCGCATGTTCTCGTTGAAAATGCACAACCTGTCGTCACTCAAGGAGAATTGGGCACAATATTTGCAGATAGTAGCCACGGTGGCATTTGTCGTGCTGATGGGTCTGCCCGGCCTTGCCGCCGCCATAGCACTCTACGTGCTGCTGTCTATCATTAAACGTGAGAAATAAATGAGCTTTCTGATATTCATATTGTTCGTCCTGTTCTTGATGATTGGAATCCCCCTGTTAAGAGGGTGGTTCTACATGCAGAACCTGCGTCGCCGCGTCAACGAGTCATTCCGCGGGCGTCAGCAGCACGAACGACCCCGTCGCGACGAGGAAGAGGAGGAATATACCGAGACCGGCGAGCGCAAGATTTTCACCAGCAACGAGGGCGAGTATGCCGACTTTGAGGAAGTCAGCGGCACTGTCATCGAGGAAACCACTGCCGATGGCGAAACACGCACCATCGTCGAGGAACAAATCACCGATGCCGAATACGAGGAGGTACTCGACTGAAATAAAAACAACTGAATTATCTGAGTTTTCTGATTGGCATCCGCGCACTTGCTTTTTAAAACAACTATAACAACTTCAACAATCTAACTGACACAACAAAAACAACTGAACACTCTGAGATTTCTGATTATCAGATTCTTCAGAGTGTTCAGTTGTTTATACAGGTTGTTGAAACTACAGTTTCAGGTCTTCTTCGCTTTTGGGAGCGGGAGAATAGTCGATGGTGTAGTGCAGGCCGCGGGACTATTGTAGAAGGCCGATGACTAGGCATTACCGTTTGCAATTTTTTAGTGGACAGCAATGAATTTGATAAATTTTTTTCGTTTTTGAATATTTTTGTTGTAACTTTGCATCAAATCAATTTTTAACCCTGAGCAAACAACATTTATCACTATTAATACCCTAAACATTATGGAAGATATTTTTGAAGATATTGAGCGTGGCCTATTAAGTGAAGTTAATGGTGAATTCGATTTCGATGTTATCCTGCCTCAAACAAGAGGAATCACTAAACCCGCAAAGAACGTCAGCGCCAAGGTGCTGAATTACCTGGGTACTGTAAAGGTAACCACCAGTTTTAAGACCCGCAATCCCAAAGCTTGGCTGCTGCAGTCCTTACTTAACGAGTTGGGATATCCATTGAACCCCGATGGCTTTTTCGGCCAATTGACCGAGGATCAGGTCAAGAAATACCAAGCTGCTAATGGCTTGGTCGATGATGGTATCGTTGGACGGGCAACCTGGACCGAACTCATCTACCAGGGCCGAAACAGGATTTCTAACAGCAAAATCAGCGACCAGGATTTTGTGAAAGCCGCCAACGAGTTAGGCGTTGAAGTTGCCGTGGTCAGAGCCATCACAGACGTGGAATCGAGCGGATCGGGATATGTGTTCAGTAATCACCCTACCATCTTGTTCGAGAGTCATATATTCTGGAAAGAGCTTGAGAAACGCAACGTCAAGCCCACCAAATATAAAGACAGTGATATCCTGAACCAGACATGGAAGGAGGGCAAAGCGTACTATGTGGGTGGTGTGGCTGAGCATGCCCGCCTGCAAAAGGCCCGCCTGATTAACTGTGATGCAGCCAATGCCTCAGCAAGTTGGGGATTGTTCCAGATCATGGGTAATAACTATAAAACCTGCAAATGCGGTTCAGTAAGTGAATTTGTTGAGCGCATGTGCAAGAGTGAGAGTGAGCAGCTCATGCTGTTTGTGGCATTTATCAAGTCTAACAATCTGCACCAGTACCTGCAGCCAGGCAAAATACAGTGGGCAAGCTTTGCTCGTCGTTACAATGGTGCCGGTTACCAGACCAATCAGTACGACACCAAACTCCAGAAAGCTTATGAAAAATACAAAAAATTAGGCTATTAACCGGTTGGCTCGACAAATCAGTTCAATAATTTCTGCGAGCTATCGGCAATCAATAAAACAGCCACGCCAGCGAGACCTAAATCCCGTTGGCGTGGTAATTTGTTACCGTTTATTTGAAATATTTACAGTTTCAGGTCTTCCTCGCTCTTGGGGGCGGGGGGATAGTCGATGGTGTAGTGCAGGCCTCGCGATTCTTTGCAGTCCTTGGCCTGGCGGGTGATGAGGTATGCCACGTTGATGATGTTGCGCAGCTCGCAGATGCGGCGCGACACCTTGCTGGTCTTGAACAGCTTCTCGGTCTCCTCATACAGGATGTCCAGTCGGTTCCATGCTCTGTCGAGACGCAGGTTGCTGCGCACGATTCCCACATAGGTTGACATGATTTCGCCTACTTCCTTCTCGCTTTGGCTGATGAGCACCATCTCCTCGGGGTGCGTTGTGCCGGCATCGTCCCACGCGGGGATATCCTCGCGCCAGGTGTACTCGCCCACATGCTCGATAGCGTGCTTGGCGGCAGCGTCGGCATATACGACCGCCTCAATCAGGGAGTTGCTTGCCAAGCGGTTGCCGCCGTGCAGACCTGTGCGGGAGCACTCACCCACGGCATACAGCCGCTTGATGCTTGAGCAGGCGTTCAGGTCCACCTTGATGCCGCCGCACAGGTAGTGTGCCGCGGGTACCACGGGGATGTATTCCTTGGTGATATCGATGCCAAGATCCAGGCAATGTTTGTAGATGTTGGGGAAGTGGTGCTTTGTCTCCTCGGCGTCCTTGTGAGTCACGTCAAGATAGACGTGGTCCTCACCGCGCTGTTTCATCTCGTTGTCGATGGCGCGAGCTACCACATCGCGCGGTGCCAGCGACAGGCGCGGGTCATACTTCTGCATGAACTCCTCGCCTCCCAGGTTGCGCAACACGCCGCCGTAGCCGCGCATCGCCTCGGTGATGAGGAAGGCGGGACGGTCGCCAGGATGATACAGTGCTGTGGGGTGGAACTGCACAAACTCCATGTCCTGCACCGTTCCCTTGGCACGATAGACCATGGCAATGCCGTCGCCTGTAGCCACCAGGGGGTTAGTGGTGGTGTGATAAACCAGGCCGACGCCACCCGTCGCCATGAGCGTCACGCGCGACAGGAAGGTGTCCACCTCGCCGGTTTCCTGATTGAGGACGTATGCACCATAGCACTCAATGCCCGGCGTGCGCCGTGTCACGATTTTACCCAGGTGATGCTGGGTGAGAATCTCGACGGCAAAATGGTCCTCATAGACGTCGATGTTGGGATTGGCGCGGATGGTCTCGATGAGCGACGTCTGTATCTCGTGGCCGGTATTGTCGGCATGATGCAGGATACGGAACTCGCTGTGCCCGCCCTCGCGATGCAGGTCGAACTCACCTTTCTCATTCCTGTCGAAGTCCACACCCCAACCGAGCAGTTCCTGAATCTGGGCAGGAGCCTCGGTCACGACTTTCTTGACGGCCTCGGGGTCGCTGAGCCAGTCGCCAGCTACCATCGTGTCATGTATGTGTTTCTCGAAGTTATCTACCTCAAGGTTGGTCACTGTGGCGACACCGCCTTGTGCCAGGTCGGTGTTGGCCTCTTCCATCTTGGACTTGCACACCAGTGCCACGGTTCCCGTATTTGCCACTTTCAGGGCAAAACTCATTCCGGCCACACCTGAGCCGATGATGAGATAATCATATTTGCGTACCATATTTCAGTATTCAATTTTCGGTTGTCAGAATCACTCCTGACACCTCATTCCTAACTTCTAACTAAATCTATTCTTTTTCGCCGTAGAGCAGGTCACCGCAATCGCCCAGACCCGGCACGATGTAGCTGTGCGCGTTCAGTTCATCATCGATGTCACAGGTCCACAACGTGGTCGTGTCCTCCGGCAGATGCTGACGCACAACCTCGATGGCCTGTGGCGTGGCTACAACGCTTGCCACATGAATGTGGGCAGGGTGTCCTTTGGTTACCAATGCCTGATAAGCCAGTTCCATCGACGAGCCGGTGGCGAGCATCGGGTCAACAATAATCAGCGTCTTGTTGTCGAGCCGCGGACTGGCGATATACTCGATGTGGACTACAAAGTCATCGGTCTTGGGGAAGTACTTCCTGTAGGCCGAAACAAAAGCGTTTTCGGCGCCGTCAAAGTAGCTCAAAAAGCCCTCGTGGAACGGTAGGCCGGCACGCAATAACGTGGCAAGTACCACACGGTCGCCCAACACATTACATTGCTTCACACCCAGGGGCGTGTTTACATCCACCGTGTTATAAGCGAGCCTTTTAGAGATTTCATAAGCCATAATCTGGCCCAAGCGATGGATATTGGTGCGGAAACGCAGACGCTCCTGCTGAAGGTCCTTGTTGCGGATTTCGCTCATGAACTGACCCACGAGCGAGTTTTGGTCACACAGGTTAATAATGTCCATATTACTATGATTGTAAAGTTGTTAAGTATTCTTGTAGTTTTGACTTGGCATTCTCGCGGTCGAGGCTGAGTTGTTGCCTGAGCTCGTCAATGCCGCACATCTTGATTTCAAGCCGCAGGAAGCTGATCAGTTCCAGCATGATGTCCTGGCCGTAGATGTCACCGTCAAAGTCAAACAGGTTGACCTCGATGCTCAGATTATCGCCGTTGGCCATTGTGGGACGCCTGCCTATGTTCGCCATGCCTTGAAGGCGTTGGCCCGCCACATGAGCCAGCACGGCATAGGCACCGTTGTGCGGCAACAGCAGCTGCGGATCCACCTCCCCCACATTGGCGGTAGGAAATCCCAGTTCACGGCCGTTGCGGAAACCGTGTACAACGCGGCCCGAGATGGTGTAAGGCCTGCCCATGCAGTTTAGGGCATCGTCCACCTTGCCCGCGGCAATCAGGTTGCGAATGATGGTCGAGCTCACAGGGGCATAACGGCCTAGGTACTCAGGAGCCTTCACGATGTTCACGCCCAGCTGCTTGCCGTGGCGGCAGTAGTCGTCAAAGGTCTCGCCCTTGTTGTGCCCAAAGTGGTGGTTATAGCCTACCACCAGTTCACTCACGCCATAACGGTCGCGCAGCAGCTCGATGAAGTGCTCAGAGTCTAACTGCGAGAGTTCCAGCGTGAAGTCAAGCGGCAACAGCATGTCAGGCGATAATTGCGCGATTTGCGACAGCCGCTCGTCTTTAGACATAATTAATGGGAAAGGTCTGTCAGGATGAAGCACCTGACGCGGGTGGCGATTGAAGGTGATGACGAGCGATTGTTTCCCCAATTCAGCGGCTTGCCGCTTGAGGAAATCGACCAATGTGGCATGTCCCAGGTGGACCCCATCAAACATGCCTATCGTCGCGACTGTGCTGTCAGAACGCAGACGGTCGTTTTCGCCCAATATTGTCATTCACACATATAATTAAAAGTGGACTTACCGCAATAAATCCACTCATTACATTCGTTATTTGTCACTCGTCAAGATGTTCCTTCAAGATGCGCATCGTGTCGTTGCACACGCGGATGAACATCTCGCGGTTCTTGAGCATTGTGGAGGTCTTCACCTGCTTGTCGGCACCCGAGAACAGGTAGCCGGTGTCCCTGCTCTCCAGGGCGCGCATGGTGGGCACCACACCTGCCTCGGGGCTGGGGATGTTGCGGCTCAGGTAGTCAGGCACGCGGTCCATCCAGCGCGACATGGCGAGAGCACCGCTCTTCAGCAGACCCGGGTTGACGCAGTTCACGGCCACACGGCGCGTCTTCATCACGCTCGACATGTAAATCGAGAACAGCGTCAGCGCCAACTTGCTCTGGGCATAGGCGCCCCACGGTGTGAAATGAGACACGGCGGGGAACTCATAGGGCAACGATACAAAGCGGCGTGACACGCTCGTCGACAAGATGATGCGGCCACCTTCCTCGATGAGCGGATAGGTCTTCATCGACAGCAGCGCGGTGCTCAGGTAGTTCACCTGAACGGCATGCTCAAAACCGTCGGGCGATATCTCGCTGCGGCGGGGCAGCAGGCCGGCATTGTTGATGAGCGCTGCCACGGGGCGGTTCAGTGCACGCAGGCGGCTCACAAAGTCGTTGACCAGGTCGAATGAATTCAGGTCGAGTTGCAGGCAAGAAATGTCCTTGTTGCGGGTCACCGCACGCAGTTGTGCTGCATAGTCCTCGGCCTTCTGCAGATCGCGGCTGGCAAGCAGCACAGCCTTGCCCTGCTCGGCGAGCTTGCGGGTAATCACGCTGCCCATGCTGTCGGTCGATCCCGTAACGATATACAACGGATTCTCCTGTTCAGCCATCGGTTTTTCTTTTTTGGTCATCATATCATAATAGCCTTTATGTTCTGTTCATATCTTTCCAACTTGCAAATATACATAACTTTCCCCAAAGTCACTCCATCACTCCGCAAAAAAGTTATGGAACAGTAATTAGTTATCGTTGGAATCACTGGTTTCATGCGCATCTTTGTCTGCTGGGTTGGCATACCTGAGATGCGTTTCCGTCCAGGCATCGAGAAATGCGTTCCATTGTGGAGCGGCATCCGATCCCGTCTCGGCAATCATCAAATAAATGAACAAGTAAACTCCTGATTCGTCACCATTCACGCCAAATTCGGCAAGTGCATGATTGATGGTGATACTATCGATGAGCCAGTGGTCATCTTCTCTGATATAGTGAGCCTCAAATGCACACATGCCGCTCCAACTGCGGTAGTAGCGGATGTATTCGTCGTCACAGTACATAAACCAGTGGTCTTCCTGGGCTTCGGGAATATGCCCACGGCGGATGATGTCCATGTCCTCATCGGCCAAAGTGAGGCCCGTTTGCAATGTTGAGACATCCTCGTCGGGCATGGCTTCAGTTTTCCAGCTGTCTTTTGTAGCGATTTCCTTTTTGTCAGGCAACGGGTTTTCGCCATTGAAGTACTTGCCCATGTGTCCCAATCCAAGTTTCCAGAGCATCACTGCCTGATACTCTTTTATCTGCTCAGATTCCTCATGTTGTTTTCCTTGTTCCATGATAGATCGTTATAATTTGTGTTATTGTATTGACGATTATTTTTTATACTTGATGTTGAAGTAGTCGAGAAGGACCTTAAAGTTGTCCTGGGCTGTCAGGCAAGTGTCGAGCAGGAAACCTTTAATACGTGGCCACTCTTTCAAACCTCGGTAATAAAACATCTTCAGGTCATCGGTAATGATGAAGGGGACAATACCTGCCGATAGGCACTCTTTAAACATAATCAGGCGCCCCACACGTCCATTACCGTCCTGGAATGGATGGATAGCCTCGAAGCGTTGATGGAAGTCAATAATGTCCTCAAGGGTATGCCTCTTGATTGAATTATACGCTTGTAGCAACTCCCTGATTTGGCGGTGGACGTCTGACGGGGCTGCTGTCTCCATGCCTCCCACCTCATTAGGCAGTCGTTTGTAGTCACCTACAGCGAACCACGGCTTGCGGGAATCGGATGTACCGGTCTTAAGCATCTGGTGAAGTTGCTTGATGAAGGTCTCGGTCAGTTTTGCGCCAGCCTGATTAATGATAAGGTCGATGCAGCGAAAATGGTTAGCCGTCTCTATGATATCATCAACCTTGACCGCTTCGTCTGTAATGCCGATGGTGTTGGTCTCGAAGATATACCGCGTCTGGTCATGGGTCAACCGGCTACCCTCGATGTGGTTGGAGTTATAGGTGAGGTCGATCTGGACATGGTGATAGATGCCACCTTTGATCTTTCCGGCCTGTTGCTCCTGCAGTGCGTTTAGCAGAGGTGATGCTTTGGACTTCTTTTTACGACCGGGCAACACAGCATCGGCAGGGATATTCCATGATTTCCCCACGAGATAGGCACCGTCAATCTTCCCGCCGGCACAGTAGTTGCGGGCAGTCCGCTCCGAGATATTGAACTTCTCGGCATATTGCTTCACTGAGATATAATCCATCGTTCTATCGGCAAGAAAAAACCATAATACCGCCGCAAATATACCCATTTTTGCCGACATCGGCAAGAAAACGAGCCATTTTATCCATAGCGCCCCCATGGTACAGCCGTAGCGCTGTCCTGGTACCGCTGTAGCACTCTTTTGTGTGGCACGTTGTTCTGTGCGGAGCTAATAGTCCTTGATTTCAGCTACAATCCCTCTTGTACTGTTATTGTCGTTTGACCACTGCACCTGCCATGCTTTACCATTTATCTGGTCAAGCAGAATGAAGTTATACATGTTCTCGGTCGGATATAAAGTAAACCGTCCGTTAACTAAGGTGTCAGACAACGCTAAAAGTTCTTCTCGATTAATGCAATAGCCATAACGCTCATTAGGTTTATTGATTGCAAACTGCACTTGCCACATTTTTCCGGTTTGGGTGTCGAGTTTGATAAATGTCCACATGTTCTGCGTTGGGTATAACTGATACCTCGCATTGGGGTTGCCGTCATATTTAGGCGGTTTGCTTGGATTTGACTGGGCAAATATACCCACAAAACAAAGCAACAAAATGGAAATAATAAAAGTACGTTTCATTGTCTGATGCGTTAAGAAGATTATTAAAAATGTCAATTAAACAAATTCGCCCAAAGTTAGCAAAAATCTAAGGTCAAAACAATAATTCTCAGAAAAACTGCAAGGTTGCAGGAATGAATAGGGTGCTGTTTTGGGGACTAATTTTGCAATGTCATCGGGAACGAAGCCGGTTTTAGACACCTCATTTTTTATTCACACATTAAAACTACAGTGTTATGGAATCGAAGAAAACCAAAATTTACAACGTGATTATTCTCGACAAGAGCGGCTCCATGTCAAGCATCGCCCGTCAGGCCGTCGATGGCGTCAATGAGACCATCGGCAGCATCAAGAGTGCCCAGGAAAAGAACCCCGACCAGGAAAACATCGTCACGCTCGTCGCTTTTTGCGGCTGCGAACTCAAGACCATCTATGACAACACACCCGTTGCCGAGGTGAACACCCTCACCGACCGCGACTATCGTCCCTGTTGCATGACGCCGCTGTATGATGCCATAGGCACCACCATCACCCGCATTCACGCCCTCAAGAGCCGGGATGCCGAGTCGTTGGCGCTGGTGACCATCATCACCGACGGCTATGAGAACGCGTCACACGAGTTTACCCGCGCGGCCATCAGCGCCCTCATCGAGAGTTACAAGGAGCAGGGCTGGCAGTTCGCCTACATCGGCGCTGACCATGACGTCGAGTCAGTCTCCTTCTCGCTGAGCATCGACCATCACCTCACTTTTGACAAGACTGTAGCAGGCACGAAAGCCATGTTCGCGAAACAGCGCAAGTCGCGTGAACGCTGGATGGACAAGATGTCATGCTGCATGGCGGCTCCCGTCTCGGTCGAGGAGCGTACCCAACTCATCAAGAAAGCCAATAAGGAAGACTTTTTTGACGATTAATAGCTGGTAATGCCAACAGCCGCTGTCCTCTTGGGATGGCGGCTTTTTGGCATGATTTTTGCTGTAATTCACCATATTAACCTAATTAGTCAACCGATATGGACCAGCCTTACCTTCATAATCTCAAATACGGTATCATCTACCTGTATTGCGACCGTAGTTTTTCGCCCGGAGTACATGAACCTGAAGCGATCGTCAAGAAGTTTGTACATCCCTTGCAAGTCAGGTGGATCGATCAGCCTGGTCGTGAAGACCTGCTCTTGATTGCGAGACGCTTCAATGTGGGCAATATGGGCCAGTATGCTACGGTGAGCTTGACCTTGAGCCGCATGAACCGCTCTGGCGGATGGTTTGAGGCAATACGCCATTTTGCTGACGTATTGATGGGATTCATCGATGCCGGCGAAGGGAATATCGAGCTCCATGAGAAGGATTATGGCAATCGGTATGACGTGCATTCATCGGTATTCGGTGAAGCACCCATGGCTGCACCGCAGGACAAGACCCGTGTAGAAAAGGCGGGCGAGAAGCTCAGGGACAAGGCCTCCAAATGGCTGAGAGAAATCACTCCGATGGGTGCTACGTCAGCACCCCAAAAACAATACAAGAAGGCGAAATCCGAGCCCGACCTGCTTGACGATGAGAAACTCGAAATCTCACGCATCGAGCGGGAAAGGAAGCAGGAACTGGAGGAAATCAGGATTGCCATCATCAATTATATTGCCCAATACCATGAGGATCCCAAGGACTTGATGGCCGAGCTGCTGCGCGGCAAGGTGGTGGTGGGAACACCTGGACGCCTGCTGGTCAATGGCGATCTGAAGATTGTCCTGCCCGAACTTGACGAGATGGAAATCGATATGCCCGCCATGTGCCGCACGCTCTATATCCTGTTCATGAAGCAGCGCAAACAGGGCGGCGAAGGCATCGTGCTGAAGAACATCGACGAGTACCGCGATGAGATCATCGACATCTATAGCATGGTCAAGCCGGGAGCCAACGAGAAGCGTGTAGTACAGACGGTGGATAACCTGTGTGACCCGTTCGGTGACTCACTCCACCAGACGATATCACGCATCAACCGATGCATCAGGAATGTCATCACCGACAAGAAGTTGGCAAAGCAATACACCATCACGGGCAACCGAGGCGAAACCTACGGCATCGCCCTCGCCCCCGACAACATGGAACTTCCACGTGCCGTGATGGGTTGACACAATCCTTTTAAATCAAAAACGGTATTGTACAAAGGCCTCGATGGCCTCATAGGTGGCAAGACCCAACTGATGATAAACCTCGGCGAGGTTGCGGTTGCGGTCAATGGAGCGTTGCCATGACAGTTTGCCGTCGGCATCGGTGCGGAACGGCGCGTCCTGAATCTGGGACTGGAACTTGAGGATAGCGTTGCGCTTGTCGCCGAACTCCTCGGGGCTCATGGGAACTGCCATCTCAACATGGTCCACATCCCACTGTCCCCACTGTCCCCGATACATCCACACACGGCAGTCACGCATGAAGTCTTCGTCCTTGAGGTTGTCAAGGGCGTGGATGATGGCGCTGTGTGCCCTCACATGGGTATCATGCGGGTCAACGAGGTCGTTGTCGATGAAAATCTGATGGGGCTTGATGCGGGCGATGAGGTCCTGAATGATGGCTACATCGGCATCAGTTACCTTTCCCTGGCCGTGAGGGTCATCGGTATAGAACGGCAGGCGTAGGTCATGGATGTTCTCCTTGGGGACTCCCAGTTGGGCGCACGCCATCATCGCCTCGCTCAGCATGATGGAACCCCTGAAATAGCGCAGGTCATTATCGTCGGCGCTACCAGGAACTTTCCCGCTGAGTTTTGCCATGGCTTGCTCGATGAAGCTGTGGCTGCCGTTGGGATCGTAGTGTTTAAGTACCCTCTCGGCAAGCATGATGTTGCGCATCAGGTCGTCATCGCTCACGGCAAAGTCGCCGTCGGTTTGGATAGCGATGCTCACGTCATGACCTTGCTGCACCAAACGGTGCACCGTACCGCCCATCGATACCACCACGTCGTCGGGGTGGGGGCTGAAGATAAGCACCCGCTTGGGGTAGGGGACGGCACGCTCGGGACGGTAGGTGTCGTCGGCATTGGGCTTGCCGCCGGGCCATCCTGTGATGGTGTGCTGCAGGTCATTGAATATCTTGATGTTGACATTATAAGCCGAGTCATACAGGGCCACCAGTTCGCTCAGGCCGTAGTCATTATAATCCTTGTTGGTGAGTTTAAGGATGGGCTTGCCCGTCAAGTTGCACAGCCACACGATGGCACGGCGGATGAGATAGTCGTTCCATTCACACGAGGTGACCTTCCACGGATAACTGATGCGTGTCAGGCGTGAGGCGGCATCCAGGTCAGCAATGATTTTTACGTCATCGTGGACTTGCAGGAACGAGGCGGGGACCACATCGGTCATCTTGCCCTCGATGGCATTGAACAGGGCGTTTGCCGAGTCTTCCTCCCAGGCTACGCAGATGATTTTGCGGGCACTCAGGATGTTGCCGATACCCAGCGTGACGGCGGTCTTGGGCGCGGTATCGCTCTGGAAAGCCTCGGCAGCGCGGGCGCGCGATTCGCTGCCCAGCAACATCAGGCGGCAGGCGCTGTTGCGCGCGGAGCCCGGTTCGTTATAGGCAACCGAGCCGTCATTGGTCAGGTCACACAGCACCAGGTCCAAGCCTCCCGCATCAATGATTTCGCGCTCATAGGCCTTGCATTGGCTATGGACGTTCTCGATGGTGGCGAGTCTGCTGAATGTGTGGATGTTATCGGGCTCGATATCTACCTTGGAATAGAGGTGTTCGCCGATGCGCTCATGCAGGCTCAGCTTTTCATCGTTGCCCAACCCCAGTTCGCTTAGGTTAAAGGCAATGACGTCGGCAAAACTCACCTTGTCGGCAAAATACAGTTTCACCAACTCATCATAGACCTTGAATACATATCTGCCGGCACCAAAGCCGATTACGCAGCGTCCTTTTTCCTCAATACAGTGATTGATGACTTCTGCCACATCGAGTGCTGCCTCATGGGCACCTTCGTCGGCACTCTCCATGACTTTGGTATAAATCTTCTCATAGCGTGTCAACGACGCCAACTCGATTTCGTTCTCGGGATGGTAATACTTGCTGGATACCTGATGCAACTTGATGTTGCTTTTTAGATCTGTCTTCATCTTTTTTACCTTAGTTATCAAACGCAAAAATACATAGAATTATCGAAATTCTATGCTTCTGACATAAAGAAAACTGTTTAGATGAAGAAAAGTGGTGGAGATTTGCTGAAAAAACGGCGTAAAAAAATGCCGTCACTTGACGACATCTTCCACTCGTTTGACAATGACTTCGGGCTTGATGCCTGCCAGGCAGCGGTAGTCATCATAGCGGCAGTCGCGCTCGCCGTAGATGGAACAGGGACGACAGGGCATGTCAAGCTGGATGTCGTGGCTACCGTCTTGCCCATAACCTTGGAAACCGCAACAGGGGGCTGTCGCACCCCAGATGGTGACGCTCTTCAATCCCATTAACGAGGCCAGGTGCATGTTGGCCGAGTCCATGGTGAGCATGACGTCGCATTGGCCCAATAGGGCATACTCGTCAAGGAATCCGTGTTTGATTTCGGCCATCGATATGACGCGCTTGTTGCTGCGGACTATCTTGCGCAGGGCAATCTTTTCGGCTTTGCCGCCGCCCATGAGGAAAATCCGGTAATTCTCGTGTTGGCTCAACAGATGCACCACCTGTTCCATCAGTTCGATGGGATAGACTTTGCCGTCATGAGCCGAGAAAGGTGATACTGCAATCCAGCGCTGGCCAGGGTCCTTGGCAGGGACAAGGGGGCTTTCGGGCAGGCTCTTGCCGTCAAACAGGCGGGTGAAGCGACTTTCGCTCTTCAACCCCAACTGTTCAAATACATTGCGGTAGCGGTCGATGGTGGGTGTGACAGGCTCTTGACTGTGGTGCTTGATAAGCGCCTTGCGGCGAGAACGCTCTTTGTCCAGTCGCGCCACAGGCACACCATGCAGTTTCATAAACAACGAGATGATGCGGGAGCGCAGCACATTGTGCAGGTCGGCAACGGCATCGATGTCGTATTCCCGCCGCAGTTTGCCGGCGAGTTTCATCAGGCCCAGGAGACCTTTGTGTTCCTTGGTCTCGATACCTACAACGGTGAGGTTGTCGGGGCGGTCATGAAACATTGATGCGGGCCACTTCTTGGTGAGCATGATAAATTGCGTGTCAGGGTTATCCCTGCACACGGGATAGAGCACGGGTATGGTCATCGCCACGTCGCCCAGGGCCGACAAGCGTATGACAAGCACATGGGTATGCTCACTTTTTGCCATATAATACAGGATTGGTGTCGGGGTCGTTATACATCTTCATCTGCATGTACACCTTCATGAACTTGCGTCCAGCGGCGATGTCGTCGAGCAGTTGGTCGATGGCGGTTGTCAGGTCTTTGCGTTGTTCCAGCAGCACATCGAGTTTGGCTCGGCATTTGGCAATGTGGTTACTGTCGGCATCGGTGCGCTCGGTCTGCTCACGCATGTGCCAGATTTTGAGCGCAAGAATTGACAGGCGGTCGATGGCCCAAGCAGGGCTCTCGGTATTGATGGTGGCATCGGGCAGGATAGCCACTCCGGCATATTGCTGGCGGAAGTAGGCGTCAATCTCTTCCACCAGGTCGGTGCGGTCCTGGTTGCTGCGGTCGATGCGGCGCTTCAGGGCCAATGCCTCGACAGGGTCAATTCCCTCGTCGCGGATGATGTCCTCAAGGTGCCACTGCACAGCGTCAATCCAGTTTTTGCGAGTCAGTTTTCCCTCAATGGAGTTTTCATCATAAGGGTTGTTGAACACGGCGTCAACGTCATCGGTGACGTGATAAAGCTTCACCGTTTCATCAAATATCTTGTTACAATTGTTGGCAAAAGTCATATCGTTGTTGTTTAATCGCTTAGCGTTGTGGCAAAGGTAAAAAAATCTTCTTGATTGTGCAATAATCCCGCGCTTATTCAGTGATGCGTTCACCCATCAGGGTGGCGCTTGATGCGCTCAACACGCGGCACATCACCTTGTCGCCGGGTTTCTCGCCGCTGGCGGGAAAGACGACAACTTTGTTTTGCGGCGTGCGGCCGAACATGTCGTCGCGGCTGCGCTTGCTGTAGCCCTCGACAAGCACTTCAAATGTCTTGCCCACGTCGGCACGGTTGCTGCACAGCGACAGTTCGTTCTGCAAGGCAATCATGCGGTTCAGGCGGTCGATTTTCACATCTTCGGGGACGTTGTCGGGCAGATTTTTGGCGGCAAAAGTGCCGGGACGCTCGCTGTACTTGAACATGAACGACGAGTCAAACCCCACTTCGCGCATCAGCGAGAGCGTCTTCTGGAAGTCCTCCTCGGTCTCGTCGTGGAAGCCCGTGAACATATCGGTCGAGATGCCGCAATCGGGCATAGCGACACGGATGCGTGCAATGCGGTCCAGATACCACTCGCGGGTATATTTACGGTTCATCAGTTTCAGCACCTTGTTGCTGCCGCTCTGCACCGGCAGGTGGATGTGGTTGCAGATGTTGGCGTGAGTGGCCATCGTGTCGATGATGGCATCGCTCAGGTCCTCGGGGTTGCTGGTGGTAAAACGCACACGCATCTCGGGAGCGGCATCGGCCACCATGGCCAGCAGGCGAGCCAAATCGACGTGTTCACCGCCGTCGGCGGGCTTATACAGGTAGGAATTGACGTTCTGCCCCAGCAGGGTGACTTCCTTGAAGCCGCGTTCCCGCAGGTCGGCCAGCTCGTTCAGGATGCTCTGCGGCTCACGGCTGCGCTCACGGCCTCGGGTGTAGGGCACGATACAGTAGGTGCAGAAGTTGTTGCAGCCCCTCATGATGCTGATGAAACCGCTCACCTTGCTGCCGCCCACGCGCGACGGAATGATGTCGCGGTAGGTCTCGGTGGTAGACAGTTCTGTATTGATGGCTTTCTCGCCGCGCTCGGCGAGGCCGATGAGCGAAGGCAGTTCAAGATAGGCATCGGGACCAGCCACAAGGTCCACCCCGTGATTGTTGATCAGTTCATCTTTCATGCGCTCGGCCATACAGCCGATGATACCTATGATGAGTCGCCGTTGCCGCTTGTGGCGCAGGGCGTTCAACTGGTTCAATCGTGAGAAAATGCGTTGCTCGGCATTATCGCGCACCGAGCAGGTGTTGATGAATATCGCGTCGGCCTCGTCGATGGTTTCACAGGTCTCATAACCCGCCATCTTCATCACCGTGGCGACCACTTCACTGTCGGCAACGTTCATCTGGCAGCCGTAGGTTTCCAGCAACAGCCGCTTGGGAGCGTCGCCATGGGCATCATATTTCAATTCCATTGCCATTTGTACTTATTTATAGTTGCAAAAGTACATAGAATTCTTCGTTTTCAGGCCGTTGGAGGGTAAAAAAGTCGAGACCGCGGCAAGAGATGCCGCGGCCTCGATGGTAATGAGGGTATATCCTTACGTTATTTGATCCACTTAAGCAGGGTGCCGAAGGATGCCTTCTGGCCGTAGTGCAGGATGCCGCGACGGTAGATGCGGCCTGCAAGCCAGATGATGGCCAGCGCAGTGGCAAACAGCAGGAAGATACTCAATGCCAGTTGCCACGTGGGAACGCCGAAGGGCAGTCTCACCATCATCACCACGGGAGAGGTGAACGGGATGATGGAGCACCACACGGCGATGGGTCCGGTGGGATTCTCGGCACAGGCAATACCGGCATAGAAAGCGATGAGCATAATCAGGATGACAGGCGTGGTGAACTGTGATGCGTCACTGGCCTGATCGACTGCCGAGCCCAGACCTGCAAACAGTGCGCTGTAGAGCAGGTAGCCGCCTATGAAGTAGAGCACGAAGTTGATGATGATGGGCACATAGTTGATGGTCAGCACCTGTTTCATGATGCTCTCCATGAATCCCATGTCCTGGGTAGCAGCCATCGCCTCGGTTGTCGCACCGGCTGCAGCCATGTTACCCAACCCCAGCATACTGCCGGCAACGGTGCCGATGATGCCCAGCAGGACAATCCAGATGGCCATCTGCGTCAAGCCAACCAGTCCCACACCAATGATTTTTCCCAGCATCAGCTGGAAGGGGCGGCAACTGCTTACCACCACTTCGACGATGCGGTTGGTCTTCTCCTCGATGACGCTGTTCATGATCATGGCGCCATACATGAGAACAAACATATAGGTAATGAACGACAGGATGAAGCCCAGTCCCATAGCGGCATCGGTCGACGATTCCTGTTCGCCTGATTCACTCAACTTGATACTGCGCACGTCAATATTTACTTGTGCTTTCTCGACCATCTGTTGCAGGTTGGGAATGCCCATGTTGGCAAGGTGGGCATTCTGGATGGTGTCACTCAAGGTGTTGCGAATCAAAGAAACCAAGGCAGGCGTGATAGTTCCCTCGCTATAGATGTTGACAACACCGGTGCTGTCAACGTCGCGCGGGATGACGACCTTGATGGGATAAGCGGCAGTCGTATCTCCCTTGATGATGACAAAGTTGTACATGTCATCGCTGTGCAGCGCTGCTGCATAATGGTCGGTCTCGTCGATAACGGCTATCTGCTGGACGTCGCTGCCCTTGTCATTCAGCCAGGCCATGCCTACAGGCACAGCAGCAATGATGATGAACAGGAAGGGGATGAGCAGCGTCATGATGATGAACGACTTGCTCCCTACAAGCGACATATATTCTCGGGCGATGATGAGGCGTAGCTTATTCATTGTTGTCTGCGGTTTTAGTGGATTTAACGGTCTCGACAAATATCTCATGCATGCTGGGCAGCACCTCGGTGAAGCCTGTCAAGTGACAATGCTCGTTGAGCCATGCGATGGCTTCGCGTACCTGAACGCCATGGGCGAGCTTGATGTGGGTAGCGCGCCGACCGGCTTCGGGCGGCAAGATGGTGAACATGGCGGGATTGGTCTCAATGGCATCGGTCGTTTCTACGGCGATGATGTTCTTCTTGTGCTGCTGTTTCACCTCGTCAACACTGCCGGTGAGTACCACCTGGGCATGGTTGAGCAGGGTAATCTGCTGGCACACTTCCTCGACCGACGACATGTTGTGGGTCGAGAACAGAATGGTGCTTCCCTGTTCGCGCAGGGCAAGAATCTCGACCTTCAACTGGTCGGCATTCACCGGGTCAAACCCCGAGAAAGGTTCATCAAAGATGAGCAGCGGGGGACGATGGATGACGGTGCCGATGAATTGCACCTTTTGCTGCATACCCTTGGACAGGGCTTCCACTTTCTTGTTTTCCCATTTCTTGAGGTCAAAGCGGTCGAGCCACCAGTGCATCGATGAAACGGCGTCGGCTTTGGTCATGCCTTTGAGACGGCCCAGGTAAACGATGTGGTCGCCCACTTTCATTTTCTTGTACAGCCCGCGTTCTTCGGGCAGGTAGCCGATTTGTGCGATGTCATCGTCGGTCATCTTTTTGCCGTTGAGTGTGACAGTGCCCTCGTCGGCGGCGAGGATGCGGTTGATGATGCGTATCAAGGTGCTCTTACCGGCTCCGTTGGGACCCAGCAGGCCGTAGATGCAGCCTTGTTCCACCTGCATGGAAACATGGTCCAGGGCGGTATGCTCCTCGTAGCGCTTCACCACGTTGTTAATGTCAAGATAAGCCATTTTTCTACTTTTTTATTCGCGCCGCGACCAATGTCATGAGGGCGCGTGGGTTGATTTTTTACTGCAAAAGTACTTTTTTTAACCTTTAGACGTAAACAATGGCTCAAAAACTACATCTTCACCCCTCTTTTTTATTCAAAAAAACTCCAAGTAGGGTTCCCCACCTGGAGTTTGGTGTCACTGAATCTTGTGCCACATGACCATTAACTTGTTCAAATTCATCCAATAATGTTTAGTCTTTTACAAGCATGATGAATATGCTCTTATGAAGAAATTGTGATTATCATCCAAATAACTACCGGTTGTCTTCTCACATGCTCATGATAAGCGAGGAAAGAATGGCGACGATTGCCATGACAATCATTGTGATTGATACGATACAGATTTGCGTTCCCATTGTCGTGAAGTTTTATTGTTTTTACCTGTTTGTTACTCTTTTCATCAAAAGAGGTTTTCCCTTTCGCTGTCACAAATTTACTGCACCAGTAAAAACCGTGTCAAGTTTTTCTACCTCAAAAATGGCGATTGTCAAAAAAATATACACCAAATTGTCTAATTATTTGACACTTTTAACCAAAACACCCTTTTTCCGCACCCATCATCATACTACTGCAGCCTATCCGTCCGTCACTCAGTACCCTGGGAAAGTAGGGACCGGCAGATTGTTGCAAACTGCCGGCCCCCAAATTGATGAAACTATTTGCTTGTCGTTTATTTCACGGGACTTATCGCCTTTCTGTTAGTGTAATTCAGGCAAGCAGTGGATTTGAAATCATTTTTACTCACTGTTCTGTTTCTTGTCGAAGAAATTCGAAAACCAATGCTTTAAATAGTCGAAGACGCTGGCGTCTTTGCCAATTCCAAGTGATTTCCTCCGTTCAAAGGAAAAGTTGGTATCGCCTTTGACGAGGTCGGCTGTAGTCCAAACATCCCCGTCATCATAGTCATAAAAATACATCGTGATACCTTTATGAGGGGAAACAGTCCAATGAGGAGCCTTCTCAAGGGCTTGGTAGAATTCCTCAGATGGTATCGTGTCGAAATCATAAAAGATGAGTTGATCGATTCGGCTACTCTCGGTCAGCGGGGGAAACTCCACGCCCAGCATCTTGGAGAGCGAGTCGCGGTCATAGACGACACTGTAGTCGGCAAGATCGTTCCTGAACACGACCTCAAATCCCTTCCAGGAATCTGTCTTCCTGCACATCATTTCAATCTCGACGTGGATCTTGTCGCCCAGGATATCGGGCCTCTTCCGGTCGGCTGCCAATGTGGTGTCGAGGTTAAAGAAGAGCCGCATGTTGTTCTCCTTACCCAAATCGAATGTGTGCCATTCTGGGTATTGATTATCATCGACCTGAGCCACGATTTCTTGAACCTTGGCTGGAGGAACTTCCTCCAGGAATTTACAGCACACAACGAATCGTTCGTCACCATCTACAAAATCGGTTTTGGTATAATACTCCTCGATGGTGTACTCGGGCAGGATGGGAAAGGCAAGTAAACTGTCGAGTTCGGCCTTGTCCTTGAAAGGCAACACCGTGCTGTCTTCGATTTTGTGCTTCTTCGGACCGCAAGAGGTGGTGAAAACCAATGCGCCGACAATGACCAACAGGCCAAAGGCAATCAGGATTCTTTTTTGTATAGATTTCATAATGATTGTTTTTTGCTGATGGCGTGGTTTGATGATGTTACCCCTAGTTTTGACAATAATGAGCCAGGATTCTCATCAAGAGATCCCAGCTCATTATTGTCAAAAGCATTCGGGTTTGGTTATTACTCGGCAGGGGTCATCACAACCTCGATGCGGTTGCCGGCATTGTAGAGCTGGCGGGCAAAGGCGGCGATCGACTCGGGAGTCTGGGCCTTCACAATCTGCTCATAGCCCGTCATGTCATCCTGGCCGAAGATGAGGTACTGTTGGATATTGCTCAACCAGTACCAGTTCTCCTTCATGTAGGTGGCGTGGTCTTTAACCAGGTTCTCCTGGGCCTCCTTCAGGGCGGTGGCGTCAATTTCGCTGCAGGCCTTGACCATTTCGTCCTTCATGATCTTCAGGGCCTCGTCCTTAAATTCGGGCTTAACGGGGCATACAGCGAGCACTTGGGTGATGTAGCCTTTACCGGTGAATGCCATGCCTCCCTGGGCAAATGCCGAGTAGGCGGCACCGGCATCCTCGCGGATCTTCTGCAGATAAACGCGGCTCAGAATCTGACCCAGGATGTCGGTCTTGATGCTGTTCTCCAGGCTGTAGGGAATCTCGGTGTCGTGCCAAACGACTACCTCATAGTCCTTCGGGGTCTCCATCTTGTGGGTGAAGTGGTTCAGAGTCTCACCCTTGGGGAAGGTCTGGTAGCCCTTCCAGTTGCTCTTCACGCCCTTCTTGGCGGGCAGGCTTGCAATGTATTGCTCGATGAGCGGGCGGATGGTAGCCTCGTCAAAGGCACCCACGAAAGTGAAGGTGTAGTTGGCGGCATTGGCGGTGCGCTCCTTGGCAATCTCCATGATGCGGTCCAGGTTAACCTCTTTCAGGTCCTCGACATTCACGGGCTTGGCGCGCCAGGTGCGGTCGTTCATGACATACATCAAGGTGTCGCTCAACACGCTTTCGGGCTGGAATGACTTGTTCTTCAACTGAGTCTCCATGATACCCATGATCTGGTTGAACTTCTTCTCGTCCTTGTTCAGGGCAGTGAACTTGAGGTAAACAAGCTGGAACATGGTCTCCAGATCCTTGATGGTGGACTGGCCGCTGATACCGTCGGTCATGTTGCCGATGTTCAGGTAGGCGCTGGCCTGTTTGCCGGCGAGGGCCTTGTCAAGTTCGGTGTTGTTGAAGGAACCCACACCGGTAAAGCTGTTAAGTTGGCTAAGCATCTGCAGGTTCATCCTGTCTTTCTCTTCATAGAGTGACTGGCCACCACGCTGGAAGGCGCTCATGCGAATCTCATCCTGCTTGAAGTCGGTCTTCTTGAGGATAACACGGGCACCGTTGCTCAGCTCCAGTTCCTTGTAGCCAAAGGTGGTGTTCTCGCTCTCCTTGACAATCTTGCCAGCCTTGGGCATTTGAGTCATCAGGGGCTCGTCCTTCACATTGTCCACATAGGCTTCGATGTTGCTGTTGCGGGCAGTGTTGATGGCGGTCATCAGGCTTTCGGCAGTGGGATAAACGGCACCGTCCTTCTCTTGGTTGAAGTTCATGATAACGAGGTTCTTGTTGCCATCGCTGATGAGTTCAGGAAGCATGCCGTTAATCATATCAACGGTGATGTTGGGAATGATCATGCTCATCCACTGGTAACGCTGCTCAACCGAGGGCATGGGCTCGTTGTCGAGGTAGTTGCGGTAGTAGCGGTAGGCGTAGGTGGCATTCGACACTTTGTCGCGCTCGTTGTACTGCTTCTCAAGCCAGCTGACGTAATTGTCCTTGGCGCGGGCATACTCGGTAGCGGTGAAGCCGTATTTGAGGGCACGCATGGCCTCGGTCATCAGAGCCTGAGTGGCAGCCTCGGTCTGGCCCTCCTTGGGCATAGCCTCAAGAGCGAAGGCATCCTTGGTCTTGGCGAAGATGTAGCTGTCGTCGTCGGCCGAAGCATGGTTGAAGGGGCAATCAGGCTCCTGGGCCTTCTCATTCAAGCGGTCATTGAGCATGGAGCTAATGATGTATTGGGCATACTGATAAACCAAATAGTCCACAGTGGTCTTGTTCTCATTGTCGACGGCGTCATGCTTGAACATCACGTACACTTGGCTGTACTGCTGTTCCTTGTCTTTGTCAACAACGATGATGGGCTCCTCGTTGTCAGGCACGGGCTCGTCAACCACCTGGGCGGCATTGGGATCGGGAGCAGGATAGTTCTTATACATCTCCTTAATCTGGGCCTCGATGTGGTCAACATCCACGTCACCAACGATAACCAGGGCCTGGTTGTCGGGACGATACCACTTGTGGTAATAGTCACGCAGTTCTTTGTATTCAAAGTTGTCAACCACGCTCATCAAACCGATGGGGAAGCGCTTGCCGTACTTCGAGCCGGGATACAATGTCTCGAGCTGGCGCTCAAACATGCGCATATCGGGACCCTGGCCCAAACGCCACTCCTCATGGATGACACCACGCTCCTTGTCAATCTCCTCGTCGGTGAGCAACAGGCCGTTGCTCCAGTCCTTAAGGATGAGCAGACATGAGTCGATGGCGCTTTGGCGGGTGCTGGGCACATCGTTGATGTTATAGACAGTCTCGGCGATGCTGGTGTAGGCATTGAGGTCGCCACCGAAGTTCACACCCAGCGAACGGGTATAGTCGATGATGCCCTTGCCCTCGCCGTTGAAGTGCTCACTGCCGTTGAAGGCCATGTGCTCCAGGAAGTGGGCAAGACCACGCTGGCTCTCCTCCTCCTGCAAGGCACCCACGCGCTGTGCGATATAGAAATTCACGCGGTGCTCGGGATAGTCGTTGTGGCGGATGTAGTAGGTCAAACCGCAGGGCAGTTTACCCACACGCACGGCATCATCCACGGGGATGGTCGGCATCTCCTGGGCCGTCATCACATTAGCGCTGAATGCCATTACCATCAGCAGCATTACAGCAAAGATTTTTCTCATTTTCATAATCAATTGAATTTAAAACGTTTAATATTCAGTATTTAATCTTTTTGACCATTAGACGCAGCACTCTACAAAAAAACTACAAAAAAATACATCTTTTTTTGGAGGCTGTTTACTTTGTCTTTTTATGCGTATTATTTTCGATTCAGTTGACTTCTTATAAAAGGGTTATGTTAAAAGTTGGCTTATCGGCACTGTTGTTGCTTTTTCTTCAGCCTTATTCTCAACAATTTAATGAGCAATAAGTTTTTGCCGGTAATAAGCAAGGCATTACCGCTGGTGACAGCACCAACGGTTTAATCTCATGCCTTTGCTTTGTTGGCTGATGCAATTCCTGAAAATAATTAAGAATCGGAAATATCATTGCCTGTTGTTTGTCTAGTAAAACTTCATCTTGCGGATTGAAGTCTTAAAACAAGTTGCCTGTCAAATAAGAAATGATGATGACAGCAATGGCGGTTACGGTGACGATACACATAATAGTTGATTTTTTTAAAAAAACTACGAATTCCGCTGGTGATTAATACTTGGCGTTTGTGTCATTCGCGGAATTCGTAGTTCAATGATTAGCAGTTGATATAATCCTTATAAATTTTCTGCAGTTCCTCGGGGGTGATACCTACTGCCTTGAGTTGACCCAGGAAGTAGTCCATCTCTCCCTTCATGAGCAGTTCACGACGCAGGCTCACAATCTTTTCCTTGGCATCGGGGCTCACAAAGTAGCCCAGTCCGCGCTTGGTATAGATTACTCCGCTCTGCTGCAGGTGGTCGTAGGTGCGCGCCACAGTATTGGCGTTGACCTCAATCTCGGCGGCGAGTTCCCTCACGCTGGGCACCTTTCCCTCAGGGGCCAGGGCTCCGGCAATAATCTGATCGCCGATGCTGTCTGCGATTTGCAGGTAAATCGCCTTATTATCCTTGAAATTCATAATAGTCAAATAGTTTAATTATTTCCACCACTTGAGTGAGATAACATCTTTACGCTTAAACAGATACCATGCCAGACCGAAGTAAAGCAGGATTTGTACACACACGATGACAATCATTGTTATGGAGAATTGACCTCCGTGCAAGTAGTTGAGAAACCATCGTCCCAAGGTCTCCATGTCACCGAAAAAGTAGAAGAACGGAGCAGCAATGAGGAACAATGCAAATTCGAGGGCATATATGGCGGCAAACGTCTTGAGCAGTGACAGGCGGGGCCAGATAACACTGCCCAGCAAGTACAGGCCTGCGTTGGCAATCAGTCCGAGAATCACGATCCAGCCCAAACTTGTCATGCCGATTTCAGGGTGCTCAACATTAGCGGCAAGGTCCGAAATACATGTCAAGAAATTAATGGGGCCAGGCACGGTTAAGGTGTTGCCTTTGAAGAACCACAATGCAGCAATGCGAGTAAGATCTGCCAATTGGGCGCATGCAAAATAGGCAATAAACACACCCACCACATAGATGAGAATATTGAGCAGGAATTTCTCAAGCGTCGATGACGGGGAAGTGAATAAGGCTGTGCGACCGGTTTTGGTGGTCAGGTTCTTGAAAGCCATCGATGCCGATACACAAATAACCAGCGTCAAAATGGTCCCAACAAACGTTTGGGGAATTTTATCGGCGAACGTTTCCTGCAAAGCACTTGGGTTCAGTCCGACTCCAAGGTTGCCAATAATCATAATCAGCGTGAGCAGTCCATAGATGCAGATGACGGTGAACAGCAACATACGCTTGTTCTCAACAAGTTCCTTGCGCAGGGCAGCCGTGAAACGACTCCAGTTGAAAGTTTGATTGACGGTATTCATAGTGGTGTTCATTTTTTGTCGGTGAATAATTGGTTGATAGCAGCAGGATTCAGGAGAGTGGCATTGAAGAGCATCTCCAGGTCAACTTTGGTTTCTTCGTCGGGCTGTGCAGGAGTAACCACGAGATTGCCCATTGCACTTTGCTGCACGAAGATGGGCTGGTCGCCTTCACGCATGGGACGGAAGGCCAGGCGACTTGTCACGTCGGCAAAGCTGGTGTTGAGCAACACCTTGCTTTGGTCAATGATGGTCACGTGATCCAGGATGTCGCTGATGTCACGAACCTGGTGGGTAGAGATGAGCATCAACTTGTCATCGGTCATGCCGGCACCTACGAGTTTGCGGAACTGACTCTTACTGGGAATGTCAAGGCCGTTGGTCGGCTCGTCCATGATGAGCACGCGGGTGTTGGTAGCGAAAGCAAACGCCATGAACACTTTCTTCTTTTGGCCCATCGACAGGGCATGGAGATTAACACTCAGGTCATTGCCCATCTCAAAGATGTCGAGGTAGTGCTGCATGTCCTCCATGCTGAAGCGGGGATAGAAGGGGGCGTTGATGCTCACATACTGCTTGAGGCTCAAACGCGGCAGGTCAAACTCCTCGGGAACGAGGAAGATGTCGCTCATGGTTTTGGGAAGGCGCTGACGAACATTTTCACCGTCCAGAGTCACCTCGCCGCTCTTGGGGGTGAGCAGTCCCGTCATCAGGTAGATGAGGGTGGACTTGCCGGCGCCGTTCTTGCCGAGCAGACCATACACGTTGCCTGGCTCAAGATTCAACGAGAAGTCGTTGAACAAGTCTCCGGACTTCTTGTTGTAACTGAAACTGATTTCATTAATTTGTACCATAATGTTTAGATATTTTAGAGATTAATAATTGACTTTATTAGTGTACTACTTAACTAATACACTGCAAAGGTATAACACATATTTGTTACAATCCAAATTTCTTAACATCTTTTAATAATTTTCTTTGTTGTGTTAAATTATTTCACAATGGGGTGCACAACAAAAGAATTAGACGCGATAGGCAGAATGGTGCTAACGCGTCTATATATTATATAATGTTGATGTGATGACTTTACTTCATAGCCATGTGGTCATCTTTTACCAGGGCCACCCGCCACCTTCGTTGGTATAGGTGGACAAGGTGACTTTTGATCCACCGTCAAAACTTGTATAGCCCTTACCGGACCACAGTGCGGTACCGTTACCGGTCACGTCCGAATACAACTCTGGAGTAGAGGGGGCCGTGCAGACAATCTTCACGTCAGATGATTCGCCACCCGGTCCACCGCCGCCAGGACCACCGCCGCCAGGACCGCCTGGTCCACCACCGCTGATGGCAGGCAGGGTTACGGCAAAGGCCTGATTGCTGCCGCTGTATAGGCCATAGGTAGTGCCGGCTTCTCCAGGCGAGTATTGGTAGCAGGTCTGACTGATGTTGGCACCGCCCTCAAGGGCACCCATGCCGGGGCCAATGGCGATGAACGAAACACCGTTCTGGACATATAGCTTGTAGCCTCGCTCGCTGTTGGCGTCAAAACCCTCTTCTCTGCCGCCGGCAAAGATGTGACCTCCGCTCAGATACATATTGCCGTTTGAGTCGATGGCATCGTTGTTCGAACTGGCAGCATAGACATAGCCGCCCTTGATGTACATGTGTGAACCACTGTTCAGGGCATCGTCGCTGCAGACCGACTCGATGTGGCCGCCTTCGATGGTGAGGACACCCTTGCTTTCGATGCCCTCATGCTTGGCGGAGCTCACGTTGATGTTGCCGCCGCTGATGTTGATGTCGCCGTCAAATTTCATGCCTTTGGGCGCTGACTTGTAGTTGCTGGCCAACCGGTCGGTGTTACCGGTATAGTTGTCATAGATGTGGCGGGTCACATAGACTGTCATGCCGCCCGTGGTGGTGATGTTGATGTCACCACCAGTGACGGTGAGCGAACCGTTGCCGCTCATTCCCTTGCCACCGGCTCCGCTGCTGTTTAGTGTGAGCGTTCCGCCAGCGATGGAAGTATTGCCGTCACTATTCAGGCATGACGGGGCCTTGACCTTGGTGTTCGGGTAGTCCCATAAGCCGCCACCGCTGGTATCGACAGTGATGTCACCACCTGTGATGTTGATGTCGCCATCGGCTTTGATGCCTTTAGTTGCGGCTTCTGTTACGCTGATGTTGATAGTGCCGCCATTGATGTAGATGTTGCCGCTGTCCTCGTCTTCATGGTCAGGGGTTTCACCGGTCGAGACATCACCATCGATTTCGGCCTGGATGCCATCATCATCAATGCCGCTCACGTTGACGCTTCCGCTCTCCATCATGAAGTACTCGTTGCAGTGGATGCCGTCACCCTTGGCTGTCAGCACATTGATGGTGCAATTCTTCACGGTCATGTATTCTCCGGTCTTGATACCGTGGCCGAGCAGTCCATTGATGTTGAGTGTTCCCTTGCCCTTGAACTCGCCATGACCCTTGATGACCAAGCACGCCTTTTGGTCTCCATCGGCACAGTCAGTAAGATAGTTTACGGTACCGTTTTTGGATACCACGTCGATGCGCTTGCCGTTTTGCACATTCAAGGCTGCCCCCGAGAAAACGGGAGTCATATTGACAATCGTCACTCCGTTAAGTTCAACGGTAGATTTGTATTGTCCGCTCAGGTAAAACTCACCATCGGGTGTGTCTCCGCTGAGGACATAGGTGATCTCTCCCACGTTATTGTTATCCACTTCACTGCTTTGGGCTATGCTCACATGGGCTCCGCTGACGGTTATATCGACATACTTTGCAACATTGCCAGGCACGCTCACTGTAGCCGACGAACCATTATAGGTCACGTTGACCTCGTTGCCAGAAATCTCACTGTCGTCTATATAGGCCCGTGTGACATCGTCAACATTAAACTCTTTACCCATGATGGTGAGTGATGTGCCGCTGGCGAAAGTCATATCTCCGACCTGTGCGGCGGGAAAATGATAAGTCACCTCTCCCACGGCAAGATTCAATGTCTGGGCTTTTGCTGTGATGGCCATTGCCAGTGCACCGATGATGAAGAATGACTTTTTCATTTCACAGCGATTTTAAGGGTGATACTGCGGCTTTTGAGCACATAGATTCCAGTGTCAAGTGCATGCAGGGCATCGGTGACATTGGCAAACTTTCCAAAACTGATGCCCGCCTCATCAAAGACTTCCACTGGCTCATCATTGTCGGCAGCGAGTTGCTCCAGTCCTGATGACTCTGAGAAAAACATCTTGTCGAGCTTGGTTAGCGTGAACGTCTTGGTGGCGTTGCCGTTGCTGGCGGTGAGCACGCCATTGCTCATGGTAATGGTTAAGTCATCGACTGCTATCGACTGAACTTTGCCGTCAACGGTGAGAAAGCTCAGATATGGGTATTCATAGGTTGCCGCCGTCATCGGCATCAAACCCGCTATAATTGTCAATAGCATGAATAATAACCTTTTAATCATAATGATATTTTTTAGTTTTATTCTTGGTTTTGTTAAAGGCATATCATGCAGCAAAAGTAAGTCTTATTCTCAACACATGCAATTCTTTTCTATGAAAGTGCTGTTTAAGGGGGGTATAAAGGTGCATAGAAAAGAAGTTTGCGCCACCGGGAATGATATCCCAGCGGCGCAAAACATTCAATGATGAAAATTACATGTTTGCTTTACCAGCTTTTGCTGAGCAGGTAGTCAATGAGAGCAGTCACGTCGGCAATGCTGATATTATTATCAGTGTTGCAGTCGGCGGCATCAAGGTTGATGCCATCATTGGTACCCAGCAGGTAGTCGATGAGTGCCGTCACGTCGGCGATGGACACATTGCCGTCATCGTTCACGTCACCGAGAATGAAGTCATTGCCGCCTGCTTCGTTGCTGAAGTACATGTCCTGCACCTCGGCTAAAGCAATGGTCGCCGTGGTCTCGTTATTGACCACATAGACGTTGCTGGCATCGTAAGTGAGCTTGAGACCTTCTACCGAGTAGGTAAGGGTAGTTCCACTGGTCTTGGTAAACTTCAGGTAGTTATAGGTCTCGGCGCTGGCAACCATGGCCACCAGGGCGATAAGCATCGTTATAATCGTCTTTTTCATAATTCTAAGTCTTTTTAATGATGTCATTGTTTATAACTACTTGATTAATTGCTGCCAAACGGGCCGCCACCGCCACCGGAATAGTTGGAGAGTGAAACACTGCTACCGCCAGTGGCATTGCTGTAACCCTTGCCGGTCCAGAACGAGGTGCCTGTGCCGGTCACGCTCTTGTAGAGCGCCGGAGTGGAGGGTGCTGTGACAACCATCGTCTTGCTTGAGCTGCCGCCGCCCCAGCCGCCGCCACCTCCTGAGAAGGTGGGCGTGTAGGCTGCAAAGGCGACACTGCTGCCGTTATAGAGTGCATACCATGTATTGCCGCTTACCGAAGCCTGCTTGCAGGTCTGGCTGAGTTGAGCACCGCTCTCGATGGCACCCATGTTGCCGCCGATGCACATGAAGCAGGCACCACTCTGTACATAGACGGTGTAACCGCCCTCACTGTTGGCGTCAAAGCCTTCCTCGCTACCATAGCAGAAGATCTTACCGCCGCTGATGTACATGTTGCCGTTAGAGTCGATGGCATCATTAGCGGTAGCCACTGCATAGATGTAGCCACCCTTCAAGTACATGTGTGATGCGCAGTTAATGGCGTCATCATAGGTGGAAGCCTCGATGTAACCGCCGTTGATGGTTATGGTGCCCTTGGACTCGATGCCCTCGGCGCCTGTCTCCTGCTGGCCACCCATGCCGCCGCCGGTGGAGCCGCTCACGCCACCAGTTGTGGTCACCTTGATGGTACCGCCGTTAATGGTCATGTTGCCCTCGCTGCGGATGCATTTGGGCGAGGAGTGCGTGTCGCTGTTGTCTTGACCGCCGCCGGGCCAGCC
>JAFRRT010000032.1 GCA_017427945.1 Muribaculaceae bacterium | reverse complement strand
TAATCATCAAGAGTTTACCATCTATGAAGGTGATTTCGAAGATTACTATGCTGCTCGAATAGAGGTGTGGTTTAGAGATGCAGCATCAAAGAAGGAAAGAAAACTATGCGAAAAGATATACAGGGTTGAAGGATGGATGAGGTGATAGTTTGAATTTCAATTTATCGGCTCGTCTTTTTAAGGTCTAATCGGTTGATTTACCTTTGCGGTAAATCAACCGCTATTTTTTATGATACTCGCCATCAATGGGCAGCAAGCCATTTGCGGCCGATGATGGCGGCTGTTTCAATGTGAAAAGTAAAAGAGAATGAGCGTTTTAGCAAATAAATTATTATCTTTGCAATCTAAGCTTAAATGATGACTCCTAAAAACAATAGTGTATGATTTCTCCGAATGAACTGATCAGTAAACTCCATGCTTATTTTGGTGAGAACATGGAGATGCCGCTTGCCTTTTGGCGAAGTGATGACGCCATTGCCGAGACCGAGAAAATAGGCGGTTGCTTTTTCAAGGGCTTGAAAGAGGCGCGTTGTGGCAAGCCGTTGAGCCTGTCGGTCGACAACATCGGTTGTGGCGGCGGCAAGTTGTATCTCGGATTCACCGATATGCCGGAGCATGTGCCGGGCTTCGTTTCACTCAAGGAACGCTACAAGCGCACCCCCGATGACGTGAAATCCTTTATCGAGGACATGAATGTGCAGCGCAATCCCTACAAATATTTTAACTTCTGCCGCATCGATAAAATCACTACCTTTGAGGGCGTTGAGGGTTTGCTCTTCTTTGCTGCCCCCGATGTGTTGTCAGGCCTGTGTGGATGGGCCTTCTTTGACAACAACCGACGCGATGCCGTGCAGACCATCTTCGGCTCAGGGTGCAGCTCGGTAATCACAACCGCCATCAACGAGAACGCGCGCTGTGGGCAAAGTTGTTTCCTCGGACTGTTCGACCCCTCGGTTCACCCATTTGTGGGTGCTGATGAGTTGGGCTTTTCTATCCCCGCCAGCCGCCTGGTGTCGATGGCGGCATCCATTTCTGATTGTTTCTTGAACGGTTCCTTTGCCTGGGGAAAGGTCAAGGAAAGGCTTGGGTGACAAACTAAAGCGTCAATAGGCGTCTGTGCCCTTGAAAACGGAGGCAAACCGCCACCGTTACGAGCAGTATGTCCCTGTGTTCTTTAATAGTGTCTTTTTAAACCAAAGGCGTGTTTTCGCGTCTAAAATATAGAAAGAGTAAAGAAACATTTTTATTTCAACCCTAAAAATATTTAGATTATGAAAAGGATTATTTTAGTATCGATTATTTCCTGCTTTATGGTTTCAATGGCATTTTCACAGAGCACCAGAGGCGCAGTCAGGACGTCCCAAACCCACGAGCGTTATGGAACCAGTCGGGCACAACAAGAAATGAAGGCCGATCGGCAATTCAAGGAGCGCAAGAGAGCTGAAGCCACGTTTCGCGATGTGGAGCGTGCAAGGAGTGCTATGAACGATGCCCAGCGGAAAGTGAATGATTTGGTGGCAAACAGGCAGGCCAAGATTGAGAAGTACAACAAGAAGCTCGAGAAAATCAGCGATCCCGTCAAGAGAGCTTCTGAGCTGAAGAAGTTTGAGGATAAGTTGCAGCAGGAATACCTCAAGGCCCAGAACCAGTTTGACAGGGCCCAGGCCAGGTACTTTGACGCACTGGATCGATACGAAAGGTGCCGGATGTAATAACCGATCAGTCCAAGAACTGCTTCCTCTGCCTGACAAAGAATTAGATTTCGCTGGTTTTAGCGGATTTCACGACCAGGGTTTCGTGCATTTCGTCAAAACCAGCGAAATTTTTATGCCAATATCCCCTTCGCCGCTCTACAGAAATAGTGAAACCCCGCGAGCCGGAAATACCGGGTAGCGGGGTTTCGGTTTAGAAGCGTAATCCTGTTGGGACTAACGGTTGATATTCCTTTGGCATCAGGAGAGATGGAATTGACCCTTACACGACCGGCAAGGTAGATGCAGGCTCATTTTGTTTACTAAAGTAACTGGCTCAAAACGAATGAATTGAAAAATATCAAACCTCGTTTTGACAGATTCTATACCTCCTGGATGTTGGTACTAATTCCTCGCACCCTCCATAATTCCCTGAAGAATCCAGGGCGCTTTCACCTTCATGCCATGATGACGGTCAAATATGCCATATTTTTCCTCACCGTTGCCAAAGGAATTGTTGTCCCAAACAAATGTTGAGAAACCGCGCTTGCGTGCTTCGCTGACGAGGAACCGACAATAATAAGTCATGTTCTCATGTATCTTGTCAATCTCGCCAGTCTTGTAGTGGTCGGTCACACCCCACTCGCCGATGATGACGCCAAGGCCCTTATCGGCCCAAGTGCGGGCTGCGCGGTCCAACAGGTCGGTCATGACTTGCTCGTTGCTGGCGGGAACTTCACCAAATTGGCGGTAGGCGTCTCCCCAATAGTAGAACTTTTCCTGGCCAGCATATTCCCAAGGCGAGTAGTAATGGAACTCGACGCTCATGTAGTCGTTGCCGTTGCCCTCGATATCGGTTGGAATGATGAAGCCACCATCATTGAGACCAAATTCAGGATTGCACACGTAGGTTTGCACAATCAGGTGGCGCTTTGCGTTATTGCCTCCTGTTGAACGCACCACGTTGATAAAGGTCTGGTTATAGGCATTCTGCACCTCGAGATTCTCGGCCTCAGGCTTTCCCCAATAATCGGGAAGGTGGACCTCGTTGGTGCCGGCAAAAGCGACACGGTAATCATAGTCAGCAAACTCGCTGGCAATATTGAACCACAGCAGGGCCAGCTTTTGGCAGTTATCCTGTTGGTGGCGATACGTAGGGCGGCCTTCAAGCCACTGATCGTGATGGGTATTGATCATGACCTTCAAGTCATTCTCCAGACACCAGTCCACCACTTCCCTGATGCGCTTCACCCAAGCCTTGTCAATAGTCATGGACTGGGTATTGGTGATATGAAACTGCCAGCGCACCGGGATGCGGATGGCGTTAAAGCCGGCCTTCTTAATGGCCTTGATGGTCTTGCGGGTCACCTTGGGATTGCCCCATGCGGTTTCGGTCTCCAGGGACTTGTCGAGAAAACCAATTTCCATTGATTTGTGGGTTGTTGAACACTCAAACTGGTTACCCAGATTCCATCCAGCTGTCACCTCGCTGTTCCACTGCTTGGCCGTCGGCTGAGCAAGGCAAACTTGTCCGCACAACAGTACTGAAAATAATAAAAAATGTAATCTCATAATTTAATTGTTAGCGTTTAATTGATAATCTGCTTCAAAGTCATCTTTCAGCGTTAAGCGAAGTGTTCTTCCGGCAAAACTGCTGTAGATTACCCCGTTATTAAGTTTATAATGCTTAATGCTGTCGCCATTCTGCTGGGCGAACTGTTATACTTTGGTTATGAACCCTGACAGCATGCCAAAATTACAACACTTTTCCTACAAAACCAAATTAGAACAACGAAAAAAGAAATGGCGTGATGCTGTTTTCATGAGGTTATCTTCCTCATGGATAAGGCTCCCAGGTTTCCTCTACAGCGTTTTCGCGTTTCAATACAGGGATAAGAAAGTAATAGGCCGGGAGAGGGCGTTTTTTCGATTTTTATCATTACCTTTGACCTACGGTCCAAGATAGGTTGCGCCTCAACAATGGCAAGAAAATTTGCTTTTTCTTGCCATTGTGTTCGGCTTGCACTATCTTTGCCATCAATAGTATACATGATATCACCCGTATGAAAACAATTCAACTGAACAATGGTGTTGAGATGCCTGCACTGGGATTTGGTGTATTCAGATTATCACCAGCCGAATGTGAACGCTGCGTGCTGGATGCCATTGAGATTGGCTACCGCAGCATTGACACGGCCCAAGACTATAAGAATGAAGAAGGTGTGGGCGCTGCCATCGAAAAGTGCGGCATCCCGCGCGACCAACTGTTCATCACCACCAAGGTGTGGATTAGCAACGCTGGCGAGGAACGTGCGGCACAAAGCATTGATGAGTCGCTGCGCAAACTGCGCACCGACTATGTTGACCTGCTGCTGGTGCATGAGCCCTATGGTGACTGCTATGGCACCTATCGAGCTATGGAAAAAGCCTATCAGGCTGGCAAAGCAAGGGCCATCGGACTGAGCAACTTCTATAATGTGCGTTTTATCGACATCGCCGAGCACATGGATGTCAAGCCCGCTGTGCTACAGCTCGAGACTCATGTGTTTGCCCAGCAAAAGGCCATGCGTGCACTCTTGAAAGATTATGGCACGCAACTCATGGCATGGGGACCGTTGGCACAAGGTCGACACGGTTTCTTTGAAAACGAGACACTCAAGGCCATCGGAGCAAAATATGGCAAAACCAACGCCCAAGTGGCCCTCAACTGGTTAGTGTCGCAAGACATCATGCCGGTGCCCAAGACATCGCACAAGGAGCGCATGGCAAGCAATCTGGACATCTTTGACTTTGAACTCTCCAGCGAGGACATGGAGGCCATTGGCCGCTTAGATCAGGGTGAAACGCTCATCAACGACTTCAACAACGACACCGACCTGGCACAAATGTTCCTGGGCCTCAAGCCGTGGAGTTAGGAATGAGGGACTTTCGTGCGGTAGCTCAAACTGTCGATTTGCTCAATAAACTAATGAATTATCTTCAAATTCAGGTAATATGAAAAATATCAAAGGTAACCATGTGGGGATGAGGCTCGCCATTCTGGTTTGGATGCTTTGTACAATGCTGTCTGCCTATGCGCAAAATGTGCGTGAGACCATACGATTGGACGAGGGCTGGAAATTCTCTCTGGGCAACGCTGCCGACCCGGCAAAGGACTTCGGCTGCGGCACTGAGTATTTCAACTATTTGACCAAAGCCAACTCTATACACAACGAGGGCCCTTACTCCTTCAAGTTTAACGACTCTACATGGCAAGAGGTGCGCATTCCGCACGATTGGGTGACTGCCTTGCCCTATGCTCAAAAGGCCAGCCACTCGCACGGCTACAAAACTGTGGGTTATCAATATCCCGAAACGAGTGTGGGTTGGTATCGCAAGGTGATCACAATCCCCGAGTCGGATTTGGGTAAGCATATTGCCCTGCAGTTTGACGGCATCTTCCGCAATGCCCGCGTATGGTTCAACGGCTTCTATATGGGTACCGAACCCAGCGGCTATGCCACGCAGGTGTATGATGTGACCGAATATGTAAAC
Organism: Muribaculaceae bacterium; assembly: GCA_017427945.1. Taxonomy (GTDB): domain Bacteria; phylum Bacteroidota; class Bacteroidia; order Bacteroidales; family Muribaculaceae; genus Sodaliphilus. Next base: position 2,288 of record JAFRRT010000032.1, on the reverse strand, counting down.
TATGGCGGTGAGAATCTTGTTTGTGTACGGGCTGACGCTACGCTCGAAGAAGGCTGGTTCTATGAAGGAGCCGGCATTTATCGTGACGCATGGCTCATCAAGTCGGCAGCTGTCAGTGTAGCTCCATTCGGCACCTTTGTCTACGCCGACCTCAAAACCCCTTACACCTCTGCGACCATTCATGTGGATACCGAGGTGAACAATCATTCGTTGGTACCACAAACGTGTACTGTAGAACACCGACTGCTCGATGCTCAAGGCAACGAAGTGGGCAGGACAAACACGGCATCGCTTGACCTGAAAGGCAAACAGACCAGCAGCTGCAAACAAATGCTGACACTTGACCGACCGCATCTGTGGAGCACCGGCGACCCCTATCTGTATCAAGTGGAAACGACCGTCAAGGTGAACGGACTGGTGACCGACGTTTACATGACAACAACGGGCATCCGTGATGTGGAGTTTGACGCCGACCGTGGATTTCTGCTCAACGGAAAAGAGATTGAACTCAAGGGCGTGAATGTGCATCAGGACCATGCCGGCGTGGGAGCCGCTATTCCCGAGGCACTCATGGCATGGCGCATCAAGCAGCTAAAGAAATTGGGCTGCAATGCTTATCGTGCATCGCACAACCCGATGACGCCTGCGCAACTTGACATCTGCGACCGCGAGGGCATACTCGTCATTGACGAAAACCGACTTTCTGGAATCAATACCGAGCACCTGAGACTGTTGGAAAACATGATTAAGCGCGACCGCAATCACCCGTCGATTGTCCTGTGGAGCGACGGCAACGAAGAATGGGGCCTGGAGAATACCATTCAAGGCACACGCATTGCAGCCGCCATGCGTGAATATACCCGCCTGTTCGATCCCACCCGCCATTCAACAATGGCCAATGCTGGAGGGGCTGAATTGATTAAAGGGCTCGATGTGGTGGGATTCAACTATATCGCACAAAATGATGTGGATAACCGTAAGAAAGCCAACCCCACATGGAAAATCGTGGGCACCGAAGAAACCACTGGCTGCGGCACGCGTGGTGTCTATTTTGAGTCACCTGACCAACCCGGCCACATGGCCAGTATCAACCGTGGCACGGAGCCAGGCGTGGAGAACGTGATTGAGCGCGGATGGAAATTCTATGATGAACGTCCTTGGGCGGCAGGTCTTTTCTATTGGACGGGGTTTGACTACCGTGGCGAGCCCAATCCGCTGTCCTATCCCGCCCATGACTCGGAATTCGGCATTCTTGACTATTGCGGATTTCCCAAAGACGAGGCCAGCTATCTTAAAGCATGGTGGACCGCTGAGCCTGTGCTGCACATCTTCCCTCACTGGAACCTGCAAGGCCATGAGGGTGAAGAAGTGGAGATTTGGGCCTACAGCAACTGTGATGAGGTGGAGCTGACCGTGAACGGCAAGAAACTGGGACGACAGGCGATGCCCAAGAACGGGCACCTGAAATGGAAAGCCGTCTATCAACCGGGCCGCATAGTTGCCACTGGATACAAGAACGGAAAGCGCATCTTGAAACAAACTGTCGAGACCACCAACCCTGCAGCAAAAATTGTGCTGACAGCAGACCGAGGGCTCATCACCGCTGATGGACGTGATGTAGCCATCGTGACCGTTGAGATTCAGGACAACAAAGGGCGTATCGTTCCTGATGCTTGCCCCATGCTGACCTGCTCACTTGAAGGAGACGGCCGCATTTTGGGTGTCGGCAACGGAGACCCGTCCTACCTTGGTCCCGATCACCCCAATGAACTGGACTGCCACACATTCCAAATCCCGGCATTCAACGGACTGGCCCAAATCCTCATCCAGAGCGGACATACTCCCACTGTCCTTCAACTGAACTGCAGCAGCAACGGCCTAAAGTCTGGCAATTTAAATATCACTGCAGAACAAAACCAGAAAGAATACTTCTGAATGTAAATAGTCATCAACGAAGAAAGCCTGCAAACTGTACTGCAGGCTTTCTTTGTTATCGAAAAACTAATATTAAGTTATTTCACCTTCTTGATGTCCTTGACAAAGAGGATTTTCTTTTCCTTTGCCATTTGCTTGAAATCATCGGCTGTGGCAATGCCAGGCGCTGCGCCAAAGTGCTCACGCTTGAAGTTGCGCCACGGCAAAAAATAGCAGGGATGGTGTTTCTCCATGATGGGCAGCAACACGCGGCTCCACCAGGTGGCATCGGGCGAATTCTGGTAGCCGCACTCGGTGAATGCCAGTAATAAGCCATGCTCCCGGGCATAGGCATCCAAGAAGTCCATATCGGC
>JAFRRT010000031.1 GCA_017427945.1 Muribaculaceae bacterium | reverse complement strand
GCTACGTAACCACTCCCCCTAGATGCGAGAACTATCATTCTATCAATTATTCCGCGACTCTCCATGTGCCAGCAGCGTCATTAGCAGATTATCGTGCAGCACCCGTTTGGAGCAAGTTTAAGAATATCGTGGGGGATGCCGACGCTACCAACGGGCATCGCAATCAGTCGCGATAGTGTTGAAACCCAGTCGGGTGAATAAATCGAATTGACTGCTATTGTCATGCCTGTTAATGCTTCATACAAAGAGGTGACATGGTATTCAACGAACACCAGCATCGCTACTGTCGAGAATGGTGTCGTAGCTGCTATCGGCTATGGTGAATGTGATATCATTGCATCTTGCATGGGCATGCTAGCAATCTGTCACATCTCTATGACCAATCGAATCAGTCTTGGACAGCAGGAGGCAATGCTGCTGCCAAATCACATGCTAACCCTCACGCCCAGCGCACCCGCTATGCCTTCAGGCTTTACAGCCATATCCAGCGACCCGACAGTGGCTGCTGGCCGCATGATGAACGGTAAAGTCCAGGGTGTGGGGGATTTTCTTTGCATAGAGCGCTAACACCTTGCTTTGTAAACGAATAAAACGGTTGTCAAAAATGACAACCGAAATCTAAAGTTGATTACACCTGCTTACGGAAACTTACACATCAGCAATGTCGTAAATATCTGGAAAACAGATGAGTATTGCGTAAGTTTCTGTAATACACTTTAATAAAATAGGGCCTGTAGGGATCACTTAACGGAGACGCAACCGCTGAGAAATCAGCCGGTTGCGTTTTCTTTTTTGTGATTTTTGGCGAGATGTTTATTGAAGGACAATCTATAGGCATTCTTTGTGCCTTATGTGTGTATGATGAATGCGCTGGATACTCTATGACACAACCCATGAGGATGAGATTACCAAAAATGAAATGGTTGGAGGTGGATTTTTACTGGTTTAAAAATAAATGCTGGATAGGCACTGCATGATGCGATGCCTATCCAGCGTCGGGATTTTTAACCCGAACTGTAGATTAGTTGGTACCCTGAAGCTTGAAGGTTACGGGCAGGGTGTACCATACCGACACTGGCTGACCATTCTGGCGACCCGGAGTGAACTTGGGCAGCAGCTTGCAGACGCGAACGGCCTCATTATCGAGATTCTTGTCCACCCCACGTACTAGCTTCACCTCTCCGACCCTTCCAGTCTTGTCAACGACGAACTGGACAATGACACGGCCCTGAATGCCATCCTCGGCGGCCATGGGCGGGTAGTTGATGTGGGAAGAAAGGTACTTGAGCAGAGCCTCATCTCCTCCAGGGAACTGAGGCATCTGTTCCACTGCCTGGAAGATTGGCTCAGGCTTCGCTTCGGGCTTCACCCGTGGCTCAACGATTACCACATCTATAGGATGAGTATTGGTAACGTTAAGGTCATTAGTACCTTGATCAAAGTTCGTCGCACCAACGGCAGCAGAGCTCGTAATAATATCTTCCTGAGACACGATCTCGTCTTCAGGTCTCACTTCATTGTCCTCGACGATTTGGAGCTCAGTTACCTGAATCGTATTCAAGACTTCTTCCTCAGGGAGCACCTCGGGTTTCTCTTCTTCAAGAATATCCTGATTGGGCTCTTCGGCTTCTTCAGAATAGTCGATGGGCACTACTACCTGTTCTCCCATCTCGGCGAGCCTTCTTTCCTCAATGTACTGGTTGGCCTTCACGAAACCTAAGGTAATCAGCCCGAAGATGATGGTACCGATGAGGGTCCACAGGACAGCCTTGTTGTGACGATTGGGCGAGTCGGTACGGATTACATAAGCACCGAAGTCCTTGTTTTTTCCTTCAAACACAAGATCGCACCATTCGCGCGATGATAAATTAATTTGTGTTGCCATAATCGTTACTTTTTAAAAGATTAAACAATACTACTTGTGAGATTAGACCGTGCTCTATGATGAGTCAATTTCATTCCCAACTTTTGATTCCTTTAGAGCAAAAAAACTAAAGGTGCGGGGCGATGAAAACGGGCTAACTCTCACTTGCAAAATTACAATGGATTTACGGAAAATGGCTAGCATTCAATGGTCATTCTTCACATCGCAAAATATTGATATTCAATCACTTGCAAAATAAAAAAGTCATTTGAGGGTAACTTGTCTTTTGGGGTTACTGATTATCTCAAAAAAAAAGCGTATTTTTGCGGTTGAAGGCTCAAAAAATTTCACGTCAAAACGCTACAACACTAAGTGTTTTTCTTCCTTCAAAACTCAAAATATGAGAAACTACATACATATTATTTACATGCTGGCGGCGATTAGTTTTGCCGCGATTTTGGGTGGTTGCGGTAATGATGTCGACAATCGCCAACTTGTTGACATCGACACGCTGCTGGTCCACAATCAAGCCGAGGAGGCTTTGATGATGCTCAATGCTATCAACACCTCATCATATAACAATAAGGACAAGGCCTATTATGATCTGTTGATAACCCAAGCCAACCACGATTGCAGCATCGCAGCCACCAATGACAGCGACATCAATGGCGCTGTGAAATACTTTATGGCACATAACGATAAGGAGAAACATGCCCGTGCTCTGCTCTATCAAGGCTACATCAATGCAGATTTGGGGAATCTTGATAAAGCCGTTACCTGCCTGCGTCAAGCCGAGGACCTTGCCATCGACAACGACTTGAAGACCCGCGCTCTCGCCAAAATGATGATGGGCAGACTGTACCAGAGCCAGGTCCTCGGCGCCAAAACCCTTGGTGCCCGCAAATACCGCGAAGCACTTGACCTGTTTAACGTCCTGGATGACAAGCCTGACCAAATCATCTGCCTGAGTGAACTTGGCGGCCTGTACCGCATCAATAAGGAGAAACAGGACAGTGCCATATACTACATCAACGCTGCCATCGACCTGTCCATTCAGGAAATCAAACCGCAGTATGTGGTTGCAAACCTGTTTAGCCGCGCCGAGTACCGCGCTTCCCGCGGCGATTACCAAGGTGCAAAAGATGATGCTGTCGAGGCCATCAGCTGGAAGGGAAAACTCAAGATACACCCCCGTATCCATTACACTGCAGCCTTAGCCTATCTGCATTTGGGTCGCTTGGACTCGGCACGCTACTACATGCAACACGCTCCAGAGATGACTACAGTTGCCGACAGCATCATGCACTATCAGCTGCTTGCCGAATTCGCCCGCCGTGAGGGCAAAGTGGATGATGCCATCAAGTACCTGAACATGACCCACAATCTGGCTGATTCGTTGGCAATTAACAGCATGAACGACAAACTGCTGGAAGTGGAAAAGAAATACGACTCTCAACAGGCGGCATTGGAGAATGCCCTGCTGAATTCGCGCCTCAAAGGAACACTTTTGGGTCTTGCCCTGCTGTTGTTGACGGCACTGGCATTGGCGTTTCTCGTGTGGCGGTACCGCAACCGTCTGAAAATCCAGCAGACCGAATATGAGCTGCAAAAGGCCGACCTGGACCAGTCCATCGCCAGCCTGCAACACATGCAGGAGACCATCAACGACTACGAGCAGAGCCTAAAAGATGCCCAGGCGGAGTATCTTGGCAACGAGGCGCGCATGAGCGATGCCATTGCCGACCTTGAGGCCAAAAAGCGGCAATCAGATGAGTTGAGAGCCATCGTGGACGAGCAGATGCAAGTTGTTCACGAACTGCTGCGGTGGTCCTACGAGTGCAACGAGACAACCTTTGCAAAGCGCTTCAATAAGCTGATGACGATGCGTGGTCCCGACGAGGTGGGCGCGTCCTATTGGGACAACCTGCAATCACTGGCTAATGACCTGTACAACAACGTACTGGTTAAGGCACAAGAGGCTGCCGGCGGTACTTTGCGCGAAGACGAAATCAACCTGATTGCCTTGCTGTGCCATGGCTTCTCGAGAACGGTTATTATGATTTGTATGCGCTATAGGAACCTGAGAACCGTCTCGAACAAGAAAATCCAGATTGCCCATAAGCTTAACGTCAATTCCCTTGACGAGTTCTTGCAGCCATTCGTTAGAGTCAGGAATTCAAGGTTTGATGTAGGATAAGCCACAATACTGTTTGTGATAGCATCGCAAGAAGGGTCATTGGCACAACATAGACGCAACCGCTGATTTCTCAGCGGTTGCGTCTATTTTTCTGTGTCGGGTGGTTACAACTCGCGGATGGTGATGCCGAAGCCACCGGCGCGGGCCATGCGGATTTTCATGAGGGTCTTGGCGGTCACCTTCTTGCGGGTGATGGTATAGGCCTGCGGGTTGGTCTCGTAGTCAGCGTCCTTGGCGTCGGCATAGATGGTGGCCTCATATTTTACACCGGGTTTCAGGAAATCGAGTTTGAAAGATACCTCGCGGGCATGGTCGTCATTGATGCCTCCAACGTACCACACGTCGCGTGCCTTGGCGTTCTTGAGGGCGGCAGCGGTGGCGTTGTCAGGCAAGGCATAGATGAACTTGGTCACACTATTTACCATGTCTTTCTTGCCGTCGGGCAGCTGGGCGACACCCTCGGCGGCCTTGTTAACGGTGGACAGCTTGGGATGGCGTGCCGTGACCATATATTCTCCTGGCTCGGCCATGAGGTAGATGCTCTTGTCCCAATCCACCGCCACGTCCTTGATGAACTGGAAGGCGTCCATAAAGCGGGCATAATTCTCGGGCAGGTCGGCAGCCATCTGCAAGGGTGAGTAGAAGGTGACATAGAGTCCCAACTGATTGCAAATGGTGTGACGCATCTTGTCTTTCCACCCGCTGACCTTTTCCAGATCCATCTCAAAAATGCCGGGCGTGAAATCCATAGGTCCTCCCTGCAGGCGCGTGAATGGATAGACGGCGGTCTGACCGGGGTCGATACCCTGGCGGAACTCGTTACCCATAGCGCTCTCGTTGCCGATCATGTTGGGCCAGGTGCGGCACAGGCCTGTGGGACGTACTGCCTCGTGGGCATTGACCATGATGTGGTGCTTGGCTGCCTCGGTGATGGCATAGTGGTAGTGGTTGATGAGTGGCTGGCTGTAATGGTACTCGCCATAAGGGATGATTTTGCCCACATAGCCGCTCTTGACAGCGTCATAGCCATACTGGTTCATCAGGTTGTAGGCCTGCTCCATCCAGCGTTCATAATTGACTGTTGATGATGAACTCTCGTGGTGCATGATGAGGCGGATGCCCCGCTGGTGGGCATAGGCATTGAGGGCGGGCAGGTCAAAGTCGGGGTACGGGGTGATGAAATCGAAGACGAAGTCCTTCTGCTTGCCGTACCAGTCTTCCCAGCCTTCGTTCCAGCCCTCGATGAGCAGGGCGTCAAAGCCGTTGTCGGCGGCAAAGTCGATGTAGCGGCGCACGTTCTCGTTGTTGGCACCGTGCTTGCCGTGAGGGGTTGAGTGGGCATAATCGGTCTTGCCCAGTTGCACCGAGGGGTAGTCGTTGGTGTAGGACCACTGGCTCTTGCCGCTGATCATCTCCCACCACACACCCATGTACTTGGTGGGGTGAATCCAAGACACGTCCTTGATGGCGCAAGGCTCGTTGAGGTTCAAGATGAGACGTGAGGCTAGTACATCGGTGGCGCTGCGACAAACCATGATCGAGCGCCACGGCGTCTTGCAGGGCGCCTGCATGCGGCCTTTCACGCCCTCGGCATCGGGGGTGAGCCAAGTGCGCAGCACAAAGTTCTTGTCATCCAGGTCGAGGTTGGTTGTGGGATAGTCCAGCACTGCGGCCTCGTGGATGTTGATATAAAGTCCTTGGTCGGTCTTCATCTGCAGGGCAGTCTGGACGCCTGTCGGCGAGAAAGCCGTATTGGGCCATCCGCAGCCCATGCGGGCCTTGGGCGTCAGTTCCCGCACTTGCGACAGCCTGGAGCGGGTGGGCCTGAATTCCTGGGTGGAATAGTCGCCGGGAATCCACCAGGCGAAGTGGTCGCCCGTGAGTGCAAACTGCGTCAGCTCTTCCTGGATCATGAAATAGGTCAACGCATTCTCCATCGGGAATTCGTAGCGGAAGCCCATGCCGTCGTCATACACGCGGAAGCGCACGTGCATGGCAACAGGTTTCTCCCCATCCTGGGCAGAGGGTTGTTGCAGTTTCACCAGCAGCTCGTTGTAATGGTTGCGGATGCTGGCCTCCTCGCCCCACACCGGCTCCCACGTCTCGTCAAACGATGACCGATGCTCATCAACGAGGACAAAGCCGTCTGTCAACTGGCGGCTGCCCTTGAGCTCGAAGCCCAAGCGTGAAGGCAGGATGACCGCCTGGCCGCAATAGTCCAGCGAATAGGTGGGAATACCGTCTGTCAAAGCAAACTTCATGACCAAATTCCCATTGGGACTCGTCATTGTGATTGCATCGCCATGTTGAGCAGCACATGGGACGAATGTCGCCAGGGTCACAAACGCCGTTATCAAAATGGTTTTGAATGATTTCACCATTGTACTTATGTATTTGTCTGTTTTTGAGTTCAAGAGAATGCCGTTCATTCCGGACCTGCTGTTCAACTGCATCTACAGCAGACTCATTAGGCTTGATTCTTCACGCTTCATTAATTGGTGCAAAGATATGTCATTTGTGGGACGAATGCAATAGTTTGCCATACAGTGATTGGATGTCAGCCTTCATTTGGTCCTTTTCGAGGGTAAGTCCATTCATGTTTTGGCACTTGTTCAGGCCTATCATAACCGAGCAGCCTTGTGGACTACATTTCTCAAGCCACTGATGTAAAATTATGCAAGCCAATAACATCAATTCAGAAAAATAATGTACCTTTGCGCTAATTATAACTAATTAACTCATGACCCGTTGGCGGGATTAAGCGAGCGCATACTTGATCCTGCCGATGGGCTTGTGATTAATCTTGTTGATGTATTGTGAAACAGTAAAGGCGCTCACTTTACTGATGATTCTCGTGAAGAATCCCTGATAATCCTTAGCATAG
>JAFRRT010000030.1 GCA_017427945.1 Muribaculaceae bacterium | reverse complement strand
GGGCAGCAGGTCCTCGTTCATCCGGCCGGGACGCACGCCCTTGAAACGCTCTGAGCGGTAGATGGTCCGTCCGTTCTCGATGACACTGTCCAGCACACAAAGGTAATTGCGGTTGCCAAGGGTGTACCAATTATAATAGAGACCGTCATAACCGATACCTTCAATGGCGCAGAATTCATCATCCCATTCCCATTTTGAGATGTAGCGCTTGGCCAGCCTGCCGCCCACTGTTGTCATGTCGGGAATCACCTTGGGGATGTCGTAGGGAATGTTGTTCCATTGGTTGATGAACCCTTCGAAATCGTTGAAGTCATACAGCACAAACTCCTCTCCGGCGGCGATTTTCTCCTGAATGCCCTCATCGCGGTCAAATCCGACAAGACAATCCTCATAGGTCTTCCCGTCAGGAACGATGCCATAAACCACCTTGTCCTCCTCACGCAGGTAGATGGGTACCGTGTCATTCTCAACATTGATGGCATTACCGCAATACTTGTGCATCACCTTGTAGGTCTTGCCGTTGATCTCGGTATCGCCTTTCAGCTCAAGGAAGAACCTGCTTTGCGGGTTGAAGTAGTTGCTGCGGCACGCCCATTTCACGCCTTCACGAACAAAGGGTACATACTCGTAGTCCTGGGCCACCACCTGGGACATGCCCAGCAGCGCCAACAATAAAACTAAAATCTTTTTCATCATATTACATTTGTTAATCGTTTATAAAACCACTGGCTCCCGTAGTGTGGTGCAGATAGTCACGGTTGTTTCATGGCATAAAGAAGCGCGGGAGTCTGTTATGTCGCTCATCCCACGTATCAGAGGCTCTTGCATTGCCCATCACAGTTGAACAAGCAACGCAGAAGCCCACGCCGAATATGCTCATTGCCTCTACAGGCAGTTATACATATTCCACATAGGTCATCTATCGTTGCTTCATCCTTGACTGTGATGTTGAATTTGCAAGATTCCTGATACGTCAAGAACAAAGCGCCAATAAACGCCTTTATTATGTCATGTGTTCTTTGCCATAAACACGCCAACAACGTGGAGCGGATTTCTGTCAAAGGACAGCTGCAAATTTAAGCATTATTTTTTAAACACAATGCACTCTGCGACATGATTTTACTTTAAAAAGCGAAAAAGGCTGTAAATCAGTTGTGCCTATCGAAATATCATGCAAGCAAATATGAAAGAAAGAGGGTGAGTCAAAATCCAGTTTTGGCTCACCCTCATATTTTTTTGAGTAGATAGCTTGTCGCTTTTTACCAGGTTCCTGCGAGCAGGTAATCGATGAGTGCTGTCACGTCGGCGATGCTAATGCTGTCGTCGAGGTTGCAGTTGGCGGCTTGCTGGTCGATGCTTGAGGCGTCACCGCTCAACAGGTAGTCGATGAGTGCTGTCACATCGGCGATGCTTACATGGCCGTCCTTGTTCACGTCACCGCGCTGGAAGGCGGGAGCGTCCTCGGGATTCTCGTCGAGCACAATCTGCAGCTGTGTCGCATTGCTGGCAATGACGTTGCCTGCATAGGCCTCAAAGGCGTTGACAGTGCCGTTGGTGCCCTTGACGAAGTGGCTGCCTGCGTAGTTCAGGAAGAAGGCGTTCTCAACGCTCTTCTGGGCATACTCGCCTACGACCATGTGGTAGGTACCGCTCGTGATGGCACTGGGATTGGGATTGACGGTGACATTGGTGGCGCTGAAGACGAAGGTCTTGTCGCGCATGTCGGTGCCGTTGGCGCCATCGTAGGGGGCTACGAAGTAGGGCACATTGGCATCCAAGGTGTTACCCACATAATCGGCCAGGAGCATGGCATCGTCGTTGGTGTCCTCTTCCTGGTCGAAGTTGCAAATCCACAGTCCCTTGGCATCGTCACGGCTGTGCATCCAGTCGATGGGAGCGCCATCGGCGGTGGAAGTGGTGGCGGCAAAGGGCAGAACCATGGTGCTCCATCCACCCTGCTGGCCGGCATGGCGACCCTGGGTAAAGGTGCGCTCGTAGCTGATGTTGGCTGCCGAGAAGCGGAAGGGTGCGAGGTAGTCAAAGCCGTGTTTGAACTTGATTTCGCCTTGTGCCACGTTGTTCTTGATGACATTTTTGCCGTCAAGACCGGCGGGCACCTGGTCGTTAGCACCGAGATAATACAAACAGTTGGGGTTGTTGTTGGCGACTACCGAGGTCAGGCCGAGGCCTTCGAGCTTGACAGCGGCTGCGTTGGCAGGCACGGTGATGCCGTTGTAGGGCTTGTAGCCTACGCGTTCGCCGTTACCCGTCCAAACCACCATACCGGGCTGAATAGTGTAGAACTTGGACTCACCGGGCTGAACAAGGTTTGTCGTGACCTCGTTCTCGTTGCGGCCGTAAATGTTGAGGGCGTAACGTGAGCCAAAGGCTAGGTTGTCGAACTCATAGTAGAACGTCTGCGTCTCGCCAGCGGGGATAACCACGTTGCTGCTCAGGTAAGTCACCATCGAGCCGTGGTTGTTCTCGTCAACGATGAACAGGGGAGCCAACAGGTAGCGGTTGTACTCGCCCTCGGTGTTATGGTTGGTGACATCGACCTTGAACTTGATGTGACTGTCATAAACAATCATGTCCTCATCGGCGTTCAGGGCATTGATCTCAACGCTCAGGTTCATGGGATAGGTGACCGAGCCGGCGATGTTCACCGAGCCTGTGCCAGGAATGCTTGTGGTCCAGGTGTTGTCGGCAGTTGACAGGTAGGCAGTCTTGGTACCGGCATTTTGCGGCGTGAAGTTGAAGGATACCACCTTGGTGCCGCCTGCGGGAATCTCGGCTTCAACGACGGTGGTGTACTCGCTGTACTCATCCATCTGCTCACCGCTCACATAGAGGTAGAGCCTGCCGCTGTAGCGGTCCTGGCTGTTGTTCTTGACGGTCACGTGGCACTGCTCGGCCGTTCCCACCTTTTCGCCTCCTGTAAATTCAAAGTTCATGGATTGCAGGTTCACGATAGGATGGTCGGTGAGTGTGATGGAGTTGCCGTTGATGGTGGCCTCAATATAGTAGCGGTCGCTGTCAAACATGGGCTTCCACTCGTTGCTGGCCTGCACGCTGCTCACGGGCACAATCTTGTAGGTTCCGCTGGTGATGTTCTTGCCAAAGGGGTAGGTCGTTGAACTCTGTGTGTCAGGCCAACTGTCGGTAACAGAGATATAGCTGGCGCCATAATAGGTCTGTGCTATCATCTCAATGAAGTTGTCGTTGCTGTCATACAGGGCAATACCGCGCAGGTACTTGGTGCCGTCGTCGATGTGGTCCTCGCCGGTCACCTTGATGTAGCGGCGCTTGGTCAGTTTGAAGTAACCGTCGTCGCTGCGGTCAAAGGTGCGTGACCCGGTGTAGTACATGTTGAAAACCGTGAGTCGGTGATCAATTTCATGAGGCTGGCCGCTGTAGCCGGGTACGATGCCGATGATGGCGGTCTGGTCGATGTTGTAGCCCTCGGCACTCGTTACCGAGGCAACGCCACCGCCGGCATAGGGGTTCAGTACCGAGAGGACGAAGTAACCGTCACCCAGGCCTCCCCAGCCCCAGTTGATGTGGAAGTAGTCGCCATAGGCATAACCGTCGCACACAAAGGAGTGTCCGCCACCGGTGCCTGAGCGGCCGTTGTAAATCAAGGGACGTCCCGCAACAAGTTCCTGGTATATCATCTCTTCCCAGTCGGTTTGATCATAGTCGCTGCGGTAAACCAGCTTGGCGTCGTAGTTGAAGTATTCGTTGAATGCGGTGGGAATGTATGGGTCGCTGGTGCTCGAGGCGTTGGTGCCGTAATTCATGTGTGCGGCCGAACCGGCATAAAGCATGAGCCATGCCACGGCGTCTTTCTCGGCCTGAGTCTCGGCGCCGGTATAGTTGTCCTTCATGTTGTCCCAATCAAACATGATTGGGGGCAGCGGGTCGGTATCGGTAATGTAGTACTCTTCATTGTAGTAATAGGTCATCTCATAGGAGGGGATGGTCTTGGTGCAATACAAGGGGTACTTGTAATAGTTCATGATTTGGGACATCGATACGGCCACACAGCCCGTGTAGGCATACTCGCCGATGGTGTCGCCATGCTCGTCAATCTCCATGAACTCGGGGCAATGGTTCCAGTAGGGGGCGCCCTGGTCCCAGTGGCTGGTGATGAGCGGCGAGATGCTGTTGTGTGTGGGCTTGACCATCAGACTCTCGTCAAAGGTGGCTGTGATACCCATCAGGTCGAGCATCGAGATCTGGTTCTCATAGCTCTCCAGCCATGCCTTCATGTTGGCAGGCATCTTGTCTGCATCGAAATTGCCTTTGTCGGTATAGCCCAGGACGGGTGTCGTGCGGTCGTCGCCCGACACGATAATAAAGCCCTGGTTGGCATTGGCGTTGAAGATGTAGAGACTGGGCTGGGCCTGTGATGCGGTAAAGCGTGGTGAAATATTGACGGGCCTGGTATTCAAGGTGACCTCTGAGTGCCGTTCATTCAGGAATTGTCTTGCGCTCGCAAGTGCCTTCTCAGGTGACACGGGTGCAGCAATCGCTGTTGCCGCAAGCAACAGTGTAGCTAAGGTGAAAATTTTTCTCATGTCTTGATGTTAATGATATTTTTAAGTTAATGTTGATCGAGTGTGTGGAAAGGTGCGCAAATATAAAATGTATTTTTATTATATGCAAAAAAAGGCATAAAATTAACATTTCATGCCTTTCAAATTATAGACTTTTATGAAATTTCAGTTTTTAACTAAAAATTGAAATTTAGTGTTTAGCCGGGATTACTATCGCTTGCAATCGTTTCATTATCAGCGTTTTTCTTGTTGTGAACGCGCACTTTCAATTCGTCAAAGCCGAATCCATAAACGCCGTTGACATTGCTCTGCGTGATGATGGCCTCGCGGTCGGTCTCCTTGATGATGCGGAAGATGTTCACGCTCTCGTGCTTGCGGCACATGACCAGGACAATCTTTACGTCAGCCTTGGTGTACCAGCCCTTGCCGTCAAGGATGGTGCAGCCGCGGTGGGCTACAGCAATGATGTTGTCGGCAATCTCCTGCCACTTCTTGCTGATGATGAGGAACTGGACACTCTGGCGCGTGTTGTTGATGACGCGATCGGCCATTACCGAGTAGATGACCATGAAGATGAGACCATATACAATCTTGTCAATCGAGTGGAACAGCAGCCACGACGAGCAGATGATGAGTACGTCGCAATACATCATCGTGCGACCAAACGAGACGGTGCTGTACTTGGCAACCATCGCCGCAATGATGTCGGTACCGCCCGTGCTGCCGCCGTGGGTGAATACGACGCCCAAACCCAAACCGCACAGCACAGCGCCCAAGATGACATTCATAAAGGTCTGCTGCTCGATGATGGGTGTGGGGAACAGCGGCTGCAGCACCCCGATGAATATCGTTGCTATCGTTGCTCCCATGATGGTGCGTAACACAAACTGCTTGCCCACGCTGCGGAAGGCTATCACCAGCAGAATGATGTTGATGGTATAGTAGGTGGCGGCTACATTCAGCCCCGACCAGAAGTGGATCAATGACGAGAGACCCGTTACACTGCCAATCACAATCTTCTCGGGGAGGATAAACGCCGTGAAGCCAAAGGCATAGCAAAACAGGCCCAAAGTGATCATCACATAGTCTTTGGCCAGATTCAGGTATTTTCTTGTCGATTCAGTCATAAATTTTTGTAGGTGCTTGCTGTTTACTGTCTTTTATATCGATTAAACGTGATAAGTGATTCGAGCAGATTTAATGGTCTGAAAAATTCTGCAAAATGGAAATGTCTGTAGGAGATGAAATCTCGCCGCACAGGTCGGTCACCATCAGTTGCTTGACCATGTTGAGGGAGTAATTCCTGCCAAAAAGGAACATCAGCTTGGTGATGGCAGCCTCGCTGGTGATGTCATAGCCGCTGATGACGCCCGCTGCCGACAGCGAGTTGCCCGTCTCGTAGAGGTTGCAGTTCACGCCGCCGTTCACGCATTGCGTTACGTTGACGATAACAATGCCGCGCTCTACCGCCTCGCGTATCTTCTTGATAAACCATGGGTAGCTGGGGCTGTTGCCCGCACCGTAGGTCTTGAGCACGATGCCCTTGATGCCCGGTGTGTGCAGCAGGTAGTCCAGCGTCTGCTCGGTCATGCCGGGGTTGAGTTCCAGGAACATGACGTTGGTGTCCATGTCGGTACACACGTTCAAGGGATGCGGTTTCATTTTGCGCAGGCTGTTCTTGTTATACTCAATGTCCAGCCCAATTTCGGCGAGTTCAGGATAGTTGAAGCTCTTGAAGGCGTTGAAGTTGTCGGCGCTCATCTTGGTGGCACGGTTGCCGCGCCACAGGTAGTTCTCGAACAGGATGGCGACTTCCTGCACACGCGGCCGTCCCTCTTTCTCATCGCGGGCTGCAGCAACCTGCAGGGCAGTGATGAGGTTCTCCTCGCCGTCGGTGCGCACCTCGCCGATGGGTAGCTGTGAACCGGTGATGATGACCGGTTTGCACAGGTGCTCAAGCATGAAACTCAGTGCCGAAGCGGTAAAGGCCATCGTGTCGGTGCCGTGCAGCACGACAAAGCCGTCGTAGCGGTCATAGTTTTCCTCGATGGCCAGTGCGATGTCGCGCCAGTGCGTAGGGTCCATGTTGGAGCTGTCAATGGGCGGCACAAACTGGAAGTTGTCAATCTCATAGTCCAGTTTCTTGACCTTGGGCACGTTGTCCATCAGGTGTGAGAAGTCAAACGGCTGCAGGGCATGCGTTTCGGGATTCTCAATCATGCCGATGGTGCCACCGGTGTAGATGATGAGTATTTTGGGTTTCCGGGTATTCATCGTGAAATAGTTTATTGTGCGGGTTGTTGATTCATCAGTTCCTTGCCCCGTTTGAAGGCATTGTCAAAGAACAGCATGTGGTAATCCAGCGAGTTCACCCAGTAGTCCCAACTGTGGCGGCCGGGACGCACGGTGAAGTCATGGTCGATACCTGCCTCAACAAGCTGCTCGTGCAGGGCGATGTTGTTCTTGATGAAGATGTCGTTCAAGCCGTCGTCGATGATGATGTTTTGGGCGGGCTTGAGGGGACAGTTCTTCAACTGCTCAACGAGATTGCACACCGTGTGCTCGCGCCAGCGCTGGGGGTTATCGGCCTGCTCGCCCAGGCGGTCCTTGAGGTGCCACTTGTCGGGATAGGGCATGATGTCCATGTTGCCGCTCATGCTGCCGCATGACCAGAACACGTCAGGGTGCCGCCATGCCAGGAACAGCGCACCGTGGCCGCCCATGCTCAGACCCGTAATGGCGCGCATGTAGCGGTTGTCATAGGTAGGATAATGGCTGTCGATATACTCCACAAGTTCCTTGCTCACATAGGTTTCAAACTGCATCGTCGGGTCCACGGGCGAGTCAAAATACCAACTGTCCTGACCGTCGGGGCACACGATGATGACATTATACTCGTTTGCCAGCCGATGCAGGTCTGCCTTCTCGCTCCAGTCACTGTAGCAGCCAAAGGCGCCGTGCAGCAGATAGAGCACCGGGAACAGCATGTTCTCTGAATTATCGATGTCGAAGTACGGTTTAGGAAATGTCACGACATTCTTGATGGTGCGACCCATTGCCTGGCTCATCACCTCGATGGTGTCGGCTGGACAGTCGATATACATGTCGTCCACAGCCTCATTTGCGACATCCTTAACGGGTGCAGGGTGGGCACATGCCGTAGTGGCCATGAATGACATGGCGACAACGAGCGATAAGGAAAGCAGAATACTCTTTTTCATTTCTCTTTATTCTTGATTGGTCGTTTTTTCTTGAAAAAGTCGGTCATCAGTTTGGCGCACTCATCTTCCAGCACTCCACTGGCGACGACAGTCTTGGGATGGAATGGCTTGGCACACTGGGTGTGGTAGCCGCGCTTGTCGTCGGCCGCGCCATAGACGATGCGCGATATCTGGCTCCAAGCCAGCGCTCCTGCACACATCAGGCAAGGCTCCACGGTGACATACAACGTGCAGTCGGTCAGGTACTTGCCGCCCAGGGTGGAGGCAGCGGCCGTGATGGCCTGCATCTCGGCATGCGCGGTGACATCGGTGAGCGCCTCGGTCAGGTTGTGCCCTCGCCCTATGACGCGTCCCTTGCTCACGATGACGGCGCCGATGGGCACCTCATCACGCTCGAGCGCCTTGTGGGCCTCGTCAAGCGCCATGCGCATGTACTTGATGTCGATGTCTTCGCTCTTGGCCATATCAGTTCAGGAATACTTTGCGGATGGTGTCGCCCACTTTTACGACATACACGCGGTGGCCGGGCAGGCTGATCCAGTTGTTCACGGCAGGACGCTCATACCACAGGTTTCCATAGACGTCATAGATGAATGTCCACAGGCCGTGGGTGTCGCCCTGAATGTAGATGGTGCCGTCAAGGCCCACAATCGTGAGCTTATTCTCGGGCTCCGGCTCCACAATCTCTTCTATGGCAGCGGGCTCGGCAGCGGCAACCAGTTGCATGCCCTCCTCGTCATACATCAGGGTAGTGGGTACCGCCAGGTACTCGGTGTGCTGGGCATCGATGGGCAGATAGTAGCGGTCGGCAGCGGTGATGGCGGTCAGGTAGCCGTCGGGGCCGTAAATCTTGTAGGCGAGGTTGCCTCCCAGGTTCAGTGCGGTCCAGTTCTGACCTGCGTCTTCCTGACTCATCTGCGGCAGCACGGCAAGGCCTTCGTCAACCCACAGCGAGAACTGCTCGTCGTCGCCCCAAATGCCGTCATTCTCATAGCGGCGCGTGGTGCCATCATCGGCCAGCATCACTTGAATGGTGCCACAGCCCTCAAAGGTGTCATCGTCCATAGTCAAGGGTGGATTGGAAGCATCGCTGTAGATTTCGCTCAGGCTGATGCAGTAGCCAAATGCCCTCTTGCCTATGCGCTGCAGCGAGGCAGGCAGGAACATGGTGTGCAGGTAGGAGCAGTCCTCGAAGGCACCTGTGCCGATGTCGGTTACCCCCTCGGGCAACACCACGTTGGAGACAGCGGTTCCCGCAAGCATATATCGGCTTACGGCGGTCAGCCCTAACGGCAGGGTGATGTTGGCAAGCTCCTCGGCGTCGGCAAAGGCTGCCTCGCCGATGATGGTAACGCTGTTGGGAATCTGTACCTCGGTCACGCCCGACTGCCAGAAGGCGCGTGGAGCAATGGCGGCGACGTCATAGTTCACGCCGTCGCAATATACCCGCTCGGGCAGGATGATGCTTCCCTCATAGTGGTTCATGCCGTCCCAGTAGGCGGGCGCCACAGCCACTTGAGTGTCGCTGATGATGTTATAGTAGATGCCGTTGGCAAGGATGTCCTGGGCGCGGGATGTCCCGGCGCAGCACACCAGCAATGCCGTCAGCAGCAATATGTTCGTCAATCTTCTCATTGTCATTCTCGGTAATAAACACGCTTGACGCGGGGGGCTACACTGGTGAGAATTTCGTAGGGGATGGTGTCGCGTGCCTCGCTCAACTGCTCCACGGGAATGTGCTCGCCGAATATCTCGACGGTATCACCCACTTTGCAGGGAACGTCGGTCACGTCAATCATCACGGCATCCATGCACACGTTGCCCACGGTGGGGCACAGCTTGCCATTGACCCACATGCTCACATGGCCGTTACCAAAGTGGCGGTCAAAGCCATCGGCATAGCCGATGTTCACGGTAGCGATGATACTGTCGCGCTCGAGCTTGCCGCGGCGACCATAGCCCACGGTGGTGCCTGCCTTCCACTCCTTGATGCTGATGATGATGGAGCGCAGGGCCGACACAGGCTTGAGGGCGTCTTCACTGCCGTCGAACAGGGTGCGGATGCCGTATAGACCGATGCCGATGCGCACCATTTCGTACTGCCGCTCGGGGAACCGCACAATGCCGCTCGTGTTGAGCGCATGTCGCAAGATGGTATGGTCAAAGGACTGCTGAACCAGCTCGCTGCACGCGTCGAAGTAATCGAATTGCGCCTGTGTGTATTCGTCCTGGTCGGTCTCATCGGCAACGCTCAGGTGAGTGAACACCGAGGCGGGCATGATGACATCCTGCTGCTTGAGCAAGGCGATGAGTTCGGGCAGTTGTTCGCGGGTGAAGCCCAGGCGGTGCATGCCGCTGTCTATTTTGATGTGTATGGGAAATCCTTTCACGCCATATTTTCGTCCTTCCTTGATTAGGGCGTGCGCCATGTCAAGGTTGTAAAGCTCGGGCTCCAAGCGATACTGGAACATCGCCTTGTAGTTCACGCCGTTGGGGTTGAGCACGATGATGGGCATGGTGATGCTGGCCTTACGCAGGTCAACGCCCTCGTCATGCACTGCCACGGCAAGGTAGTCACAGCCGCAGTCCTGCAACGTCTTGGCAATCTCGTAGCTGCCTGCTCCGTAGCCGCTCGCCTTGACCATTCCTACCGTCTTGGTGCTGGGCTTGATGAGTGACTTGAAGAACTTGAAGTTATGGGCTAGGGCATTCAGGTCCACCTCCATGACAGTAATGTGCTGCTTGGCCTCGAGCAGGTCGATGATCTGGCTGAAGCCGAAACTCGGGTCACCCTTGATAAGGACGGTCTCGTCGTCAAAGTCGCCCTTGGCGAAGTCGTTGATGAAGTCCTGGGTGTCGAGGTAGAAGTGGGAGTGCGGTACTTCGGCAAAGTAGTGGCTGAAACGGCACATGTCCTTGCCGATGCCTATGAGGCGGTTCACGCGTTTGGTCTTCAGCAGTTCGCTTACGCGTATGTATAGCTCGTCTTCGCTGTAGCTCTCGGTGCTCAGGTCACTCAGGATGACGGTGCACGGCAGGTTGCCGGCACGGCGTGTCATGAAGTTGAGCGCCGGAGTCAATGAATTGTAGTCGCTGGTGTAACTGTCAACGATGATGGTGCAGTTGTTCACGCCTTCGATGACGTTCAGGCGGGTGCCTACAGGTGTCAGCGACGCCATACGTCGAGCAATGGTGTCGTGGTCCAGACCCATATGCAACAGCACTGCCAGGCAGGTGATGGCGTTGTCGAGGTCGCGGTCGGCAGTGAAAGGAATGGTCACGGTGTCCTGCTCGCCGTCGTAGGTGTAGTGAAGCGTAGTGGCGTTCATGCTGCTCTCGCTGCCGTCAATCTGCAGGGGAGCGTTGCAATGGTTGCGCGACCAAGACATGGTCACTGCCACGTCGCTCTCGACGAGGGGCGCGATGGTATGGGTTACCAGCGGGTCGTCTGCACAATAGACGATGCATTCGCAGTTGTTCAGAATCTTGGCTTTTTCCTGAGCCTTCTGCTCCATCGAGGCAAAGCCGTCGTTGTGGTCACTGCCCAGATTGGTGATGACGCCGATGGTCGGTCTGATCATCATCTGCAGGTTGTCCATCTCGCCGGTTGTCGAGATGCCGGCTTCGATGATAGCCAGCTCGGTGTTGTTGTCGATGTCCCAAAGCGACAGCGGAACGCCAATCTGCGAATTGTAGCTGCGCGGCGAGCGCACGATGCGGTAATCCTCCTTGAGCAGCTGGTAGAGCCATTCTTTCACCGTCGTCTTGCCGCGGCTGCCCGTGATGCCGATGATGGGCAGTTCACGGAAACGCCTGCGGTGGTAGGTTGCCAGCGATTGCAGCGCGTCGAGCGGCGACTCCACGGCGATGTAGTTGGCGGCGGAGCACTCGGGCAGCGTGTAGTAGTCGTTGGCGACGACAAAATTGCGAACGCCCTTGTCGTAGAGGTCGGGGATATAGTTATGACCGTCGCCTGCCTCGGTGCGCAAGGCAAAGAAGATGGTCTCCTTGGGAGCGGTGAGCGAACGGGAGTCGGTGAGCAGCTGGCTCACGATTGCATCCTCGTCAACGATTCTCCCGCCGGGTTCACCCAGGACGTTGTATATTTCGGTGATAGAATAGTTCATGATTTGTCAAGAACAATTTGTAATTCGGGGTGGTTAGAGAGATATGGATATTCCTTGATGAGGTTACGCACCACGTTGGCCGTGTCGTTGTTGAAGCGGTCAACGGTCTCGCGGTTGGCACTCATGGGACGGTGCTGCAGGCGCTTGTGAACGCGCTCGCAGCGGGCCACGGCAAGGGCGCTGCTGTCGTCGAGATAGGTCCCCTGGAAGGCTTGCCAGATGTATTCCACCGCCACATCGCTGGGATGCACCATGTCGCTGCTGTAGAAGCGGTAGTCGCGCAGGTCGTCAAGCATAATCTCATAGGAGGGGAAATAGTCGCAATACTCCTGGTGACGTGCCATCGCCTCACTGATGCCCACACGCAACAGGGCTTTGCTCAAGGAGTTGACATCCAGCCCGTCGGCAATGTGGCGAATAGGACTCACGGTCATGATGACCCGCAACGTGGGGTTGAAGGCATGGAGCCGCTTAAGCATATCGTCAAGCACCTGGGCAATTTCGTCGGCACTTGCCATCTGGCGCTCAAACTCATGCTGGGGCACCTTGTGACAGTTGGCAACCACTTCACCGGTGGATTTCAGGCGATAGACGATGGCGGTGCCCAGTGTCACCGTGAGCAGGTTGGCTTCCTGCAGCGCCTTGTGGCCGGTTTCGATGCACTTGTTCATGCGGTCGATGGTCGCCTGCTTGTCAGGCAATGAGTGGCGGCTATGAAAGTCGTAGCTGTTCCACACCCCTCCCTGCATGAACAGGTCCCGGCCGGCGACAGGCTCGCCCGTGATGAGGCGTTCCACCCCGCGGGCAATGCTCATGGGGTTGTAAAGCGTCCCCATGGGGTTGACCGTGGCGCGGATGAATGCACCCTGCATCCTGGAGCCGATGTTCTCGCTGAAGCACGACCCCAAGAGCACCACATTGTCGCTGTGGTGCAGCCAGCTACGGTTTTCCCCGGTCTTAACTGTCGTCCTGAATTCCATTCGATTTCTAATAATGGTTGGTTTTAACGAGCAAAGGTAGTGCAAGCCGAGCGAAATGACAAGAAAAATCCTTTTTTTCTTGCATTTCCAAGGCGCAGCCTACCTTGCCCGAGTCCGCAGGGAACGGTAGTGCAAGCCGAGCGAAATGACAAGAAAAATCTTTTTTTTCTTGCATTTCCAAGGCGCAGCCTACCTTGCCCGAGTCCGCAGGGAACGGTAGTACAAGCCGAGCGAAATGACAAGAAGAATCTTTTTTTTTCTTGCATTTCCGGGGCGCAGCCTATTTTCGCCGGAGGCAACGGTAGTGCAAAATTCCGATTGAGGACATACTTTGTCGACATTATTTAAGGTTGCAGCATTTCTTAGGCTTTTGCGGCGCTTTTGGGCTCCCCTAAGGATTGGTGTCCATTGCGGTCGATTTGGTGGGTTAAGAAAAAAAGTGTAATTTCGCACGATTTTTAGAAATGACAAATATCCATATTGACATGAAAAAGATATTATTGATTCTGGTTGCAGTGGTCGGTCTCTCCGCCTGCAACGGCAACAAATTCAGTGTTGAAGGAACAATCGAGGGTGCTGGTGACACCACCACGTTGGTGCTTGAGCAGTCAAGCAACGGCGAGTGGGTGTTCGTCGATAGCGTCGAGGTCGGCAAGAACGGCAAGTTCAGTGTGGCTGCCGAAGCCCCTATGGTTCCCAGCATCTTCCAGCTGCGTCTGGGCGGTCAGTCCATCTGCTTCCCCATCGACAGCTTGGACCACCTCACCATTAAGGCTAAGTTGCCCAACTTCGCAGCCGATTACACGATTGAAGGCTCGGAGCACGCCCAGCAGGTCATGAAGATTGACAAGGAAGCGCTGCAGTTTGCCAGTGGCAAAGGCACTCCAGCCGAGTTGCAGGAATGGAAAGACGCGCTCGCCCGCCAGATTGCTGCCGATCCCAGTGGCATCGTTGCCTATTATACCATCAACAAATACATCGACGGCAAGCCCTTGTTTGACCCGATGAATGACAACGACCTGCGCTTCATCGGTGCGGTTGCCAACGCGTTCAACTCTTTCCGTCCCGACGACCCGCGTACCGACTACCTCGTGAACCTCTTGCTCGATGGCCAGCGTCGCCGCAGGGCCATGACCAACGCTACCGACACCGTCTATGCCGATGTCGCCACCATCATCGACATCAAGCTCCAGGACTATAACGGAAAAGAATATACCTTGTCGCAGGTCGCTGCACAAAACCGTGTCGTGCTGCTCGACTTCACCGCTTATCAGACCGAGATTTCACCGCAGCTCAATAAGTTGCTCAACGACATCTATCAGGCCTATCACAAGAAGGGTTTGGCCATCTATCAGGTGAGCCTCGATAACGACAACGTGGCATGGAGGCAAGCAGCACAGAATCTGCCCTGGATTACCGTCTTTGACCCGAGCGGCATCAACTCGCAGACTGTGGGTGTTTACAATGTGACGGGAATCCCCACGACCTTCATCATTCGCAATAGCGAAATCGTTGAGCGCATCGAGGATGCCTCCAAGCTCAAGGCCGCTGTAGCAAAGTATATTTGAGGCTTTAGGTTTTAGGCGTTAGCTTTTAGGCATTAGGCTTTAGGTGTCTAGTGCCTCCCCTTTGCGTGCGGCCGCGTGCTGATTTTTTCAGTGCGTTGGCAACTCCCCCTCTAAGACTAGAAGGGGTAGGGGGTGTTGATGCTACGCCCCCGCAGGGTGTTTCAGGCGTCGTGTGCGGATGCAAAAAAACAACTGAAAAATCTGATGCATCTGGACTCAGAACTCTCAGAAATTTCAGTTGTTTTGTTCAATCTTGGCGTCTTAGCGCCTTAGCGTGCGGCTGGAAATTTGTAAAATTCGCGGAATTAGCATTAGTCCCCGCAGGGTGTTTCAGGCGTCGTGTGCGGGTACAAAAAAACAACTGAATAATCTGATGTATCTGAACTCAGAACTCTCAGAAAATTCAGTTGTTCTATTTAATCTTGGCGTCTTAGCGCCTTAGCGTGGTGGCCGTATGCGGCAGCCACCTAAAGCCTAAAGCCTCAATTACCAACTTCCTGAGAGCAGGTAGTCGATCAACTTGGTCACGTCGGCGATATTGACGTTGCCGTCCTGGTTGCAATCAGCGGCAGAATTGCTGCTCGCATTGCCGGTAAGCAACAGGTCAATCAATGCGGTCACATCGGCAATGTTTACGCTGCCGTCGCCGTTCACGTCGCCGCGCGTCGAGACTGTCATCTCTACCCAAGTGCTGCCATTATAGCGATAGGGTATCCAGTTCTTGTTGCGGGCTGTCGTGATCTGGGCGGCAGTCATCGAATTGCCCTCGTTTGTATTGGTGACGGCGTACAGTTTGCCTTTGTCCGATGCCGAACGTGTGGGCAGGCTGTTGACTAAGGTGTTCATACCCGTGCCGTTGATCTTGTTTCGGTTGCACTGGATGTGTTTGATGGCTGTGCACCCTGTTACGTCGAGTGAAGTTAATTGGCCAATAGCACACTGCAGCGTTTCCAAACTTGTGCACCCAGTCAAGATTAATGAGGCCAAATTAGTGCAGTTGTAGACTTGGCAATATGTCATCAATGTGTTACCCGAAACCCTGACATAGGTAAGATTATTCTTGTTTGTAATATTGACGTCTGTCAACTTGTTGTTGCGGGCATAGAGTTTCTCGATGTTGGTCATCGAGTTGACGGCGCTCAGGTTGGTGATGGCGCAGTCCTCGCAATCTAGATAGGTGATAGCAGTGCAATCGGCCAAGCCGGTGATGGTTGCAAGGTTGGCGTTCTCGTAACAACGGAACTCCTTCAGCGCCGTACAACCCGTCACATTGAGTGTGGTCAAGGCATTTCGATAACAGGTAAGATTGGTCAGCGTTGTGTTGCCGTTAACCCTCAAGTTCGTCAGATTAGTCTTGCCAGTAACAGCGAGTGTAGTCAACTGGTTGTTGCGTGCCAGGAGTGTAGCGATGTTGGTCATGTTGTTCACGCTAGTCAGGTCGGTGATGGCGCAGTCCTCGCAGTCCAGATAGGTGATGGCAGTGCACTCGCCCAAGCCGGTGATTTTAGTAAGATTCGGATTCTCATAACACCTCAATTTGGTCAGCGCCGTATTTCCATTCACATATAATGTAGTCAATGCATTGTGGTAACAATCCATCGTTGCCAAGCTCGGGTTGTTGCGGCAATCGATGGTTTTTAATGCGGACATGGTTGAGACATTGAACGAGGTCAGATTACTGTTCTCATTGCAATAAAGGGTTTGCAGTGAGTAACATGTGCTCAAGCCAGGCAAACAACCACCAGTGGCAGAGTTAGTGTTAGTTATCCAGTTTCTGGAAACATTCAGGGTTTTCAATTGTGTGAGTCCTGTCAGTTTCAGTTCAGCCAACCTATTGTCCTGCATGTAGAGATACTCCAACTTCGTGTTAGATGTCAAGTCAACCATGTTGAGCAGATTATCGTTCGCATATAGCGTCTTTAACTCGGTAAAGTACTGGATACCAGAGATACTTGAGATACTCTTTCCGGAAATATCCATGTATGTGCAGTTGTTCACATCAGTCTGGGTGATATAGCCCTTGGGATAGAGGTCGAGCAAATAGGAGCGGAAGTTGGCGTTGGGGAAGTTAGTGGCGTTGATGATGGCCACATAGTCATCGCTCACATAAACATCCTGATTATAGACTTTGTTACCGCTGGAATCATAGACATAGCTACCGCTAAAATATGCACCAGTGGGTTCCAAGAGGGTCTCGTTCCCATAAACTTGCCAGCCACAATAATTAATAACTGGATATACCTGATTAGTGGTAGCCTTGAATCTCACACTGCTGCCTGGTTTAAACCTGAGAAGAACGCGTTTGGCGGGGCTACCTGTCAATCCTGTAGTAGACACGACTGCATTCACATTGTCAAAATACACCTCGTGCCAAACATCAAGCTGGGTGCTTGTCGTATTGTCCTCATCCTCGATAGCCGATCCCCACCAAGTCGAGATATTGAATGTACCAGGACCCATAATCCAGAGTTCGTAATCATTAGTCGTTGCCATATAGATGGCGTTGTCATTGTAACCGGTGATGTTGACAACATCGGTTGCTTGCGGAGCCCAAAGGTTGGTGGTTTTCCTGATGCGGATGGCAGCGGCATCCTGAGCCTTCAGGTTGCAGGTGCCACGAAACATGATAGTCAGGTCCGAATTTTCCAGATTGTTGATACAACGGTTGTAGCTGCCCGTCATGTTGATAGTGACATTGTTCAGGACCAGGGTGTTGTTACTGGGAGTGTAATACACCGTTCCGCTCGTGATGTAACTGCTTGTGATGTTGTTGCAGTTGTCACTGGTCACAGTGGTTCCTGCCACCGAGAAGCCATAGTCGGTGGCGGCCTGTGCCGCCAACGTGGCCAGCAGCACCGTCAAGAAAGTAAATAGAATTTTTTTCATTTCAGTTTGTAGTTTATAAGGTTAAATACCCGTTGGCGGGATTAAGCGAGCGCATACTTGATCCTGCCGATGGGCTTGTGATTAATCTTGTTGATGTATTGTGAAACAGTAAAGGCGCTCACTTTACTGATGATTCTCGTGAAGAATCCCTGATAATCCTTAGCATAG
>JAFRRT010000029.1 GCA_017427945.1 Muribaculaceae bacterium | reverse complement strand
TTCTTTTTATGGCAAAAATTCATGGAGCCGTAGTAGTGAATACGGAACGATGCAAGGGATGCCGCCTGTGTGTTGTGGCATGCCCATGCAATGTGCTGAACCTCAAAGAGAAAGAGGTGAATGACCGCGGATATCATTTCGCTTACATGGAGCAACCGGAGGCTTGCATCGGTTGCCAGAGTTGTGCACTTGTGTGCCCCGATGCCTGCATCGAGGTTTACCGCGTGATGGAGAAATAATAGTGACTAACCATTTAAATTACTGTCGAACAATATGAACGATAAAGTAACATTGATGAAGGGTAACGAAGCCCTCGCCATGGCTATGATTCGCTACGGTGCCGACGGATATTTCGGATACCCGATCACTCCGCAGAGTGAGGTACTTGAGAAACTTGAGGAAGAAATGCCTTGGGAAACTACTGGTATGGTTGTGCTGCAGGCCGAGAGTGAGGTCGCTGCCATCAACATGGTTTATGGCGGTGCCATGACAGGCAAGGCTGTCTGCACTTCTACCTCCAGCCCCGGTTTCAGCCTCATGCAGGAGGGTGTGTCCTATCTCGCTGCCAGCGAGGTGCCCGCTCTGTTGATCAACGTACAGCGCGGTGGCCCCGGTCTGGGTACCATCCATGCTTCGCAGGCCGACTACTTCCAGGCTTGTAAGGGTGGCGGTCACGGTGACTACCACATGATTGTGCTCGCTCCGAGCAGTGTACAGGAGATGGCCGACATGGTCGCCCTGGGATTTGACCTGGCATTCAAGTATCGCTGCGTTTCGATGATTCTCGCCGATGGTACCATCGGCCAGCTTATGGAGAAGGTCGTGCTGCCCGAGCAGCGTCCGCGCCGTACCGACGATGAGATTCGCGAGCAGTGCCCGTGGGCCGTTAACGGTCGTAAGGGCATGCGTCCCAGCAACGTCGTTACCAGCCTTGAGCTCGATGACGACAAGATGGAGGAGAACAACTGGCGTTTCCAGGCCTGCTATCGTGAGATTGAGAAGAACGAGACCCGTTGTGAGCTCATTGACACCGAGGACTGCGACTACCTGATCACCGCCTTCGGCACCACAGCCCGCGTCGCCATGAAGACGATGGAGCTGGCCCGCGCCGAGGGTATCAAGGTGGGTATGTTCCGCCCCATTACCCTGTGGCCCTTCCCCGAGAAGCAACTGCGCGAGGCCGCTAAGAATGTCAAAGGTATCCTTTGCGTTGAGCTCAACGCCGGCCAGATGGTCGAGGATGTGAAGCTTGCCGTTGAGTGCAAGATGCCGGTTGAGCACTATGGCCGCTTCGGTGGCAACGTGCCCACCCCCGACGAGCTGTTGAACGTACTGAAAGAGAAACTCATTAACAAGTAAAGAACGCAATGGAACTTAACGATATCATTAAACCTGAGAACAAGGTCTATTCTGAACCTAAATTACTGAATAGGGTTCACATGCACTATTGCCCTGGTTGCAGCCATGGCGTTGTACACAAACTCGTTGCACAGGTCATCGAGGAGATGGGTGTTGCTGAAAAGACCGTTGGCGTTTCGCCCGTTGGTTGCGCCGTATTTGCATACAACTACATCGATGTTGACTGGGAGGAGGCTCCCCACGGCCGCGCTACCGCACTGGCTACCGCTGTAAAGCGCCTGTGGCCTGAGAACCTGGTATTTACTTATCAGGGCGACGGTGACTTCTCGGCTATCGGTACCTGCGAGTCGATTCACGCTTGCAACCGTGGCGAGAACATTGTCATCATCTTCATCAACAATGCAATCTATGGCATGACCGGTGGCCAGATGGCTCCCACGACCCTGCTGGGTCAGAAGACCGCTACCTGCCCCTACGGCCGCCGTCCGGACCTGAATGGTTATCCCCTGGCCATCACTCCGCTGCTGGCCCAACTCGACGGTACCTGCTACGTGACCCGTCAGAGCGTTCACACGCCCGCCAACGTACGCAAGGCTAAGGCTGCCTTGAAGAAGGCCTTTGAGAACAGCATCAACTGCAAGGGTACTTCGGTTGTCGAGATCGTCAGCGCCTGCAACACCGGTTGGAAACTCACTCCCGAGAAGGCCAACCAGTGGATGGAAGAGAATATGTTCGCCAAGTATCCTCTGG
This sequence comes from Muribaculaceae bacterium, assembly GCA_017427945.1. Taxonomy (GTDB): domain Bacteria; phylum Bacteroidota; class Bacteroidia; order Bacteroidales; family Muribaculaceae; genus Sodaliphilus. The sequence continues at coordinate 6,147 of JAFRRT010000029.1, read as the reverse complement.
GAGACTTGAAGGACTTAGAAGATGGTATTCAACGCTAAAATTTAGAAGACACTATGATTAATGAAATAGTTATTGCCGGTTTCGGCGGACAGGGTGTATTGTCGATGGGTAAGATTCTTGCCTACTCTGGTCTGATGGAGGACAAGGAAGTCTGCTGGCTGCCCTCTTATGGTCCCGAACAGCGCGGTGGTACCGCCAACGTGACTGTTATCGTGAGCGATGAGCGCATCAGCTCGCCCGTTCTCAACACCTATGACATTGTGGTTGTACTCAACCAGCAGTCGCTGGATAAATTCGAGAGCAAGGTAAAACCCGGTGGTATCTTGATGTATGACACCTATGGCATCCACAAGAAACCCACCCGTACCGACATCACGATTTATCCTATCGATGCTACTGAGAAGTCGATCGAGATGAAGAACTCCAAGACTTTCAACATGATCGTCCTGGGTGCTATGCTTCAGGCTCGTCCCATGGTTACCATCGAGAGCGTGCTCAAGGCCCTCAAGAAGACTCTTCCCGAGCGCCACTGGCACCTCATCCCCCTCAACGAGGAGGCCTTGAAGGAAGGCGGCAGCCTCATCAAGTAGTAATCCCAATGGTAAAACTAGGAGGTGTGTAAAGCGCACCTCCTAGTTATTTAATGCCTCTTGGATGTCTTTAAGACATTCCATAAATACAATTACCTTCTTTACAGAATAAACTATACCTCATTGTTGCCAGATTTAAAAAGGGACTAATCTGGAACAATGAATCGAAAATCAAATTATTATAGTCCCGATAAAACTCTAACAGATATTATGAAAAAATCACTATTTTTTGCGGCAATAGCTTTGATGCTTTCATCGTGCTCGCAAACGATGACGACTGTAACTTCTACCAGCCTTGACACTAAATCCCAATTACTGACTGCTACAACAGCCGATTTGGAGGTACAAGAAACTCGAATCTCGTACACAATGGTACCATCTGAAGCAATACGGCTTGGTGGCAAGGAAAATGTCATCAATGCAGCGGTGCATGAAGCGCTTCAGAAAAATGGCAATGCTGATGTTCTAGTTGATTTGGAACACGTGATTGAATACCGCGACGGTAAGATCATCTCTGTCACAGTTTCAGGACATCCCGCAAAATATAAAAATTATCATTCCTTGGGAGATACATATTGGTTAAAGTAATCTTCAACAACCTTATATCATGAGAAAGAGTCTATTTCTCTCGGTCTCGGCTTGCTTGTTGCTTACTTCCTGTTCTACAACCAATCTACTTGAGAAGACTGCTACAACAGCCAGGACCGAAACAACAGTAAAAGCAGTTACAATTGCTGACCTCGATGTTTCACCTGAAAGGGTGTCATATACGATGAGGCCATCAGAGGAGCTTCAGCGTGGCGGAGAGGATAATGTTCGTCGGGCCGCTGAATCCGAAGTGTTAGCAGCAAATGGTAATGCTGATGTTCTTGTTGATGCTCAATTCGTAATCACCAAGGAGAGCGGGTCACTGTTTAAGTCCGGCAAAATCACTTCAGTGACAGTTACAGGTCATCCTGCTCGCTACAAGAATTTCCGCCCAATACCTGAAAGCGTTTGGGAGAATACGATCACTGCAATCAATACAGTGGGAACACCACGGGCAAATCCTCTTGATAATCAGAGGAAGAAGTTTGAGGTAGGGTATAATCCGGTACAACATCTGTCTTATCCTCGAGGATTTGGAGGGTATTTCAGTGTCTTCGGTGGAAAAGTCTTCACCGAGAGTCAATATGATCACGATAATAATTGGATGGCTGGCGCCTCATTGACTTTAGGCGTTCGAATGAACCCCCATCTGTTTGTTGGCGTGGGTGCAGCCGGCAAATATCAATTCAAGACCGAATTTGTCAGACTCCCGGTATTTGCAGATATTCATTATTATGTTCTAAACAAAAAAATCACTCCGTTTGTAGCCCTGCAAGGTGGATATTCGTTTATTCTTAATGATAATCTGGACCATGATTATGTGTCGGCTAAAGGTGGAATTTATGCCTCTCCGATAATAGGATTGGCTTTGGGCCATTTTGAAATTGGTGCACAATATACTTATCACAAAACCACCATTAAGAATGAATATAATTCAGATAATGATAAGGATTTTGATGAGCATCATGTCGGTTTATCGTTAGGGATCAGGTTCTGAAGATAGGGCCATGACGTAATCACAATTACCTATATTTTTTGAGGGTGTGCCAATCGGCACACCCTCTTTATTGTCACTTTAATGATGTTGGGCCGGATGTCTCTCGACCATCATTTCACGGCGATTTTCCAGGCGCTGCGATTGGTGCTCGTCTGGAGCAGATAGATGCCGCGTGGCAGCTCGATGACGGTGTCGTCGGTCAGGTGGTCGATGCGCTTCACGATGCGGCCTGCCATGTCATAGACGGTGGCGCTGCCCAGGTCTTCGCTGCACTTGATGAGGATGCCGCAGTTAATGGTGAGCACCTGCAGGGGTTTGTCGGCATCGATGCCGGTCAGGCCGCTTGAGTCAAGGGTGATGACGTTGGAAGGCGTGCTCGTGTAACCCAGACGATAGGATTGTACCGAGTAGGTGTGAGTCTCGTTAGAATGACGGTCGTCGAACACGTAGCTCGTCGTTCTGCTGTCCTCGGTGGTAAAGGTCTCGGTGTTGGTCTCGCCTGTGGTTTTGTTATAGACCGTGCGCGTGATGATATAGTAGTCCACCTCTTCGTGTGCGGGTTGCCAGTTGGCGGTATAGAAGTTGTCGTTGATGTAGGTGGGCGGCAGGGCTGTCAATTGTGACAAGGTGGGAGCCGGTGAGCACTTGGCCCGCAGTTCCACGCCAACGCTTCCTGTAAGGCCGCCGTCAAAGATGAGCAGACGCGCCGTGTGTGAGCCGAGTGATGTGGGCGTGTAGGTAATCTTGAGCGGATAACCCTCAGGGCTGTTGGCGACAGTGCGGCTCACGGTAGTCACGGGGATGCTGAACATCTCGTAGTCATAGCGGTAAAGTTGTACCGACAGCGGGTTGGTGAGTCCCACGCCCTTGATGTAAACCGTGTACTCCAACGACTTGCCCAAAGCCACCTCGCCGAAGTCGAGCACTGTGCCCTGTGTGGGAGCGATGAGCTCGGGTTCGCCGGTGTAGGTCGTGGTGTCGGTACTCATGCCGGCTTCGCTCAGGTAGAAGACTTCGCCCTGGCGGTTGCCCCAAATGTACTCAAACAGTTGGGGGATGTCGATAAACGGGTTGCGGTTGTTCTGGCAGCGTTGCACGGCATCGTTGCGGTCCACTTCTTTATCGCTTACCGCGTCGGCGCGTGCCCATCGGCACAACAGGTCGATAGACCACTCGTTGAGCGTCTTCCACGAGTTGTTGGTCATCTGGTAGGTGTATTTCCACCAGTAATTCTGGTAGGTGCAAGCCATATAGAAATAGGTGCGTGCAAAGTCGCCCTTGTAGCGGTCGTCGGGCTCAAAGACAAAGCTGCAGCCACCGCCTTGTCCTACCTTGGGAGAACCCACGCGTGTCACGCCGTTGTCAAACCTGGCCGAGGATACTTCACCCAACGGGTAGTTCGACTTGGCCATGTTGGCATCTCCGTCGGCAGGGTAGAGGTGGTTGATGTCGGTATAGCCGGCATAGCCCTCGGTCTCGTCATATCCGCCCCACCAGCTCTTAGGCAACGAGTGCTCCTTGTGCATGCCGTAAACGCCGCTGTTGCCGCCCCTGAAGTAGTAGGTGCGGTCGCTGTACATGTCCCACACTTTGCTGTGGTCGTCGTCACGGCAGTCGGTCTGGGCAAAGTATGTCCACAAGCTGTTGTAACTGAGCGTGGTGTGCTGACTCGACAATTCATAGATGGCATTTTTCAACGCCTGACCGCTCTTGCCCTCGAGCGAACTGTAATAACCTGCAGGAATAGTCGCGTTGACGTTGAGCGATGCGGCCATCAGCATCACGATGGCGCCTATGGCACGGTAAAATTTCTTGTGTATCATCGGTTCTGGAATTGAATTTCAGTTTGTGGCAGCAAAGGTAATGAAAAGTTTTATAGTATTTGTTTTTTGGCCCCAAGTTTATGGTTTCCGGTCTTGGGTTTTCAGTTGTCGTCCTCGTTTTTCCAGTTGATGAGATAGATGCGTTCGCGGGCACGGGTCAGGGCGGTATAAAGCCAGCGGTAAAACTCCATCGACTGCATCGCATCGGGCATGATGCCGCCCATGTCGATAAAGACGTTGCGCCACTGGCCGCCTTGTGCCTTGTGGCAGGTCATGGCGTAGGCATATTTCACTTGAAGGGCGTTGAAGTAGGGGTGCTCCTTCAGGGCTTTATAGCGTTCCCGCTTGTCTCCGGTCAGTTCTTCCCACACCTCATTGAACAGACGCTCGCTTTGCTCACGATCCAGCGCCGGCGTGTCGCTCAGCAGGCAGTCCACCACAATCTTGCAGTCCATCTCCAAGCCGTCGTGGTCGGGAAATTCGACGGTGACGTTGGCAAACCGCAGCCCGTATTGTCGCTCGATGTCGCCCCACACGCGCTTGACGACGCACACGTCGCCGTTGGCAATGAAGTCCAGCTCGTCATAATCCTTTGCCCAGTAGTAGTTGTTCTTGGCCACCAGCAGCATGTCGCCATTCACGAGCAGGTCTTCGCGGTAGAGGATGCTGTTGCGGATGCCCATGTTGAACTGCGTGGCGCGCTTGTTGCTGCGGGTAATGATGATGGTCTCGCCCGACCCGTCGCGGTCATAACAGTCGCTGATGGTCTCCAGTAGGAATTCGCTCGATACCGTGGTGATGTCCTCCATTCCCTCGAGCTCAAAGCGGGGTCGGCCCAGTGTGCCGTCCTCCATCGCCTGCCGCATCAGCGTGGCGTTGTGCAGGATGCCGCTCTCCTCGGCCTGGCGAGCGATTTGTTGCAGGAATACGCCATAGGTCGTCAGCCCCATGCTCTGCAGCACCTCGTTGTCGAGAGCGGGACTCACAGCTTGCCCCACAGGTGGCAGCTGCGCATTGTCACCCATGAGCACAAGTTTGCACCCCATGCCGTTGTAAACATAGCTGATGAGATCCTCGAGCAAGCGGCCGCTGCCAAAGATGGAACCGTCGTTAGCGTTGCTGATCATCGATGCCTCATCGACGATGAACACGGTATTGGTGTGCTTGTTCTCGGCAAGGTTGAAGCTGTCGATGCCATAACCCTGCTGGCGGTAGATCTTGCGGTGAATGGTATAGCAGGGATGACCTGAGTAGTCGCTGAAGATGTGGGCTGCCCGCCCGGTGGGTGCCATCAGTACCGATTTGATGCCCTGCTGGTTCAGCCCCTTGACAATCGCTCCCGTGAGCGAAGTCTTTCCGGTACCCGCATAGCCGCCCAAGATGAATACCGACTGCTCGGGCGCATACAACAGATAATGAGCGAGAGCCACCACCACGAGCATCTGGTCGTCGTTAGGGTCATAGGGCAGGTAACTCAGCACGTCAGTCGCCAGTTGGCGCACGCGCGGGTCATGGCGGTTGGCTTTGCCGATGTTGCTGTAAATGTGCAATCGGTCATTGGTTTTCATGGGGACAAATTTAGAAAAAAATTAGGAAAAAGAGAGGGATTGTTTGTATTTATCCGACAAATTGTATTACCTTTGCCGCGCATTTGACGAATGGAGTGATGCTCGAGTGGCTGAAGAGGCACGCCTGGAAAGCGTGTATACGTCAAAAGCGTATCCCGAGTTCGAATCTCGGTCACTCCGCCAAAAAGGACGACAACCGTCGTCCTTTTTTATATCACAACAACTCTTTTATAAAACGAAGACAATAAGTACAAAGCCATCCGGATTGGGTGTTTTAAAAAACAACTGGAATAACTTGGACAACTATCTGATTGGTTGACAGCCGTTTGAGTTGAGTTTGTTTTTTAGTTGGCGGAGGTAACAGTAGTCGTCAATTTGATTTATTCACCCGACAGGGTTTCAACACTATCGCGACTTACTGCGATACCCGTTTGGTGCAACGGCATCCCCCACGATATTCTTAAACTTGCTCCAAACGGGTGCTGCACGATAATCTGCTAATGACGCTGCTGGCACATGGAGAGTCGCGGAATAATTGATAGAATGATAGTTCTCGCATCTAGGGGGAGTGGTTACGTAGC
>JAFRRT010000028.1 GCA_017427945.1 Muribaculaceae bacterium | reverse complement strand
CCAGGCCAACGGTTATAGAATTCCTGCGGATTGACACCCAGGTTGGGCGAGCAACTCCACACGATGGACTCGGACAGGCTCTTATTGAGATAATCTTGAGTAAGATTCCACAAGCGCAGGAAATCCTCGTCGGTGCAATTGCCCTTGCCCCACCAGAACCATCCGCCGTTGTACTCATGCCAGGGACGGAAGATAACAGGAACAGGATTGCCGTCCTTGTCGGTGAGCGAGAGGATGAATTCCTCCACACGTTTGAGCCAAGTCATGAACTTGTTGTGGCCCTTGCCACCAGGCAGAATCTCCTTTACCGTGCTCTTGGGATCGAGGACAAGACTGAGCTGACCGGTTTTCTCAAGATAAGGCTTTGCTGCCTCAAACGACTTGATGTCGCTCTCAATCCAAGCGGTGGTGCCCAACATGGGATTGCGTGGATGCCATGACAGAGTTACGATACCGCCACGCTCATATTGCTTGATGATTTCTTCACGAATCCAATTGAACGGTACCGAATCCAGGTTCTTGTCGTCGCCTATCTCGATGCCGCCCAAGTCAAAGCCCATCACACCAGGGTAGTCACCAACAAGGTCATAGGTGTCTGAACGGCCTTGTTCCCACTCCCATGTGATGCCATAGAAAGGGTCGTCCTGATGGCCGTACATGATGCCGCGTTTTTGCAGCTTGGTGAGGCGCTCAATCAACTTTTGCGCCGGGGTTTTCTCAACTTTGGGAGCACGGGCTCCTGCCTGTGATGCGCAAAAGACAAACAGCAGGGCGATAAGCAACAGTCTTGGTTTCATCATTTTCATCTGTATTGTTATTGTTTAGGTGATTTTGTCTTTTTATCTGAGCTCGAAGATGCGGCTGGCGTAGTCACTGGCCAGGGGCACTTCAAGACCGATGTCCATCAGGAAGCGGCCGGTGAAGGTCTTGCCGTTGAGATCGCATGGCTTTTGGCCCACCTTGATGTTGCGCTCTGTGATGGTGTAACTTCGTTCGGGATCAAGGCCTGCAAGCTGGATGCGCGGCAGTGGCTGGTCAACGTAGTTGTCAACCTTGTAGACGAACCACACGGCATGGTCCATAGCATCGTTGCTGAACATGATGGACGAGACGCCTTTGCGGTTGTACGGCGAAATCAATCGATAGAGGTTGCCGGTCTGCACGACGGGGCGCAGCAACTTGTAGTCGGCAAACGCCTGTATGCACTGGTCGTGTTCCTCCTGGCTCATGTGTCGTGGCTGCAACTCCATGCCCAGACGTCCGCTCATGGCCACGTCACAGCGGAACTTGATGGGAATGATGCGGCCGCCCGTGTTCCAGTAAGGAGAGCCGCCGATGTGTTGTGCCATTGCGTTGGCAGGGAAGAAGTAGGAGGTCCCGTACTGGATATAAACGCGCTGCAGGGCATCGTTGTTGTCGCTCACCCAGAACTCGTCGAAGTAAGGCAGCAGGCCATAGTTGGCACGGCCACCACCCGAGGCACAGTCTTGCATGACCAGGTCGGGATACTTCGCGCGGATGCGCTTGAGCACGTTGATGAGTCCACGGTGCCAAAGTATGGAGATATTGTTCTGCTTGTTCTTGGGCAAGTATAGTGAGCCGTAGTTTTGAATTGGGGCATTGGCATCCCACTTGATATAAGCGATGTCAGGATTCTGCGTCATCAGGTTGTCTACGATGCCGAAGATGAAGTTCTGAACCTTGGGGTTGGTAAGGTCGAGCACAACCTGTGTGCCACCACGGCCTTGTTTGAGTTCGCGACCCTTGGTCTGGAGCACCCAGTCGGGGTGTTTCTCGTAGAGTTCACTCACTGTGTTGCACATCTCGGGCTCAATCCAGATGCCGAACTTGATGCCACGCTGACGGGCCGCCTGGGTGAGCGTGCTGATGCCGCCGGGCAGTTTGCGCTTGTCAACCACCCAGTCTCCCAACGATGAAGAGTCGTTGTTGCGGGGATATTTGTCGCCAAACCAACCATCGTCCATCACGAACAGTTCGCCGCCAAACTTGGCGATGTCGTCCATCATGTTGATCATGGTTTCCTCCTTGATGTCAAACACGACGCCTTCCCACGAGTTGAGCAGGATGTCGCCCGTCTTCATGCCACGGTGGAACATGCCCTCGGTGCGTGCCCAGCGATGGATGGTGCGGCTGGCACCTCCCAGACCGTCCTCGGAGTAGGCAAGGGCCAGATGCGGAGTTTCAAAGAGTTCGTTGGGCTCGAGTACATATTCAGACGACATTGGGTCGATACCGGCATAAAACTGGTGCTGACGATGACCTGTAGTGTTGATACGGAGTTCGTAGTTGCCGCTCCAGCACAGGATGGCTGCAATGACGCGACCCGTGGCCTCCTGCGGTTCACCATCGAGCGAAATCATCAGTTCGGGAGCGTCCATATGCGAGTTGCGTGCGCCGTCGGTATTGCGGATGGTCTTCAGGCCTTGGGTAAGCGGTTCGGTCGTGGGCTCGGTCTCGGCTGCCCAGTTGCCGTGCAGATGGCTGATCCACACGTCGCCTTGGCGCAGTGTCAAGTGACCGGAATCGAAGCGCTTGAGCGTGATGGCACGTTTCTCCATGTGAGAGATTTCAGCCCAAGTCTCAATAACGTCCACGTTTTTGTAGGCTTTATAGAACACTTTCACTGTGACGGGCAGCAGTTTGTCGGTCATCGTGAAAATGTGAAGTTGCGAGCGGTCGTCGCTGCTCGTTTCGTAGTTGGTGACCTTGAGCTCAAGGTTCAGGTCGCCGTCGGCATGCTGCACCTGAATAGCAGGCAGTTGGATGGCATCCACGGTGCCAAATGCGGGCAATGCCGAGAAGTTGAGGTCGGCACCACCGTCACGCAGTTGCTGCAGTGTGGCGCTCTTGTTGCCGTAGTAGCCCATGCGCAGGTCTCCGCCCTCATAGGCGTGTAGCACCAACTGGGTGTTGGGCGTTTGTACGGCAATATCACCCTGCCAAGCACTCATCGTGCCTGAACCCAGGAACATCATCACTGCAAGTATAAGAGAGAATCTTTTCATCGCTTTGATATATTTTTGTTAATGTTGTTCAACGATTCAATTATGAGATTATCCCATGACGACCTCGACAATGTGCTTGCCGGGTTGTGCGGGCACGACAGCGCCCTCGACCGGCATTCCATCAACAGTCATCTTGGCAACGCCCTTGCTCACGCCCTTGGGGTTGCTCACATGGATTTCATATTCCGCACCGCGGAAGCGCCTGGTCACCGTGTAGTTGTGCGCTGTCTT
>JAFRRT010000027.1 GCA_017427945.1 Muribaculaceae bacterium | reverse complement strand
TTTCTGCGGAAAGGGAGGGATTCGAACCCACGGTACGCAAAGCGTACAACGGTTTTCGAGACCGCCCCGATCGACCACTCCGGCACCTTTCCAGTCTTGCCCTCAGGATTTATCCCCCAAAAGCGGGTGCAAAATTAGGGCAAATTTTCCACCTGACAAAATTATTTAGAGATTTTTTAATCCGTCAATGGTCTTGATGGGGTCATCGGCGCCAAAGACATAACTGCCGGCAACGAGGATGTCGGCACCTGCCTCGGCAAGTTGGGCACCCGTCACGTCGTTCACGCCGCCGTCAATCTCAATCTGGGCGTTAGAACCGGTGAGTGTGATGAGCTGGCGCAGCTCGCGCACCTTGTTTAGGGTTTGCACGATGAACTTCTGCCCGCCAAAGCCCGGGTTGACCGACATCAGCAACACGAGGTCCACGTCACAGATGATGTCGCGCAACGTATTGACTGGGGTCGCGGGATTGAGAGACACTCCGGCCAGCATGCCAGCGTCATGGATTTGCTGCACCACGCGGTTGAGGTGGATGCAAGCCTCCTGGTGCACGGTCATGATGGCGGCACCGCAGTCGCGTACCTCGCTGATGAACTTCTGCGGCTCGACAATCATCAGGTGAACGTCAAGGGGCTTCTGGCACAGGCTCTGCACGTGCTTGATGACGGGAAAGCCAAACGAGATGTTGGGCACGAACACGCCGTCCATCACGTCGAGGTGCAGCAAGTCGGCATTGCTGCGGTTAATCATATCGATGTCTTTGGCCAGGTTGCCAAAATCGGCTGACAGTAAGGAGGGAGAAACTTTCATATGAATTGTTGTTTTGTTTGTCTATAAGTAAATGCTCGACGTCTTAACGTGAGGGCTGTTTCGTCGGCTTTTTCTTGATGGCCTGGTAGGCGAGGAACAGCACGATGAAGATGGCGAGGGCGTAGCCTGCCCACGACAGGTAGCGGTTGTAGTGCTCGAGTTGTGCCAGCAGTTCCTCCTCGGGGAAATGCAGACTCAGCCAGTAGCCAAGCCCTGCCAGCACGATGTTCCACAATCCTGCACCCAGCGCGGTGAACAGGGCGAAGGTGCCGAAGTTCATGCGCGACAGACCGGCGGGGATGGAGATGAGTTGGCGGATGGCCGGAATCAGTCTGCCCAGGAAGGTCGAGATGGCGCCGTGGCGGTCAAAATAAACTTCGGCTTTTTCCACTTTCTCGGCATCGATGAGGCACATGTGGCCAATGCGGCTGTTGGCAAAGGCATAGACCACTGGCCGCCCGATAATCAGCGACAGCACATAGTTGATTACGGCTCCGATGAGCGCGCCCAGCGTGGCGATGACGACAATCATCACCAGATTCATGTCACCGTTGCGCGCGGCAAAGTAGGCGGCAGGCGGAATCACCACCTCGCTCGGGAAGGGGATGAAGGAACTCTCAATCGCCATCAGCAATAAGATGGTGCCGTAGGTCAAGTGCTCCTTGTACCAGTTGTATATCGTCACGATGTCGTGCGGCATAAACTTCAGGATGGCAACCACCACAGCAGCCAGCACGACAAGAATAATTACCAGTTGTAAAGTATCTTTCTTCATTTTCGCCTACAAAGTTAAGAAAATCTTTCTACTCAGCGTCTTTCAAGCGGCAGTTTTTAGTCTTTTAGACATTTAGGCATGGTAAGGGTCATCTCACAGGTCTTGCAGTTACAGGTGACCTTGAGCAGGGTGGTCCCGGTCTTCAGGTAGAGGTCGCGCGGCAGGCGGTCAGCGTTTTTGCCCTTGAGACAGGCGCCGAGTTGGCGGCGCAGGCAATAACGTGTGTGCATCAGCGGGGTAGAGGAGGTGACGGGCGCGCCGACTTCGAGGGCGGGCGCAATCTCCTTGACGCCGTGGTCGCGGTAGAGCTGCTCGGCGCAGCGGTTGGCTACATTGTCGGCAGGCGTGAGTTCGGCGGTGGGGCTGGGGACGGACTTGTCCTCAGGACGGCGTTTTTCCACAGGGCGGGTGATGGCATGGGTGCGGTCGAGCAGTTCGACGGTCTCGCGGCGCAGGCGTGCCAGCAGCGAGGCGGGAATGAAAATGTCGCCGGGCACTTGGGCTTCGCGCAGGCGATAGATGGTGCCTCCCAGTTTCCCCAGTTCGGCCAACTGGCGCTCGCTTTGAGGCTTTGCGGCAGCTTGCAGTTCGCAATCCACCGAATGCGTCACGCGGTTGCCCCGCTCATCATCCAGCGTGAGAATGAGCATGTCGCCAGTATAACGCAGCTCGGCATCCACAGCTATGGTGCGGGTTGCCGACGACTTGGCAAGCAGGTCATTGAAGGCCTTGTCGGCAGTGCGGTAAATGCGGGTGCCGCGCGGAATGTCGGCACGCTCGCGCAACAGCACGGTGCCGTGGTCGAGTGCTCTATTTACCCTGGCTCCCGAGAATTGCCCTTGGCTGTCGGTATAGCTCAGGCCGTCGCCGTTGGCAAGCACCGCGCGGGTTTCGATGGTGAGGCGGTTGCCGCTGCAACGCAGGGCACGTCCCAGGTATTCGCCCTGTGATTTGGGGGTATCAATCGAGGCCATGGCGGAGCCGTCGGTGGGGCGGCGCTCGTCAAGGAAATAGTGGGTAAAGCCCCGGTTGAAACTCTTCTTGATGTCAGGACTGAAGGCCAGTTCCACAGTGCCGCTTGAGGCGCGACGGTAGTGGTCGGGATGTCGCCCAATGACCTTGTCGATGGCGCGGCGGTAGTAGGCGACCACGTTCTTCACGTATGCCATGTCCTTGAGCCGGCCCTCGATTTTGAACGAGGAGACGCCAGCCGCCATCATCTGCTCCAGGCGGTCGTGCTGGGCCATGTCGCGCAGCGACAGCAGGTGCTTGCCCTCAACGAGGACGTGGCCCTGACCGTCCACGAGGTCATAAGGCAGGCGGCACAGCTGCGCACACTCCCCACGGTTGGCGCTGCGGCCTTTCAACACCTGGCTGATGGCGCAACGACCGCTGTAGCTCACGCACAAGGCACCATGCACAAATGCCTCGAGCGGCACGGAGGTCACCTTGCGGATGGCTGCAATCTCGTTGATAGTAAGTTCGCGTGCCATGACCAGTTGCGAGAATCCCAGGGCTTCCAGGAAACGGGCCTTCTCGGGGGTACGCAGGTCGCACTGGGTGCTGGCGTGAAGGGTGATGGGCGGCAGGTCGAGCCTGAGCAGTCCCAGGTCCTGCACAATAATCGCGTCCACGCCGCTGCGGTAGAGCTCGTGAATGAGGTGTTCCACCTCGGCCAACTCATCGTCATAGACCAGCGTGTTGACAGTAGCATAGATTTTGGCACCAAACCGATGGGCGTGGTCGCAGGCACGGCGCACATCATCGATGCTGTTGGTAGCGTCGGCGCGGGCTCCGTGGTGAGAGGCCCCCATATAAACCGCATCGGCGCCATGGTCAATGGCGGCGATAGCGATTTCGGCGTCACGTGCGGGCGCCAGTAACTCTATGTCAACAGGCTTGGACATTGTCATGTGGACTGCGGTTTGGTCGCAGTTTGTAGAGGCTCAAATGTCGAGGGTGAACTTGTCGGCGTCGCGCCAGGCTGGGAATTTCTCCCTGAACTGTGCCAGCTGGCCAGGCGACAGGTCGGCGCTGATGACGGGGCTGGTCATGCGCTGGGCGATGACCTTTCCCTTGAAGTCGATAACCAACGACGAGCCCTCGGGATATTCCACGCCGGCAGGATCGGTGCCGCAGCGGTTCACGCCGCACACATAGCACTCGTTCTCAATAGCGCGGGCGGCCAACAGTGTGCGCCACACTTTTTCGCGCGACTTAGGCCAGTTGGCGATGACCACCAGCAGGTCGTAATTGTTGTTCACGTTGCGGCAAAAGACAGGGAAGCGCAGATCGTAGCACACCACCAGTTTGATGTTGAAACCGCGAAAGCGCACGATGGGCGACTTGGTCAAGCCGTGGTTGAAGACCTTGTCCTCGCCACCAAAGGAGAACAGGTGGCGTTTGTCATAATAGGTCTCGTCGCCGTTGGGCTCGATGAAAAAGGCGCGGTTATAGAGCTGTGCCGCGGTGTTGGCAAGGAAACTGCCGATGATGCCCGTGTGGAACTCGTCGGCAAGGCGGCGCAGGATGCGCAACGTCTCTCCACTGTTCCATTCGGCGACAGCGGCTGCCTGCTCACGGTCGCCGGTCATGAAACCCGTGGTGAACAATTCTGGCAAGATGACCAGGTCGGTGTCATCGGGCATATTGCGCAAGTTGCGCTCCAGTTGCTTGATGTTGGCTTCACGGTCACCCCAGACGATGTCGTCCTCGATGAGCGTGACGCGCAGGTTGCGTGAAATCACTTTTTCTTTATTTAATAGTTAATAGTGAACGAAGGTCACTTCTCACTCACTCACCCTCCAGTCCTGTGACGAACTTCTCGGGGAAGCGGCCGTGGAAGGGCTGGAAGTACTGCTTGATGCGCAGCATGTCGGCATCGGCATCGTCGCTGAGTTCAAACTCCTTGTCGATGCATACCACCTTGTCCTTGTAGTCAAAGTAGGCGAGCACCAGCGGCACACCGGCGTCGCGCGCCATGAAGATGGCACCCTTGTGCCAGTTGGGGTTGGGGCTGCGAGTGCCTTCGGGTGTAACACCAATGGCGAGCTTGGGCGTGTTGTTATAGGCCTCGACAATCGATTGGGTAAGGTTGCCGTGCTTGCGGCGGTTGACGGGGATGCCTCCTAATCCTTTCAGCAGGTATCCCATCGGGAAGAAGAACCAGGTGTCCTTCATGAGGAAACCGGCTTTCAAACCCACCGAGTGTATCGCCAGCTCACCCAGGATGAAATCCCAGTTGCTGGTGTGAGGGGCAATCATGATGACGCACTTGTCGGGCATTGTCAGGTTGACCTTGAATGTCCAACCGGCCTTCTTCAATATCCAACCAGAGAGGTTCATAGCGCTCTACACATTATACACTCATTCACCTGCCCAATGGCAGAAAACACTTACTTCTTGGAGGGCAAGAGGGCGTTCATGCGCTTGGTGATGTTCTCCACCTCGCTGCGGAAGGAGTCGCTCAGCTCTTTCACGCACTGCCTGGTAAAAGCGCGGCGGGCCTTGTTGTACTCCTTGCGGTTGGCAAAGTCTTTCACCTTCTTGTCAAAGCGCATGTTCATGCGCTTAACGGTCTCCTGCTGCAGCAGGGCGGTATCGATGATGATGCTGTCCCACTCATCAATTTTGTTCTCACCGAATGCTGATTCGGCAAAGATGCACTCGCTGGCGATGTCACCACAGGCATTCTGAATCGCTTTTTTGATCTGTCTTTTACTTGCCATGATAAAACTTGATGTAAATAATGATAAATGTGATTAATGCGCTAAAGTACAAAATTTATCTTATTCGCTGCCTCTTTTGGGACTAAAAAATGATGAAAAACACTAAAAAAATCGATTTATGACATTTTTAGGCAAAAAAAACCGCAAAAAAATTTGCCAGTATCAAAAATGGCAGTAACTTTGCACCGCAATTCACGGAGATATCGTCTAGTGGTCTAGGACGCCGCCCTCTCACGGCGGAAACCAGGGTTCGAGTCCCTGTTTCTCTACCAGCAATGCCTTCACGATGAGTGAGGGCTTTTTTTGTGCCCTTTTCCGACCCTTTTTTCTCCCTTTATCTTTTTTTATAATGAATATTGCAAAAAATGAGCGATTGTTCGGGAAATAGTAGTACCTTTGCAGATTGGAACCATAGGTTCCAGGCTTTAGCCTTTGGCTGTATGCTGTCAACTAAAGACCAAGGACTGACAACTAAGGACTAAGGACTAACGACTGACAACTAAAAAACTATTTTAAGGTTACTATATAATTTTACTATTTATGGCAGAAACAAAGAAATTGTTCGACCAATTCGCGCCTGTCACTCCCGAGGAGTGGCGTGCCAAGGCCGAAGTTGACCTGAAAGGGGCCGACTTTGAAAAGAAGATGGTTTGGCGGACAAACGAGGGCTTCAGTGCCCAGCCGCTGTATCGCAGCGTGGACATTGCCGACCTCAAACAAACCAAATCACTACCCGGCGAGTTCCCTTATGTTCGCGGTACCCGCTATGACAACGATTGGAAGGTGCGCCAGAACATCGACGTTGACGATGTGAAGGCTGCCAATGCCAAAGCGCTCGAGGTGCTCGAAAAGGGCATTAACTCGATTGGCTTCCACCTTCACAACAAGGATGTTGACCTCAAGGCTTTGCTCGCCGGCATCTACCTGCCCGCTTGCGAAATCAACATCCATTGCTGCCCCAAGTGCGCAGCTAAGTATGCTCAGGAGCTTGTCGACATCTGCAAGGAGGCTGGTTGCTTGGATACCTTCGTGGGCAGCATCGCCTTCGACCCGTTCAAGCGCATGCTTAAGCACGGTGAGCCGTTCCCCGGCGACATCGTTGCCATGGCTACCGAGCTGATGAACATCGCCAAGCCCGTTGCTCACCTGCTTGTGCTCAGTGTTGACTCGCTGATGCTCAGCAACGCCGGCGCCTACATCTACCAGGAACTGGGTTATGCCCTGGCTTGGGGATGTGAGTGGATGGCTATGCTGACCGAGGCCGGTTTCACCGCCGACGAGGTGGCAAACCGCATCAAGTTCAACATGGGTGTTTCGACGGTTTACTTCATGGAGATTGCCAAGTTCCGTGCCGCACGCGAGCTGTGGGCCCTCATCGTGAAGCAGTTCAATCCCGCCAACGACTACTCGTGCATGATGAACGTCAATGCCGAGACCACCCGTTTCAACATGACGGTCTATGACAGCTATGTGAACCTGCTACGCACACAGACCGAGGCCATGAGTGCTGCACTCGCATGTGTTGACTCGATCGTTGTTACTCCGTTCGACGCTCCCTACCAGAAGAGCGACGACTTCAGCGAGCGCATCGCCCGCAACCAGCAGATCCTGCTTAAGGAAGAGAGCCACCTCGACAAGGTCGTTGACCCCGCCGGTGGTTCCTACTATGTGGAGATGCTGACCAAGAACCTTGCCGAGACAGGTTGGAAGCTCTTCCTCGACGTCGAGGACAAGGGTGGCTTCAAGGCTGCGCTCGAGAGCGGTGACATCATCGAAGCCGTTAACAAGAGCGCCAATGAGCGCTTCGACAAGGTGGCCAAGCGCCGTGAGCAGTTGCTGGGTACCAACCAGTTCCCCAACTTCACCGAGAAGGCTGCCGACAAGGCTGATGCCAGTCCCAAGTGCTGTTGCTGCTGCAAGGGTGACGAGCCTGAGGGTGCCGTGAAGCTCAACAACAAGCGTCTGGCCGAGCAGTTCGAGGAGATCCGTCTCCAGACCGAGCATGCCGCCAACACGCCCAAGGTCTTCATGCTCACCATCGGCAACCTGGCCATGCGCCTTGCCCGCGCCCAGTTCAGCGACAACTTCTTTGCTTGCGCTGGCTATGAGCTCATCGACAACAATGGTTTCAAGACCATCAAGGAGGGTATGGATGCCGCTATGGAGAAGAAAGCCGACGTGGTTGTGCTTTGCTCCAGCGATGACGAGTATCCCGAACTCATCCCCGAGGCTGTGAAGGAACTCGACGGCCGTGCCGAACTCGTGCTCGCAGGTCCCGAGACCGACGAATTCAAGGCCATGGGTATGACCAACTTCATCAATGTGCGTACCAACGTGCTTGCTACGTTAAAAGCCTTCAACGCTAAACTTTTAAAATGACGACACGACTATGAGACCGAATTTTAAGAATATAGATATTGCAAATGATGCTTTTAATGTAAAGCACAATCCGCTCCCCAAGGGCGAAGTGTGGAAGAATGCCGAACTCATCGACATCAAGCCCATCTACACCCATGATGACATCGAAGGTCTGGAGCACCTGGAGTTTGTTGCAGGTATTCCTCCCTTCCTAGGTGGCCCCTATTCATTGATGTACCCGTTCCGTCCGTGGACCGTCCGTCAGTATGCCGGTTTCTCGACTGCTGCCGAGTCCAACGCCTTCTATCGCCGCAACCTGGCATCAGGTCAGAAAGGTCTGTCTGTAGCATTTGACCTTCCCACTCACCGTGGCTACAACGCCGACAACCAGCGCGTCGTCGGTGACGTCGGCAAGGCAGGTGTGTCCATCTGCTCGGTAGAGGACATGAAGGTGCTCTTCGACGGTATCCCCTTGAACAAGATGTCGGTTTCCATGACCATGAACGGTGCCGTGCTGCCCATTATGGCGTTCTATATCGTTTCAGGTCTGGAGCAGGGTGCCAAGCTCGAGGAAATGGCAGGTACCATCCAGAACGATATCTTGAAGGAGTTCATGGTGCGCAACACCTACATCTATCCTCCCAAGTTCTCGATGCAGATTATCGCCAGCATCTTTGAGTACACCTCGAAGTATATGCCCAAGTTCAACTCCATCTCCATCTCGGGTTACCACATGCAGGAAGCCGGCGCTACCGCCGACATCGAGCTGGCGTACACCCTGGCCGATGGTATGGACTACATCCGCACTGGTGTCAATGCAGGTCTGTCGGTTGACGCCTTCGCACCGCGCCTGTCGTTCTTCTGGGGCATCTCGATGAACTTCTTCACCGAGATTGCCAAGATGCGTGCCGGCCGTCTGTTGTGGGCCAAGATCGTGAAGAGTTTTGGTGCCGAGAATCCCAAGTCGATGTCACTGCGTACCCACAGCCAGACCTCGGGTTGGTCGCTGACCGCTCAGGATCCCTTCAACAACGTGGGCCGCACCTGTATCGAGGCTATGGCTGCCGCCCTGGGTCACACTCAGTCGCTGCACACCAACGCCCTCGATGAGGCCATCGCACTGCCTACCGACTTCTCGGCTCGTATCGCCCGTAACACTCAGATCTACATCCAGCAGGAGACCTACGCCACCAAGGCCATCGACCCCTGGGCAGGTTCCTACTATGTAGAGGCACTGACCAACGAACTCGTGCAGAAGGCATGGTCTCACATCGAGGAGATTGAGAAACTTGGAGGTATGGCCAAGGCTATCGAGACCGGTGTGCCCAAGATGCGTATCGAGGAAGCCGCAGCCCGCACCCAGGCCCGCATCGACAGTGGCCGCCAGACCATCGTCGGCATCAACAAGTATGCCCTCGAGAAGGAGGCTCCCATCGACATCCTGGAGATTGACAACACCGAGGTTCGCAAAGAACAGGTTGAAGGACTTGAGAAGCTGCGCGCTAACCGTGACGAGGCTAAGGTCAAGGAAGACCTCGCCGCTATCACCGAGTGTGTCAAGACGGGCAAGGGCAACCTGCTCGAACTCGCTGTCGAGGCTGCCAAGGACCGTGCGTCGCTCGGCGAAATCTCCGACGCTTGCGAGGAAGTTGTTGGACGTTACAAAGCAGTTGTTAAAACCATTTCAGGCGTGTATTCAGCAGAAACCAAATCCGATCCCGACCTTGAGGAAGCTCGTCGCTTGACCGCCCTCTTCGCCAAGAAGGAAGGCCGTCAGCCCCGTATCATGATTGCCAAGATGGGTCAGGACGGTCATGACCGTGGCGCTAAGGTCGTTGCCACTGGCTATGCCGACTGTGGCTTTGACGTGGATATGGGTCCCTTGTTCCAGACGCCCGAGGAGAGCGCCCGCGAAGCTGTAGAGAACGACGTGAACGTTTTGGGCGTTTCGTCTCTCGCTGCCGGTCACAAGACCCTCGTGCCCGCTGTTATCGAGGAACTCAAGAAGTTAGGCCGTGAGGATATCATCGTTACCGCTGGTGGCGTTATCCCCATGCAGGACTACGACTACCTGTACAAGGCAGGCGTGGCTGCAATCTTCGGCCCCGGTACCAACGTCATGAAGAGTGCCATCGAGGTGATGCACATCCTCCTCGACGACGAGGAATAATAGTGCAAGCCTTGTGGAGTGCAAATAACTTGCTTTTGTTAGCATTCCCGAGGCGCAGCCTATTATCGCCGAAAGGCAATAATCCTCTGCCGATAACGACACATTATCTATAACATCAAAGAGCGCTGAGACACCACGTCTCAGCGCTCTTTATATTCGTTGCTCTTGTAAAAGAATCTCAAATAATTTTGCCATTTCAAAGTCCTTATCTATCTTTGCAATTGGATTGTAACCCAATTCACGACATTTTGGAATCAAGAAGCGTTATGCTTATTCTTGTGATCTGAGAACCTGAGAAATTTTCATAGTAGTACAAGAGAAAAGCACGACGGCTTCTGCGCTACGGCGTGGACTGTCTCACTTTATCCCCTTTTTGTACTATCGGTTTTCTCAGGACCGTCAGATCACGAATGTGGCATAAAAAGCAGTCCGCGCTTCTTTAGGTTACTGTTATTGTGTCGTAATTAAGCAAAACATCAATTAACCTACAAATCAATGATTATGAACACGACAAAGAAACTGATGACGCTGCTGCTGGCGATGCTCCTGATGGGTGGTGGCATTGCTGCTCAAGCGCAGGACAAGCAGGAGAAGCAAGAAGTTGTGAAGTTGAAAAACGGCCACCAGGTTAGGGGCAAGATTGTAACCTACGCTCCGCTGGACTCGTTGGTCATCCAGGAGGATGACGGCACGTTGCAGACCATCTACTGGGACAAAATCAAGCAAATTACTAAGGAGAAATGGAAACCTCAGCAGACGATGGGCAGCAGTTTCACACCAGGCAAGGGCCCTCAAAAGGGCTATCGCGGTTTTGTTGATGTGGAATACTACTACTCCAACGATGAGGTATCTGAGAACCATTATGGGTTCAGTACGTCTCATGGTTTTCAATTGAAGCCGTGGCTGTTCGTCGGTGCAGGTGCTGGTATGAAAATCAGCCACAAGAAACACCGCACGGATTTGAGAACACCTAAGGAAGATATTTATATGTTTCCCGTGTTCGCTGACATTAGGCTTGATTTGCTGAAAAGCAAGTTTACTCCTTTTCTAGACTGCCGTGTAGGTTACACCTTGGGCAATAAAGCCTTCGGGTTGATGGTTAATCCGTCGTTGGGCTGTCGTATTGGATTGACTAACAAATTGGCCATTAATGCCTCGTTAGGATACAGTTTTCAGAGCACCGACCTCATTGCCCTTGACTACGGCGACACGGTTATCAAGCATTTGGATAATAACAATGCAGGCTACATTTACATGGAGAACGATCCCTACCACTGCTTGTCTTTCAAACTGGGCATCGAGTTCTAAAAACTGATCATTCAACAATAAATACCTAAAACTATATGAACATGACTAAGAAACTGATGACATTTATGACACTGCTGCTGTTGGCGTGGCTCATGCCGCTGGATGCCTTTGCAGCAAACACGACTGGTGACGCCAACAATGATGGTGAAGTCAATATCGCCGACGTCAATGCGGTAATCGATGTGATTCTGGGCGGTGGCAGCAATGCAGCAGCTGATGTGAATGGTGATGGAGAAATCAACATCGCCGATATCAATGCCATTATTGACATCATCTTGGGCGGTTCCGCCCCAACGCCATCGGGAATCGAGACCATTACCGTGAATGGCGTGTCGTTCAACATGGTCACGGTCGAGGGTGGAACATTCACCATGGGCGCTGCTGACGATGATACCGAAGCCTTTGATAGTGATAAGCCCGCTCATCAGGTGACACTGTCATCTTACAGCATAGGCCAGACCGAGGTGACTCAAGCATTGTGGCTGGCAGTAATGGGCAGCAACCCGAGTTACTTTACTAGTGTCAACGGCTTTACCGATGATTTGAACCGCCCAGTGGAGATGGTCTCTTGGGATGACTGTCAAGAGTTTATCACCAAATTAAATCAGATGACTGGCAAAACCTTCCGTCTGCCTACAGAAGCCGAATGGGAATATGCCGCAAGAGGCGGAAACAAGAGCCAAGGTTACACATATGCAGGAAGCAACACTCTAGGCAATGTAGCTTGGTATAGGGATAATGCTTTTAGTGTAGGCAGTAGCAGCCCCGACTATGGAACTCATGCCGTAGCGACTAAATCTCCCAACGAGTTGGGATTGTATGACATGTCGGGCAATGTTGGTGAGTGGTGCCATGATTGGTGGGGTGATTATAGCAATGATGCGCAGACTAATCCGATAGGACCTACCTCGGGAGTTACCCGTTTGTACCGTGGCGGTTGCTGGGGCAACATTGCCAGGTACTGTCGTGTGTCGATTCGGCGTGGCATGCCGCAGACAAATTCGGACCAGCCTCTCGGCCTGCGTCTTGTCATAAACTCTAATGTGGTTGTAGATGATGACCACGAGTGGGTTGACCTGGGTCTTCCCAGCGGCACGCTGTGGGCCACCTGCAACATCGGAGCAACGAAGCCAGAGGACTACGGCGACTACTTCGCCTGGGGTGAAACCCAGCCCAAAGAGGGTTTTTATAACTGGGGAACATACAAGTGGTGCAGCAACGGCAGCGCTAGAAAGATGACGAAGTATTGTACCGACAGTTATTACGGCACGGTTGATGGCAAAACCGAACTGGACCTTGAAGACGATGCTGCCTACGTGAATTGGGGCCCGAAGTGGCATATGCCGTCAGCGGAACAGCAAGCGGAGTTGCTTAATAACTGTATCAGTTCATGGACATCCATCAACGGCGTGTACGGCAGGTTGGTTACGGGACCCAATGGTAATTCATTGTTCCTGCCCGCCTCGGGTTATCGCTGGGACGGCTCGCTCAATTACGTGGATGTGAGAGGTCAATATTGGTCACGCACGCTCATATCAGATTATTCAGACCAAGCTTTCTACCTGGACTTCTATAGTGGACATATTCAGATGTTCGGCACCCAACGCAGTATCGGACAGGTTGTCCGTGCTGTGCGTGTGTCTCCCGCCGAAGGTCCAAACCTCTACATCGAGCAGCGCGGCCTCGACTTGGGTGATGTTTCCATCGGTGATTTACGCACGGGCGAACTGACCATCGTCAATAACACTGCCGAGGCTATGACCTTGGCGGTCACCGTCGATGCGCCTTTCTCAATCGAGCAGGAAGAGAGTTGTGTTTCCAGCATTTCCATCGTAATGCCAAGCAACACCCGTGACACGGTGACGGTGATGTTCACGGCGACCACTCCAGGTGAATTTACCGGCAACGTGACTTTCCAGAGTCCAGGACTCGAAGGCGGTCAGAGCATCATTCCAGTCCATGCTCATGCTTATATCGAAGACAATCACGAGTGGGTTGACCTGGGACTGCCTAGCGGCACACTGTGGGCAACGATGAACGTTGGAGCCAATGCTCCTGAGGAATCAGGGGACTACTTCGCATGGGGTGAGACCGAACCTAAGGAGAACTATGATTGGAGCACTTATAAATGGTGCAACGGTACTAATAACACGCTGACGAAGTATTGCACCGAAAACGCATATGGCACTGTTGACAACAGAATCGAGTTGGAGCCTGCTGATGATGCCGCCTACGTCAACTGGAGTCCAGTGTGGCGCATGCCGTCAAGAGAGCAGTTTGATGAGCTGAGGGGAAATTGCACTTGGCAGTGGACAACCAGCAACGACGTTATGGGGTATCTGGTTACTGGTCCCAACGGCAACACGTTGTTTTTCCCTGCAGCAGACTTCATGGCTGGCGGTTCGCTTTGGGGTGACGTGGGCGGTAACTATTGGTCACGCACATGTTTTCCCAATCAGTCTTACAGAGCGTTAGACCTGAACTTCTATTCATGGAAAGTGGGCCAGGCTGGAAACCCCCGTAGCTTTGGGTCAACAATCCGTGCCGTTCGGGCCTCGAATGATTAGAGACTTGTACTCCTTTAGCACATCAAAGAGCGCTGAGACATCACGTCTCAGCGCTCTTGATATATGTTGCTATCATTAATCGGGGATAGTAACTTCTCCCTTTAGACGGATGTCTTGACTGGATGAGCCAATAAGGAACTCATGCAGGCCCTCGGTAGCCCATTGCATCTTGTCATTGACAATGCTCAGGTCGATGTCCTCGAAAAGGAAGGTCACCATGCGCGTCTCGCTAGGCTCAAGGGTGATGCGCTTGAACGCTTTTAACTGGCGTTCGGGTTGCACGACTGATGTCCTGGTATTTCTCACATACACTTGCACGACTTCATCACCTGTTCTGGTTCCGGTGTTGGTTATGATGAAGGAAATCTCATTGTCGGTGATCTTCAAATCACTATATTCAAATGTGGTGTAACTCAGGCCGTAGCCGAAGGGGTAGAGCGGCTGAGCGCTCATGTCCACATAGTCGTGTGTGGCTGGGGCGGGCTTGTTATAATAGACGGGCAGTTGGCCCACATGGCACGGAACGCTGACGGGGAGCCTTCCGGCAGGGTTGTAATCCCCGAAAAGCACATCGGCAATGGCGTTACCGCCTTGTTCGCCGGGATAGTAGGCGGTGAGCAGGGCGTTGGCATTCTCATCAGCCCAATTCTTGTTAAGCGGCCGTCCCTCGATATAGACCACGACGAGGGGTTTGCCTGTCTGTTTTAAGGCTTCAAGCAATTCCATCTGGCGTCCGAGCAGGTCAAGCGTGGCGCGGTCAAAGCCTTCGCCGCACTCCATGTCGCTGACAAACTGCTGTTCGCTGCTGGCAGCCCCCGTGTCCTCGTAGGACGTCTTAAAGTCCCTTGCCGACGAGCCACCCACAACGGCAATTACCACATCGGCTTGACGGGCGGCTTCGATGGCAGCGGGAATGTTGCAGTCGTTGGTGTCGCGCACGGCGCATCCCTTGGCGTAGATGCAATTGGCCTCGCCCAGCATGGCCTTGATGCCGTTATATACGGTCACCACTTTGCCATCGGGCTGCGGAGCTGTATAGTCGCCTAACATATTATAGATGTTATCGGCATTAGGGCCTACCACGGCCACCTTGATGTCCTTGCTCAATGGCAGTATGCCGTCATTCTTGAGCAGGGTGATGGACTCCCGTGCCACCTGACGTGCCGTTGCCACTGCTGCCTCGCTATGTACTTCCTTACCAGTCGTTTTGGCATCAATGAAGGGGTGCTCAAACAGGCCCATTTCAAATTTCAGCCTAAGCACACGACGCACGGCCTGGTCAAGTGCCTGATGATCTATGTTTATGATGCCCATTCTTGCGCCATCGATGAGTCTTGAGTAACAATTGCCACCAAGGTCAACATCAACGCCTGCCAGCAACGCTTGAATGGCAGCATCTTGTAATGATGCCGCAGTGCGGTGTGTCCCCTTCAGTCCGTCGATGCTGAAAAGGTCGCTCACCACAAAACCGCGGAATCGCCATTCATCACGAAGCATATCAGTTAGCAGTTGGCGGTTGGAAGTGCAGGGCACTCCGTCCAACGAGTTATAAGACGTCATCACCGACAAGGCTCCTGCATCAATCACGCGTTTGAACGGTTGCAAGAACACCTGTTTCAACTCCCTCGGACCCACAATGCTGCGAGCACCGTTCTGGCCACCTTCGCTGACGCCATATGCGATAAAGTGCTTGAGCGTGGCGAGGGTCGAGTAGGGCAGAGTAAGGTCGCCACCGCCAAGTCCCTTGACCATCGCGGCTCCCATTTCGCCGCTCAAATATGGATCTTCGCCCATCGTCTCCTCGACGCGTGACCAGCGGGGTTCTCGTGCCAGGTCGAGCACAGGTCCGTAACTGATGTGGCCACCTTGCAACCTGATTTCCTTACCGATGACCGCACCTACTTGTCCCATCAATTGAGAATCCCATGTGGCCGCCATGCCCAATCCCGTCGGGAAAACGGTTGCCCCGATGGCCATGTGGCCGTGGGGCGCTTCTTCGGCGAGGAAGATGGGAATGCCTAATCGCGTGTGCTCGATGGCATAGCGCTGCATGGCATTTGCTGCCTCGGCTGCCAGAGCGGGATTGAGTCCGTTGTTAATGGTCTTTTTTGTCCACGGGTCAGCACGGAACACCGCCCAATACATGCCTACATGCAGACTGTCCACCTCGTGCTTGAACTTCTCGCTGACACCCACTTTTTTGCCGTTAATCTGGTAGGAATCCCAACCCATGAGACACACGAGTTGCCCCACTTTTTCCTCAATGGTCATGCGTGAGAGCAGGTCTTCAACACGTTGCTCCACAGGTTTGGTCGCATCCTGATAAGGATACTTTGGCCCCGCATTGCCGCTAATGGCAAGCAAAGCAAGGACTATGGTGATGAGGAATTTTTTCATAATGCAACAGTGGATTTCGACACATTTGTGCCGGTTATCTCAATCATGGGTTGGCAACCGCGGGCATCCTCGACTTTCCACTCGACGTCAATCGTGCGGCTCTCGCCCGGCATCAGGTGCAGGTAGTTGTCGCTGTAGATGACAGGCAGAATCTGTTCGCCGTCATCGCCCTTGAGGTTCAGGCGCAGCATCACGGCAGGCACGGTGCCCTCGTTGGTCAAGGTGATTCGAGCCTGGGTGCCTTCGGAAGTAGCGCGGGTGGTCACTTGTGCTCTGCGCAGGTCGTGCAAGGCGGTGCGGTCGCTGCCTTCGGTGCGCTGCACATAGTCGTTCTGCGACACTTGCTTGCCCTCGCTGTCGGTAAGCGTCAGGCGCAGGAAATACACGCCCTCGAAGTGGTGCGGCACCTCGACGGTCATCGCGTCAAAATATTTGTCTTCCTGCAGGTCGTAGGGCATTTCGCGGCTCCACATCAGGTTGCCGTTGATGTCATAGACGGTTGCTGTAACGGTACCCGCCTGATGGCCGGCACTGTGGTTGATGACTTCGACCTGGTTGCTGATGGGGTTCCACTGCACATGCAACGGTTCGCAGGCATGTTTCACACCGAAGTAGGCTGCAGTAGGCTCTAGGTAGTAGTCATAGGTCTGCCAAACCATCGACGGCCAGCAGGGATGACTCATCCAGATGAGCAGGCCCATCGCGCTCTTGTTGCCACCCTCGTACATGGCGCGGTAACCCTCGTAGTTGATCCACTGAGCCCACTCGCAGAACTCCTCGGCCGAGGTGGGCTCGCCGAAGTCCTCAGCAATCAGTTGGTTGAACGAGGCACCACGTTGGGCACCCTCCATTGTGTAATCGTGGCGGCCCCAATAGATGTTCTGCGGCCACAGGTGCTCGGCATCGAGCGTGCGGCTCAGCCCCTCATAGGTCATCACGTTGGGCATACCGCGCTCGGTGTGCAGTTTGCCCGTCTGGCGCTCGAAGTATTCCTTGGGACTCAGCGCCCAATAGGGTCCATGGCCGCTCACACCGTCATCAGCCGAACTGGAGATATAGTCCAACCCGGGATGCAGCGCAGCTACAGTGTTGCGCAGACCCTCGTCAAGCGTTTTGGGCGGGTAGCCCTCGTTGCGGCCGCAGTAGATGCCGATGCAGGGGTGATTGCGGATTTTCAGCACAAAATCGCGGGCGTTGTCCATGAACATCGCCTCGTTATCGGGGTCGGGACCATCGGCAGGATTAGCCAGCCAAAAGTCCTGCCACACCATAAGGCCGTAGCGGTCGCACGCCTCAAAGAATTCCTTGTCGCCTGTCATGCCCACCCAGTTGCGAATCATGTTGTAGTTCATCTCGCGGTGGTGGCGCACGGCGGCGTCAAATTCCCGCCCGCGGTAGTTCAGGTTGTTCTCGCTGAAGGCCCAGTTGCCGCCCTTGGGCACCAGACGGCGGTGGTTGATGTAAATCCTCAGCCACGTGTCTTTCTCGGTCGTCTTCACCTCACGGATGCCCGCCTTGTAGTTGACGGCATCACTCTGCTCCCCGTTGATGATGAACTCAAAGCCTGCGTCATACAGATAAGGCTCACCATAGCCGTTGGGCCACCACAGGCGCATTTGCTGATTCTTGAGTTGCGGGAACTGCTCAGGATTGAAGGATGCCTCAATGTTTTGCCCACCAGCGAGGGTGACTTGTTTCTCGAAACAGATTTCGCCGATGTGCCCATGAAGGGTTCCCGTCACGGCCTTGTCGCTGTGGTTAGTCAGCATCACAGCAGGTGTCATCGTGGCAAGCGTATCGTTCTCACCGAGTCTAGTCGTCACCACAGGATCACTGACGGTCACGTCACCCGATGTGGTGAGATACACATCGTCCCAAATGCCGATGTCACGCCCGCGGATAGTTGAAATCCAGTCCCAGCCGATGGTAGCATGGAAAGTGGGGTTATCTGCCCCCAGAATACCGCCGTTAAAGTCGGTGTTTTTCTCGGTTTTGACTTTAACTCCCCCAGGATTGTCGTTGGCATGGATGAGCACCTTTAATTCATTTTTGAAGTCGTACAAATAGGGTGTGACGTCAAAAACTCCCCGCTTGAAGGCGCCCTCAATACGTCCCAAATTGGTGCCGTTCAGCGTTACGTCAGCTTTCCAGTTGATGCCGTCAAAATTGAGAAACACGCGCTTGCCTTTCATCTCTTGAGGCAAGTCAAACGAACGCTTATAAATAAAGTCCCCGTTGAAGAACGATTCCGATGCCAGCATCAGGTTATCGTCATAATTCATATCAGGCAGAGCCCCTGCATTGACATAACTGGACAACACCGTTGCGGGAACTGTGGCGACTATGGGCGGCACGGTGCGTTGTGGCTGGACTTCATGTGATGCCCGAGCCAGACTCCAGTTACCGCCATTTAGCAACCACTTGCCGTCTTGCCAGCCACCCTCGCCATGGGGAGTAGCAATCAAACCTCCAGTAACGCCATCAATCATTATTTCTCTCAAGCAGAATGGTTTCCCGTTTTTATTGGGCTCAATCATATTGATACGAACATATCGCCCTTGAGTTTCTGCATTTAACGAGATAACCTGAATGTTCTTATTAAATGGCAATGATTTATTATTGAATTCCTGAATAGTTCGCCAGTGGATATTGTCATCACTGACCTGAATATTGCCATTTGATGGTCTATTGATCCAATGCAAATGAATGCGGCTAATATCTGCCTTTTCCCCTAAGTCAACTGTAACCCATTCGTTCTCTGTGCCGAAGCTGCGCCATGCGCTCACAAAATGCTCCGACGGCAGTACGCCCTTTGCTAGTTTGCCATTTTTCCTCATCTTTAACTCTGTAATTGTCCAGTGAGCAGCGGCAGGCATGACCAACTCTATTCGCATGTGCTTGAACGCTCCATGTCTGTTGGCAAGTTTGTAGTTAATGTTGCGTGTGGGCAGCAAGTCGTCACCGCTGTTCTTGTTGGGGTCGCTATGTGCGCGGTGACTTGATGCGGTGCCGGGAAGGTTGGTGTTAGACCAACTGGTACCGAGTTTCCAATGTTTCCCGTCATTGGATGTCAGCAGCCTGATGGTGTAACCCTCTGCTTCGTTTTCGCGGTAGGCCACGTTGCACACAAGTTCCACCTCATCGATGTCGACTTCCATGCCTTCCCAGTCATATTGTATCCAGGTGTCACCACCCATCAGAATATTACACGTCCACTCGTTGCCGTCGATGCAGGCTTCGCGCTTGTGAGGAGGCAATGGGCCCTCGGGTGTGGTGACATTGAGCCAAGCGGGCAATTCCTCATCGATGATGCCATCGGTCAACAATTGTGATGTCAGGTTGAAATCCCATGATGATGACTGATAGACTGTGCGATACAAAGCAAAATTTCGATAGCTATTATCTTGTACCAGTTTAGGCC
Organism: Muribaculaceae bacterium; assembly: GCA_017427945.1. Lineage (GTDB taxonomy): Bacteria > Bacteroidota > Bacteroidia > Bacteroidales > Muribaculaceae > Sodaliphilus. Next base: position 103,822 of record JAFRRT010000027.1, on the reverse strand, counting down.
CATAATACTCATCTGGGTTGCCCGGATATTGCCCGATAGGACGGTTCATCACCTGTGCCGTGGCACCTAGTGCCAGTACTGCCACTAATATAAAGATGAGACGATTCTGTTTCATAGTTTCATGCAATTAAGTTGCAAAGATAGTGCAAGCCGAATACAATGGCAAAAAAAATCATTTATTTTGCCCTTGTTGAGGCGCGGCCTATCTTGCCCGAGGAGCGACCGCACCGCAGGGAAATATACTCAAGAAAGGGCAAATTTCAAACTATTTGCCCGCAGTTTCAAGAAAAAGCAGTACCTTTAGGGGCAAATTTCCAAATGATTACCAATGACGTTAAATCTTGACGCCCTCAATACGGCCATTACCTCGGTCAACGATGCCCTATGGACCTATTTGCTGATAGGGGCACTCATCATCTGTGGTCTTTACTTCACGATTCGTACCCGCTTCGTGCAGTTCACGATGATTGGTGATATGTTCCGCCAACTTGTTGATGCCTCGCCAGCCAGTGGTGGGAAGAAGCACATCTCATCGTTCCAGGCGTTTGCTGTTTCGGTGGCCACGCGTGTAGGCACGGGCAACCTCGCGGGTGTGGCAACGGCTATTGCCGTGGGCGGTCCGGGTGCAGTCTTCTGGATGTGGATTATCGCCTTAATCGGCTCTGCGACAGCCTTTGTCGAGGCAACCTTGGCGCAGCTTTATAAGCGACCTGACAGTGAGTCCTTCATCGGTGGTCCCGCCTATTACATCAGCCGTGGAATGCACAATAATTGGATGGCAGCCTTGTTTGCCGTGCTCCTCACGCTCACCTTCGGTTTGTCCTACAACTCCATTCAGAGCAACACCATCTGTGGGGCGCTGAATCAGGCCTTCGGGTTTAACCAGACGATTGTCGGCATCATCCTCTCGGCATTGGCGCTGTTCATTGCCTTCGGTGGCATCCAACGCATTGCCCATGTAAGCAGTATTCTCGTGCCTGTTATGGCCATTGGCTACTTCATCCTTGCTCTGGTGGTTGTCATCATGAACTATGACCTTGTGCCCCATGTGATAAAACTCATATTTGTGAATGCTTTCGGATTTGAGCAGGTTGCCGGCGGCGGTTTGGGCATGACCATCATGATTGGCATCAGGCGCGGACTGTTCAGCAATGAAGCGGGCGAGGGAAGTGCCCCCAACGTGGCTGCAACAGCCCATGTCTCTCATCCTGTCAAGCAAGGTCTCATCCAGGCGTTAGGAGTATTTACCGATACCTTGCTCGTATGCAGCTGCACGGCTTTTCTGGTGCTTATCAGCGGGCTGTACAACACCGAAGGTATTCAGGGCATCCAGCTCACGCAGGCCTCGATGGAGAGCCAGGTGGGCAGCTGGGGCACCATCTTTGTGGCCATAGCGATTATCCTGTTCGCTTTCAGCAGCATCATCGGCAATTATTACTATGGCGAGGCCAACATCCGTTACCTGACTGACAAGAAATGGGTGCTGCAGGTGTTCCGCATCCTCTCGGGCGGCGCGTTCGTCTTTTTTGGTGCGGTCGCCAGCTTTGAATTTGTTTGGAACCTGGGTGACCTGTTCATGGCGTTGTTGACGTTGTGCAACCTTATCGCCTTGGCTTTCCTCTGCAAATATGTGTTCAAACTGCTTGACAACTATCGCGACCAGAAACGTCGCGGCATCAAGAATCCCGAGTTCCACCGCAGCGACCTCCCCGAAGTCGCTGATGACCTGGATGCCTGGGAATAAAGAATAAGTACTTAGCTATTAGCATTTAGCTTTTTAGTGGGCATCCGCAAAATGGCTAATAGCTAAAAGCTAATAACTAAAAGCTAAAATAATGAAAGGATTAGTAATCAAAAATACCGGTAGCTGGGTTACCGTCCGACTGGAGGACGGCAGCGGCATCCTCAATTGCAAGATGCGTGGCGTGCTGCGACTCAAGGGCCTGCGCTGCACCAACCCCGTTGCCGTGGGCGACATTGTACAGGTAGAGCAGCGGGCCGATGATACGCCTGTCGTGGCATCTGTCGAACCGCGGCGCAATTACATCATCCGCCGTTCCAGCAACCTTTCCAAGGAATTCCAGATCATTGCCGCCAACCTTGACCAGGCGGTCCTTGTCGCAACCTTGATTAATCCTGTCACAAGCACTACGTTCATCGACCGTTTCCTGGCCACGGCCGAGGCCTATCAGGTGCCCGCCATGCTGGCCTTCAATAAGGTGGACCTCTTGACGACCGGGGAGAGCCGCCGTCAACTCGACGAGTGGAAAACCATGTATGAAAAAATCGGCTATCCTGTTGTGGTGATGTCCGCGCAGACGGGCGAGGGCACCGATGACCTGCTGCGGCAGCTGACAGGCAAGATGTCGCTCTTGTCGGGCAACAGTGGCGTGGGCAAGTCGTCCATCATCAACCTGCTCGTCCCCGATGCCCATGTGCGGGTGGGTGACGTGAGCCAGACGCACCACAAGGGTATGCATACGACCACCTTTAGCGAACTGCTGGACCTGCCCAATGGCGGTGCCATCATCGACACGCCGGGCGTGAAAGCTTTTGGCACCATCGACTTTGAGCGGGCCCAGGTCGCCCACTATTTCCCCGAAATTTTCAGGATATCGGACGATTGCCGTTTCAACAACTGCACGCACACCCACGAGCCGGGCTGCGCCGTGCTGTCTGCCGTGGAGCGGGGCGAAATTGCTCCCTCGCGTTTCTCGAGTTACTTGAGCATCCTTGACGAGGATCCCAACAATAAGTACCGCAAGCCATTTTAATAGACTTGCATCTAATAAAATGATTACCGGATTTGCTCTAATTAATTCAACACAATATTAACATTTTAAAATCTAAACAAACAATGAACAATCATCTTAGTTTCTTCCTCTTGCTGTTGGCCCTCCTGCTGCAAGCCACCGCCACCGCTGTCGCCCACGATACCTATGACTTCTACGTTGATGGTATCTACTATGACATCATCGGCAACGAAGCAACTGTAACCTGCAAATATTTGAGTGTTAATAAATATGGTATGTTCACTATAAGGAGTGATTATCGTGGCAACGTGGTCATTCCTTCAACTGTAACCTATAATGACACGACATACCAAGTCACCTCCATTGACATTTATGCGTTCTATGACTGCGATAGCCTGACGAGTGTGACCATCCCCAACTCCGTTACCTCCATCGGTGGGGAAGCGTTCATGAGCAGCGACAACCTGACGAACGTGAGCATCCCAAACTCGGTCACCTCTATTGGCGTCGATGCGTTCTCTGACACCCATTGGTACAATACTCAGCCTGATGGACTTGTTTATGCTGGCCTGGTCGCTTATAAATATAAAGGATCGATGCCCGAAGGCACGAGTATTACTATAAAAGAAGGAACACTGGGTATAGCAGAAAGTGCGTTCTCTGGTTGCCGAGGCCTGACGAACGTGACTATCCCGAACTCGGTTGTTTCCATCGGCGATGGGGCCTTCAGTGGCTGCCGTGCCTTGACGAGTGTGACCATCCCCAACTCGGTTACCTCCATTGGCGAATGGACGTTCTTAGGCTGCCATGGACTGACGAGCGTGACTATAGGCAACTCGGTTACCTCCATCAGCGGGGCGTTCTATGACTGCAACAACCTGACGGACCTGACTATACCCAACTCGGTTGTTTCTATCGGCTGCGATGAGTTCTCTGGTACCCCATGGTTCGATAATCAGCCTGATGGACTTGTATATGCTGGCCTGGTCGCTTATAAATATAAAGGAACCATGCCCGAAGGCACGAGTATTACTATAAGAGAAGGAACAAAAGGAATAGCAAATGGTGCGTTCAATGACTGCCGAGGCCTGGAACATGTGTCCATCCCGAACTCAGTTACCTCCATCGGCTACCTTGCGTTCAAAGGCTGCAGTTCATTGTCGAGCATAACCATTCCTGACTCTGTTACCTCCATTGAGACCTCTACATTCTCTGGTTGCAGTGGCCTGACGAGCCTGTCCATCCCCAACTCTGTAACTGCCATCGGTTTCAAGGCATTTGAAGGCTGCAGTGGCCTGACGAATGTGACCATTGGCAACTCGGTTACTACCATCAGAAACAAAGCATTCTCTGGCTGCAGTGGATTGACTGACCTGATTTGGAACGCCCGGAATTGTTCTACTAACGGAGATATGATGACCTCCAATATAGAGCGGGTCACAATTGGCAATGAAGTAGAAGTGCTACCCTTATATTTTGTGAATGGCTCAAGAATCACTTCCGTAACCATCCCCAATTCAGTCACTTCAATTAGCAACTCTGCGTTCGATAGCTGCAGTGGCTTGATGACTGTGTCCATCCCCAACTCTGTTACCTCCATTGGCAGCCGTGCGTTCTATGGCTGCAGTGGCCTGACGAGCGTGAACATCGGCAACGCTGTCACCTCCATCGGTAACTATGCGTTCGATGGCTGCAGTGGTCTGACGAGCGTGTCCATCCCCAACTCGGTTACCTCCATCGGTAACTGTGCGTTCTCTGACTGCAGTGGCCTGAAGAACGTGAAACTCCCTGACTCTATTGTCGACATCGGTTGGTCTGCATTTTTAGGCAGCCCAAATATCTCGAAAGTGATGTTGTTGAATCCAACTCCTCCATCATGTTCTAATAAGACCACTTTTGACAACAGTGTTTATAACGACGCCAATTTATATGTGCCTGAAGAATCTGTCGCTTCATATAAAGCCTCGGAGAATTGGGGGCAGTTCAATCACATCATAGGAGTGAATACTTCTGATTGACGTTATTGCCGAAAGTATCAATCCGTTTTATTCTGCTAACAATAAAAGGCACCGCAAGTCCTTTTGATTCCTTGCTGCCAGTTGCTTTTCATCCATTTTGACGCTGATCATCAATCAGGCCCTTTCTATCGTTCTTAATAGTTTTTTTAGCGCCTATGATGCTTTTTTGTGACATCAATGCATGATGGTGTCATAAAATTGCTATATTTGCGTAACTTAACCCAATTTATTAACCACCTAACACTAAAGAATTATGAGAAAGTTATCCTTACTTTTGTTTTTCATCTTGATGACGATGATTTCATTCAGCGCGGGTGCGCAGTATCAGCGCGGCGATGTGAATCAGGACGGCAATGTAAGCATTGGAGACGTGACTGCCCTGATTGATTACCTGCTTTCAGGAGAATGGCCCGATGAGCCCGTCGTTCCTGAAGACCCCGTTGACCAGACTTTTACTGTGAATGGTGTAACATTCAAAATGGTGGGTGTGAAGTGTGGCACATTCATGATGGGTGGCACCGAAGAGCAGGGCGCTGATGTGGGCAGTTCGGAGTTACCGGTGCACCAAGTGACATTGACCAAAAACTTCTGCATCGGTGAGACCGAGGTCACACAGGCATTATGGGTGGCAGTCATGGGCAGCAATCCCAGTTACTATGGCCCGACGAGCGGTTATGGTGTCAATTATCAGCGTCCTGTTGAGCAGGTAAGCTGGATCGATTGCCAGGCATTCATCAGCCGTCTAAACGAATTGACGGGAAAGACTTTCCGCTTGCCTACCGAGGCCGAGTGGGAATTTGCAGCTCGTGGCGGTGTCATGAGCCAGGGTTACAAATATGCCGGCAGCAATAATCTTGATGAAGTGGCTTGGTATAATTCCAACTCCAGCTCGATACCCCAATCGGTAGCAACTAAAGCTCCCAACGAGTTGGGCTTGTATGACATGAGTGGTAACGTGTATGAGTGGGTTGAGGATTGGTATGGACCATATCCTGAAGAAGCACAGACTGATCCCATGTGCACCGAGGGCTCAATTCCTTATCGCGTGACACGCGGCGGCTCAGTAGGTGGCACTCCCAAGTATTCCCGCGTGAGCTATCGCGGCGTCAGCATGCCCGATGCCGGCAACCTCATCTTGGGTTTGCGTCTCGCTCTCACTATCTAATTCATGACGATGCGCAGGCGCGTGTGCGGCATCAAAGCCTCGATGTAGTTGTTGAGGACATCCTGCGTCAAGGTAGGGTAGATGCGCTCAAAGCCTGCGATGATATCGATACCAAGGGCTCGCTGCTGTAAGGCGCGCAGCCAGTAAGAGTTGGTCTGCATGGCACTTTCGTGCTGGCGGGCCACTCGCTCTTTCATCTTGGAGAACAGGTCCTCGCTGACGCCGCTGTAGAAGATGGCGTTGACGGCATACTCGGCATGCATCAGCATGCTGTCGCGGTCGGCTGTGCTGGTTTCGAACTCATAGTTAATCATCCAGCGGTCGTTATAAATGGAGTGAGTGCCGTCGGTCGCCACGTCATAGGTACCGTGTTTCTCGTGCCTCAGGTAGGTGAGCAGAGCGGTGCCTACCGATTCGCCTACCAGATCCATCATGAACTCGTCATCATAGCTGTAGCGCTTGTCGCCCATGATGCTGACAAAAACCGAGGTCTTGGGATTGTGCATGGGGACCTCAAAGAAGTTGTCTTTCAGACCGGTAGCCATCGCGGGGCGGTAACCTGCCAGGCCCTCGCGCACTCCGTTGTCGGACAGCGAGGCCAGGTAACGGCAGATGAGCGGTCTCACTTCGTCAATATCAAAAGCGCCGACAATCGAGAAATTGTAGTCGCCGGCATTGGCGATGCGTTGGCGATAGAGCTGAAGCACACGCTCGCCGTCCAACAGGTCAACCTCCTCGGGCTTGATGCTGCGGTACATGGGGTTGCCGCAAAAGATGGTACTGCCGATGGAGTCGCTGTAAATCGTCTTGGGGTTATAGGCGGACTGGGACAGCTGCGAACGGATGCGCGTCTTCAGTGCCTGGAAAGCCTCTTGGTCAAGGCTCACGTCGGTGAAATAGAGGTAACACAACTGCAGCAACGTCTCTAAATCGGCACTTTGGCAACCACCGCTCAATTGCTCATTGGCGTCATTGAGTGTGAACACGAGCCCCAGTTGCCGCCCGTTCAGCACGCGATAAAGCTGGTTATGGGTGTGGCCGCCAAAGGCGCACTCCTCGACAACTTGGTCCATAAGGCGGACGTTCACGTCGGCGGTGTCCCCGAAAGCCCATTCTCCGCCCAGGCTGAAGGCGTTGAACAGCACTTCGTTGTTCTTGAACTTTGTGGGTTTCAGCCTTACGGTAGCTCCGTTGTGCAGCGTCATCGTGGTGATGCCTGTCTCGGGCTCATAGGTCTCATTAATGATGCTCCCGGGCTTTGGCTCATGAGACAACAATTTGTCGTCTGCCATCAGGTCAACGTAGGGTGACTGAGGGGTGTTGATGATGCGGATGAAGTGGGCAATCACATCGCGTGAGGTGGGGTAGCGACTGACGCCTCCCATCGATTGTGGTCCTGAAATCAGCACGCTCACATTGTCCTTGCCGATAATCTGCCGCAGGTAGTCGTTGACTTCGTCAAGGGTAATCTCGTTTAATCCTTCAATAAGCATTTTGGATTCGGCCACCACGCCGGGGATGTAGCCTCCGTTCATGTAGTGATCGATGTATTCTTTGACATATTCACTGTTCTCGTGGCTGGCGACTTCGGCGAGATAGTCGTTGAATTCGGCCAACAAATTACGGCGGGCGCGTTCCATCTCGCCTGCGGTGAAACCGTGTTGCGAGGCGCGCGCCGCTTGGGTGATAAGCGAGTCGAGTGCCTCGAGTGAACGCCCCTCCTTGGTCAACACAGCCAGGCAGAGGGCGTCACGCGTGTGGGTCACAAGGAAATTGCGGTCATACACCGATGCGTAGTCTATGGGTGGGTTGGCAGTGCGTGTCATCTCGTCAAGGCGTCCGTTAAGCATTTGCTGAACAAGGGCTGAGATGATATTGTGCTTGAGATATACGGCGGTGTTGCGTTGATTGGCGGGGATGGGCTGGTGTTCAAACATCAGATAGGTCATCGTCGCATCTGCTTCAGGGTCGGTATGCAGGGCATATGTCACGCCGTTGTGGTCAGGCACGGCACCCAATGAGGCGTTAGGGGCCGGGTTGTCGCGCTTGGGAATGGTGCCCATCACCTGCTTGACCATGCACTCCATTCGATCGGCGTCAAAGTCTCCCACGATGACCACGGCCTGACGTTGCGGGCAATACCAGCGGTGATAGAACGACATCAGTTGTTCGCGCTTGAGGTTCCGCACCACCGTCATGTCGCCGATGGGAATGCGGTAGGCATAGCGGCTACCTGACAGCAGTATGGGCAAGGTGCTCTCATACATGCGCTGCAATTGATCGGCATGCATGCGCCATTCCTCCTGGATGACACCGCGCTCTTCTTCGATGGCGCGGGCGTCGAAATTGAGTTCGCAAGACAGGTCGCGCAGCATCAGTAGTACGGTATCAAGCAAGTCGATACGCTCGGTGGGAACGTTGGAAATCTGGAAACGTGTGTCATCAAAACTTGTCGAGGCGTTGATATCGCGGCCATAGGAAACGCCGTTTTTCTGCAGGATGTCCACCATGTTGATGCGGGGGAAGTTGCGGGTACCCTGAAAGGCGATGTGCTCGATGAAGTGTGCCATGCCGCGTTCGTCATCTTCCTCGACCAGCGAGCCGGTGCCCTGCACCAGCCACATGTCGGCGCGGCCTTTGGGCTGCTCGTTGTGGCGGATGTAATAAGTCATGCCATTGTCAAGCACCCCGATGCGCAACTCGGGGTCCACCGGCAACTCCTTTTCCTTCGCCATTGCCGTCAATGACAGCACTGCTATGGCAGTTAACAGAATTATTCTTTTCATCAGCATGTGGGTTAAAAATATCGTGAATTGCGGATACCCAACTCCTCCCCTAAGATAGGGGAGGTGCCCGTTAGGGCGGAGGAGTATGATATACTATTGACAACGCACCTTAAAACATCAAGCCCCCCTTAGAGGGGAACTTTGCATCAGGTAAACAGCGCTTTTTTCTCGTCGTCTGCAATGACCGCATCACTGGTCACCACGCAGTCAAGGGGACGGTCATGTTCCTCGACGGGAACCTCGTTCACCAGTTGGAAGTCACACGACACGCCGATGGTCGGGCAATGGGTAGTGCTCAGCAGACGGTCATAAAAGCCCTTGCCGCGCCCCAAACGGTTGCGTTGCGCGTCGAGTGCAACGGCGGGCACGATGATGAGCTCCAGGCATGACGGGTCCACGGCATCGCCCACAGGTTCCCCGATATGGAACTTGTTGTTGTCATCAAGGCTTTCGGCACCATGATAGGGGACAATCTCCAGGTTGTCGCCTTTGACGCGCGGCAGATAAATGCTTTTGCCGGCTTTCAGCCACCGGTTCACCATATCGTGAGTGGGTAATTCGTCGGGCAGCGACCAGTAGCACAGGATGTGCTGTGCCTGTTTCCACACGGGCATCCTGGCGATGGTGTAGAACACGATGTCGGCTTCCACTTCCTTGACGTCGGGGAGCATTGCTTCCTTCAACTGCTTCATCTGTTTTCTTAATTCCTTCTTTGTCATGACTGTACTTTGTATTACTTTGCCTGCAAAGGTAATAATTCATTTCAAAAGGATATTGACTCGAAGACAGTATTTATTAAAGTTTAAATTTGTTTATCATATATATTATTATGTGTTTTTTATGGCATTTTTCTTAATTTTTCTTTCAAAAAATGTGGGATTTTTGAAATTTTACTATATTTGCAGGTTGAAGAGATAGAAATTCACATTATTTACTTAATACTTTAATAAGATTATGAAGAAAGCTTTATGTGTATTATTGAGTGCTATGTTGATGCTCGGTATCTCGGGCTGTGGTTCGATGAACAATGCCACTAAGGGCGGTCTGCTCGGCGGTGGCGGCGGTGCAGCAATCGGTGCTGGCATCGGTGCCCTCATTGGTAAGGGCAAGGGTGCTGCCATCGGTGGTGCCATCGGTGCTGTAGCTGGCGGTGTTGCCGGTACGCTCATTGGCAAGAAGATGGACAAGCAGGCTCGCGAGCTCGCCCAGATCGCTGGTGCTCAGGTTGATACCTGCACCGACGTGAACGGCCTGGAGGGCATCAAGGTGACCTTCGACAATGGTATCCTCTTCGGCTTCAACAGCTCACAGCTGAGCGCCGATGCTAAGGCTTCGCTCGACAAGTTCGCTACCTCGCTGTTGAACAACCCGCAGACCGATGTGCAGATTTATGGTCACACCGACAACAAGGGTACCCACGAGGTTAACGAGAGGGTTTCGACCGCTCGTGCCAACGAGGTGAAGAATTACCTGACCAATGCCGGTGTTCCCGTTGCCCGCATGACGAGCCAGGGTCTGGCCTATGACTATCCCGTTGCCAGCAATGACACTGATGCCGGTCGTGCTCAGAACCGTCGCGTGGAGATTTACATCACCGCCAACGAGGAGATGATCAAGGCTGCTCAGAACGGCACGCTCGAGTAATCACCGTTTTCGGTAAGATTTAACAAAAAGGCATTCCCGTTTGGGAGTGCCTTTTTTTGTGTGCAAGTTGTTTGTTTATAACACATTCGGTATTTTGTTGGTTGTCGTTTTGGAAAACTTTTTTATTGTATTGGAAAATTAAATACCTGAAAATCAAGTAATTAAAAAATTTTTCGAAAAACTTTAGATTTTTCTTGATAAATTTTGTTATTCAAAATAATCTTATTACCTTTGCGAGGATTTTGCTCTATAGTCAAAATCTTCGCTATGTTAATCCATAAAAACCAACAATAAATAACAGATAGCAATGGAAGGAAAAACCTACAATTACCAGCAGGCATACGAGGCCTCGCTGAAGTACTTTGACGGCGATGAACTTGCCGCCAGGGTATGGGCGACGAAGTATGCCTTGAAAGACTCTTACGGCAATCTTTTTGAATTGACACCCGATGACATGCACCGCCGCATCGCCCGCGAGATTGCGCGCATTGAGAACAAGTATCCCAACCCCCTGAGCGAAGACCGTTTGTTTGAACTCATGAGCCACTTCCGCTACATCGTGCCTCAAGGCAGCCCCATGGCAGGTATCGGCAACAATTTCCAGGTGGGCTCATTAAGCAATTGCTTTGTCGTTGGCCTCGATGGCGAACCCGACAGTTATGGCGGCATCCTCAAAATTGACGAGGAGCAGGTGCAGCTCATGAAACGCCGTGGTGGCGTGGGTCATGACCTGTCACACATCCGTCCCAAAGGCTCGCCTGTGAAGAACAGTGCCCTGACTTCGACCGGCTTGGTGCCCTTCATGGTGCGCTACAGCAACAGCACGCGTGAGGTTGCTCAGGACGGACGCCGTGGCGCCCTCATGCTCACCGTGAGCATCAAGCACCCCGATGCCGAGTCGTTTATCGACGCCAAGATGGAGGAGGGTAAGGTTACCGGCGCCAACGTGTCGGTGCGCATCGACGATGACTTCATGAAGGCTGCTGTCGAGGGTAAGCCCTACCACCAGCAGTATCCTGTAGACAGTGACAAGCCCGTCTATGAAAAAGAGACTGACGCCGCCAGATTATGGGCCAAGATTGTCCACAACGCATGGCGCAGTGCCGAGCCGGGAATCCTCTTCTGGGATACCATCACCCGCGAGTCGGTGCCCGACTGCTATGCCGACCTGGGCTTCAAGACCATCTCGACGAACCCCTGCGGCGAAATCCCTTTGTGCCCCTATGACAGCTGCCGCCTCATCGCCATCAACCTCTACAGTTATGTTAAGAATCCGTTCACGCCCGAGGCTAGCTTTGACTATGACCTGTTTGCCGAGCACGTGGCTTGCGCACAGCGCATGATGGATGACATCATCGACCTGGAGATGGAGAAAATCGATAAGATTCTCGAGAAGATCAAATCTGACCCCGAGACAAGTGAGGTCAAGACCACCGAGACCAACCTGTGGAACAAGATCCGCACCAAGACGCTCAAGGGCCGTCGCACAGGTGTCGGCACCACGGGCGAGGGCGACATGATTGCTGCTATGGGCCTGCGTTACGGCACCCCCGAGGCTACCGAGTTCTCGGTAAGCGTACACAAGGCTCTGGCACTGGCTGCTTATGGCTCGTCGGTACAGATGGCAAAGGAGCGTGGCGCCTTTGAAATCTATGATGCCATGCGCGAGGAGAACAATCCCTACATTAACCGCATTCGCGAAGCCGATCCGAAACTCTATGATGAAATGAAGAAGCATGGTCGTCGCAACATTGCTTGCCTGACCATCGCTCCCACTGGTACCACCAGCCTGCTGACGCAGACCACCTCGGGCATCGAGCCTGTCTTCATGCCTGTGTACAAGCGTCGCCGTAAGGTGAATCCCAGCGACAAGGATGTCCATGTTGACCTCGTTGACGAGAACGGCGATTCGTTCGAGGAATTCATCGTCTATCACCACAAGCTGGTGACCTGGATGCAGGCCAACGACATCCCAGTGCGTCGCGATTATACCCAGGAGGAACTCAACGCCATCGTCGAGAAGTCGCCTTACTATAAGGCCACGGCCAACGATGTTGACTGGGTCAACAAGGTAAGGATGCAGGGCGAGGTGCAAAAGTGGGTGGACCACAGCATCAGCGTGACCATCAACCTACCCAATGACATTAGCGAGGAAATGGTGGGCCGTCTTTATGTCGAGGCATGGCGCAGCGGTTGCAAGGGCTGTACCGTCTATCGTGACGGCTCCCGCACCGGCGTCCTGGTGGCCTTGAGTGACAACGACAAGAAGAAGGAGAAAGAGAAAGAACAAGGAAAGAGCGATGAACAAGGCGGCCACTATATCGCCGAGGTCGAGAACATCCTTAAACGCCCCGTTGAACTTGAGGCCGATGTTGTTCGTTTCCAGAACAAGAAGGAGAAATGGATTGCCTTTATCGGCTTGATTGACGGACGTCCCTATGAAATCTTCACTGGTATTGCCGACGATGATGAGGGCATTTTCTGCCCCAAGTCGGTAACCAAGGGCAAGATCATCAAGGCCGTGGGTGAGAATGGCGTGAAGCGCTATGACTTCCAGTTCATCAACAAGCGCGGCTTCAAGACCACCATCGAGGGCCTGAGCGAGAAGTTCAACCCCGAGTTCTGGAACTATGCGAAGCTCATTTCAGGTGTGCTGCGCTATGGTATGCCCATCCCGCAAGTCCTCAAGCTGGTGAGCAGCCTGGAGTTGGACAGCCAGTCCATCAACACATGGAAGATGGGTGTTGAGCGTGCACTCAAGCGCTACATCAACAACGGCGAAGCTGCAGCCGAGAAGTGCCCGAACTGTGGCCAGAATACACTGGTTTACCAGGAAGGCTGCCTCATCTGCACCAACTGCGGAACCTCACGTTGTGGCTAATTGAATAACAAGTATCGAGTCTGGCAAAGACGTTGAAAAAGGTGTGTCCTGTCATCGCGGGACACACCTTTTTTGTGATTGTAATAAATGTGGCAGTCAACGTCAACCGCAGTCCCAGCAGTAGTAGGCGCGGGAGAAGTTGCGGGCGGCGAGATCGTCACGGTTGATGAAGATAAAGCCGCTGCCCATGTCACCCCACATCACCAACTCCTTGCTGTCGGCGGTTGAAAACTGGGAATCGAGTTGGAACAACAACGTGTCGTGCAGCCTGATGTCGCGGCGCGCATCATCTTGAGTGAATACGGGATAGCCCAGCATCTGGTGACGGGGCCGTTTCATTCCCATGTTTTTCTCAAAGTGCAGGCAGTCGTCATTGTCCATGTATTGATACCACATCTTCCCTTGATGCTCCACACCGGTGATTTCCTTGACGATGCCAAAGAATAGGCTGTTAAAGCCTCCATCGGTAACCCCCATAGCGGTTCCTTCTTTCACGACGTCGATAGCCGTTTCGCGCTTGACGGGCGTTAACATCTCGTCGACCGTCTCATGGGTGGGAACGTCGGCCGGAGCGCAGCTGCCGTTCACGGTTTCGTGATAGACTACTGCAAAGCCGCTGCCGTCCTCGTCATAGTTTCCCTTGCAGCCAAACATGCGCTCGGCATTGGTGCTGATGAACCACTGCAGCATTCCCTGCTCGGGCAGAGGCGCTTTCAGTCCAGCCTCGGCGCAGTTCACCTGCAAGACCATCAGCATCTTGTTGCCCTTGTCGTCCACGGGGAGATCCTTTCCCTCTGGCCAATAAGGGAGCCCCCCAATCTTGCTGTCGGTTATTTTGGGCTGACGTTCCTCGTTCAGCACCAGCCTGTAATGCTCACAACTCGTCCGTTTATTAATCTCTTCGGCAATCCTGATTGCTCTTTCACTCGCTTCTCCCATATCGTAAAAACTCCTAACTATTAACTGTGATACCCCTCGATGTTGTTGATGCAGGGGCAGGCGCGGGCATCAAGGATGCGGATGCGCCACTCGCTTGCCGTTTTCTCGTTAAATCGCACAATGCGCTTGTAGCCGATGGTCGTTGTCTCCTCATCGACAATCACGGGCACCCATTTGCCGCAACATGTCTTGTACTCGATGACGAAGGCCTTGACGCGCTGCCCCAGCGGAATGTACTCCTGCAGCATGATGCGGTCAAGAGTCACATCTTTCTTTGTCTTTATGATGATATCGGCTGCTGTTACACCGTCGCTTGCTGCCCAATAGGTCTCCCAGTTGTCATCGCCCATCATGGAGGAACTGAATTGCTTGTTGCGGGTGTCGCTGGCGGTAAATTTGGCACCTTTCAACAGGTTGTTGCCCATTTCATGGTCGATGCGCTCACGCCAGGCGACAAGGGTTGCCGAGTCGGTGGGGTGAATCAGGCCTTCTTTGTCCACGGGAAAGTTGAGAAGGAATGTGCCATTGTGGCCCACGCTGCGGTAATACAGGTCGGTCAACTCATCAACGGTCTTGACCTTGTCGTCCTCACTCTCGTGGTAGAACCAGCCGGGGCGAATTGACGTGTTGCACTCTGCGGCGCACCAGCCGTCACCGTCAGCATGGCCCGACTGCAGTTCCTCATATTGCGGATAGCCGGGATAGACCTCCTTGATGCGCAGCAGTGCCCAGTTGGTAGCGTTGGCATAGCCTTTCTCGTTACCCACCCAGCGGCAGCCGGGACCGCCGTCCGAGAAGATGACGGCATCGGGCTGCAAGCGGTTCACGATGCCCCATGCCTTGGGATAATTGTAGTAAGTGCTGCGGTCGATTTCGCGCTTCTCGCTCGCGCCGCCATACCAGCCGTCGCCACCGTTGGCGCCGTCAAACCACACCTCGAACACGTCGCCATACTGCGTCATCAGTTCAGTGAGCTGGTTGTAGTAATAGGTGACATATTCCTGAGTGCCGTAGCTGGCCTGATGCCTGTCCCAAGGCGACAGGTACACGCCGAACTTAATGCCATACTTCTTGCAGGCATCAGACAGTTCTTTTACCACGTCGCGCTTGAAAGGCGAGTTGGCGACATTGTAGTCGGTGTATTGCGTGTGCCACAGGCAAAAGCCGTCGTGATGCTTGCACGTGAGGATAACACCTTTCATGCCGCCCTTGACAAGCGTTTGCACCCACTGTTCGCAGTCCAGTCGGGTAGGGTTGAACGATGAGGCGGGCGCATCGCCGTAGCCCCATTCCTTGTCATTGAATGTGTTGGGCCCAAAGTGGATGAACGCATAAGTCTCCAGCTGTTGCCATGCTACCTGCTGCGGTGTTGGTACCGGCAGACAAGGTTCCGGCGCCAAACTGTTATCGGCCATAGCGCTCAGCGTGCCAAGCAGTACGGCCAAGAGTATAAGGTGTCGAATCATATGGATACGCATGAGATTATTTATTTAATTTCACAGTGTCGCCCAGGGTGATTTTTTGCTGCTTGTAGAGCAGGCCCAGGGCTTTCTTGAAGTCTTTCTTGCTGCATTCAAAGGCCTTGTTGATGTCATCTGGCGAACTCTTGTCGGTGAGTGTCATCTCGCCGCCATGGCTCTTGAGGTAATCCTCGATGCGGTCGGCAAGGTCATCAACGCGCATTTTCTCGATTTTGGCAACGGTGACATCAACCTTGCCGTCACTGCGCACCTGCTTGACAAAGGCGGTCAGACGGTCGCCCACGTTCACGTCCTGATAGGTCTCGTTCTGGTAAATCTGTCCCCAATGGGCGTTGTTGACGATGACGCGATAACCCAGGTCGCTGCGCTGTACAACGAGCACATCTACCTTTTCGCGATGGTAGTAGCGGGGCTCGGTATGGTTCAGGAACTTGGCGAGTTTGGCGCTGGCAACAATACGCTGGCTTGCCTCGTCAAGATAGACGCGCACAACATAGCTGCGCCCTGCCTGCATGTCCACACGTTGCTCGCTGAAGGGCACCAGCAGGTCCTTGGCGCTAAGGCCCCAGTCTAGGAAAGCACCTACCTTGTTAACCGCCTTGACACGCATGAGCGCGAAATCACCCACCACGGCACGGGGCACCTCGGTGGTGGCAACGGGACGGTTCTCGCTGTCGTTATAGACAAACACTCGGATGTCGTCTCCTACCTTCATCTCGGGCGTGAGGTAACGCTTGGGCAGCAGCACCTCGTGCGTGTCGTCGTCGATGAGATAAGCCCCGAAATCCACCATGCGGTTAATCCGCAGCACGTTGTATTCTCCAATCTTCATAGTTCCAGATTACTTTTTTTGCAAAATTAGTGCAAGTCAAGGACAGAACAAAACGAAAAATTCATTTTTTGTTTTTTATGTCTTGACGCAGCCTAATTAATCCAACATTAGTGCAAGTCAAGGACAGAACAAAACGAAAAATTCATTTTTTGTTTTTTATGTCTTGACGCAGCAGTGTTTAATTAAACTTCGGCAAAAAAATCCGCCTCTCAACTTGGTTTTCGATAATTTTTCGTACTTTAGCGAATTATTCACGAAATACAAAGCTGAAACGCTATGAAAACGAAGGCTTTTACGTTATTTATATTGCTGAGCATCACGCTGTTAACCTTGTCCTGCGGCAAGAACTCGTCGGGAAAAGGAAAAAGCAGCGTTCCAGCTGTTACGGTACAGTCTCAGCACCTGAGCGATAAGTCGGGATTCACGATGAGCAACGGCGATCGCTGCACCATCGTTGCCGAAGCCACGATTGACTATCCTGTCAAGGCGGGTAAGGATATGGCCATCGACTCATTGCAGCGCTTGTTTGCTGCCTACGTCCTGGAGTCGGGCGACTCCCTGTCGCTTAGCGAGGCGATGAAGCAGGTGGTGTCAAACAGCATGCACCAGTATGACTTCATGGTCGAGCCCATCTCTGAGGACGAGAAAATGGAAGTCCAGGAAGCCGAGGCCGCTACTCTCAAATATGCCACCAGCACGCGCATCAGCCCCATATATAACAAAAATGGCGTGGTGACCTTTGAGCGCGTTGACGTGGTGAAGAAGAATGATAAGGTAACATCGGTGACTCACCGTTACTACAGCTTTGACGTCGAGACACAGTCATTCATTGACTTGAACAGGCTGTTCCGTGATGACGCGATGGCCGACGTTTGCCAGCTGCTCAAGCAACAGCTGTTGGCGCAGAACAATGCCACTGGCAATGAGCAGTTGAACGATTTGGGTTACTTCAATGTGGAGAACATCTCAGTGTCGCGCAACTTCTATTTCGACGATGAGGGCGTGACCTGGAGCTACCTGCCCAATGAGTTAGCGGTCGAGGCGGTGGGAGAGCCTCGCATCTTCATCAAGTATGGCGACTTGGACGCCTGCAAGTGTGATGACAGCCTCATCGACCGTCTGAAATAACTTTCAGCTCAAGTAATATGAAAATAATCGGGTGACTGAAAACCAGTCACCCGATTATTTTGTTTCTACTGTGGTTGCGTCACTCGCCATCGGTCAACTCGAGCGTAGCAAATCGCAAGTGAGTGGTCGCCTTGAATCCCGTCAAGTAAATGCGAATGAAACGTATGTTGGAGAAATCCTGGATGGAACCTACTTTCTTCTGATAATCTTTCAGAGGGATGGTGAACTGGTACCACGTTGCCACCTGTGTCTGGCCATTGCGAGTATGAACATTGGATACGTTAATGTCGGTGATATAGTTCGTGCCCACCTTGAGCGAATCGGGATGAATCGCGACGCAGTACTGGAAATAACGCTCCGACTCGTTAAGCGTGAAATCCTGGTTGATGTCCTCGACATCGGGCGTTGAACGAGCCGTCTGGTACTGTGTGTCGCTTGCAATGTTCTGTGGGAGCGAGTTGCCGTCAGTTCCGTTATAGTGCTTGTAACGCTCGATGATCGAATACCTCTTGAGGTCGTAGTAATTGCTGAGAAAATATGAATAGTTGTCACCGGCAGGGTCATTGAAGGGTGAGAACGGATCGTTCAGCATGGTGACGAATGTGGACTCAGATAAAACTGCGCGTAACTGATTCAGGTAGTTGGCATAAGAGGAATATTCAAATTCATCGTTATTGGGGAGACCGTCAAGGCCGACATCCTGAAGGCTACTTGCACCATTGGCGTTATCGAAGGCATAAGTCAGTGGGGCATGAGAGGAGACTTGACCCCAGACTGTTTTGGTAACATACGAGGCGTCACCATTGATGGGCAAACCGTTCTCATAACTCAATAGACCGTCCTTCAGAATATCTTCACTCACATCACCCAGGTTGAAGTAAAGATAGCCGCCATCCTCGTTGTCCAAATAAGGATCCATGAACGGATCCAGCAGCCAGAACTGGATATACTCGATATCGGCTTGCTCTAAGTTGGTATTGTCAAGTTTGCACATGATACCGCCCCATCGCCCCTCGGGGTAACGCAGATAACCCTCTTCATCAACATTGATGGCGTCAAGGTTGTAGGGGCCGCGTTCCCTTGGATAGAACGACAGATTCAGCGTCTGGACCACCTTTGACTCGCCATAGTTGAGAGCATGACCGGGGTACACTTCATAGAGGGGAACCTCTCGAGCATAAGGATATGACAAGCCATCCAAGTCACTCTTGATGTATCCTGGAGCATAGGGTGAGTCGCGCTTAGTGAACAAGCGGTCCACACAGTACCAGGACAGCAACGCGCGGTTCTTGCCAGAGGCAACATCATTGCTTAAAGCTGCCTCGGGGAAAAGTGAAGGATCGGCTGGAACCGAAGCCAACGACCATAAGTCTGGAGAGCAGAGGTCGACAACATTCCCGTTGGACTCGATGTCGTCGATGGGCGAACTGTTCCAAGTATTATCTGAGCAACTCGTTAATAAACCGAATAACGATAAGGCCAGAAGGAAATTGATTAATCTATTCATAAATCTGTGTTTTTAATAAATGAGACTTAAATGATATCTAATTAACTGAAAATTAGAAATTTATCAAAATTCTCAGAAATTCGTTAACGCTAAAGACATAAAACTTGCCGCTATTTTATCTAACGAGAAACGAATGGGAATATTTTCATGATTTGATGAAAATATCTTGCATAAATCAAGGATTTTGGCGAAATTTGCATCTTTCAATGCACCTTTTAACTCCCAGTGCGGTTACATTTTTGCGAGCAAATACCTATCCATCATGAACGAGCGTCAACAGCAACAACTGGAGATTACTCACGACTACGTTGAGCGCCTCAAGAAAGAGCACCCTTTGCGGGAACTGTTTTGGGAGTGTACCCTGCGCTGTAACATGTCGTGTCGGCACTGCGGCAGTGACTGTCTTAAGGAGTCAATGGTGCCCGATATGCCCTTTACCGATTTCCTGCCTGTGCTGGACGAGGTGGCTGCCCATTGTGACCCCACTCAAGTGATTGTAGATACAGTGGGCGGTGAACCGCTGGTTAGACCCGACCTGATGGACTGTGGCAGAGTCATACGTGAACGGGGATTCATGTGGGGTTTTGTTACCAATGGCCTGCTTCTTGACCGTGCCGTTGCCCGCGAGTTGGCCCAAGCCGGTATTAACTCTTTGTCCCTTGATGTGGACGGCATGCGCGAGGAGCACAACTGGCTGAGGAATTCCACCGCCAGCTTTGATGCCACTATGCGGGCTATAGAGGCTGTGCAGACCATCCCTAACCTTACTTGGGACGTGATTACCTGTGTCAATGCCCGTAACCTGCCCCGACTGAATGAACTCAAACAACTGCTCATCGAGGCTGGCGTCACCCATTGGCGCTGTTTCATCATCGACCCGATGGGGCGCGCTGCTAACAACAATGACCTGCTGCTTACCGATGAACAGTTCCGCGATTTGCTGAATTTCATCGTCACCACACGCATCGAGGGAAAAATCAACATCAATTATGCCTGTGACGGATATTTGGGCGCATATGAAGGGCTTGTACGCGACCATTTCTTCTTTTGCCAAGCGGGACTTTCGGTTGCAAGCGTGCGTGCCAATGGTGACATTTCGGGTTGCCTGAGCATCCGCAGCGATTATAGCCAGGGCAACATCTACAAGGACAGTTTTTGGGATGTCTGGGAGAACCGTTTTGAGCTTTTCCGCAACCGCGAGTGGATGAAACGTGGCGCCTGCAAGGATTGCGAGGTTTTCCGCTATTGCCAGGGCAACGGTTTTCACATGCGCGATGAAAATGGTGACTTGTTTATGACATGCCACTACAATCGATTGAAGAATATTAAACTCTAACCTGATAATATGGTCTAATATAATAAAGAAAACCTATTATTATGGCGAAAAAGAAGAATAAAGGGAAAAAGATGCTCACTACGGTGGGTGCCGTTGTTGCGGCAGGACTCGCACCAGGTATCGTCGCTGCCACCCCTATTCAAGGCACTTGTGCGGGAATGACTGCTGCCGAGGTGGTCGCTATCGACGGCAATGCTTATGGCTTTGACGAATTATACGCCATGCAAAAACCAGGCAATGGACGCAGCGATGGTGATGTGACGCGAGTAGAGCCTCAAGTCGCTACTAGGTATGGTATAATTCGTCCACCCAGACAACAATCAACATATTATGGTGTACCACGCCCGCGTCCGGTACCTGCTAGACCTCAAGAAACAAAAATCAAAAATATTGAGATTGCCTTTGACACAATTCAATTGCGCCTCATGGAGTATTGCGCTCAACTGATTGATGCTGATATAGAAGGCATCCTTATTTCACCCGATAGTGACCTCACTTGTGACTTAGGAATGTCTTCCGAAGAATTGAAGGCACTTCAGGCAGAAGTGAAGCGTCGCTATGACATAGAATTGCCATACAATCGATTCTATCTAAAAGGCCAGCTCAACACGTTGCGTCTCATTACACAATATATTGTTAAGTTAAAAACCGTTTGGGATTAACTGAGCGGGACGGTTCTTCCTGCGACATTAATCCCGCTTACAGGCAACTGAAAATTAAATGGAACATATCCTGAAATACTTCCCCGAGCTCTCTCCTGTGCAGCGTGACCAGTTCGCGCAACTTGAGAAACTCTATCCCGAGTGGAACGCCAAAATCAACGTCATCTCCCGCAAAGATATCGACAATCTGGAAATCAACCACCTGCTTCATTCGCTGGGCCTGGTCAAGTTCGTCAAGTTCACTCCGGGTACCCGTGTCATGGACTTGGGAACGGGTGGGGGACTGCCCGCCATCCCGCTGGCTATCTATTACCCTGAAGTGACCTTCCATCTGGTGGACCGTGTGGGCAAGAAACTCAAGGTGGCACAGGACATTGCCGAGCAAATAGGTTTGACCAATGTCACCTTCCAGCATGGCGACGTCAAGGAGGTAAAGGGCAAGTTCGATTTTGTAGTGAGCCGTGCAGTGATGGATTTGGGCGACATGGTGCCCCTTGTCAAGCGCTTCATTGACAGCGAGGACCGCAACGCCGTGCCCAACGGTCTGCTTTGCCTCAAGGGCGGCGACCTGAACCATGAGATTGCCCAGTACAGGAACAAAGTGCTCATCGACGACCTGTCGAACTATTTCAAGGAGGATTATTTCAAAACCAAAAAGATACTCTATCTCCCGTTATGAATGCGACAATGATGACCGTCAACCCGTTTGGCGAGAATATGTATTTTTTGTGGGATGAGGCATCACTCGAGGCGGTGGTCATAGACCCGGGTATGATGCGCGAAGACGAATGCAAGATGGTGACCGACTTTATTGCTGAGCACCATTTGAAGGTTCTACACGTCCTGCTCACCCACCTGCATCTCGACCATGCCTGTGCGGCGCGCTGGCTTGCAGACAAGACGGGAGCCGACGTGTGTGGATGCGCCCTCGATGCCCCATTGGGCTTGGACATGCCCCAGCAGGTAGCACATTTCCACCTCAAGTTTGAGAGTGAGCCGTTGAAACTTGACCGTGAACTGGCCAACGGTGATACTCTTCAACTGGGAGATGAGACCATCCAAGTGCTTCACGTGCCTGGTCATAGCCCCGGCGGTCTTGCCTTTTATCTGCCCGATAGTGCCTTGCTTATCGCAGGTGACACCATCTTCAACGGCAGTGTGGGTCGCACCGACCTCTTTGGTGGTGACATGGCGCAGCTCTTGAACAGCATTCGAGAGAAAATCTACACCTTGCCCGACGAGACGGTTATTGCCTCGGGCCATGGCCCAACCACCACCGTCGCCGACGAGAAACGTTTCAACCCCTTCGTCTAAAAAAAACTGGAGGTTCTGGATGAGTCCAGAACCTCCTTTTATTCACTTCGTTTCAATTAAATCAAAAAGCAATGCAGCCGCCCAGGGTCCAGGTATTCTTGATTTCGGGGCCGTAGCCTTTCTTGAATACCTCGTTGGGGCTGTAACGGCAATAGATGGCCATGTGTCCCAATGCCAAACCACCCATGAAGTCAAACGTGATTTTGTTCTGTTTCAGACCCCTCTGTGTGATGTTATATTCGGTCTTGCCGATTGTGTAGTGGTTGTTCACATGAGCCTTATAGTTCCAGTTCATGATGCCTCCCACCTTGAAGGCTAAGGATTTGTAAATCTTTTGGCGGAACATCAGCGGGAACTGAAATGCCCACATGTTCAGGTTCGACGAGCGGCCATTTAACTCTACGCCGTCAGGATAAAACATCGGATTGACAACATCGGTCACCTCGTCGCGCACGAGCATATTGGGTCGCTTGAGCGAGAAAGACTTATGGTGGAAACCTATACCCAATGAGATGTTTTGACCGTGATGACTGTCATAGTTGATGGCCGCAATGTTGAGCAGACCAATCTCAAAACTATTGTTGATCAAGTCCCAGGAGTGACTGATGCCGCCACCCATGTAGAAGCCGTCCATGGTGACTGACCAGTGATAGCGTTTAATTGAGTCATTTTTGGAAAAAGGAAAACGTATTTCCCAATCCCTTTCTTGGCTGGTGGTCACCTTGTCGTTGGCCTGATGCTCAACGGTGTAGGTGTAATTTGCCGAGTCATCGTTTTTGGTGCCCTGCACGTTGATTTTCACACCGTTTGGCGTTTCGGTGATGATGACTTGGCTGGGCTGTTCGATAACAGTCACCGTGTCGTTGGTGGCATTGCTCACTTGTGCCATGGCAAACATGGCTGCGATCAGTAAAATCGTCTTTTTCATTGTCTTATATTGATTATTTGTCAGTTATTATTTTCGGATGAGTTTCTTGATTTGTTCGGCGGTCGCCTTGCCTTCCATATAGATGAGGGTGACCACGTTCTTAGGCGAGTTGTGCGCCAAGTTCTGGTTCAAGTAAAAAATGTAGCGGTTATGCCCTTTTTGACTGCGCGGCAGGGTATAGAATCCGTAGTAGAGCTGTCCGCTACGGTATTCTACCTCCTTGTCAACGGCTTTGACGCCATCTTTCACCACGAGGCTCTCAATGAGGTTTTGATGAGACTTCTGGGTGACCTTAAGGCTGTGATAAACCTTGAGGTTGATTTCTTTGGCTCCTGAACCCGTTACAATCAACTCGGTGGCGTTGGGATCTTTCTTGAATCTCCCGTCAAAGAGCGAATTGATGTGTAATCCACTCTGGGCCACCACAGGTAGCGTTGCCATTATGCCGATGATAATGATGATTGAAATCCGTTTCATAACAGTATGGTTTTGTCGTTAAATATCAATCTCGATGACCTCACCCAGACTTGACAACTGTTCAGCAATGCCCTGCGTGGCATTGCCCATGTCGTTCAGGTCGCTTTGCATGAGCGTCAGGACTTTGTCTTTGTCACTGATGGTCTGGCCGTTGACGTAAGCGATGCACACGTCTTCGGGTTGCCTGCTTTGCCACAGCAAGCCCACGCCGATGGTTAGCAGCACGGCAATCGAGGCAGCGATGGCCATGTAACGGTAGCGGTTGGAGAATGTGGTCCGCTGCTGGCGACTCTGCTGCTTGTGGGCGGTGAAGTAGCCCAGTGTGAAACGCGCCTCGTCGATGGTCTCGCTCTCCCATGGGCAGTCAGCGAGGTTCTCCTTCAGCAGCTGCTCCTCTTGCTGGCTGGTTTGGCCCTCGAAGTAGCGGTCGATGAGCTCTTCCAGTTGGGCTTTGGTCTTTATTTTCTGTGACTGTTTCATGCGATGTCCTCCTTTCGGTTTCGGTATATTTCGCGCACCCGTTTGCGTGCACGGCTCAGTTCTACCCGCACATTGGCGGCGGTGGTGTTAAGACGGCTGGCAATGTCGTCAAATTCAAGCCCTTCCAGTTCGCGCAGGTCAATGATGGTGCGCTGCTTGGGCGTTAGTTCGTTGTCAATGATGCGACGCACTTGCTGGTAGACCAGGGTGCGCTCCTCGTTGGTGCTCTCTTCGATGGCGTCAGCTGCCTGTTCGACGGGCACGTTGGCACGATGGGCGTTGCGCCTTGCCATGTCGATGCTTGTGGTTCGCACTGTCATCATTCCGGCGCCACTGGCATGGCTCGTACTCTCGTATCGTTCCCGCTGTTGCCATAACTTGACGAAGGCGTCCTGCACCGCATCGGCTGCATCGTCACGGTTGCCCGTGATGCGCTCGGCCATAGAGAGCATTTGCTCCCGTAGGCTTGTGAATGCATTAGTGATGCGGTCTGGTTGCTTCATTGTCAACAATCGTTTCTACTCTATAAACGCAGCATTACTCATTTTGTAACAAAATAAATAAAAAAACTGGAGATACCCAAAATTTTCAGGAATCTCCAGTATGGTTTGTCTTGTGATTGTGTTTAGAATCCGAAGCAAACGCCCAGCGTCCAAGTGTCTTTGATTTCGGGACCGTAGCCATCCTCAAAGAACTGGTTGGGGCTGTAGCGGCAATATACGCCGAAGCCGCCTAATGTCAGACCTCCGATAGCGTCAAAGGTAATCTTTTTTTGCTTCAGGCCCTTGTAGGTGAGATCATATTCGGCATTGAGTATCTCGTAGTGGTTGCTGGCCAATGCCCTGAAGTTCCAGTTCATGATACCGCCAATCTTGATGCCAAATGACTTGTAAATCTTCTGACGGAACATCAGCGGGAATTGTGCGGCCCACAGGTTTAGGTTGGAACTGCGGTTATCATCGTTATAATTCTCGGGATAGTCAGTAGTGGTGACAATGTGGTTGGTGTTGCCACAGAAGAGCATGTTGGGTCGCTTGATCGAGTAAGACCTGTGGTGAATACCGGCACCCAGCGAGAATGTTTGACCATGCAGCGTATTGTACTCAACGCTTAAGAGATTGAGCATACCTACCTCGAAGCTGTTGTTGATCAAGTCCCATGAGTGCTTGATGCCTGCGCCAAAGTAGATGCCGCTTGATGTCAGTTGCCAGTGCTTGCGGTCTTTGTCTGATTTGAATGGGTGGGTAACCTCCCAGTCCTTCTCATTCTCGTCGGCCGAAACGGCTGCGGGCTGCTCACTGCTGGCGATAGCCTCATCAGCATATGCATTCATCGATGCCATGGCGAGCATGGCGGCGAACACTAAAAAGAATCTTTTCATACTAATTAATAATAAGTTAATAATATTGATATCTGCTTGAAATTGGCCGCAAAATTACCTACATTATTTGAACTGTGCAAACTTTTTGGTTTTATTCGCTTGAGTTGAGTATCTTGGCAAAGCGCACCTGACTCTTGTATTCAGGGAAGTTGAGGGTGAGAATGACACCGTTTTCAATGGTCGCATAAGCATCTTCACCGATTGGTTCCATCGTGGCGTCAATCCATGTGAGGTCATAGTTGCCGCTAAACACTGTCCCGGTGATGTGGCCTTTCTTCATGCAGGGTAGCCACATTGATTTCTTGACCTGGGCACCATCGATATAAAGGATGTCATAACCGTCATCGGCGCGCACAACAGCAAGTGTGTAACGTCCGCCTATTCGCAGCCACTTTTCTTCCATGTCGCGGTCCAGATATTTCCAGTAGCCTTCGATGGGGTCGCGGCTTGCTGCTAGGTACTCGTCAAGGGCATCAGGATTCCACAATGTGGTCGTGGTCACCTGATTCTCGTTCTCAATGGTCAACACAGCACGCTCGACGGCTACACGTGACCCGGGACCGGTGAGATAGCCCACACGCACATTTCCTGTCGGACGGGTGATGTTGGCTTCCAGCATCTGTTGCAGCTCTTCCTTGCCTATGGATACCCGCACTTGGCGCTCGTCCACATCAACGCACAGGTTGTTGTAGTCGTCTTCGAGCGATACCCCCTTGGCCAATGAGACTTTAGCCAACTCAATCAAGCCGTCCTCCTCGCAGCGGACAAGGCAGATCTGCATCGAACGCTGGTCAGTGATATCGTCGTAGGGGGCGCTGTTGTCGCAGCTCAGCACCACGGCATAATAGTAACCGTCATCGTCATAGTTGAACACGAGTCCCCATTGCGGGCTGCTCACTTCGGTTCTGCCGCCCGTCATGGGATTCTTTATCGACATGGTCTTGCCCTGCTTGTTGCTCAGGTTGGCAAAACGCAGCTGGTAACGGTAGGCGATGCTTGTAATGTTCATTGTGTCGGTAGTGATGGCGGTCGCCATCGTGGCATTCTCCTCGATAAGTCGGTCATCTTCGATAGCTTTGTAGCGTCCTGCCATTCTCATGCCAGGATGCGGGAAAAGACCCCCGAAGTTGTTGTGTACCGTGTTATAATATGACTTGCCTTGCAGGTCAAAACCACCTGCAACCATCATAAAGGCAACAATGATGATTAGTAATCTTCTCATTCTCATCTCTCTTCTACCTAAAACCTTACTCATGATGATACGGCTCATGTCGCAATATCGTGAATGCACGGTACAGCTGTTCGACAAAGACAAGTCGCACCAGCTCGTGCGGGAACGTCATCTTGCTCAGCGAGATTTTCTCATTGGCTCGGTCATACACCTCCTGCGAGAATCCGTAGGGGCCGCCTACGACAAACACAAGCCGCTTGCTGCCGCTTGCCATGCGCCGTTGCAGCCACTGGCTGAAGTCCACTGACGTGCGCTCGGTGCCGTGCTCATCAAGCAGCACCACATAGTCGCTGTTGTCGAGCGTGGCAAGCAACGACTTGCCCTCGGCAACCTTCTGCTGCGCCTCGCTCATGCTGCGGGTACCCTTCACGTCGCCCACATACTGGATGTTGAAAGCAACGTAGTGTTGCAGCCGTTTCACGTATTCCTCGATGCCTTGCCTGACAAATCCTACCTCGGTTTTGCCCACAACGGCGAGTGTTATCTTCATAAACAGGTCGTTTTGATTAAATTCGTCCACAAAATTAGTAAAACTGCCGAAAATACACTAAGTTTCCCTCAAATTTGTTTTCGTGCAAGATGGGCTGCGCCTCGATAATACTCAAATAGATTTTTAATAGTATTGCCAGCGCCTTTGCATTTGGTTTGCTCAATATTTGGTATTGTGCTCGGCTTGCACTATCTTTGTGGTCGAGAATATAACTAATAGCCAAAAATATGAAAACAAGAGAAGAACTGATTGACGAATTGATTGACTTGGCCTTTGCCGAGGACATTGGTGACGGTGACGCAACGACCTTGTGCTGCATCCCCGACAATGAAATTGGCCGTCAACGCCTCATTGTGAAGGAAGAGGGTATTCTGGCAGGTGTGGAAATCGCACGCCGCGTGTTCGAGAAATTTGACCCCGAATTGAAGATGGAGGTCATGATTGGCGACGGTGCCCATGTCAAACCCGGTGACGTTGCATTTGTCGTGACTGGCAAGGTGCGCTCCCTGTTGCAGACCGAGCGCTTGATGCTCAACATCATGCAGCGCATGAGCGGCGTGGCAACTACCACCGCCCGCTATGCCAAGTGCCTCGAAGGACTCAAGACACGCGTCCTCGACACCCGCAAAACCACACCCGGCATGCGCATGCTCGAGAAAGAGGCTGTCAAGATTGGTGGCGGTTGTAACCACCGCATAGGTCTGTTCGACATGATTCTGCTCAAGGACAACCATGTGGACTTTGCTGGAGGCATCGTCCCCGCTATAGAAAAGGCCCACCAGTGGTGCAAGGACAACGGCAAGAACCTCAAGATTGAGATTGAAGTGCGCAACTTCGACGAGTTGCAACAGGTACTCGACCACGGCGGTGTGGACCGTGTAATGCTCGACAACTTCTCTGTCGAGAACACCCGCAAGGCAGTCGAAATCATCGACGGCAGGGTAGAGACCGAGTCGAGTGGCGGCATTACCATCGACACGCTGCGCGCCTATGGTGAGTGTGGTGTGGACTATATCTCGGTGGGTGCGCTCACGCATTCCATCAAGTCGCTTGACATGAGCTTTAAGGCTTGCTGATGGCTTCGGTCTTGTTACATGACATAGAACCGTTGCCTTTCGCCGGTGAACCGTTAATCATCGCTGGACCTTGCAGTGCCGAGACCGAGCAACAGACTCTTGATGCCGCAATGGCATTGAGGCAGATTGGCGTCAATGTCTTCAGGGCAGGCATCTGGAAACCGCGCACTGTCCCTGGTGGCTTTGAGGGCGTTGGTGACCGTGGTTTGCCATGGCTCCAGCGGGTCAAAAGTGAGACTGGCATGGCCGTTGCTACCGAGGTGGCAACGGTCGAACATGTGCGTGCCGCCCTTGATGCCGGCATCGATATCCTGTGGATGGGCGCGCGCACCAGTGCCAATCCGTTTGCCATGCAGGACATTGCCGATGTCTTGCATGGACATGATGACGTGACGGTTCTGGTGAAGAACCCTGTCAATCCCGACCTAGAACTGTGGATGGGTGCCTTGCAACGCATCCTCAATGCCGGCATCACGCGTGTGGGTGCTGTGCATCGCGGTTTCAGTTCGGCTGGTGAGCACCTTTATCGCAATGACCCGCAGTGGCACATCCCCTTCGAGTTGCGCCGCCATGCCCCCAAAATGACCATCTTGTGTGATCCCTCTCACATCGGCGGCAAGCGCAGTTTCGTCGAACCCTTGTCACAGCAGGCGCTCGACATGGGTTTTGACGGCTTGATGATTGAGAGCCATTGCAACCCCGATCACGCCTTGAGCGACAGCACGCAGCAAATTACGCCTTCACAACTCAAGACCATTATCGATGGTTTGGTCGTCCGCTCAGGCCTCCCTGTTGAGGATGATTTGGCATTACTGCGTCAGCAGATTGATGACTGCGACCACGAACTGTTGGCTGTGCTGGCGCGCCGCATGATGGTTTCTCGCGAAATCGGTAAATTCAAGAAGGCCCACAACCTGCGCGTGGTCCAGCCCGAGCGTTATCAATATATGATGAATAACAGGCTCGCCGAGGGTAAGAACCTTACACTGGATCCCGACTTTTTACAGCGCATCATCCAAGCCATCCACGAGGAAAGTGTTCGGCAACAACTGGATTGATATGGAAAGTGTTATAAAAAAAGCAATCATCATCGGCGCCTCCTCAGGAATGGGGATGGAAGTGGCTAAAATTTTGCTTGATGAGGGCTGGTGCCTGGGTGTTGCAGCGCGTCGCGAGGACCGTCTGCAGTCCCTCAAGCAACTGGCGCCCGATAGGGTAGAGGTGGCGACAATCGACGTTACTGCCGAGAATGCTGCTGACCGCTTGCGCTCGCTCATCGACCGTCTGGGCGGCATGGACCTTTTCTTTTATGCCTCGGGCATCGGCAAGCAGAACCGTACCCTCGAGCCCGACATCGAACTGAATACAGTAAACACCAATGCAATGGGTTTTACCCGCATGATAGGCGAGGCCTACCGCTATTTTGCCGAGCGCGGCGAGGGACATATTGCCGCCATCACCAGCATTGCGGGCACCAAGGGCTTGGGACCTGCGCCTTCCTATTCCGCCACTAAGGCACTGCAAAACGTCTATCTGCAAGCCCTGGAACAGCAGGCCAACGCGCGAAACTTAAAAATTCGTTTTACCGACATCCGTCCGGGCTTTGTAGATACCGACCTGCTGAAGGGCGACTTCCGATACCCTATGATGTTGAAGCCCGAGAAAGTGGCGCGCTCCATTGTCAGTGCCATCAACAGCAAGCGCCACATCAAGGTCATTGACTGGCGATATGCCATCCTCACCGCACTGTGGCGTCGCATCCCGCGCCCAATCTGGCGCCATTTCAGGCTGTAGGCATTAGGTTTAAATAAAAACATCTCGAAATTAACTGAAAATAAGATATGAGTGACCGTAAACTACCGCATCCTCTCGTCGCCATGATACCCGTAGTGGTGTTGATTGGCCTGCTGGTGATAGTCATCACCTTGTTTGGCAGTGACTCGCTCACTGGCGGTAGCCAGATTGCGCTGCTCATGGGGCTTGCGGTGTGTGTGCTCATCTCGATGACTTTCTATCATGTGCCGTGGAATGTCTTTGAGAAGCAGATGACCACTACACTCGGCAATGTGTCGGTCACGTTGCTCATCCTGTTGACGGTAGGCATGTTGGCGGGCTCATGGATGGTGAGCGGCGTGGTGCCTACACTCATCTATTATGGTGTACAGATTCTCTCGCCCCGCTTCTTTCTTGTGAGCGCCTGCGTCATTTGCGCGCTGGTGTCGCTGCTGTCGGGCAGTTCATGGACGACAATTGCCACCATCGGTGTGGCCTTGCTCGGCATCGGTCAGGCGTTAGGCATCTCTGAGGCTTGGACCGCCGGCGCCATTATCTCGGGTGCCTATTTCGGCGACAAGATGTCGCCCTTGAGCGACACTACCATTCTGGCATCTTCATCGGTCAGGGTGGACATCTTCGACCACATTCGTTACATGGTGTTGACGACCACACCGTCAATTCTCATTACACTGGTGATTTTCCTTGTCGCTGGGCTTGGCCACGGCTCGTCAGGAGAAGCCTTGCATGTCGAACAATATACCGACGGCCTTGCGGCAACCTTCAATATCTCGTTGTGGACTCTGCTGGTACCGCTGTTGACGGGTGTGCTCATCGCCCGCAAGGTGCCGTCGCTGGTAGTGCTCTTCGTGTCATCAATCATGGCGGGTATCACGGCGCTCATCCTGCAGCCTCACATCCTTTGCCAGATTGCCGGTGACGCGTCGTTGAGCACGCCGATGGCGCTCTTCAAGGGTTTGGCGGTGTCTTACTATGGATCCACGGCGGTTCAGACGGGCCATGAGGCGCTCAATGACCTGGTATCGACCGGAGGTATGGCGGGCATGCTCAATACCATCTGGCTCATCTTGTGTGCCATGTGTTTTGGTGCCGCCATGGTGGCAAGCGGTATGATCGAGAGCATCACACGCGTTATCATCAGGTTTGTGCGCACACGCACCACGCTCGTGGGCTCTACCGTGACGACGGGCATCTTCCTCAATCTCACGACAGGCGACCAGTTTATCAGCATCGTGCTGACGGCCGATATGTTCCGTGAGGTTTACCAAAAAGAGGGCTATGAACCCCGTCTGCTGAGCCGCACTACCGAAGACGCGGCAACTGTGACCTCGGTGCTGGTGCCCTGGAATACCTGCGGCATGACTCAAGCCACAGTGCTGGGCGTTTCCACGCTCACCTATTTGCCTTACTGCTTCTTCAATCTCATCAGCCCCTTGATGACGATCCTCATTGCTGCCATTGGCTGGAAAATCAAGCGCCCTGATCCGGTTCGCAACGAGGAAGCTGTATCATAATCTCACCCCACACCTAAGACTCTTGCTGCTCCTTAGGAGACGTGGCACGGGCTTTTGTCTGGAAATCTGCAATTTTTTTTAAAGAATTGTTGCAAAATTTTGTCAATTAGTTAAAATTACCTAATTTTGCAAAGCTAAGGAAAACCGTAATTTATGAAGATAGACAAGGCTGAGGCCAAACAGACAGGCATTCAACTGCTCAAGTATGGCGTGATAGGCGTGTTGAACACGCTCATCACCTTGGTCACTTTCTATCTGCTCAACACCAAGTTAGGTCTCTCTTACGGTGTCTCAAACGTGGCGGGCTATGTGCTCGGCGTCATCAACAGTTTCTTGTGGAACCGCAACTGGGTATTCAAGACCAAGAAGAACTTCAGGCGTGAACTGGTGCTGTTTGTGGGCGGCTTCCTCATCTGCCTCGCCCTGCAGTTGTGCGTCAGCTGGATTCTGCTTGAGGGCCTTGGCTGGAAGAACCTGCCTGACGACATCATCCCGTTCTTCCCGATGCAAAAGGCAGGACAGAACATCGTCATGGTACTTGCCATGGTTGCCTACACGCTTGCAAACTACGCCTACAACCGCTTCGTCACCTTCCGCGCTGACAAGACCGAGACGCCTGACTCCCAAACGACTTTTTGCTAACACACATCATGGTTTATAGAAAACAGCAACCGGGGCATTCAAGATGTCCCGGTTGTTTTATGTTTGCTTGATGGCCTTGATTAACGGGCCTCGGCAATGAGTTCGATTTCTACGAGAGCTGCCTTGGGTAGATCCTTAACGGCAAAGGCGCAGCGTGCGGGGTAGGGTGCCGTGAAGAACTCGGCATAAACCTCGTTCATGGGACCAAAGTTGGCGATTTCACTCAAGAAGACGGTGGTCTTCACAACGTCCTTGAGGTCGAGGCCCTCGCTCTGCAGGATGGCGCGGGCGTTCAACAGGCTCTGACGCGTCTGCTCCTTGATGCCTCCCTCGGGAAATGCTCCAGTTGCAGGGTCGATGGGCAGCTGGCCCGAAACAAAGACGAGATTGCCGGTGCGGATAGCTTGGCTGTAAGGACCAATGGCAGCAGGTGCCTTATCGGTGTTTAATGCTTTCATTGTTCTTTAGTTTTGATGTTCTCTAAACGATAAACTTTTTACTCTAAACTTCAAGTCCTGGGGCAATCCCCAGGACTTGAATGATTTTTACTTCTTGATGCCCATTTTCTTGGCAATCTTAGCGGGGATGGCATCCTTGTGCACCAGGATGTTCAAGGTCTTGGCGCGGAAGAAGGCCTCACTGCAATAGAAGTAGCCCTCATAAAGCTGGTTGGTGTCCCAGCTATTCTCTACCTTGAAGTAGCGGTTGCCTTCCTGGTCAACGGCCTTACCCATGATAACCATGCCGTGGTCGTCGGTGGTCTCCTTGTTGTCGAACATCTCCTGACGCTCTTCCTCAGTAACCCACTGCTCCTTAACCGGGCCCTTGATGTCCCAAAGTTCGGCCTCGCGGTCCTTGTCGCTGAGCTGTGCCCAACGAGCCATATCGGTACCAGCAGCATCGGGAACTTCCTTCTTGACGGGCAGGATAGCATAACCGTTGCGCCACTTGAATCCCTTTTCGCTTACGTCGGCACCCCAAGCAATGGTGTAGCCGTTGTCGATGGCATAGTTGGCAATCTCCAACAGTTCATCGATGGGAACATTCTGGTAGCTTGACCACAGCCAGTTGTCGGCCACCTCAAGGATAAAGGGTTGATAGTAGGGGTGGTGGGTAAACGATGCGATGGGCACATAGTCGTCCATGTTCAGGCCCAGGCTGGCGGCCCAAGTCTGCGGGGTGTAGGTCTTGCCCTCATAGACGAAAGTCTCGGGCATCTTGCCCATATAGCTGTCCAGGATAGCCTGCAGACCGTCCTTCCAGGCGGGAGTGAGTTTGCCGCGGCTATTCTTGTTGATGGTGCCTACATAGCCGCTCAGCAATGAGGTCAACTCATGGGTATCGAATTTCTTGTCACCGTATGTCATGCCGGTGTACACATCGTTGGGCACCATACCGTATTTGCGCCAAACGTAGGGAACATCCTCGGCTGCGCCACCCTCGGCAAAGTTGATCGTGCCATCCATGCGGATATACTTGATGGCCTTGTCATAGTAGCAGTGGTTAACCACGAAACCCTCGCTCAGGTGAACCTCCTTGCCGGTGATGCGCAGAATCTCGTTCTCAAAAAATGAGTTGGTCGAGTAGCACCAGCACGTTCCGGACTTGTTCTGGTCCTTCACAGGGGTGTGCTTAATAATCTTTGTGTCAGTGAACTTGAATCCGGTGCTGTCAGGGATGACAACCTTGTCATCGGCCATTACGTTAAATGCAACAGCCGAAGCGAGCAATAAGAATAAAAATTTCTTCATAAAAATTTGAGTTTGTTATTAATGTTAGGTTAATTGAAATTCAAATGATATAACCCGCAAATGTAATCATTATTTTTGGAATATCTCGATTTTGGGCGCAATAAATCAGTTGAATGATGAAAAAATTGCCCTCGTGCGGTCTGCTGAACCGACAAGAGGGCATCGTTTTTCCAGAATCAGACAGATAAGATTTGATTGATGATGCCGCAAAGATAGTGCAAGCCGAGCGGAGAACAAAACGAAAAACAAAGTTTTTTGTTTTTTATCCCGAGGCGCCGCCTATCTTGCCCGAGCGTAGCGAGGGAACGATAGCGCAATGTGGGCGGAGAACAAAACGAAAAACGAAGTTTTTTGTTTTTTATCCCGAGGCGCCGCTTTAACATTACAAAAATAAATTTGGCAATGTCTTCGGCTTGCACTATCTTTGTACTATGATTTATCCCTCAAACTTTGAGACTAAGATAGGCTTTGATGCCGTGAGGCGTGAACTGGAGCGCCATTGCGTGAGTGCGCTGGGCGCTGCCAATGTGCCACAGCTGCGTTTCTCGACAAGGCGTGACGAAGTGTTGCGATGGCTCGAGGAGACCAATGAGTTCCTCTCCATTGTGCAGACAGGCAAAGAGTTTCCGTTGAGTTACTACTTTGACCTGCGAGTCGTCCTCAAGGAGGTCGTGACGCCGGGAACTTACTTCTCGGCCGAACACTTGTTTGACCTGCAGCGCTTGTTGGTGACCGTGACGCAGGTGGTGCGTTTCTTCGCGCCCGACAGCGACGGCATCAGGCCATATCCCAGGCTGTGTGAACTCACGTCAGGCATGCAATCGTTCCCCGACTTGAGCAACGCCATCGGTCATGTGCTGGATAAGGCCGGCAACATCAAGGACACTGCATCACCGCGCTTGCGTGACCTGAGGGCTGCAATAGCCCATGTGACCAGCAGCATCAACGGCACGCTGCGCCGCATCATTGCCCAGGGCAAGCAGGATGGCATCCTTGAGGCCGACGTGCAGCCTTCGCTGCGTGACGGCCGCCTGGTGCTGCCGGTGAGCGCGATGAACAAGCGCAAACTGCATGGCATCGTCCATGACGAGAGTGCAACGGGCAAGACGGTGTTCATCGAGCCTGACGCTATTGTCGAGGCCAATAACCGCATCCGTGAGACCGAAGCCGAGATTGCCCGCGAAATCATTCGCATCCTCATCGAGGTGACCGACCACATCAGGCCGCACATCGATGAGTTGTCGGGCGTGCTCGACACGTTAGGAAAGTTGGATTTTATCCGTGCCAAGGCATTGTTCGCCCAGGACGTCGGGGCCCAGATGTGCCACATCGACCGCAAGCCGGTCGTGGAGTGGTACAACGCCGTTCACCCCGCGTTGCTCCTGTCTTTGCGTGAGCAGCACAAGGAGGTGGTGCCCTTGAACATTGCCCTCAATAACAAGGACCGTATACTCGTCATCTCAGGCCCCAATGCCGGCGGTAAGTCGGTGTGTCTTAAGACTGTGGGCATTGTGCAATATATGATACAGTGTGGACTCCTGCCCACCTTGCGCGACAATTCCCATGCCGGCTTGTTCAACGACATCTTCATTGACATCGGCGACCAGCAGAGTATCGAGAATGACCTGAGTACCTATAGCAGTCACTTGCAGAACATGAAATTGTTCCTGTCACGTGGCGGCAAGGAAACGCTCATCCTCATTGATGAGATGGGTAGCGGCACCGAGCCGCAGATTGGCGGAGCCATTGCCGAGTCGATTCTCCAGCAGCTGAACGAGCACAAGGTGATGGGCGTGGTGACGACCCATTATCAGAACCTGAAGCACTTTGCCGATGCGACCGACGGCGTGGTGAATGGAGCGATGCTCTATGACCGCCAGCGCATGCAGCCCTTGTTCCAGTTGTCGATGGGTTATCCCGGCAGTTCGTTTGCCATCGAGATTGCCCGCAAGACAGGCCTGCCGCAACAAGTCATCGACAAGGCCGCCGAAATCGTGGGCAGCGACTACATCAATATGGACAAATACCTGCTCGACATCGTGCGTGACCGCCGCTATTGGGAAAACAAGCGGCAGGACGTGAGGGCAAAGGAAAAGCGTCTGGACAAGATGATTACCGACTATGAGGAGCGTCTGGACAACATCCGCGCCGAACATCGTCAGATCATTCATGATGCGCGTTCCGAGGCACAGGAAATCCTGCGCGACAGCAATGCGCAGATTGAACGCACCATCAAGGAGATACGCAACGAGCAGGCCGAGAAGGAGCGCACCAAGGAACTGCGCCGCCAGCTCGATGAATTCAAGAAACGCCTGACGGCCGAGGAGCCCGAGGCACCCGAACGTCTCAAGGAACTCACGCCCAAGAGCAAGCCGCGCCGCAAGCAACCCAAGAAGTCTGCTCCCAAAGCCGAAGCCAAGAATCGACCCCTGCAGGCTGGTGACAACGTGGTGCTGAAGGGCACGACAACCGTGGGCACCCTCATCAGCATCGACGAGAAATATGCCCTGGTGGCATTCGGCAACATCAAGACACGCATCGAAACCGACAAGGTGGAGCGAACCATGCGCAAGGAGAAACTGCCCAAGGCCGAGTCGCTGGGACGTACCACGACCGACGAGATTCGCAACCGTCAGTTGAACTTCAAGCCCGACATCGATGTGCGCGGCATGCGTGCCGACGAGGCAATACAGGCCATCACTTATTTCATCGATGATGCCATCCAGTTCAATGCCCAGCGGGTACGCATCCTGCACGGCACCGGCACCGGAGCCTTGAAGGTGGCCATCCGTGAATACCTGCATGGCGTGAACGGCGTGAAAAGCTACCACGACGAGCATGTGCAGTTTGGCGGGGCGGGTATCACCGTCATCGACCTGGAATAGTAAATAACAAACTACGAACTAATATATGATTGAAAACAATATCTTTTTCAAGCCTTTCAAGACCACTGGTGGGGCAGTCCCCTTTGACCGTATCACCAAGGCCGACTATGAGCCGGCCATCTTGCAGGGTATCAAAGAGCAGGACGCCGAGGTAAACGCCATTGCCGACAATAAAGATGAGGCGACCTTCGAAAACACCATCGTGGCACTGGACCGTTGCGGCTCGATGTTGAACCGTGTCCTGGGCGTTTTTTACCCCATGCTCTCGTGTAATGCCGACGATGAACTGCTTGCCATCAGTGAGAAAATGGCTCCATTGCTGAGTGGGCACTTCAACAGCATCACGCTCAACGAGCGCTTGTGGCAGCGTGTCAAGCATGTGCATGACAGCTTCGATAGCGACAAGCATGATGTGGAGGACAGGATGCTCATGCGTGAGACCTATGACCGATTCTTGCGCAGTGGCGCCAACTTGCAAGGCGAGGAACGTGACCGCTATCGCCAGTTGACCAAATGGCTGACCGAGTTGACTTTGAAGTTTGACCAGAATGCCCTTAAGGAGACGCCTCGATATGAATTGTGGCTTACCGCCGATGACCTCGACGGCCTGCCCGAGAGCGTGCTCGATGCAGCAAAGCAAGCGGCCAAGGACAAGGACCGTGGCGACGAGTGGCTCGTGACGCTTGATGCTCCCAGTTACATCCCGTTCATGAAGTACAGCACCCGCCGCGACTTGAGAGAGAAGCTATATAAGATGTATAACAGGCAGTGCACCAGTGGCGATTACTGCAATCTGGACGTGTTGCGTGAGATTGCCAACACAAGATTGGAAATCGCGCAGTTGATGGGCTGTAACACCTTTGCCGATTACAAGTTGCAGCACACGATGGCTCAGACGCCTGCCAATGTCTATGACATGTTGAACCGTTTGCGTGAAGCCTATCTGCCCGTGGAACGCCGTGAGATGCAGCGCCTTGAGGACTTCGCCTCCAACATTGAAGGCCACCCCGTGAGCATCATGCCGTGGGACTATGCCTATTACAGCAACAAGGAGAAGGACTCAATGTTTGAGATCAATGATGAATTGCTCAGGCCTTATTTCGAGTTGGGGCAGGTGACCAAGGGCGTCTTTGGCTTTGCCTCCAGGATGTATGGCTTGCGTTTCACTCCCAATCATGATGCCCAGGTTTTCCACCCCGAGGTGGAAGTCTATGACGTGACCGACGAAGATGGCCGTCCGGTAGGTATGCTCTACGTCGATTTCTTCCCACGAGCCACCAAGCAGAGTGGGGCATGGATGACTAGTTTCCGTGAGCAGTATATCGATGAAAACGGCAACGACGTGCGTCCGCTTGTGACCTTGACCATGAATTTCACCCGACCCACCGACTCCAAGCCCTCGTTGCTCACCGTGCGTGAGGTGGAGACGTTCATGCACGAGTTCGGACACGCCTTGCATGAGCTGCTGTCGCGCTGCAAGTACCAGACACTGTCAGGTACCAACGTCTATCGTGACTTTGTGGAAGTGCCCTCGCAGTTCAATGAGAACTATGTCTATGAGCGGGAGTTCCTTGACAGTTTCGCACGCCATTACCAGACTGGTGAACCGGTGCCGCAGAGCCTGATTGACAAGTTGATAGCCTCATCGCAATATGGCGCTGCTTACGCTTGTGTGCGTCAGTTGGGCTTTGGCTACATCGATATGGCATGGCACAGCATCACCGAGCCCTATGAAGGTGATGACTTCAGCTTTGAGCATGACGCCATGAGCAGCGTGCGGGTATTTGAACCCGTAGAGGGCTGCATCATGTCGCCGCAGTTCACACATATCTTCTCAGGCGGATATGCAGCCGGCTATTACGGCTACAAGTGGGCCGAGGTGATTGAGTGTGACGCCTTCGAAAAGTTCAGGCAGGAAGGCATCTTCAACCGCGATACCGCCCGCTCATGGGTCGAGAACGTCCTCTCTCGAGGCGGCACCGAGGCGCCCATGACGCTCTACAAGCGCTTCCGTGGCTCCGATCCCGGCATCGAGGCCATGATGCGCCGCGACGGCATCACCCCCTCCTGACAAAGTAAGGTAACATACTTATTATTAAAAGACTATAATTGGGGAAAATAAAAACAAGCGACTGAATCTCAGTCGCTTGTTTTTATTACGTGGAGCATAGCGCTTTTTTGAGCGAGAAGAATTGATACCCATAGAATCGATAATATACAGGCTGCCAACAAGTTAAGCAATTCCATCAATTCGGTCAGTATCGGATACAGCCCCGTTATCCCGTAAAAAGGGGGAATCACTGTACTCCCCAAAAAAAAATGATGTAATCTTGAGTCCGTCCAGTTCTCAAGTTTTGTTTTCTGTCTGGCCATTGCTCGTGTCATCGTTTTTGGTGGCCCAGCGCTTAATGGTCTTCCCGATGTCGATCAGTGCCATGAGCTGAGCCGCGCAGTTGATATATTTCAAAAAAGTCGTCTCATAATGTCATTGTTGTAGTTAAAAAGTTGATAAATAAAAAGTTAGTCTAAATCATAATACATATATAAGGCGACTTCGGGGATATCGCTGGCACTGGGTTTTGGTAAAAATTGAACATTGAACAAGAAACTTTGTGTATCTTTGCAGTGCTTACAGACTGGTATACTAATATTTTTTGGGGGTATACTTTAATGGTATTTTTTACAAAATAAACTAATAACGCAATGAAAAAGATACTATATTCAACGCTTGTGTGCCTGTTGGCACTGACGGCCTGTCAGGATGAGCCCGAAAAGCAGACCGGAACCTTTACCGTGAACGGCGTGACGTTCAAGATGGTGGCGATAGAGGGCGGCACCTTCACGATGGGCGCGACTGTCGAACAGGGAAGTGATGACTTTGAATGGGAACTGCCCGCCCATGAGGTGACGCTCTCGAGTTACTGCATCGGCCAGACCGAGGTGACGCAGGCCTTGTGGCAGGCCGTGATGGGTAGCAACCCAAGCTACTTTAGTAATCGTAACAATTACGACACTAACCTTCAGCGTCCTGTAGAGTGGGTCTCATGGAACGATTGCCAGACGTTTATCACCAAGTTGAACCAATTGACAGGTAGGACGTTCCGCCTGCCTACCGAGGCTGAATGGGAGTTTGCAGCCCGTGGCGGCAACCAGAGCCATGGTTACAAATACTCGGGTAGCAACAACATTGATGATGTGGCGTGGTACTATGGTAACCACACATCAACGACTCACCCGGTTGCCACTAAAGCTCCTAATGAGTTGGGCCTGTACGACATGACGGGCAACGTGTTTGAATGGTGCCAGGACTACTCTGACAGTTACAGCAGCTATGCGCAGACCAACCCTGTCGGTCCTTCAACGGGCTATATCCGCGTGTACCGTGGTGGCGGCTTTGGCACCTTCATCAGTTACTGCCGCGTGACGTATCGAGACGGCAGCTACCCAACGTGGACGGACCGCGGCCTTGGATTACGCCTCGCTCTCTAGTCTTATTCCTCGTCAATTTAACGTAATTTAGTGGTTTAGCTCGGGCGGTGCTTCAGCCCGCCGATGCTAACTGCCGAAAAACGTTCCCAAAATAATAATCACTTGGCTTTCCACCAGGCTTGTGCTATCGATTCATGAGGATAATTGTAAAGAAACAGTAGAGAACAAAAATAAGCGACTGAAAATCAGTCGCTTATTTTTGTTACGTGGAGCATAGCGGACTCGAACCGCTTACCTCAACACTGCCAGTGTTGCGCTCTACCAGATGAGCTAATGCCCCGATTTGCGGATGCAAAGGTAATGCCATTTTTTGAACTGGCAAATTTTTTGGCGGGATTTTTATGAAAATTCATCTCGACATAACGCCGATATCGGTGAAAAAGCCGCTAAATAACGCTTCCTGGGCGGAAAAATGTGAAATATTTGCATGTTGTGATGCGTGTTATTCAAAAATTGTTGTAATTTTGCAAAAAATTGGTAACTATGCCTTCAACGGAGTTAAACGAGAAGCTACAAAACCTGAAGCACAAGGTCGATACCTTGAGCAAGCGTTATGTTGGCCTCCAGACCAATAAAAGGGAACTGGAGCGTACCGTTGAGCGGCAGGAACTCGAGATAGCAAAACTTCAAAAGGAAGTGGAGCAATTGAAGGTTGACAATGAGTTCCTCAGGGTGGCACGTTCAATCAGTGCCGATCCGGTAGCCGTCGCCCGATACAAGAAACAGGTTGCCAAGATGGTGCGGGACATTGACCGATGCATCAAACAATTGAACGCTTAACATGGCTCTACCAACGTTATGGCCGACAATAATAAAAGAAAAATATGGATTCAACTTGCCGATACTAACCAAATCGCCCTGAGTGTAAATCCGGACGAGGAGGAGAACTATCGCAAAGCGGAAGAACTTGTGAACACGTTGTGGACCAAGTGGATGAACCGTTTTAACAGCACATCGAGTGATGTGCTGGCAAGGGTTGCTTTCCAGTTTGCTCGTCTCTATTTGGAGGCTTACGGTGAAAACCGTGAGGTCAATGATTTCCTGACTGATTTGAATCAACAAGTTGATGCCCTCCTGGGCAGCGATGAGTGAGATTGTGCCATCACTGTGGCATGTGAAAGGATGCCGCTGATGTCTCGTTTTTGATGTGACAAATGCATCGCGGTGATGGCGTGATAAGAACGTGTTGTTATAGAAATTAGGTTCCTGCACCACTTTAGACTTTGTGCAAAATTACGCTGATTATCAGCGTGATGCCTGCCGTCTAATGTGGCGCTATTTGTTTAATATTATATAATTTGTAATGAATATCATAGTAACTGTTATTTTAGCCATCCTTTCGATGGCAATCGGTATCGCACTTGCCCTGTTCCTGTCGCGCAGGAATGCAAAATCGCAGGCAAATGAGATTATCGAGAAAGCAAAACTTGAGGCTGAGGTCCTTAAAAATAATGAAGTGCTCAAGGGCAAAGAAGTTGGTTTGTCCATCAAGAGCGAGGCCGAGAAAGAGGCCAATGCACGCTTGAGCAAAGTGCAGACCAGCGAGGCCAAACTCAAACAGCGTGAGATGCAACTCAACCAGCAGCAGGGCGAAATCCAGCGCCGCCGCAACGAGGTAGATAACCTCAAGGTGAACGTTGATAATCAGATGATTGTCCTCGATAAGCGCAAAAGCGAACTCGACAAGATGGAGAAGAGCGTGCGTGACACCCTGGAGCACGTGAGTGGTCTCTCGGCCGAGGAAGCCAAGGAGAAGCTCATTGAGTCCCTCAAGGACGAGGCAAAGACCAACGCAGCCAGCTATATCAACGATATCATGGACGATGCAAAGATGACCGCCAACAAGGAGGCAAAGCGCATCATCATTGAGACCATTCAGCGAGTGGCTACCGAGACGGCTGTTGAGAACGCTGTCACCGTTTTCCATATCGACAATGACGAAATCAAAGGTCGCATCATTGGCCGCGAGGGTCGCAACATCCGTGCGCTCGAAGCAGCAACGGGTGTTGAAATCGTTGTTGACGACACGCCCGAGGCGATTGTCCTCTCGGGATTTGATCCCGTCAGGCGCGAAATCGCGCGATTGGCGTTGCACCAGCTGGTGAGCGACGGACGCATCCATCCTGCTCGCATCGAGGAGGTTGTGGCAAAGGTGAAACGTCAGGTCGAGGATGAGGTTATCGAGACCGGTAAACGCACCGCCATCGATATGGGTATCCACGGCTTGCATCCCGAGCTGATTCGCCTTATCGGTAAGATGAAATATCGTTCCAGCTACGGACAGAACCTTTTGCAGCACTCGCGTGAGACCGCCAACCTGTGCGCCATCATGGCAAGCGAGTTGGGCCTGAACCCCAAGAAGGCACGCCGCGCAGGTCTGTTGCACGACATCGGCAAGGTACCCGATGATGAGCCCGAACTGCCACATGCTCAGCTGGGTATGAAACTGGCCGAGAAGTTCAAGGAGAAACCTGACATCTGCAACGCCATCGGTGCTCACCACGATGAGGAAGAAGCCACGAGCCTCTATGCTCCCATCGTTCAGGTTTGCGACGCCATCAGCGGTGCCCGTCCCGGTGCACGCCGTGAGATTGTCGAGGCCTACATCAAGCGCCTGAACGATCTGGAACGTCTCGCCTTGTCCTATCCTGGCGTAGTGAAGACTTATGCAATCCAGGCCGGTCGCGAACTCAGGGTAATCGTCGGAGCCGACAAGATCAGCGACGAGGAGACCGAGACCCTGTCGAACGAAATCGCACAGAAGATTCAGGACGAGATGACTTATCCTGGACAGGTGCGCATCACCGTCATCCGCGAGACACGTGCCGTGAGCTACGCTAAATAATCAGGCGAGCGTACCACAATGGACGAGAACAATAACATTCAACAAGCCCCTGTTGTCGAGGGCGCTGATTCCTGTGTGAAGTGTGACGCGGGAACGTGTTCCTGCGCCTGCGGCAATGACGTGGGGCGTTGCAACCTCACGAGCACCAACTGGCTCGACGATGTCCCCGACAATGAGTTTGAGATTGTTGAGGTGCTGTTCAAGAACACCCGACGGGGGTTCTACAGGAACACCGCACGCATCCCTCTCAAGCAGGGCGATTGGGTGGCTGTAGAGGCTAATCCGGGACATGACATCGGGCGCGTGGGACTCACGGGACGTCTGGTAAAGAACCAGATGAAGCGTGTGAATCTGCGCAAGGATACCGAGTTCCTGCGTGTCTTCAGGAGGGCAAAACCCGCCGACATGGAACGCTACGAGCAGGCCAAGGCCCGTGAGGAGGACACGATGATACGTTCACGCAAGATTGCTGTGGACCTGGGACTGAAGATGAAAATCGGTGACGTCGAGTATCAGGGCGACGGCAACAAGGC
The DNA here is from genome assembly GCA_017427945.1 of Muribaculaceae bacterium. Taxonomy (GTDB): domain Bacteria; phylum Bacteroidota; class Bacteroidia; order Bacteroidales; family Muribaculaceae; genus Sodaliphilus. The sequence continues at coordinate 59,860 of JAFRRT010000027.1, read as the reverse complement.
GATTTTCTATTACATTGCCGACGAGCGTGTGGACTTCAGGCAGCTCATCAAGGTGCTTGCCGATGTCTTCAAGATTCGTGTCGAGATGAAGCAGATTGGCGCACGACAGGAGGCTGGACGCATTGGCGGCATTGGCCCCTGCGGACGCCCGCTGTGTTGTGCCACTTGGATGTCGGGTTTTGTGTCGGTATCAACCAGTGCCGCACGATTCCAGGACATTTCCCTCAACCCGCAGAATTTGGCTGGACAGTGTGCCAAACTCAAGTGCTGCATCAACTTCGAGGTGAATACCTATGTTGAGGCAATTCGTCAGCTCCCCGCCAAGGATGTGCATCTCGAGACAAAGGATGCTACCTACTACTATTTCAAGGCCGACGCCCTCAAGCGTGAAATCACTTATTCCACCGAGCGCAACTCCCCGGTGAACACCGTAACGCTGACCGCGGCACAAGCCTTCGAAGTGATTGCCTTGAACAAGAACGGCGTCAAGCCCGACAGCCTGAAGCCCGAAGATGACTCAAAGGCTGCTTCTTCGCCGTTTGGTGACCTCCTTAACCAGGATGCCATCAACCGCTTCGACAAAAAGAAGAAGAAAAAGAAAAAGAAAGGCGACCGCGGTGCCGGTGGCAATGCCAATAACGCCAATAACAAGGGCGAAAAACCTCATCATGCCGAGAATGACAATGGCGGCGCCAATCCCGAACGTAAACAACGTCAGGGCAAGTCTAAGGCCAAACATCAGCAACAGGGTGGGGAACAGCAACCGCGTGGCGATAAGCCCAAACGCCAGGACAAGCTACAACTAAAGACTTTCAAACCACGTCAACCCAAGGGCGATAACGCCCCTAAAAATGGAGAAACGCAGGCAAAGTGATACTGCGCCCTCGGCAATGTTCCGCAGGCGCATGAATTCTAAAAGCAAGGCGGTGGCAATGATGATACTCATTGCCGCCGCAATGCTCTTGATGCCTTCTTGCCAGCGCAAGCCCGTGATGGCGCATTCCCGTTTTGTCAACCTGCCTGCTAACGGATGGCAGCGCAACATGCCTTTGGTGTTCGAGCCCGTGTATGACGACTCGTCACGCACCTATCAGCTCACCCTTGCTGTGCGGCATGACAACACTTACAGCCATGCCAACCTCTCGCTTGTGGTGGATATGATAGCCGTCGATTCGGTCGTGAACCGTCAGAAGGTGAACATCGTCTTGGCTGATGAATACGGCAACTGGACGGGGGCAGGTTTCGGCGTCCTCTATCAGGATAAGGTCCGCATCGCGTCGGTCATCGACCCTGGTGATGCAAGAAGCGTCGTCGTGTGGCAAGCGATGGATAGCTGCGACGCTCTTCAGGGACTGGTCAACGTGGGGGTAATTGCCAGCCCGCTATAGTTTTTGGCGGATAATAATCTATTGAAATACAGTTAAGTATCATTGCGCCTGCTGTCTCTCGAGGTAGTAGGCGTAATATTCGTCAAAGGTGATGTCCTCGTCGTGAATCTGTTTCGCGACATCCTTCCCGACATAGCGCAGATGCCAAGGCTCATAGCTGTAACCCAAAATGCGTGACTGCTTCTCAGGGTAGCGCAGGATAAAGCCATACTTGTGACAGTTCTCGCGCATCCACACTCCCTCCTTCGATTTATCAAAGGCCCATTTCTCGGGATGCTGCAATGACGTGACGTCGATGGCGAGGCCAGTCTGGTGTTCGCTGTTTCCCGGTTGGGCGACATATCGCTTGTTGTTGTTTTTATGAGTCGTGATCTGCTGTTTATAAGAGCGATAGGCCGAATTGACCATCAGTTGGGCATCAGTCTCTTTCTTGCATTCCTGCTGCATTGCCTTGAACGCCTCGACTACTGGGCTGAGTGCTTTCTGTTCCTCATAGCAATAGGACTTCTTGAAAAGTACCAGGCTGTCGGGCTTGTAACTCTCGTCAAGGAAATGCTGCCCATTGACGAGCATTAGATAACCCTTGCTGGTGTCGCAATGTGCCGCCTGAATTGCTCCTTCAGGAAAGTCTCCCACGTTGACAATAGCGACGATATCGGCAAGCGAGGCCGCCGTGTCAACCTTGTGAAGCGCAAGATAATGATCAAAGTTTTTGGCGATAAAATAGCGTTGGCCGATGATGGGGTAGGCAATGGTATCGTGCTCCCCACGGGCGACGAGTGAGTCGGCTTGCTCATCGCTCAATGCCGCGGCAAGGGCGCGGGCTTCATCAATCGTATAGCCCAGACGATAGATTCGGCACTCGTTGCTGTGGCTATAGATGATGCCCTGGCAACTCTTGACAAACACCAGTAGCACCAGCAACGTGGCGGCGGTGATAGGCACCGACAGCCAAGAGTGTTCGCGGCTGGTGTATTGCTTGAAAAGGCGTTTGACGTCTTGCAGGGTCATCGTTCATTTGGGTTAGCGGTTGGCTCGTTTGGCCATCTCGAACAACTCCAGCGGCAGATGACAGTAGCCGTCGGGATTCTTGTCCAGGTAATCCTGGTGGTATTCTTCGGCCGAATAGAAGTTCTTGAGCGGCAGCAGCTCCACGGCGAGCCTGAGCCGCACTTTGGCCTGCACACGGCGGTACACGGTCTGCAATGTCGGCACATCGTCCTCATCGGTATAGTAGATGCCTGTGCGGTACTGTGTTCCCACATCGTGACCTTGTTGGTTGACGCTCGTCGGGTCGATGGCTTTAAAGTACATCTCGGTCAGGAACTCCAGCGAAATGACCTCGGGGTCATACACTACGCGCACCGTCTCGGCAAACCCAGTCTTGTCGGTACACACATCTTTGTATGTCGGGTTCTCGGTATGACCGTTGGCATAACCTACCTCGGTCTCGACGACACCGTTCACCAGTTTGAAGTAACGCTCTGTGCCCCAAAAGCATCCTCCGGCAAAATAAATCTCTTTCATATCACTCATGATGTTTCTTCGGCACAAAGGTACCAATTATTTGCGGGGATACCAAGAATTGGCCTTGCTGCAACGGCGTTTTTCTTAAACTTATTTGTCAAATTCAAGTCTAAACAGTAATTTTGCACTATCAATGAAAAGAGTGGTAATCATCGGTTCCGGTAATGTGGCGACAAGCTTGGCACACGGCTTGGCTGGCTGTTGTCATGTGCTGCAGATTTATAGCCGCACCATGGCTCACGCCCGTGATTTGGCCGATGGCATAGGCTGTGAAAATGCCACCGATGACCTAGGGGCTCTGGTCCCTGATGCCGACGCCTATATCATTGCCGTGCGCGACGATGCCATTGCCGATGTCATTGCTGCCACGCCCGACAACGGAGCCCTGTGGGTACATACTTCGGGCAGCAAGTCGATAGACCTGTTTGCAGGCCATCGCAGTCATTACGGTGTGATGTGGCCCATGCAGTCTTTCTCGCGTGAGATGATTGTCCCCCTCGATGACGTGCATTTCTTTATCGAGGCGAGTGATGATGCCGCGCTCGAGGACTTGAACAGCCTGGCCTCCTGTTTCTCCCGCCACGTGGTGGTGGCCGACAGCGACCGGCGCCGCTGGCTTCATGTCGCCTCGGTCTTCTCGTGCAATTTCGCCAACCACATGTGGACCCTTGCCGATGAGGTGCTCGCTCAGGCAGGCCTGCCGTTTGACGCGATGAAACCGCTCATCCGCACCACGGTAGAAAAACTCGACCGCCTCAGTCCACGCGACTCACAGACTGGTCCAGCCGTGAGACATGACCTGCAGGTCATCGAAAGGCATCTGGAAATGCTCGATGGCGACAAGCGTGATATCTACCGCCAATTGTCCGACTCCATCATGAACCGTAATTCCGAACAAGACAATGCTCAATAACCTCGACAAATATGATGTGGTGCTGGGCAGCAACTCGCCGCGACGCCGTGAACTGCTCAATGACATGGGTGTCAAGTTCCGTGTCGAGGCCATCAAGGGTATCGACGAGACCTATCCTGCCAGCCTGCCTGTAGAGGAAATCCCCGTTTTTCTTGCCCGCATCAAGGCTGAGGGACATCCCTTGCAGCAGGGCGAACTGCTCATCACTGCCGACACCGTCGTTGTCCTCGATGAGGAAGTGTTGGGCAAACCCGTCGGCGAGGCTGATGCCCACCGCATGCTGCGTGCCCTCTCGGGCCGTGCCCACCGGGTCATCAGTGGCGTGTGTGTCACAACAACCAATCGTTGCGAGTCTTTCGCCGACACGAGCATCGTCCACTTTGCCGAATTAACCGACGAGGAAATAGATTATTACATCGAGCACTACCGTCCGTTTGACAAGGCTGGAGCCTATGGTATCCAGGAATGGATAGGCAACATAGGTATAGCCGGCATCAACGGCGACTTTTATAACGTGATGGGCCTGCCCACACGCAAACTGTATCAATTACTGAAAATGTTCTAAACAAGATAAGGCAATGAAACACTGGTATAAAATCATCCTCATCATAGCAATGGCATTGATTTCAAGCCGTGCCATGGCCGATAATGTGGTGCAACATGATACCGTCTATTTCTATAAATCGTGGGAACAGATTCTATATATGGAGCCTGCGGCATTCATTATTGACCCCATTATCAGTGTCTATACCCCCTATCAGGTGGCGATTGAAACCGGAGACACCGAGGTCAACGATGCCATCAAGACGTCTTACGTGGCTGCCACGTTGGGCGACAGCATCTGGCTCGTCAACACTGATTACCTGAAGGACAACTTTAAGGGTGATTCCAAGAAACTGAGTGAATTTGCCCCGCTCTTTTTCAACGATAAGGTGGCATTTGTGGCCTACGTGGGTTATGGTGAAAACATCAGCCTTAAAACCATCTTCTTTGGCGAATGGGAGGATGTTAACTACGACGAACTCGTGGACTATTATTACATCGACTTCCTTACAAGTAAGGTGATTAAAATCACATCAGAGTCGTTGAGTGCATTGCTCGAGGATTACCATGACCTACAGATGCGTTACGAGGGAATGAAGGACTACAAGAAAGACTATGTCATTAGGGATTACTTCCTGAAGTATTTCGAGAGGGCTGCAAGTGACTTCATGCATCCCTATATCCTCGACCTTGTCGAATAATTGATTTCTATATTGTTCCCAACTGCTTGATTTTCGTTATGAAGAGCTTATTATTGAAATTTTCCGTCATCATGCTTCTTCTGCCTTCGTTGCCTGCAATGGCAGCCCAGGACGAGCCTGTTGATACGGTCTTTTTCTATGGCTCTTGGGAACAGATGTTGGACGCGGAGCCCGATACAATGATAACAGCTCCCATGATTGATGTTTATTCTCCATTTGAGCTTTATTTCGAAACCTTAGACAAAAAAGCCAACAAGAGAATAAAGAAGGATTATATTGCAGCTACACTAGGCGACAGCACATGGCTCATCAACAGCAACTACCTTAGAACGAATTTTAAGGGTGACAGCAAGAAACTGCATGGCTATGTGCCGTTGTTCTTTAACGATAAAGTTGCTTATGCCGTTGCCGAGGAATGTGCCTATGCCGAGATAGCGGATGTGGGTTTCAATGTGATATCAAATTATCATTATTATATAGATTTCAAGCAACGCAAGGTGTTGAGGATTGATTCTAATAGGATGTGCGAATTGCTGGCCGATTATCCCGACTTGAGGATGCGGTATGAGAGCATGCAGAGCTACAAGAGTTACTCAATCATCAACGACTTTCTCCTCCAGTATATCGACCGCGTGACCGATGACTTCATGCGCCCTTATATCTTGGATCTTGTTCAGTAAGACAGTAAATCTAATGACAATTATTAAAATGAAGAGATTATCATTATTCATAACGCTAGCACTGACGGTCGTGCTGTTGTTGACCTCCTGTTTTAGGAGTGGTCACCAGAATGGCACCACTGCTCTCTATGCCAAGGACTCGGTAATCACTGCTGCCCGTCTTCTGTCGATGGAGCGCACGCCGCAATACACGGTGGTGACCGTGGGCGACCCATGGAAGGGTGGGGTGTTGCACCGTTACGTGCTGGTACCGCGTGACTCGATGATTCCTGAGGACCTGCCCGATGGCACTCTGGTGCGCACGCCCGTTGACCGCGCGTTGGTCTATTCATCGGTCCATACGAGCCTGTTCAATGAGCTGGGGTGTCTGGATGCTGTGCGTGGCGTGGTCGATAGCCAGTATTTCATCGATTCGGTGCTGGTGGCTGGTGTCAAGGCGGGTACGATTGCCGATTGCGGCAACTCGATGAACCCCACGGTAGAGAAAGTCATCGACATGAACCCCGACGCCATTCTGCTCTCTCCTTATCAGGATGCCAGTTACGGACAGATTGCCAAACTCGACATCCCCATCATCGAGTGTGCCGACTATCTTGAGTATGACCCGCTGGGCCGTGCCGAGTGGGTGAAGTTCTACGGCGAACTGGTAGGGGAGCGGGAGCGTGCCGACAGCCTCTATCATGCTGTAGTCACTGCCTACAACGACGTGAAGAAGGTTGCTGCTGGTGCCGCTTCTCGACCCACTGTGGTGACTGAGATGGTTATCAGCGGTGTGTGGAGCGTGCCTGGCGGACAGAGTTACATGGCCCGCATCCTGCACGATGCCGGCGGCAATTACCTGTGGGCCGATGACGATAACACGGGCTCGCTATCACTGGATTTCAACCAGGTGCTTGCCGTGGCACAGGATGCCGACTACTGGTTCATCAAGTGGACCAACATCAACAAACTCAGCGACCTTCAGGGCGCCTATGAACTGAATAAGGAGATGGCGGCCTTCAAGAATAAGCGCGTGTATGTGTGCGACACTGACAAGACGCGTTTCTTTGACCGCATTCCGTTCCACCCCGAGGTGCTCCTGCGCGAATTTGCCGCCATCTTGCACCCTGAATTGTTCCCCGATTACCAAAACCAGATGTATCATCACATTGATTGATTCGCCCATGACATATCGCCGCTATACCGTCACCCTCGTCGTGCTCACGTTGATGCTGGTGCTGCTGGCACTGGCATGCCTTGCGTTTGGCTCGGTGGACATTCCAGCAGGCAGGATTGTTGACATCCTCTCAGGGAAAGGTAGCGGCAATAAGGCGTGGGACATCATCATCCTGCAGTCCCGCATCCCCATGATTGCTACTGCTGCACTGGCGGGTGCGGCCCTCTCCATCTCAGGTCTGCTGTTGCAGACGACCTTTAATAACCCGCTGGCGGGCCCCTCTATCTTAGGTGTGTCTTCAGGAGCGGGATTGGGTGTTGCCATCGTCATTCTGGCCTTGGGAGGTTCGTTGGGTGGACTGCTGGGTGAGAATTTGGGCAGTTATATGGCCATCCTTGTTGGGGCTCTCTTGGGCGCTGGCGTGGTGCTGGCGGTGCTCATTGCATTCTCGGCGATTGTGCGCAGCAATACTATGCTGCTCATCATCGGTATCCTTGTGAGCTACCTCACGTCGAGCGTCGTGCAGCTACTTAACTCGGTGGCTACCGAGGAGGGTGTTCACAACTATGTGGCCTGGGGTTTCGGCAATTTCTCGGGTGTGAGCGTGTCACAGATGCCCGTATATGCAGGCATCATCATCTTGGCGCTCATTGCTTCGGCCTTGATGGTCAAGCCCTTGAATGCCATGCTGCTGGGAACCCGCTATGCCCGCAACTTGGGCGTGAATGTTACAAGGTCGCGCAATATCCTGTTGCTCATCACCGGTGTGCTCACGGCTGTAGTGACCGCGTTTTGCGGCCCCATTGGCTTTATCGGGCTGGCGGTGCCTCACATTGCCCGCCTCTCACTGGGTACGAGCAACCACAGCAGGCTCATTCCTGCCACCATCCTTGCGGGAGCCGACATCGCCCTGCTGTGTGCTTTGGTCAGTGTGGTAAATCCTCACGGCATCATTCCCATCAATGCCATCACGCCCATTATTGGTGTGCCCATCATTTTGTATATCATTCTTAACCGTCGACGCATTCAATACTTCAACTGATGACCGATCAATCTATACTCACGACCCATGACCTGACTGTTGGCTATCGTAACGGTAGCCAGCAGGTAGCTTTGCTCAATAACCTCAATCTCCATCTTGACAAGGGAAAACTGGTGGCCCTCTTGGGGCAGAATGGAGCAGGCAAATCAACGTTGCTGCGGGCCCTCACCTGTGATGCTCCTGCCTTAGGTGGCTATATAGAGGCCGAGGGCAAGGAAATTTCATCGATGAGCCAGAAGGACCGTTCCCGTCTCATCGGCCTTGTTTCCACCGAGCGCATACAGGCTGGTGCTTTGACGGTGACTGAACTGGTGGGCTTGGGACGGCAGCCGCACACGGGATTCTTGGGGCGCATGGATGACGAGGACCGCGAAATCGTGCGTCAGGCGATGGCCGATGCGGGCATTATCGGTAAGGCAGACTCCTATGTCGCCTCACTCAGCGACGGTGAACGGCAAAAAGCGATGGTCGCCAAGGCCTTGGCGCAGCAGACGCCCATCATCATTCTCGATGAGCCAACTGCTTTCCTCGATGTGGCAAGCCGCATCGAGACCATGCGGTTGTTGCAGACCCTAGCCCATGAACGTGGCAAGGCCGTTTTGCTTTCCAGCCATGACATATCACAGTCCCTGCTGCTCGCTGACGAATTGTGGCTCATCACCACCGACCGTCAGGTGCTCACAGGCACCACCCGTGACCTTGTCGATTCGGGTGCGATGGACCGCATTTTCAACAACCGTGACATCCATTTCAACTCCAAAATCCTCGACTATTCCTTCTGATTTACCTGAACAGCACTCATTTTTATCAAATCGCGGCATTTCTTAGCCTAATTAATTGATTTCCAGCTAATTGTGTGTCAAATCCTCTAATTTGGCCTAATACTCCCATGACTCGTTCTTCAACCATCTTGAGGAGTGTGGCGTAACCTGTTGTGTAGTAGTTGGTTACATCTAATTGGCGAGATGCCGCTGAAGCACTTTCTTGTCCAAAAATTTGGTCAATTCAATGATTTATAGTACTTTTGCGGTACAAACCAATTACTAACAACTTATGCTAAGACAATTATTTTTAGCGCTTGCTGTTGTGATTGCTGTGTCTGCCTTTGGGCAGGAATTTACGTTGCACGCCACCAAATATCACCCTGGACAGGGTGGTGCCGGTTGGGTAACAGCAAGCGGAGACCGAATCAATTATGATAAGTTGAAAAACTATCAGATTCGATGGGTCGCTCTCTCGCCTGACATGTTTAAACAACATGGATTTAAACTGGGAGACGTGATTGTTGTGGAGAGTGAAGTAAACCCCTCAGTAAATGGTGAGTGGGTTGTTAAGGACAAGATGGGACCTCGGTTGCGCAAGCGCATCGATTTCCTTACCCCTCGTGAGGACAAAAGGTTCCGAAATGGTGCAGTCACCATCCGCAAAAAACAGTAGAAACAAATTGAACCCTTGAGGTTCCTTTAGAAATCAATCAGGACGGGACAGATAACCTCTGCCTCGTCCTGATGTTTTTGTCTAGTGCTAATTAACTTTCTGGGTTAATCATCGTCTTGCCCTGCAGCCTTGGCAATGCGCTTGCGCTCCAGTTCATCAAGGACAATCTTGCGCATCCTGATGTGGTTGGGCGTAATCTCGACATATTCGTCGGCCTTGATATATTCGAGGGCTTCTTCCAGACTGAAGACGATGGGCGGCACGATTCTCACCTTGTCATCAGCACCACTGGCACGCATGTTGGTGAGTTTCTTGGACTTGGTGACGTTGATGACCAGGTCTTTCTCCTTGGTGTGCTCGCCGACGACCTGACCGCCATAGACTTCCTCCTGGGGGAAGATGAAGAAGCGGCCGCGGTCCTGCAGCTTGTCGATGGCGTAGGCATAGGCAGTGCCGCCTTCCATGGCTACGAGTGAGCCGTTGGTGCGGCGGGCGATGTCACCCTTCCAAGGCTCATAGGCCAGGAAACGGTGCGACATGATGGCCTCACCTGCGCTGGCTGTCAGCACGTTGGTGCGCAGGCCGATGATGCCTCGCGACGGTATCTTGAATTGCAGGTGGATGCGGTCGTTTTGGGTGTCCATCATGGTCATCTCACCCTTGCGACGTGTCACCATATCAATCATCTTGCTGGAATACTCCTCGGGGACGTTGATGCTCAATTCCTCGATAGGCTCGCACTTCACGCCATCAATTTCCTTGATGATGACCTGCGGCTGGCCCACTTGCAGCTCGTAGCCTTCGCGGCGCATCTCCTCGATGAGCACCGACAGGTGCAGCACGCCACGGCCATAAACGTTCCAGGCGTCCTCGCCCTCGGTATGCTCGACACGCAGCGCCAGGTTCTTGTCCAGCTCACGCTGCAGACGGTCCCAAATGTGGCGCGAAGTGACATACTTGCCGTCCTTGCCAAAGAAAGGCGAGTCGTTGATGCAGAAGCGCATCGACATCGTCGGTTCGTCGATAGCGATGCGGGGCAGCGCCTCGGGGTTGGTGGGCAGGGTGACAGTGTCGCCAATCTCAAAGCCCTCCAGGCCGATGATGGCGCAGATGTCGCCGCTGCTCACGCTCTCGACGTGCTTTTGTCCCATGCCCTCAAAGGTGCGCAGCTCCTTGATTTTTTGCTTGACCACTTCACCGTCTTTCTTGCACAGGGCGACTTCCATACCGTCTTTGAGCGTACCTCGATGAACGCGACCCACAGCGATTCGGCCCACATAGCTGCTGTAGTCCAGCGAGGTGATGAGCATCTGGGCATCGCCCTCAATCATCTCGGGGGCGGGAATGTGATTGATGATGGCATCAAGCACAGCGGTGATGTTGTCGGTGGGCTGCTGCCAGTCCTCACTCATCCAACCTTCCTTGGCCGAGCCAAAGATGGTGGGGAAGTCTAGCTGGTCCTCGGTGGCATCGAGGTTGCACATCAGGTCAAAAACCATCTCCTGAACTTCGTCGGGGCGGCAGTTGGGCTTGTCCACCTTGTTGATGACAACGATGGGCTTGAGGCCCAGTTGCAGCGCCTTTTGCAGCACAAAACGCGTCTGGGGCATCGGACCCTCAAAAGCATCAACCAGCAACAGGCAACCGTCGGCCATGTTGAGCACACGCTCCACCTCGCCGCCAAAGTCGCTATGTCCCGGGGTGTCGATGATGTTGATCTTGTACCCATTGTAAGAAATGGACACGTTCTTAGAGAGAATGGTGATGCCGCGCTCGCGTTCCAGGTCATTGCTGTCGAGGATTTGCGAACCCATATTTTGATTGTCGCGGAACAGGTGACCTGCCGCTAACATCTTATCTACCAGAGTTGTTTTGCCATGATCGACATGCGCGATGATGGCTACATTACGGATGTTCTGCATACTGCCTTCTTAATTTTGCCTGCAAAGATAGACATATTTTCTCGGTTTGTTGTAATTTTGCTGATGTGAAATAACATTATTAAAAGAAAGACAATGAAGAAGATTGCTTTAGTTACTGGCGCGACAAGCGGTATTGGTGAAGCCTGCGCGCGCAAACTGGCCGAGAACGGCTATAACGTGATAATTACGGGTCGCAGGGCCGACCGCCTCGATGCGATTGCCGCCGAACTGCGCACTGTGGGCGCTCAGGTCTTGGCGCTTGCCTTCGATGTGAGGGACCGCGAGGCTGCAACGGCTGCCATCGAGGGTCTGCCTGACGAGTGGCGTGAGATTGACGTGTTGGTCAACAACGCTGGTGGCGCATGGGGCCTTGAGCCTGAATATGAGGGCAACTACGAGGACTGGGACACGATGATTGACACCAACATCAAGGGCTTGTTGACGATGACACGCCTTATTGTGCCGGGTATGGTGGAACGCGACCGTGGCCATGTGGTGAACATCGGCAGTGTGGCCGGCGATGCTGCCTACGGTGGCGGTAATGTCTATTGCGCTACCAAGTCGGCAGTAAAAGCGCTCAGCGACGGCCTGCGCATTGATGTAGCACATACCAAGGTGCGTGTGACCAACATCAAGCCGGGTCTGGTCGAGACCAACTTCTCAGTCACCCGCTTCCACGGCGACAAGGAGCGCGCCGATGGTGTCTACAAGGGCATCAAGCCGCTCACCGGTAAAGACATCGCCGAGAGCGTATATTATGCCGTCAGCGCTCCCGAGCACGTCCAAGTGGCCGAGATACTCATCCTCGCCACCCACCAGGCCAGCGGCAGCGTAATTTTCCGTAAATAGTATTGGATTAAGTCTTACTTTTTCAGGGCCTTGACGACCTTTCCGATGTAGAGGGAGTGGTATCCGGCGCTGAAACCGTCATAGAATTCACGCGGCACCTCGTCCTTGAATTTGGCAGGGTCAAAGGGCTGTGAATACATGATTTTGCACTCGATGACACATTCGGCTTCCTCATAATAGGGGGTGCCATTCTCGGTGTATGCAACATGCAGGCCCAGCGCTGCCGCCTTGTCACCGTCACGGCCGCTGTGGGAACCCATGTAGCGGAGTACATTCTGGTCCTTGAAAGTCATGATAGTGAAATAGTCGCTCTTCTCAATCACCTCATGAGTGTAACGTGCTTCGGCAACATATACGGTGACCGTAGGGGTGTTATGGCCCCACAGGGTACCCAATGCGCCCCAACCGATGGTCATGGCGTTACTTTTGCTACGGTCGCCCGCACACACGAGCATGCCGCCAGGCTGAGAGAAGTAATTGAAAGGATTGAGCAGGAAATCCTCGGTAACCACAAACTCATGGAAAGCGCGGGCGGGCTCTTCAACCGTTGGCTTGGCGCCGCCAAAGGTGTTGTAGCTGATGTTCTCCTCGTTCCACTTGTCTTTAGGAGCCTGCGGCTTGACGGGGTATCCGATAACAATGGTGCAGAAGGGGATAATATGCTCGGGCAGGTTGAGTACCTTTGCAACCTTCTCAACGCGGTCAGTAACGGGATAGGTGCCTGTCCAAACAGCACCCAGGCCCATTCCCTGAGCGGCAATGAGGATATTCTCGGTAGCAGCGGCGACATCCTGGACCCAGTAGTCAGGAACACGCGTCAACGCCTTGGTCTTGTCACCACACACAACGATGGCCAGCGGTGCGCGTGCTGCCATTCCGGCGTTGGGGTTGGCTTCAGCTAAGCCTTCAAGCACCTGATGGTCGGTTACCACGACAAAATGCCACGGACGCCTGTCAACTGCCGATGGCGCTGCCATGCCGGCACGCAACAGTTTTTCTATCTTGTCTTGCTCCACAGGTCGGTCCTGATAGGAGCGGATACTCGTACGAGCAAGGATGTTGTCAAATACAATGTTTTCCATACCGATTGAATATTGGTTATTGTTTTGAGCTTGAGCGGGTTGAATGTTGGTGAAAAAGAGTATCATCAACAGTGAGCCTGCGAGCAGATGTTTTATTCTCATAATGAACGATGGTTATGATTTGATGCATTTGGGCATCAAGAGTTGATGTTTGGTGTCTCAAGCCCGTAATGACGCTTGTGGTCGAGCCACAACAGCAGGGCTGCAGTGATGATAGCGCCCAGGCCGATGATGGCGAAGATGATGAGCGAATGGGTATAATCTACTTGCTCGCCCACAGTGTCACGTTCGAGCACCTTGCCGATGAGCACGGGAATGAGCATGAGACCGATGTTCTGGATGTAGTAGATAATAGAGTAAGAGGTTCCCAACTGTTTCATGGGCACGATTTTGGGAACGGCGGGCCACAGGGCAGCAGGCAGCAGCGAGAATGCGATGCCCAAGATACACATCAGCGTCACTGCCAGCGCGCTGGAGTTGCCGGGCATGGCAAACACAATGAGCACAGCAGTGAGCATAATGCTGCCCACGACCATCATCGTGGCTCCGCGACCTTTGGTGTCGCACCACGCACCGAACAGCGGCGTGAGCACAATCGAGGTAAAGGGCAGGATAGCGGGGATGAGTCCTGCCAATTCAGCATTCACCCCATATTTGGAAATCATCAGTTTGGTGGCGAAATCAAGGAAGGGGTAAAGCGCCGAATAGTAGAACAGGCACAGCAACGTGATGAGCCAGAAGCCGGGATTCTTAATCGTGAGCATCATGTCGGCGAAGTGGAACTGCTCATCGTCGCCCTGGGCGGTTTCCTGTTTACCCTGCTCCTTGTCCAGACGGCGGTCCATCGTGCAGTAGTACAGGTAGGCAATAAGGCCTACACCCACGCAAAAGACGCCAATGAGGATGGGGCGGGGCAGACCCCACTTCAACGCAATGATGGGGCTGAAACCCAATGCCAACGCGGTGCCCAAGCGGGCCATGGCAACTTGCAGGCCCATCGCCAAGGCCATCTCCTTGCCTGAGAACCAGCGCACCACAACCTTTGAAACCGTGATGCCGCACATCTCATAGCCGATGCCGAAGAAGGCAAAACCCAATGCCGCCAGTGCCACCTGACGCTTGATAGTACCCAACAGGGGAACGCTCCACATCGGGTCGGGTGACGTGAAGGTGATAACACCATAGACAGCTGCTGCTCCAGCCAACATCAGCACACATGAGAGGATGCCCGTGAAGCGCACACCCATCTTGTCAAGGATGATGCCACCCACAAAGAGCATCAGCAGGAACACGTTAAAGAAGCCACGCGACCCGGCAAAGATGCCGAACTCGCCGCTGGTCCATCCCATGCCGCCGTCGCCGACGGCTTTCTCGAGCATAAACTGCAGCGGGGACATCTCCTTGGCGACGACATAGCCCGCCATCATGGTAAACGACACTATGGCAAGCACTGTCCACCGTGCCCACGCCTTGGTCGCAATCGTTTCTCTAACTTGTTCTCTCATTGTGGCTTAGTTTAATAAATAGGGACCTTAAAGTCTTTAAAGTCCTTAAGGTCCCTAAAGTACATATTTCGCTAAAAGCTGATTACTCGGGAATGATTTCCTCAACTACCTCAGGCTTAATGTTGGGCTCCTCGAGGCCGAGGTGCTTCTGACGGTCAACCACCTTGAGGTAGAGACCGATGAGCAATGCGGCGATACCCAGGCAAGCGAGCATCACGAGCGGCCAGGTGTAGTTGTAGGAAACTGCAGCCTGCTCGGCATCGAGCGTACCGTTGGCAAGACCTTGAACGATGTCGGGATTGGTCTTGTCAAGCACTTTACCGATGAGGATGGGGAAGAGCCACAGACCGATGTTCTGAATCCAGAAAATCAGGGCGTAAGCGCTACCGATAATCTTGGAGTCTACCAACTTGGGCACGCTGGGCCACAGTGCGGCGGGAACGAGTGAGAACGACGAACCCAGCACGAGGATGGTCAGGTAAGCCACAATGAATCCGGTGGCTGCGCTACCCTTGAACAACGGCAGGATGAAAGCAAACGTCAAGTGGCAGGCAATCAACAGCAACGAACCCAGCACGAGCATCGAAGCGGCTTTACCCTTGTGGTCAACGTAGTTACCCAGGATGGGGGTGATACCTACAGCCAGCAAGGGGAATACGGCGAAGACACTCTCGGCCGACTGGCGCATGTAACCCATGTAGCAGTAGCAAATCAGGGCAGCGATGGAAACGAGCAGCAAGCCATACTTGATGGACTTGTTCTTCATGAAGTTGCTCATAAAGGCGGTAGCGGCTACCACGAGCATCACGATATACTGGTAGATGGTCAGACTCTCGCTGGCCCAGAACGAGTTGGGATCAACGGCCGAGAATGACAAGTTGCACTGCAGCATGTTCACGGCATACTTCTGGAAGGGGAAGATGGCGCTGTAATAGAGCACGCACAGCAACGATACCAGCCAGAAACCCTTGTTCTTCAGAATCAGTTTGATGTCGCTCACCTTGAACGGATCGTCCTTCTCCTCGGCCTCACCCGTCTGCTTGTCGAGCTTGCTATCCATGAAGAAGTAAACGATGAACATGATGAGGGCAATCATCATCAGCACAACGCCGAAGGCTACCGAGCGCGATACATTGATGCTGCCGCCCAACTTGGCGAAGTAGGGCGAGAAAATCATACAGGTGGCAACACCCAGGCGGGCCAAAGCCATCTCGCTACCCATAGCCAAAGCCATCTCGCGACCCTTAAACCACTTCACAATACCACGGCTCACGGTGATACCTGCCATCTCGACACCACAACCAAAGATCATGAAGCCGACAGCGGCAAACTTGGCACTCGCGGGCATGCCCTCATAGAACGGGGAAACCCCCAACTCATCGAATAGGGGAATGTAGTTCAGATTGTTGGTAAACCAGGTTGCCAGACCGCTGTTCATGAATGAATCGGTCACAGCATACCATTTGATGAGAGCACCGACAAGCATCACGGCACCCGACAGGACTGCGGTAAAGCGCACGCCCATCTTGTCGAGGATGATACCAGCGAAAATCAGGAAGAATACGAACACGTTGAGGAATACCTCAGCGCCTTCCTCGGTACCGAATGCCGATGAACTCCAACCGCGGGTTGATTCCATCAAGTCCTTGATGGGCGAGAGGATGTCCATGAAAATGTAGCTGCAGAACATACCCAGGGCGAGCAGCAGAAGTGCTGTCCAGCGCATTGCAGCAGAATCTCTTAAAGTCTGAATTTTTTCTGACATAATTTGATTTTTAAGATAATTATTTGGTTGTTATTAATGGTTTCTTATTAGGCTATGCCCAACGATTGGCAGATGCGGTCAATCTTCTCATCGGCCCACTCGTTCTTGGCATCATAGTTCTCCTTCTTGTCGAGTTTGTCATGCACCTCAATGTAGAACTTGATCTTGGGCTCGGTACCAGAGGGACGGATGGATACTTTGGTGCCGTCCTCGGTAAAGTATTGCAGCACGTTGCTGGTGGCGGGCATGTCGAGTTTGGTGACCTCGCCGGTGCGCATGTCGCGCTGTTCGAGTTTCAAGAAGTCCTTGATCAGCACTACGGGCGAGCCATCGATGGCCTTCTGCGGGTTCTCGCGGAAGTTGACCATCATCTGGGCAATCTCGTCGGCGCCGCTCTTACCGGGACGCACGACGCTGATGCCGCGCTCCTTGCTATAGCCGTAGTTGATGTACAGGTCGATGAACAGGTCATTGAGGGTCATACCCTTATCCTTGGCCCATGCAGCAATCTCGCACATCAGGGGGATAGACGATACAGCGTCCTTATCACGGACGAATGTCTCGGGCAGGAAGCCGTAGCTCTCCTCACCGCCACCCAGGTAGCGACCCTTGCCTTCCATCTCACGCATTACTTGTGCAATCCATTTGAAGCCGGTGAAGCAGTCAAACATCTTGATGCCTTCTTTGTCGGCAATCTTGCGGATAGTCTCGCTGGTAACGATTGTCTTGACAATATATTCGTCGCCCTTGAGCATACCCAGTTCGCGATTGCGTACCATCAGGTAATAGTGGAAGATAATCTGGATTTGGTTACCGTTCACGAGCTCATATTTGCCCTTGGTGTTCTTGATGACCAGACTGATGCGGTCAGCATCGGGGTCGCTGGCGAGGGCTAAATCGGCCTGAACTTCTTCGGCCTTGGCAATAGCCATCTGCATAGCACTGGGCATCTCGGGATTGGGTGAATCTACAGTGGGGAAGTCGCCACTCATGACGTCCTGCTCGGGAACGTGAATGATGTTGTCAAAGCCCCAACGCTCAATGGAACGGGGGATGATGTAGCGTCCCACGCCATGGATAGGGGTATAAACAATCTTCAGGTCGTGATAGCGCTTGCACACATCGGGGCTCAGCGACAGGGTGTGGATTTCCTCGATGTAGGGGCCGTCCACGTCCTCGCCGATAATCTGAATCAGATCAGGATTACCTTTAAACTTGATTTCGCTTACATCGGTAATCGCATTGACGTACTTGATGATGTTCACGTCGTGGGGAGCAATCACCTGTGCTCCGTCGTCCCAGTAGGCCTTGTAGCCGTTGTAGATTTTGGGATTGTGCGATGCCGTGATGTTCACACCGCTTTGGCAACCCAGGCGGCGGATGGCATAACTTACCTCAGGCGTGGGGCGTGGTCCCTCAAACAGATAAACCTTGATTCCGTTGGCGCTGAAGATGTTGGCGACCGTCTCGGCAAACAGACGGCTGTTGTTGCGCACGTCGTGGCCGACAACGACAGAGATCTGAGGCAGATCCTTGAATGCCTCATTCAGGTAGTTGGCCAGACCTTGCGTCGCGCTGCCCACGGTGTAGATGTTCATGCGGTTACAGCCAGCGCCCATGATGCCGCGCAAGCCTCCCGTACCGAACTCCAGGGTTTTGTAGAACGACTCGACCAGGTCGGTCTTGTCCTCGTTGTCAAGCATCGCCTGCACCTCGGCGCGCGTCTGCTCGTCATAGCCTTCGCCCAACCAGGTCTGGGCCGTTGCTGTCACTTCCTGTAATAGTTTTTCGTCAAACATAACTTGGTTTGGTTTTTTATTGGTTGTTATTTCTTGGATTTTTCTCTTCAAACTGCCAAAGTTACTGCAAAATCTGCAATCTTCAAAATTTTTTTGACTTTTAGTCAAAAGATAATACCTCATGTTTGACGCTAAGGTGCGTTTATCCGGTAAAATGAATTCCGAAAACACATTTAAAGTTGTTAAACTTAGTGTAAATTGGAGGCTATATCACAGTTTATTTATACCTTTGCGTCAATTAGTAGAACAATAACAAGAAAAAATGAAAAAATTCTTTTTGACTCTGATGGCGCTCATGGCGCTGATGTTTACGGCACCTGCTGCTCATGCGACAGACTGGTTTGACGTTTTGTCTGATGGCGGCGAAACCCTTGCGGTGAATCCCGAGATATCGACGACCGACAATGGCGCAAGCTATCTGGTGTGGGTGCGCAATTTCTATGACTTGCCCGAGTCTCGCGCATTATATACCCGTGACCGCGGCTATGACAAGACCGTGGCCTACAAGCTGACGCTTTACAAATTCACCGATGACTGGAACAAATTCAATATCGTGCAGGTATCAGTATATGGCGAGGATGGGAACATCATCGACCAGTATTCAAATCCCGATATGGCGTCAACCGAGAGTTATATCCCGCCTGGCTCGCCCATTGAGGCAATTGCCGAGGCAGCTAAAGTCATCTACGAGGTAAAGACCAATCCCGAGTAATCATAATTGTAAGACTTAAAGATAAGGCAAGCCGCTGGTTCAAAACGAACCAGCGGCTTGATTTGTTTTTAATGCCGCCGTTGGGCTTGCAATTGTCAGAACTGCCTTGCGGCGGTAAGAGTTACCTCGCTCAGGGTGGGGTGGCCGTGGATGCTGCGGGCCAGCAGGTCAACAGTGGCTCCGGCATTCATAGCGGTGACTACTTCCTGAATGAGGTCGGCAGCGTGTGCACCGCAGATGTGGCAACCCACGATCTGGCGTGTTGCATTGTCCACAATCATCTTCAGCAGGCCGTTGGTCTCGTTCATCGAAACGGCTTTGCCGTTGCTGCGGAAGAATGCCTTCTTCACGGTCACGTCAAGTCCCTGTTCGGCACATTGTTCCTCGGTGAGGCCCACCATTGCCAACTCGGGCACGGTGAACACGGCGCTGGGCACGATGTCGAGCTTGATGTCATCGGACTTGCCAAGGATAGCGTGCAGGGCGCGTTGACCTTGTGCGCTGGCGGCGTGGGCAAGCATCATGCGGCCATTTACGTCACCGATGGCATAGATGCCGGGCACGTTGGTCATCATGTTGTCGTCCACCTCAATGCCGCGACGCCCAACAGTAACGCCCACAGCGTCAAGTCCTTGAGGCAGCACAGGCTGGCGTCCAACCGACATCAGCACCTTCTCTGCAGTCACACTCTGGGGCTTGCCCTTGAGCTCAAAGGTTACGGTCATGCCATCTTCGCCCTGGGTGATGCCGTTAACAGCAGCACTGGTGATGATTTTGATGCCTCGTTTGCTCAGGACGGTTTTCAGGCGTTTTGCCACGTCTTTGTCAAACGGCGGCAGGATTTCCTTGCAGTACTCGATGACGGTTACCTCGACGCCAAAGCTGCTGAATACGGCAGCAAACTCCATGCCGATGACACCACCACCCACGATACACAGGCTCTTAGGCAGTGTTTCCATCGCCAGGATGTCATCGCTGGTCATCGCCAAATCAGCCCCCTCAATGGGCAGGCCGCGGGGAGCGGAACCCGTTGCGATGATGATGTTTTTGGCTTGATATTCTTCGCCGTTAACGACTACGGTGTTGGCGTCTTTGAGGCTGGCTTCGCCCTTGATAGCGGTGATGCCGGGACCGTTCATGAGCATCTCCACACCTTCGCGCAACTGCTTAACAACAGCTTCCTTGCGTTCAAAAACGGGTGCGTAGTCAAATGCCATCTCGCCAGTCTTCACGCCCCATACTTCGCTCTCGCGCAGCAGGTTGACGACCTCGGCATTACGGCACAGCGCCTTGGTAGGGATGCAACCGCGGTTCAGGCAGGTGCCGCCCATCTGGTCGCGTTCAACGATGGCGACATTCAGGCCATGCGCTGCAGCATCGGCTGCGGTCTCGTATCCACCGGGACCAGCACCTATAATAATAATGTCAAACATACTTCAAATTGATTTGGGTTATTTAAAGACAAGAAAGACAAATAAGACTAATTATTTGTTGATATGAAATCCAAGTAATTGTCTTTCTTGTCTTTCTTGTCTTCTGAACTTGTGTTACTCGCTCTCGGCAACGAGTTCGCGCCAAGTCACAATGGGATGCAATGCGGCTTGGGTGTCGTCGAGTCGACGTACGGGCGTGTTGTGCGGAGCGGTCTTCACCATCTCGGGATTGTCCTTGGCCTCCTGAGCAATCACGCGCATTATACGGATGAATTCATCCAGCGTCTGCTTGCTCTCGTTCTCGGTGGGCTCTACCATGAGGGCCTCGTGGAACAGCAGGGGGAAGTAAATGGTGGGAGCATGGAAGCCATAGTCCAGCAGTCGCTTGGCCACGTCGAGGGTGGTCACGCCAGTGGACTTGTCCTTCAGGCCGTCATACACAAACTCGTGCTTGCACACGCCGCCGATGGGCAGCTCATAGACATCCTTCAACGACTCCTTGATGTAGTTGGCGTTGAGGGTTGCCAACGGGCCGACCCACTTGAGCTGGTCGCGGCCCAGCGTCAGGATATAGGCGAGGGCGCGCATCATCACGCCGAAGTTGCCCAGGTGACCGCTGATGCTGCCGATGGACTTGTCGTTGCACTCTACCTTGAAGTAGTCGTAGTCCTCTTCGCTCACTTTCACGACACGGGGGTTGGGAAGCAGGTGCTCCAGACCGGCGCGCACGCCAACGGGACCACTGCCGGGACCACCGCCGCCGTGAGGCGTCGAGAAGGTCTTGTGCAGGTTGATGTGCATGATGTCGAAACCGATGTCACCGGGACGAACCTTACCCAGCATGGGGTTGAGGTTGGCACCGTCATAGTACATCAGGCCGCCAGCCTCATGAACAGCCTTGGCAATCACACCGATGTTCTGTTCAAAGATACCCAACGTGTTGGGGTTGGTCATCATCATGCCGGCAACGGTGTCGTCGAGCAGGGGACGCAGGTCGTCAACATCGACAGTGCCGTCGGGGCGGCTCTTCACGGTCACCACGTCAAGGCCGCATACGGCCGAGCTGGCGGGGTTGGTGCCATGGGCACTGTCGGGAATGATTACCTTGGTGCGCTTAGCGTCGCCACGCTCCAGGTGGTAGCCGCGCATAATCATCAAACCGGTCAACTCTCCGTGGGCACCGGCATAGGGGTTCAAGGTGAACTCGCTCAGGCCCGAAATCTCGGCGAGGCTGGTCTGCAGGAAGTAGTAAACAGCGAGGGCTCCCTGTGTGGTCTCGGGATTCTGCAGCGGGTGCAGGCCTGTGAACTCGCGGTGGGCAGCGATTTCCTCGTTGATTTTGGGATTATACTTCATGGTGCAGGAACCCAGGGGATAGAATCCCGTGTCCACGCCGAAGTTGTTGTTGCTCATGTTGGTGTAGTGACGAACAACGCTCAACTCGTCAACCTCGGGCAACAGCGGCGCATTCTCGCGCATCAGACTTTTGGGCAGGTCGCTCATTTTGTACTCGGCGCACCTGTTCTCGGGCAGGGAATAACCCTGACGTCCGTTCTGTGACAACTCAAATATGAGTTTTCCGTAGAATGTGTTGTTCATTACTTGCCCTCCTGTTCTTCGTTATAGGTTACACATGCGTCAACAAGGTCGTCGCAGTCCTCGCGGCTATAGGTCTCGGTAACGGCGATCAGCAACGTGTCGTCGGCAATCTTGAGACCGCACTGCAGGTACTCTTCGTTGCAGTACTCTTGCAGGTTGTCGATGTTGAGTTTGGTCTTCACGGCAAACTCATTGAGGAAAGGCTTGTCGGGATAAGCCAGCTCAAACAGGCCCGTCTTCACCAGGCTGTCGGCCAGGTAGTGGGCATTGCTGTAGCTGATTTCGTTCACTTCCTTCAGACCCTTGGCACCCATAAGGCCCATATAGATGGTCACATACAATGCCATCAGGCTCTGGTTGGAGCAGATGTTGCTCGTAGCCTTCTCGCGGCGGATGTGCTGCTCACGGGCTTGCAGGGTAAGCACGAAGGCGCGCTTGCCGTCAGCATCCTTGGTGGCTCCGACGATGCGACCCGGCATCTTGCGGATGAGCTTTTTCGTCGTGCACAGGAAGCCCACATAGGGACCGCCGTAGTTCAGGGGGATACCCAGGCTCTGGCCGTCGCCCACAGCGATGTCGGCACCCCACTCGGCGGGGCTCTTGACAACGCTCAGTGCGGTGGCAACACAGTTCATGATGAGCAGTGCCTTGTGCTCGTGGCACAGGTCGGCAATGCCGGTATAGTCCTCAAGGATGCCGTAGAAGTTGGGCGTGGCAACGATAACGCCTGCCACATCTTCCTTCTCAAGCTCTGCCTTGAGCGCTTCACGGTCCATCACGCCACCAACGGCGGGAACCATGTCAATTTGTACGCCATGGAACTTGGCATAGGTCTTGAGCACGCGCAGCACATAAGGGCTAACGGTTTCGCTTACCAATACGCGGTTGCGCTTCTTGGCGTTGGCGACAGCCATCATCATGGCCTCGGCAGTGGCGGTAGTGCCGTCATACATCGATGCATTCGACACTTCCATGCCTGTCAGTTCAGCCATCATGCTCTGGTACTCAAAGATGTATTGCAGTGTGCCTTGCGAGATTTCGGCCTGATAGGGAGTGTAGGCGGTGAGGAACTCGCTGCGCTTCAAGATGTCCTGGACAACGGCAGGGCTGTAGTGGTCATAGTACCCGGCACCCAGGAAGGTGCGCATGGTGATGTTGCCCATGCCCAGCTCGTCAAAGAAGCGGCGCACTTCAATCTCGCTCATGGCCTCAGGCAGATTATACTCCTTCTTGAACTGGAGCTCCTGAGGCACATCCTGATAGAGGTCGTCCAGCGACTTAACGCCTGCCGTGCTCAGCATGGCACGCATCTCATCGTCGGTGTGCGGAAAAAATTTATAACTCATTATTAATTGGTTTCAGTTGTCAGTTAATAATAACTCCTAACTCTTAACTTCTAACCAAAAATTACTCGCCAATCATTTCTTTGTAGGCAGCGGCGTCCATCAGGTTGTCGAGCTCGCTCTTGTCGCTCAACTCAACCTTGATGATCCAGTTCTCAAAGGCATCCTTGTTGATGAGGCCGGGCTCGTCCTCGAGGGCTTCGTTTACCTCGACAACGGTGCCGCTCACGGGCGACATCAGGTCGCTGGCAGCCTTCACGCTCTCTACGGCGCCGAATTCCTCACCTGCGGTAACCTCGTCATCAACCTCAGGCATGTCCACGTAAACTACGTTACCCAGCTCGTGCTGTGCAAAGTCAGTGATACCGATAAAACCGAAGTCGCCTTCTACCTTTACATACTCATGTGACTCGCTGTAATAGAGTCCGTCGATAATCTTACTCATTTTGTTAAATTTAATAGATAGTTAATATTTTGTTTGTTGTTAAAAATCAATTGATAATTGCCTAAAGCCTATAGCCTTATTTCTTGTAATTCGGCGTATAGAAGCGTTTCTTTACCACGGTGGCGGGGAACACTTTCTTGCGAATTTGCACGTTCAAGGTGTTGCCCAGGGCGCCAACGGCACGGTCAACCAACGCAAAGGCCACGCTCTTGTCCAACGTGATGCTGTGGTAGCCGGTAGTGATATAGCCCACGACCTTATCGCCGTCGAGCACGTCATAACCGTGGCGGGGAATTGCCTTGCCTTCGAGTTCCAGACCCACGAGTTTCTTGGGAGTGCCTTCGGCCTTCTGCTGGGCGCAGGCATCGCGGCCAATGAAGCCGCCTTCCTTATCGAGTTTCACAAACATGCCAAAGGTGGCAGCGATGGGCGAAATCTCGGGAGTCAGCTCGTCGCCGTACAAGGGCAGACCGGCCTCAAAGCGCAGGGTGTCGCGGCAACCCAGACCGCAGGCCTGTACGCCGGCGTCCATGAGCATATCCCACATCTTGCAGATGATGGCGGGATCGGCATATACCTCGAAACCGTCCTCGCCGGTATAACCGGTGCGGCTTACGATGATGGTCTTGCCGTCATATTCCAGTTTCTTGAATGTATAGAACGTCAGGTCGGTGGTGTCGATACCCAGCACGGCGCCCATGGTCTTCTCGGCCTCGGGGCCCTGAACGGCGATCTGGCCGTACATTTCGCTCTGGTGGTCAACCTTCACATCGAAGTTCTTGGCCTGCTCCATGATCCAAGCCACGTCCTTGTCGATGTTGGCAGCGTTGATGACTAGGAAAAAGTCGTTATCGTCAACGCGGTAAACCAGCAGGTCGTCAACAGTACCGCCGTCGGGGTACAGCATCATACCGTACAGGATTTGACCGGCTTTGATGGTGTTGATGTCATTGGTGAAGATGTAGTTGGTGAACTTGGCGGCGTCGGGACCGGTGATTTCCACCTCGCCCATGTGCGACACGTCAAATACACCCACCTTTTGGCGCACTGCGTTGTGCTCGGTGGTGATATCTACATACTGGATGGGCATGTCATAACCCGCAAACGGGGACATGAGGGC
Organism: Muribaculaceae bacterium; assembly: GCA_017427945.1. Classification (GTDB taxonomy): domain Bacteria; phylum Bacteroidota; class Bacteroidia; order Bacteroidales; family Muribaculaceae; genus Sodaliphilus. The sequence goes on along the minus strand of JAFRRT010000027.1, from coordinate 34,899 downwards.
GCCTTGCGCCACGTGCCTGTCATGCAGACAGGTAACTTTGATTTCTTCAGTCACGGTTTAAAATGGTTAAATGGTTAATATTTTAAGTTATTAATTTGATTGCTAAATTGTTATCTAAGAGCTAATTGCTAAAAGCTTTATCAACTCTTCGTTAGTTAAGTTCAGTATCCATTGGCCTGCATCGCTGCCCTCAAGGGCGGTACGCAGAGCGTCGGCTTCGAGTTTCACGCCGCGCAGTTTGCCAAGCATAGCCTCGCGTACATCATCGCAAACCGGCAGAAAGTCGCCCGTCAGTTTCAGGTCGTGGATCACGTCGTGATTCAGCTCCACGGTGACATGGATGCTTCCCACTCCCTCGATGCGGCCGCCACTGGTAGCCTCGTGATGAGGATTGTTGCCCCACAGGAATGAGGGTTCCAGATAGGACTCAGTGATGTGCTCTATCTCGGCAACATCGTCGGCCGTAAGTTGTATCTCTCCGTCGCACAGCGTTTCGCGAACATAACGCTTGAATGCTTCGATGTCGATCGACAGGTGCTCGCTCAGCGTTGTGATGTGGCTGCGAACCGATTCCACTCCTTTGCTCGTCAGCTTCTCACGCGAAGGTGTGATGGCGTTGAGCATGTGCTCCATATTGGTGTCAAACAACATGGTTCCGTGAACGATGCTGCGCCCCGGAATGTGGTAGAACGCGTTGCCGCTCACTTTGCGGCTGCCTATGAGCACATCGTTGCGGTCACTGGCACTGGCATCCAGGCCCAGCCCGCGCAACATCTCGGCAACAGCGCTGGTGTAGGCGCTAAAGGTCGTCTGCACCTCGTCACTGCGCGTGATGTAGCTGAACATGATATTGTCTCGGTCGGCATACACGCAGCCACCGCCGCTGCGGCGACGATAGAACGCGATGCCGTGTTCGCGACAATACTCAACGTTCACCTCGTTGTTTATCAGCTGGTTGCGTCCGAAAATGACAGTCGGGTCAACCTGCCACATGAAGAAGATATCATCATCTCCTATGATACGTGCAGCATACTCCTCCATTGCCAAGTAGAATGGAAGAATACGTGTCGCGTTGTCCGGCAGACTCAGGTATTTCATCATGTTTTTCTAAACTTCCCACAAAAGTAGTGCATATTGGGCGGAAAACAAAGAATTTATTCTTTTTTTTCCCGAAACACCGCCTACTTTCGCCGGAAAAGCAAAATTAATCCATTTTCTGCACACGATAAAATATAAATCCAAGATAATTATTAAAATTATTTTTGTCCCCTCATGTGGTAGAAGTTGTGTCTGTTGTTTGAAATCTTTTTCTTAATTTTGCACACTCATTCATCAACAATCTTAAGAAAATGCCTAACAACAGCAGAGAGAAGAAACTGGAGGCCTTCGGGCGACTGCTCGACATTCTTGACGAGCTGCGCGTGAAGTGCCCCTGGGACCGTAAACAGACCAACGAGAGCCTGCGCCCAAATACCATCGAGGAAACGATGGAACTGGCTGACGCCATTATGGGCGAGGACGACGAGAAAATGCGCAAAGAATTGGGCGACGTGCTGCTGCACATCGTCTTTTATGCCAAAATAGGTGACGAGAAGGGCAAATTTGACATCGCCGACGTGTGCGACGCTCTGTGTGAGAAGCTCATCTACCGCCACCCGCATGTCTTCGGCGACGAAAAGGCCGATACCGCCGCCCAGGTTCTAAAGAACTGGGAGCTGATCAAGATGAGCGAGAAGGACGGTAACAAGATGGTACTCAGTGGAGTGCCCAGCAGTCTGCCGTCACTCATCAAGGCCGAGCGTGTGCAGGAAAAAGCTGCCAACGTGGGTTTTGACTGGCAGAAGCGTGAGGATGTCTGGGATAAAGTCAAGGAGGAACTGAGTGAGGTGGAGGCCGAGCTGCGTGGCAACGACAAGGCCGACCGGGAGAAGGAATTTGGTGACCTGTTTTTCTCGCTGGTCAATGCAGCACGGCTCTATAACGTGCGTCCCGACAACGCCCTGGAACGTACTAACCGCAAATTCATTGCACGCTTCAACTACATCGAGCAAAAGGCTAACGAACAAGGCCGCCATGTCAATGAACTCACCCTCGCCGAAATGGACGAACTCTGGAACCAGGCTAAAAAGCTCCATTTAGGCGAATTTTAAAGTATCACCTTAATGTTTATTTAAGAATTAGCTAATAAATAACTATTAACTATTCTCTTTTAACTATTAACTAAATGAAAGTCTGCGTTACAGAGAAACCCAGCGTGGCACGTGACATTGCCCGTCTGCTTGGCGCCAATACCAAGCACGATGGCTATTTCGAGGGCAATGGTTATCAGGTGACGTGGACCTTCGGACACCTGTGCGAACTCAAGGCACCCAACGATTATACCGACCAATGGAAACGGTGGTCACTCGGGCAGTTGCCTATGATTCCGCAACGCTTTGGTATTAAGCTGAAAGACGATAAAGGTATCGAGCAACAGTTTAATGTTATCAAGAACCTGATAGCCGGTGCCGACGAGGTGATTAATTGTGGTGATGCCGGCCAGGAAGGTGAGCTTATCCAGCGCTGGGTTTACCAGAAAGCGGGTTGTGATAAGCCCGTCAAACGCTTATGGATTTCGTCGCTGACCGATGAGAGCATCCGCAAGGGATTTGAACAACTTAAGGACGCTAAAGACTTTGATAATTTGTACTTTGCGGGATTGTCCCGTGCCATTGGTGACTGGATTCTGGGCATGAATGCTACGCGCCTGTATACGTTAAAGTATTCGCAGTCTCGCGACGTGCTATCGGTGGGCAGGGTGCAGACACCTACGCTTGCCATGATTGTCGCCCGCCAGCGCGAAATCGATAACTTCGTCCCCGAGAATTACTGGGAACTGAAAACGAAATACCGTGGTGTGACCTTCAACAGCACCCGAGGACGCTTCAAAACTGAGGGTGAGGCAAACGATATTGTCAAGCAAATCAAGGAGTTGCCGCTCACGGTGACTTCAGTGGAAACCAAGAAGGGCCGCGAGGCTCCACCGCGATTGTTTGACTTGACGAGTCTGCAAGTGGAGTGCAACAAGAAGTTCGGCATGTCGGCCGACGATGCGCTCAAGACCATCCAATCTCTCTATGAGAAAAAGGCGACGACCTATCCGCGTGTGGACACTACTTACCTGAGTGACGACATCTATCCCCAGGTGCCTGGCATCATGAAGGCGATGGTGCCTTATGCTAATCTGACCGCTCCCGTGCTGGCGCTCAATAAGTTACCCAAGAGCAAGAAAGTGTTTGACAATAGCAAGGTGACCGACCACCATGCCATCATTCCCACAAATGTGAACCCTGCAACTGTGGCGATGACACCTGAGGAAAAACGGGTTTATCACCTGATAGCTTTGCGCTTTATTGCCGCCTTTTACCCTGATTGTGAGTTCAATACCACGACCGTCATGGCCGAGGTGGGCGAATATGGCTTCAAAGCTACAGGTAAAGAGATTCTCAAGGCGGGCTGGCGTGACTTGTATAACAAGCCCGGCGACAAGAATGCCGAAGATGAAGATAAGCAAAAGGCTGAAGATGAGGATAATGGCGTGATGCCGCATTTCGAGAAAGGGGAGAGCGGACCTCATGAGCCGTCGGTGCTCAAACGCACCACCCAGCCGCCCAAGCCTTACACCGAGGGCACTTTGCTGCGGGCGATGGAAACTGCAGGTAAAATCGTTGATGACGAGGAACTGCGCGATGCAATGAAGGAGAACGGCATCGGCCGACCTTCGACCCGTGCTGCGATCATCGAGACGTTGTTCAAGCGTCGTTACATCCGCAAGGAGCGTAAGAGTTTGGCTCCTACTCTGGCGGGCATCCAACTCATCGACACAATACATGAAGAATTACTTAAGAGTCCTGCTCTCACTGGTCTGTGGGAGAAAAAGTTGCGCGAAATTGAACGAGGCGAATACAGCGCCCCGCAATTCATCGATGAACTCAAAAAGATGATTGGTGAGATCGTTCTGAATGTGTTGCGTGACAACAGCAGCGGCAGCATTGCTGTAGAGCAGGGCAAACCGGCAAAACCCAAGTCGCCTGCAGCTGGGGCAACGAAACCCAAAAAGCCCCGCGCCCCGCGCCTCAAGAGTATCGAAGAGATTCCCTGTCCTGTATGTGGCAAGGGACATCTCGTGAAAGGTAAGACGGCGTTTGGTTGCAGCGAATACAAAAACGGTTGCCACACGGTATTGCCGTTTAATGAGTATCCTGCCGACTCGACACCCGCAAAACTTTCGAAATTGGTGAAGGCGAACTTCAAAACAAAGGCCTAATTCATGAACAATGTGCTTCAATATGTGGTGGTGGGCCTGGTTGTGGCAGTCGCTGTAGCGGCTGCGGTTCGCTCGGTAGTGAGGGCGATGAGAGACCGAAAGACAGCGCTAACTGCTTGTGCTGGTTGTAAATTGCAGGATTATTGCCAAAAACCAGAGAAATTTTCTGCAAAAAAATGTGCCGATAAAGTTGCACAGTCCAAAAATCGGCAGTAATTTTGCACCGCTATTCACGAAAGGTCGCTTGGATGAGTGGTTTAGTCACCGGTCTGCAAAACCGGGCACAGCGGTTCGAGTCCGCTAGCGACCTCAAATAGAATCTTTCAGCCGGTTGATGGTTTTCCCGTCAGCCGTTTTTTTTTACTTATTTCAGTCGATAGAAATACCCCAGAGATAACATGATTGACATCGAGTTGGAACCCGAGAAAATGTCGGTCTTATGATTGGGGAACACGTCGGTCAGGCCATAGTAGAAACGCCCTTCAAGCAGCATGGAGCTGCGCTTGTTCAGGTTGAGTTCCATGCCTGCCCCCACGCTGATGCCGTAGTCGAGCTTGTTTTTGACATCCATGGTCAACTGTTCGATGTGGCGGGCGTCGGTAATAAAGTACTCCATGCTGGCTGCATTACGGTAGTCGAAGTTGGACGACACACCGTCGGCAATCATGACGTTGAGTTCGGGACCCAGATTGAAAAAGCCCTTCACGCGCTCACTGCCAAAGAAAATGTGAGTCATGATGGGCAGCTCAAGATAGGTGAAGCGGTGGCAATAGTTGTAATCGACATCATCAAAGGCCTCTTTCCAGCCGCGTTGGGTCACGTTGAGTTCGGCGATGAGCCCAAAGTTTTTCTCCTCGATATAACGGAACATCACACCGGCGGTCATGCCGGGTGACATCGATTGCTGAACCGAGGGGTTGAAGTTTACTTTCGACAGCGTAGCGCCCATCTTGCCGCCCACAGCCAGTGTGCCCTCATAGTGGTCTTGTCCCTGTGCGGTGAGTATGGCCACGACAGCAGCCAGCAAGATGAACAGTCTTAGCCTCATTTCACGTTAACGGTGATTTGATGGTCGGTGGAGAAGTGGACGATTTCAACGGCCTGGTTGGTGAATCCGCGCCAGTTGTCGCCGCGCTCCCACCTGAAGCTTGTCTGCACACCTTCATACAATGGAGTGTCCTCGTCGATGCGTCCGTCCACGCCGAGCGACTTGAGCAGGTACAGTCCTGTGTCCCAGCCATAGAGTGCCATATAAGGCTCACTCTTCAATGGTTCTCCGCCGAAGTTTGCTTTGTAGGCGGCATCTAAATTGCGGGTGCGATAGCCCTTGGCGTTGAAAAAGCGTGAGAACATATAGGTGTCGATGTCCTGTAAGTCGGTTTGGTAATCTTTCAGGTAAAGCACATACTCGGGATAAGCCATTAGTGACAACTCGCAGTCAAAACGCTCGGCCTTTACCTCCTTCAAAGCCTTGATATACTTTTTGATAAGGCTCTTGTCGCCTGACGAGGGGATGAATACATATTTCGATCCCGGGTTCATGCGGTTGGAAATGTCGTTGTAGGTTAAGTCGCCCGTCACGTTGATGACCGATGTGTTGTAGCTCTTGCGGGTGATGTGATTGCGGATGTTCTCGAACATTTCCTTGTCGTTCTCGCTGACGGCGTTCAGGAAGATGACGTTATAGCCCTTGAACTGGTTGTCAAACCAGCGCATCACGTTGTACATCAACTCATTGGTGGGTGTGCTCACCTGATAAACATAGGGGTTGTCAAGATAATCCTCGTTCTTGGTGGTGAAGCAGTTGAGCACGGGAACGGCGTTGGCCTTGCCAAAGGCGTTGATGCGCGACAGCTGTTGAGGCTCGCTCGGCGCAATGATCAGGTTCATCGTTTTGAGTTCGGGCAATGCCAGGATGCTGTCGGTGACGTTCAGGTTGTGCTGAGTGTCATAAACCTTGAGGTTGATATGCTTTGGGCAATCTTTGCCGGCATTGTCGAGTGCCAGCAGGAAGCCCTTGTAGAAATCGGTATAGAGGTACGCCTGTTTCGGGGGAGCGCTTTTGTGAAGCTGGAAGGGGAGAATCATGGCGATGTTCACCTCATTCTCCAGTCGTTTAGTTACCAGATTGTCGTACAGGTCGTTGATGCGGGGCGAATAGTAGTCGCGCAGCTCATCCAGACTGATGGTTGACATTTCTCCCGTCACGCGCTCTGAGTAAGGTTTGGGCAAAGTGATGATTTTGCCTTTCTTGGCCTTTTTCAGGTCGGGATTGGCGTCCTTGAGTTCTTGCTCGCTGATGCCGTTGTCGGCGGCTATCGAAGCAAAGGATTCTCCTCGCTTGACTTCATACTTGTAGTTGCGGCGGCCCATACGCTCGTAGGTGAAGGGCAGTGCCGTATTGGGCACGACTTTCACTTTGGCTCCAGCGACGTATTCGCTTGGTTTCAAGCCAGGGTTGGCCGAGAGGATGCCTTCGATGGTCGCATTGTATTGTTTGGCAATTGAGTAAATATCCTCTTGCGATTGCAGGGTGATGAAAACGGGTTCGGATCCTTGCGGAATGGCCACCTCGGCAGTACCGTTGCGGCTGAATGCATCCTGAACCTGTTGACTGGCGCCAACGTTGGTAGTGTTGGCAGGGGTTTGGGAAGCGGGTATAGTCAGCTTTTGACCAGCTTTCAGGCCGTTCTCAGTGCCGGGGTTGGCGGCAATGAGTTCTTCAATCGTCACGCCATAGCGTTTGGCAAGGCCGTAGAGGGTCTCGCCCTGTTCAACTGTGTGCTTGTTGGCGCTGGCTTGAGGGGCAGCTACAACTGCATCTCCCTTTTGTACAGGGAAATACAACCTGACGCCGCTCTCGATGCCGTCGGCGACATCGGGATTGTTTTTGATGATCTCATCTTTGGTGACGCCTAATTTGGCGGCGATGTCATAGATGTTTTCGCCGTTGGCCACATCATAATAATAAAACTCATGGTTACCAATGGTGGTCACCGGTAATTGCGTTTGTGCCTGCGACATGGTCGCCGATGCAACAATGCAGAATAACAAAAAATATTTGAGTTTCATAATCAGTTGAATGTCAGTCAGTACTTAATATAATGGTTGACGATTTCGGGACCTTTCGTCCCGAAGCACGTTGCAAAAGTAATAATTATTGCCCAAAAAACACCAGATTGCCTAAAAAATAATTGAGGCATCAGTTAGGATTGACCACGCGGTCTCCGATGTAAGCTGCCAGCTGGTGGCGAAGTTTATAAAGCTTCTGCAACTCTTCCATCAAGTGGGGCTGTTCATCAGGTTGGGCATTGGCTATACGCGATTTCAGCTCTTCAATCTGCTCAACAAGAATGGCGTTCTCCCAGTTGCTAAGACGCTCTGGTACAAGGTGCTGCAACCTGTCCTTCTCTTCAACGATGACCGCGTATTTGGTGTGTATCTTGCTCAACTGCGGCATGTTGTCGGTGGCAAGGTCGCACGCCAACTGCCTCACATCGTCGTCATCGATAGAGCAAAGCGCTTTCATCAGGTAGGCGCTGTTGAATTGGTCGAGCTCGTTTTTGGCAATAACATTGGCTTTAGCTTTCACGGCCTTCTCCTTGCGCTCCTGGGCGTTGATGAGTGAAGTGCTGTCAAACGCGTCGGGCTCATGGACTTCGTCCTTGGCCATCTCTTGATTGATGAATTGCTGGATGCGCTCATTTTGTTGAGCGGTAAATGCTTCCTTGTCCTTGTAGTATGGCGCGATGTATTGTTGGGCAATCTCAAATGTACGGTGGTACAGCGGGTTGATGAAACCTATGCCGCTCTGTTTTAGCTCAGTGATGATATATTCCAAGACAGTAGTCGGGTGCACGGTCTTGTCTTCATATTCGATTTCACCCAGGTAGCACAAGCCATAATTGACAATGAGCCTGATGACCTCCCGCTCCTGGACCTCAACGCCACCAAGCGGGCGGTTGGAACGTTGGGGTGGGGTATCAGCAGGGATGTCGGCAGGACCAATCTCGGCAATCAGCTCTTCGGGCACAGGTGGTGGCATGTCGGGCACTTCAGGCATTGAAGGGGTGCCGCTTTCCTGCATCGAGGCCATGCGTTGTTCGCGGGCTTGTTGCTGCTCACGTTCTTTGCGCCATTGCTCCTTGTATTTGTTGCGGTAATGCTTGATTTGACGAAGGATGGTCTGCTCGTCCATCATGAAGAGGGTGCTGCATTCCTTGCCATACACCATGCGGGCAATCTCATCAGGAATGAGCGCAATCGACTTCACCACATCGGTGATGGCGGCGGTGCGCTTGATGGGGTCATTTTTGGCGTCGGCAAGCACCACATTAGACTTGAATTTGATGAAGTCCATCTCATTCTGGTCGATGTAATCCTCGACTTCAGTGTGGCTATGGGCGCGTACAAATGTATCGGGGTCGTCTTCTGGGGGCAGCGGCAGCACCTTGATGTTGAGTCCTTCCTTGAGCAGCATGTCCACTCCACGAATGGCGGCCTTAACGCCTGCTTCGTCACCGTCAAACATCTCGGTCACGTTGTTGGTGAAACGTCGAATGGCATGGATGTGCCCCTCGGTCAATGCCGTGCCCGACGAGGCGATGACATTCTTGAAACCGGCCTGATGCATGGAGATGACGTCGGCATAGCCCTCAACGATAAAGCACTTGTCGCTCTTGCTGATTTCCCGTTTTGCCTGGTATAGGCCGAAGATGACGTTGCGCTTAGAATAAATCGCCGACTCGGGTGAGTTGACATATTTGGCGATGTTCTTGTCTTTTTTCAATGTCCTGCCGCCAAAGGCGATGACCTTGCCGGCAATGTTGATGATGGGGAACATCACACGGCCTCGGAAACGGTCTCGGCCGCCACCGCGCTCATCGGGGATGCAAAGTCCCACGTCAAACAGCAGTTGAGGGTTGAAGCCTTGAGCAACAGCGGCTTTGTAGAAGTCGTCGTACACCTCACTCGAATACCCAAGTCTGAATTCCTTGATGGTGGCATCGTTGAATCCGCGCTCCTTGAAGTAAGACAAGCCGATATCCTGACCTGCTTGAGTCTCATGTAGCTGTTTCTCAAAGTAATTGCATGCCCACTCGTTGAGCATGAGCATGGCCTCACGTTCGGTCTGTGCCTGCTTCTCCTCGTCGGTCAGCTCTTTCTCCTGTATTTCAATATGATATTTGCGGGCAAGATATCGAAGGGCTTCGGGGTAACTGAGCTGCTCATGCTTCATGATGAAGTTCACGGCACTGCCACCCTCACCACATGCAAAGCATTTGCAGATACCTTTGGCGCGCGACACATAAAATGAGGGACGACGGTCGTTATGGAAAGGACAAAGTCCTATCCAGTTCGCTCCACGGCGTTTGAGCGCCACAAAGTCGCTCACCACGTCAACTATGTCGGCGGCGTCAAGAATCTGTTGTACTGTGCTGTGGTCTATCATTAGTCTGTATTGGTTCTATTGGGTTGTGCACACAACATCTGGGATGAGTGATTGGTCAACGGCCGAGACACCGTGCAGTCGCAGTTCCATGGCGTCACCCTTGAATGCTGCCCTGAATTTTGCGGTGTCGTATTCCATGAGCTGCAATGACTCGCGATAACTCTTGATGGCTTCTTGAGTATTGCCTTGACACAGCAACACATGGCCTCGGTTGAGCAGGTCTTGAGGCGACGGCTTGTCCTCATAGGCAATGCGGTCGTAGTAGTCGATGGCACGATCATAATCGCTCAGCAGGAACAGGCACCAGGCGATGGGACGCCATGCACGATGTCTGGCGCCTTCCATAAGGTCGGCCTTGAAGTATTGCTGCAATGCTTCACTTGTGCGGTTTTGTTCAAGCAGGACGTGTCCAATGGTGAGGACGAGCGACACGTTGTCGGGACTTAAGGCTTCGGCGCGGCGGTAGTAATCCAGCGCTTGCTCATGCTTGCCTTGGGCGCGGTAACAGGCAGCAATATGCCGCGAGTTCCAGACGTCATCCTCATGCAACAGCTCATACCTTTTATAATAAGTGAGTGCTTTATCAAATTTGCCGGCGTTTTGGTAGGCGAATCCGATTTTTTGATAAATGTGGTCATCGGTCGCGTCATCCATGCCCTCGAGACGTGTAAAGCACTTGATGGCGTCTTCGTAGAAGGCGTTCTTGAAATACAGCGCTCCCAGCAACTCCAGCACATGGGCATCACGCGTGACCTGGGCCAACGGCAGACAGTCGGTCATGTCGAGGCCCGGGTCGTCCATCACGGGAATGAATTCACGGCGGCGGGAGAACAGTTTAAAGAAGCGGTAAAGGTCTTGTACAAAGGCATTAATGATACCCACGCGCAGTTTCCTCTCGTCGGGCAACTCCGATTGCATGGCCTCGCTCAAGGCGGCATTCTGCTCCTCGAGCTGGGCCGACATCAAACTGCGTTGTGAATCGGGCAGGGAGCCTAACGACAGACAGAATGAGTACTTGTCGCTGTTGCACAGGTAGGGCGCATGTTGAATGACCTCGGCCAATGCAAGCTTGTCGGCACCCAGATTCTCCAAAACCGACGAATGGGCGGGGTAGTAGGGGAGGAACCAGTTGCTTAATGTCTTGAAGAAGGGGAACGTCTTCAGGTGGGCAAAGGTAGCGATAAATACATCGCTGCCCTCATGCTGCATGGCATTGAATTCCTCGATGCGTTTCGTGATGCCGTTCTGGTCGAGCCATTCCTGCCAATCGGGATTTGCCTCAATATCGCTCAGGTCAATGATTTGCGAATCCTTATCCTTGAGTTTGTCGATGATATCGGGACGCATCTTCATGATGTTGGGAATCAGCTCGTTGCGTACCCGTTGCTTCACATTCTCAGTGTTGCGGGAACGGGCAAGCTGGGCCTGGATGTTCCACACGTCGTGATTGAAGTCAGGTGTATCCATCATGGCCGAAATGCGTGACTGTATGTCCTTTGACGATGAGATGTGCTTGCGGTGTGCATGCATCGACAGCATCGCACATGTCAGGGCACGCAATTGCACCTGTGAATCGTCGCTCAGCGAGTAGGCTTCCAGCAGAATGAGCAGTTTGCTTTCGTCATAAAATTTCATCAGCCCCAACATCAATGCCGACACCAGCAGACATCGGGTATGTACGGGCAGGATGTCGCCGTTGATGCACAGTTTCAGGCTGCCGGCGTCGTCATGGGAGAGAGGGAATGAGGACCACACGCGGTTGAAAAGCTTTGTTTCCAGCGCTTCGGTCTGCCGCAACTGTGACAAAATGGCATGACTGTCATTCTGCTCTCCCGGCAATGACTGGGCGAGTGACAGCTGCTTGAGCGAGTCGCGGTATTCCTCAATGATATTGACCATAGAGGTGTTGCCCAGTTCGCGGCGGCGTACATAGAATACATCCTGGCTCAGGGGTTCCATCAGCCCGATGTAGCATTGGTCGTTGAGCGTGTATAGCGACTGGCGGATATCACCAAGGATTTCGTCGCGCTGTGGGTCCATGACGCCTTTCTCTAAGTACTTGAGCATGAATGTGTAGGACATGCGCAGGCGTTCCAGCTCGTCGCTCAGGTCACCCCGTCCCAATTCGGTAACGAGACGTGATATCAAGGCAATCGATTGACTGACCTCGGCATCGTCGATGCGCTTTGCTGCGTCTTGGTGGGTATTCTCTATTTCTTGTAATGTCATTGCGGTTTAAGTGGTTTTTGCAGTATTAAACAGCAAATTCTATGCAAAAGTAACAATTATTGTCTTCTAAAACGAATTTTCTTGGACATTTTTGTGTCGATTGTAGAAATATTTCCGTAATTTTGCGCCCAGATTACTCACATCAATAACAATGTAATTAGAAAAAGTCTTATGGTTATTCAACGCATTCAATCGGTTTATCTGCTCATTGCAGTGATTTTGATGGCTGTTTTCGCGTTTTTCCCCGCTTTGTCATTCCAGCTCGGGGACAAGACCGTTCTTTATGGTGCCCTTGAAACCGGCAGGGCAGGCAGCCTGCACATCGACCCGCTGTTGTTCACTTTGACTCTGCTCATCATGCTTCTGGCGATCATCGCCATTTTCCAGTATAAGAACCTTCAGCGTCAGATGACGATTTGCTTTGTTGACATCATCATTGCGCTCGCTCTGGTAGCAGCCATTTGTATCCAGGCATTCGTCGTTGGTAACCGTGAGGGTTGGACCGTGTCATGGCAGTGGTGGGTTTGTCTGCCGATATTGACCATCATATTCTTGATGCTGGCCCACAACTCAATGTCCAAAGATAAGAAGAAATTGCTGGATGCCGACAGGCTGAGGTGATTTTGCATTATTCACGATAATTCTGCTAACTGTTCACGGCGATGATTACTGCAATGATCATCATCTTTGTGATTGGCTATGTGCTGATTGCATTGGAACACCCGCTTCACATGAACAAGGCGACCTTCGCCTTGTTGACTTGCGGCATCTTATGGACGATTTATGCTTTGTTCGGGACTGACCCGCACATGCATGAAGCCATAGTGATGCAGCTTGGTGACGCGTGCGAGATTGTGGTGTTCCTCATCGGTGCCATGACCATTGTTGAAATTATTGACCGTTATGGCGGTTTCGCCTTTATCACCGAGCACATCAACGCCAAGAGCAAGCGCCAGTTGTTGTGGATTATCTGCTCCTTGTCGTTTGTCATGTCGGCAGTGCTCGATAACATGACCACCACCATCATCATGGTGATGATGCTCAGGCGTTTGCTTAGTGACCAGAAGGAGCGTTGGCTCTTCTCAGGCCTTATCGTTATTGCCGCCAATGCCGGCGGTGCTTTCTCGCCCATCGGTGATGTGACCACTATCATGTTGTGGATGGACGAGAAAGTGTCTTCTATGGGATTGATTATCAACCTGCTTATTCCCAGCATCGTGGCGATGGTGATACCTGTTTTTATCGCCCAATACTCCATCAAGGATAAGAGCGGCCGATTCCAGACGGTCACCAAAATGGCCGATAAGCATCCCGACTTGCATGAGAAGCATCCCCACCTGAGCAGGGCAATGCTCATTATCGGTGTATCGGGATTATTGTTTGTGCCTATCTTCAAGACGGTCACTGGTCTGCCTCCCTTCATGGGCATCATGTTCTCACTGGGTGTGATTTGGGGTGTAACCGAGTTCTGGGTTAAGCATTTCAAGATTGACTCCAAAATGGGAGGTCGTGTATCGTCGGCGCTTCACACGATTGACATGCCGACCATCCTGTTCTTCCTTGGCATCCTTATGGCCGTGTCGGCTCTCTCCGAGGTCGGTGTGCTCACCACGCTTGCCAACGAGATGAATACCCGAATCCACGAGCCCATTCTGATGACTTCAATCATTGGTATGTTGTCCTCGATTGTGGATAATGTGCCTCTGGTTTCGGCGTGTATTAAGATGTTTGAGGGTATGGCCCCGGCGGGGACTGTTGATCCCTATCTGCTATGCTTCGTTGAGGATGGATTCTTCTGGCACCTCCTTACCTTCTGCGCCGGTGTCGGTGGTTCTCTGCTGATCATCGGTTCAGCGGCTGGAGTGGTGGCAATGGGTATCGAGAAGATTCCGTTTTTCTGGTACGTCAAGCGTATCACGTTGCTCGCTTTTGCGGGATATGTAGCTGGAATCTTCATCATCTGGTTAGAGAGCCTTTTCCCGTTCTTCCTATAGACGTGTTGATGCAATTCTATTCTCAACCGATTTATTATGGCTAAGCAATAAAGCAACTTGCATATTCAATCATTTTGAAGATAAAGTAAACTGCGCCTCCGGTTTTTCCGGGGGCGTAGTTTATTATAATGAAGCCCAGTTGGCTCTTGTATGATTGTTTAGTTGTTTGCTGCACAAAAAATGGGGTGGCAAATAAAAAAGCACTTCGTTTCACAACGAAGGTGCCCTAGGAAAAATAGTATGAATAAAGTTGATTTAAGGTTCTGCAAAAATACGCCTTTATTTTGAATTACACAATAATATTCTTCAAAAAACTGCATATTTTCATGGGCTATACCTATGTTTGCCTTCTTTGTCGGTCGACGAAATGTATTTTTTGCGTCGTGAGGTAAACAATTTTGATTAATTTAACACCATAAATCGGGATTAATTGTTAATTTTGTCGTTTGATTGTTATAAACCTATTCGTATTATAGCAGTCTAAGGGCAGAATTAACTCTTTAATCAAACTATAATGAGTAACAAACAAACAGGCATGGTTCAAGGCGTGAAGTTGTTCTTCGGCATCTTCATGGTTCTCGTTTACCTGGGCATGGCGGCACTGCTGGCCATCAACTTCTTTGACTGGACGCTCTCACCCCTGTGGAATACAGTGAGGTGGTTCTTCGTGATAGTTTTTGCGGCCTACGGTGTGTATCGTGGCTACCGTGAAATCAAGGGAGAGCACACCTATGGCATGCGTCGTGACGATGAGGACGGCGAGCAGTACATGAACTATGCCGACCGCCTTAAAGAAATGGAGGGAAAAGACAATGAGGAGAAGTTGTAACATATTGATGTTCCTTGCTGCAATGGCATTGCTGTTGTCGGCATGCGACACCAAGCTCCCCAAAAGCACGAGTACGCGCGGCTTGGCCCGTATCATGTGTGACGAGTCTTTCCAGAGCGTGCTGGAGCAGGAGATTGCCGTGTTTGAATACCAGTACCCCGAGGCAAGCATCATGCCCGAGTACATCAATGAGCATGACGCCCTCGACTCGTTGTTCAAGAATAAGGTGGATGTGATTATCATCTCCCATGACTTGACCGATGCGCAAAAGAAAAGCCTCAAGAAGCTGGGCCGTGGATATCGCACCAAGATGATAGCAGTCGATGCCATTGCTGTCATCGTCAACAAGAACAACGACATCGACGAGTTGTCAATGGACGACCTGAGGGATATCTTCACCGGCAAGGTGAAACGATGGGGTGAGGTATTCCCCACCAAACTGAAAAACGATACCATCAAGGTGATGTTTGACGGCTCCGGTACGGGCGTAGTACATTATATGAAAGAGAAATTCCTCAACGGCGGCTCGTTTGGTCCCAATGTCTATGCCAGGAATTCCAGCAGAGAGGTCTTCGACGCTGTAGAGACTTATAAGAACGTCATCGGATTCATCGGTGTGAGTTGGATCACCAGCGACTTGAAGTCGGCCGAGATTCCCATTGCGCAGAAGTATGAGGAACTCAAGACCAATAACGAGGTGAGCGTCATCGACTTTACCGACCGCATCAAGGTGATGCCGGTTCGTGGCGATGATAAGATATCTGGAGTGAAACCTTATCAGGTCCATATCAATAGCGGTGAGTATCCTCTAGTGAGGACCATTTGGGCTATTGACGCTTCCTACAATGGACTGCTCGATCACGGTTTCTTCACGTTCCTGACGGGTGTCATCGGGCAGAAGATTATCCTCCAAACCGGAATTCTGCCTGCCGCCGAGCCGGTTAGAAGTGTTGAAGTTCAATAATTGGACAAATTGGCACGACTTTTGCAATTGAATATCCAAACAGAAATAACTAATAAATATTAACATTTAATTGTTACTGCAATGAAAACGAAATTCTTATTCGCATCACTGATGCTGATGGGTGCGTCATTAGTAGCCAACGCACAGGGTTACAAGGACGGTATTGAGTACTACAAGGTTGACAAGCTTGACAATGCCAAGGAGCTGCTTGAGCGCAATCTGAATGCATCCAATACCGACAAGGCCGAGGCTTTCTACTATCTGGGTCAGATTGCCCTTCATCAGGGTAAGTTGGCTGAAGCAGCCTCTAACTTTGAGAAAGGAATCTCGGCAAATGCCATGAACCCCTACAACTATGTGGGTCAAGCCGCTATCGCTCTCAAGAACGGTGGTGACGCAAAGGCTCTGTTCGAGAAAGCTCGCAAGCTGGTGAAGAAAGACTGCAAGCTTGAGATGGAAATCGCCCGTGCTTTCTATGATGCAAATCCCACGGCCTATGCTAAGGACATTGAAAAATGCATTAAGAACGCACGCAAGTGGAATGCCGATGACCCCGACAGCTACATCTTTGAGGCCGACACCAAGGCCGACAAGAAGGACTGGGGCAACGCAGCCGGTATCTATGAGCTGGCTTTCGACAAAGATCCCAAGAACATTGAGGCTTATGTGAAGTATGCCAACACTTACTTCAACGTGAACCCCGAGATGGCGATTGCACGTCTCGAAGAGTTGCAGGCCAAGGTGCCCAACTCGGCACTTGTTCAGCGTGAGCTTGCCGAGATGTACTATGCCGACAACCTTGGTACAAAGGCTGCAGAACAATATGGTAAGTATATCAAGAACCCCAACCACTTTGCCCAGGACGAGGTGCGTTATGTCCAGCTGCTGTTCTTCGGCGAGAAGTACAACGAGTCTTATGACCTCGCTACCAGTCTGGTTAACAAGCTGAATCCCAACGACAGCAAGGTGTTCTACATGAAGCGAATGCAGCTCTACAACCTGGTACAGCTTGAGAAGTGGCCCGAGGCCGTTGCTGCAGGTAAGTCGTTCTTTGAAAACGCAGTTCCCCAGGGTTCCAACTACGAGGTACGCGACTACACCGACTATGGTCTGGCACTGCAGACTGCAGGTCTTCCCGAGGAGGCTGTTGTCGCCTACGAGAAGGCTCTTGAGCTGAACCCCAACAACGTGGATCTTATCCGCTACATGGGTGACAGCTATGCCGATGCCGAGAACTTTGTTAAGGCTGCCGAGTACTACCAGCGTCTGGTCGACAGCGGCAACAACAAGTCAAATGACCTCTTCACCCTTTCTAACTACTATCTGGGCATCGCCAGCACCGAGGGGCTCGATGAGATGACCAAGACTGACGCTCTTGCCAAATCACAGAAGTATATTGATGAAGTGGACAAGCTCGTTCCCGGTAACGTTCAGATTGTTAACCAGAAGGCTAAGATCGCCAAGTTCCGCGAGGGTGACACCAACAACGGCGCCGCATTGGCAGCCTACAATGAGTTGCTCAACATCCTTGACCAGAAGGAGAACAAGGCCGACTACACCCGCTACTACAAGTATGCTTACAATTACCTCGCTACCTATTATTTCAACAGGGGCGACAAGGCAACTGCTAAGACCTACTACCAGAAGTGGCTGGAGAACGATCCCGACAACGAGAACCTGCGCAATTACGTAAACAGCTTGAAGTAATCGACAGGTGTTGAATATTGAATGATTTACTGCGGGCGGCTGAATATCACAGCCGCCCGCAGTCCTTTTGTGCAAATCCCGATATGCCCTGAATTGCCTACTACGAA
Source organism: Muribaculaceae bacterium (assembly GCA_017427945.1). Lineage (GTDB taxonomy): Bacteria > Bacteroidota > Bacteroidia > Bacteroidales > Muribaculaceae > Sodaliphilus. The sequence continues at coordinate 17,311 of JAFRRT010000027.1, read as the reverse complement.
CTGTATTTCATCTGCTTTGGCAAAATATTTAATATAATAATGTGTTGCTGACGTGTTTTTTTAGTACTTTTGCCGTTTTAATCACTCTTAGGAATACACAATTTGAATATCATATGAAGAAATTGATTTCTCTTTTTGTCATGGCCGTGATGATGACGGTTTGTGGCATTCAGTCGTCTGCTCAGGATGCGGGCGTGGATTATCGTGATGCTTTTATCACAGTAGGACAGGATTTTGATGCTTCGGCGCTTGAACAGCTCGGCGTCATCATTAATTCGGAATTTGACGGGTTCATCACCGCCCAGATTCCTGATGGCGTTTGGAGTGAAATCCTGGCTGTGGCTGGTGTTGAACACATCTCCCTCGCTTTCCCCGTGTTGACCTGTGCCGACAGTGCACGCTATTATTCCCGTGTTGACCGTGTGCACGAGGGAGTAGGCTTTGACATGCCCTATACCGGTAACGGAGTGATTGTCGGCGTGATTGACTGCGGCTTTGACTTCAACCATATCAACCTGTGCGACCAGGAAGGGAAAACAAGGGTAAAGGCTGTCTATATGCCCCTTGACAATTCAGGCCAGCACCCGGTGATTGACGGCCACCAGTTGCCGGGCAGTTGTTATGAGGACGCCGAGCAGATTGCCCGATTGACGAGCGATGATCCCAATACCACCCATGGCACGCAAACCGCTGGTATTTCGGCAGGTGCATATCGTGGCAACGGCTGGCATGGCGTAGCGCCTGGTGCCGACATCGTGGCTTGCGGTATGCCTGAGGACGACCTTACCGACGTGCGTGTGGCAAACTGCATTAAATACATCAATGACTATGCCAATAGGCAGGGCAAACCTTGTGTAGTCAACATCAGCCTGGGCTCCAACGTGGGACGTCATGACGGCTCATCGTTGCTCGTCCGCGCTTGTGAGCAGGTATCGGGTCCCGGTAGGGTGATTGTGGTATCGGCAGGTAACGATGGTCACGACAATGTCTGCTTCCACAGGTCGGTCGCCAGCCCTCAAGACACTGTGACTTCACTCATGGCTGGTTATGGTGGTGGCCTTACCCGCATGGGCTATTTGAACGTGTGGAGTGACGAGAACAATCCTATTGTAACACAACTGATTGTGATGAATACCCAGACCGATGAACTTCTTTATTGCTCTGAACCGATCAATATGGCTACCTGCGACAGCACCGTGATTCTCTCCTCGTCGAGTGATGCTGAGTTGAATAAATACTTTGCTGGCTCGGTGGCTGTCACGCCTCTCACTGACTATATGGGACGCTACAATCTGGTGTATGATATCTATATGAGAGCCAAGAACAAAAATTATGCTATGGGATTCAGGTACAATACCCCGAATGCAACTGAACTTGCGGCGTGGACTTCACAGTTTGCCTACTTCAGTTCTTACGGATATGACTGGGCCGAAAAAGGCACTCCCTCAGGCTCCATCAACGATTTGGCAACAAGTGACAGCATCATCTCGGTTGGCTCCTATAATACAAAGCAGTATATCCCGCTACGTGACGGCTCCACTTACTATCGTCCCAATAGCAAACCGGTCGAGATCTCCTATTTCTCGGCCTATGGACCCGACGAGAATGGCATCAACCGTCCCGACGTTTGTGCGCCTGGCAGTGTGATGATTTCTTCGGGTAACCGATATGATGTCAATGCTCCTAACCTCCAGTATTGGCAGCCTTCGGCCTTTGTCGACGGTGAGGAATACACTTATTGTCCTGACCTGGGAACCTCGATGTCGGCACCTGTTGTCGCTGGCGCTGTTGCTCTATGGATGGAAGCTAACCCGAATTTGAGTGCGGCTGACGTGCGTGACATCATCAAGAACACTAGCTACCGTGACAACAACGTAATCAACGGTAACCCCACCCGTTGGGGAGCAGGAAAGCTTGACGTGAATATGGGTATGCGCTATGTCCTGCACCTTGGCAATATTCATGGCGACGCTAACGGTGATGGCGAGGTGAACATCGCCGACATCAACGCAGTAATCGATGTGCTGTTGAGCTCTCACGCTACTGATGAACAGCGCCAGAATGCTGATATCAATGGTGATGGCGAGGTGAATATCGCCGACATCAATGCCATTATCGACATCATCCTTTCTCACTGATATCTTGCTGTGGCGCGTGATATTGAAGATTTCTTGTATTCGTTATGATTGACTATATTAAAGGTGCTGTAGCTGAACTGAATCCGGCTTATGTCGTTCTCGATAACCATGGCATCGGCTACATGCTGAACATCTCGTTGTCAACCTATGATATCCTGTCGAGGCAAGGCAGTCGCGATGAGGCTTTGCTATATGTTTATGAAGCCATTAGGGAAGATGCACACTTGCTTTACGGATTTGCCGCCAAGGCCGAGCGTGAGGCCTTCCTGCAGCTCATCTCGGTATCGGGCGTCGGTCCCAATATTGCCCGCATGATATTGTCTTCGATGAGTGTTGAGGAATTCTCTCAGGCTGTGGCAGGAAACAATGTGGCGATGTTCAAGTCGGTTAAGGGCGTGGGCGGAAAAACGGCTCAGCGAATAATAGTTGACCTTAAGGATAAAATAAAACTGGCAGATGATACGTTATTACATGTAAAAGGTCAAGCTGCCGGTGAAGTCTTTGATGAAGCACTAGCTGCTCTCGTCATGTTGGGGTTCTCCCAACAGGCATCGCAGAAAGCACTTAAGTCGCTGTTTTCCAGCAATCCGGCACTAACAGTCGAGTCGGCCATCAAGCAGGCCCTCAAGATGATGTGATGACATTCAACGATCACTGCAGCTTGCCGTAGATTGATAGTTCATGTCGAATCGAAAAAGAATATTATTCACGATTTTATTCGGCGCTCTCATCTGTTTGTGGTTGGGAAGCGGTGCTTTGTTGGCGCAGTATGTGACAAGTACACTGCCGCCACCTCCGCCGGCTCCCGACACGCGCCCCTCGGCCCAGCAACAGAAGACTCCCTCGCTGGATTTGCATTTTGGTGTAAAGCACACCATCCCGCAGAACTATGACGATGTACAAGAGTCTGGAGAGTATGCCGCCGACCTGAAAACACCGTCCAACATTACTTCTGAGGTGGAATACGACCCCGAGACGGGTTGTTATGTCATTCACACCAAGCTTGGTGACTATGACATCGTCACCCCTTACATCATGTCGTCCGACGAATTCAGCAACTCTGACTTCCGCCGCTCGATGATGGAGTATTATCGCCAAAAGAATGCCGAGAGTGCACAAGGCCAGGAAACCGACCCCTTCAATTTCCTGGACATGCAGTTTGGCATGGGAGCAGCTGAGTCAATCTTCGGCGGTAATCTGCAACTCAAGACGACCGGTTCGGTTGTTATCAAGATGGGTGTCAAGAGCAATTCGACTGATAACCCGGCCTTGTCGGTGTCGCAACGCAGGAAGACCTATTTCGACTTCGATCAGACGATTCAGGCAAACATTTCGGCTTCGGTGGGTGACAAGCTGAAGTTCAACATGACTTACAACACTGGTGCGACATTTGACTTCGACACCAAGAATCTTAAACTGGCCTACGAGGGCAAGGAAGATGAAATCATCAAGAACATCGAGGCCGGTAATGTGAGCATGACCACGGGTTCTTCGCTCATTCACGGTAGTGCAGCTTTGTTCGGTGTAAAGACCAAACTACAGTTTGGTAAACTTACGGCTACCGCACTTGTTTCGCAGCAAAACAGTGAATCACAAAATGTTAGCACTAAGGGCGGTTCACAGACCAACGAATTCTACATCAGTGCTGACAAGTATGACCAGAACCGCAACTTCTTCTTGTCACACTTCTTCCGCGACAATTATGACCGTTGGTGCTCCAGGCTGCCTCTGGTTTCCTCGGGTGTGCATATAACCCGCATCGAAGTGTGGATTACCAACAAGCGAAACAACTACAATGAGTCTCGTAACCTCATGGCCTTCATGGACCTTGGTGAGAGCAATGAAGAGCACATCAGCAACAACCATTGGATAGGCACTGAAGATAACTTGCCCGACAATGGGGCTAACACCCTGTATTCCGAAATCAATGAGCAATATCCCAATGCCCGTTATATGAGCCAGGCTTCGACTGTACTTCAACCGTTGAAAGCCTATGACTTTGAGGGTGGTCAGGATTATGAGAAGATTGAGAGTGCAAGGCTTCTTCAGTCTTCAGAATATACCTTGAACGCCAATCTGGGTTACATCATGCTCAAGACGGCTCTTGCCAGTGATGAGATTCTGGCAGTGGCCTACCAGTACACCTATAATAATAGAACCTATCAGGTGGGTGAATTCTCTGGTGATATCTCTTCTACCGATCAGTCCTTGTATGTCAAGATGCTGAAAGGTACTACTTCGTCTCCCAATTTCCCCATGTGGGACTTGGCGATGAAGAATATCTATGCTTTGGGCGCTTACGACATCCAGAAGAACAATTTCAAACTCAACATCAAGTATCTGAGTGATACTACCGGTAATGAGTTGATTTATATCCCCGCTGGTAAAATTAATGGCACCCCGCTGTTGCAGGTAATGAATCTGGACCGTTTGGATGCCAACGAAGAGCCCAATATTGATGGCCGCTTTGACTTCATCAGCGGTTCTACCATCCAGCAGTCACAAGGTAAGATTATCTTCCCTGTCGTGGAGCCCTTTGGTGAGCACCTGCGCTCCAAGTTCGGACCAGATGAACAGGAACTTGCCAAGCAATTTATCTATACCGAGTTGTACGACTCGACCCTCACTGTAGCCCAACAGTTCAGCGATAAGAACAAATTCGTCCTTGCCGGTGAATATCAGTCGAGTTCAGGTAGTGTCATCAAGCTCAATGCTACCAATGTAGCACGAGGCTCTGTAGTTGTTACGGCTGGTGGTGTGCCGCTTACCGAGGGCAGTGACTATACCGTTGATTATACGATGGGAGAAGTGACCATCGTGAACCAGAGCATCATCGATGCCGGCACTAATATCAATGTTTCACTTGAGAACCAGTCCACCTTTAACATGCAGCGTAAAACACTGCTCGGACTGGACCTTGATTATGCCATTAACAAGGATTTCCACATAGGCGGTACCATCATGCACTATGGTGAGAAAGCCATCGGTGACAAGGTGGCAATCGGTAGTGAGCTGGTGAATAACACCATCTGGGGTGTGAACATGTCCTATAACACCCAGTTCATGTGGTTGACCAATTTGCTCAATAAGATTCCGACTGTCAATGCGGTGGCTCCGTCGAGCCTCAATTTCAAGGGTGAGTTTGCCCAGTTGATGCCGCATCAGGCCAAGACGGGTTCTAACTCGGGTAGTTCTTATATCGACGACTTCGAGTCCACTCAGACGGGTTTTGACTTGCGTTCTCCCTATTCCTGGTATTTGGCGTCAACGCCCTATGACCCTTCGTCAGATGCCCTCTTCCCTGAGGCGTCGTTGACCAACAATATTGACTATGGCAAGAACCGTTCGTTATTGGCATGGTATTATATTGACCGCTTGTTTACTCAGCGTAACTCATCTTATGCCCCCGGCTATATCAAGAACGACCTTGATGCCTTGTCCTATCCTTATGCGCGTGAGGTGGCGTTTAGTGAGGTCTTCCCCGGACGTGAACTGAATTATGGTGAATCGTCGGTTATTCAGACGCTGAACCTCTCATTCTATCCGCGAGAGCGTGGCCCCTATAATCTTGATGTCTCCAATTTGGACTCTGAAGGTTATTTCTCCAATCCCGAGAGACGATGGGGTGGAATCATGCGCAAGATTGACAACACCAACTTTGAGCAATCCAATATCGAGTATATCCAGTTCTGGATGCTCGACCCGTTCATGGACCCCGAATTGGGCAACGAGGAGGGTGGTTACCTCTACTTCAACTTGGGTGAGGTCAGCGAGGATATCCTCAAGGATGGTCAAAAGAGTTATGAGAACGGACTTCCCATCAACAATGACTCCACCTATGTTACCTCGACAGTTTGGGGTAAAGTAGCAACACAGTCATCGTTGACCTATGCTTTTGACAACAGCAACGGTGCACGTGTGCTGCAGGATGTCGGTCTCGACGGCTTGTCAACGGCCGAAGAGTTTAATAATGACACCTATGCCAGTTTCATAGAAGAATTAGATCGTGTCATTACCGACCCGTCTGCTAAAGCAAGAATGTTGGAAGATCCCTTCTCTCCGTTCAATGACCCGGCATCCGATAACTACTCGTTCTTCAGGAGTAATTATTATGACACGAACAAGGCCACAATTCTTGAACGATACAAGCATTATAACGGCACCGAAGGTAACTCCTTGTCGCAGGAAGATGCAGCTGATGGTCAGTATCAGACCTCACGTTCTACCCCCGATGTCGAGGACATCAATCAGGATAATACCCTGAATGAATACGAGCGCTATTTCCAGTATAAGGTGGCCATTCATCCTGGCATGGATGTGGGTGAGAATTTCATCACCGACAAGCAGATTGCAAACGTCCACACCCGCAATGGTCAGACACAGGTGGCAACTTGGTATCAGTTTACTATACCCCTGGCACAATACGAGAAGAAAGTCGGTTCTATTCAGGACTTCTCCACCATACGTTTCATGAGAATGTTCATGACGGGCTTTAAGGCCGAAACCCACTTGCGTTTCGCTTCTCTCGAGCTCGTTCGCGGCGAGTGGCGTAACTACAAGTACAACCTGAATATGCGTGGCGAGCAGCCTGCTAACGGTACCATTAGCATCAACTCTGTCAATATCGAGGAGAATGCTTCACGTCAGCCGGTTAACTATGTGTTGCCTCCCGGCGTTTCACGAATCATCGATAGTGGTCAGTCACAGATTACCCAGCTCAACGAGCAGTCCATGCAGCTTACGGTGAGTGACCTCGATGCAGGTGATGCCCGCGGTGTTTACCGCAACACCGATCTTGACCTGCGTACCTACAAGCGTCTGCAGATGTTTGTACACAATGAGGCTACCATCGGCAACGAGACCAACCTGCGCAACGGCGACGTGTCGCTCTTTGTACGATTGGGTTCTGACGTCAAGAACAACTACTACGAGTACGAGATTCCATTGACTATCACCCCTCCTGGACGGTATAGCACCAACAGCTCTACTGACCGTGTCAAGGTATGGCCCGAGGAGAATATGCTCGACATCAACCTCGATGTGCTCGTCAATGCCAAGAAGCACCGCAACGCCGATAAGATCGCGGGTGATCCCGGAGTTGGCTATGCGATACGTTACCAAGACGTTGATGACGAGCACCCCAATAACAAGGTTTATGTCATGGGTAACCCGTCGTTGAGCAAGGTGCGTGTGATGCTCATTGGTGTGCGCAACAACTCGCCCACGTCCAAGAGCTGCGTCGTGTGGGTCGATGAGCTGCGTGTGACCGACTTCGACAGCGAAGGCGGCTGGGCAGCCATGGCAAGTATGACGCTCAACATGAGTGACATCGCTACCGTCAACGTCGGCTTCCACAAGGAGACCGAAGGCTTCGGAGGAGTGGACCAGGGCCTCTCGATGCGTCGTCTGGACAACTACGATCAGTATAACATTGCCATGCAGACCGATCTAGGACGATTCGTCCCCGAGAAGGCCAAACTTCATGCCCCGATTTACTACTCTTACAACAACGAGAAAACGAGGCCCAAGTATAATCCCCTTGACCAGGACGTTAAGTTGGACGATGCCTTGGACATCTGTGAGACCAAGGAGCAGAAGGACAGCATTATGGAATATGCCGTGACGCAGCGCACTGCCAAGAGCTTCTCCATTTCGGGCCTCAAGTTCGATGTGAAGACGATGAAGAATCCCATGCCTTGGGATCCCGCTAACTTCTCGTTCAGCTACTCGTTCAACAAACAGCATCTCAGTGATCCTGAGAATGTCTATGAGAACACTAATGACTACAAGGGCAGCATGTCCTACAGCTGGACCCCCTATATCAAGCCGTTTAAGCCGTTCTCGCGCTTCGTCAATGAAAAGAACAAGAGCATGAAGTTCTTGCACGATTGGGAGCTGCGCTGGTTGCCTACCAATGTTTCTTTTGTCACCAATATCTCGCGCTACTACTACGAGCAGCAAACGCGCAACGAGACTGGAATTGAAGTGGAACTGCCAGTAGCGGTCAGCAGGAACTTCCTATGGCAGCGTCAGTTCGCCTTGTCCTGGCAACTCACCAAGTCGATTACTGCATCCTTCTCCAGCAACACGACTGCCCACATCATGGAACCCATCTTTGACAATATTGGTCAGCAAGTCAACAGGAAGTTGTACCGCGATGAGTACCAAATATGGCGTGATTCGGTCATGGCGTCTATCAGGAATTGGGGTACACCGTGGGCCTATAATCAAAAATTCACCCTTACCTATAAGGCGCCATTCAATCAGATTCCGATTTTGAGCTGGATCACGTTGAATGCTACTTATGACACGGGCTATAATTGGGACCGTGGTACCGTTATTGATTCGATTTCTTCGGGTAACATCATCAGGAACAACACTGTGCGCTCTATTGACGGACGCTTCAACTTAGAACAGTTCTATGGCAAGATTCCTTATCTCAAGAAGGTAGATGAGCGATTCTCGAGCAAGAACACAAATCGCAATAAGAAGCCCAAGAAGGAAAAGCCTAAAAAGCTTACACGCACGTTCAAGCTTAGCCCTGACTCGGCGATTGTCATTACCCACAAGTTGGGTGTGAAGAATGTGAAGGTGTCGGCTACATTGACCGATGACACGCCATTCAAGATTGAATACAAGGTGATTGACAAGGACAATGTCGAAATCCAGACGCTTGGCGATCAAAACCTCAAGTTCACCATCACCGAGGTGCAGAAAGAGGAAACAAAGAACTTCTTTACCGAGGCGGCTCAATACACTGCCCGTGTACTCATGAGCGTTCGCAGCGTCACCCTGCGTCTGAAGCATTCCACCGATATCTCGGTGCCCCAGTTTGTTCCCGAGATTGGTGATGCCTTTGGTCAGACACGTGCTTACGGACCCATGTCTCCCGGCTTGGACTTCGCGTTTGGTTTTGTCGGTGAGTCTTACATCGACCGAGCCAAGTCCAATAACTGGCTCATGAACGACCCGACGCAGATAACACCTGCTTTGTATGGACACACCAATGAGTTTAACGCCGAGGTTATTCTCGAGCCCATTGCAGGTCTCAAGATAACCTTGACGGGTAACCGCACCGAAAACCGTACCAACCAGATTCAGTTCATGTACGATTATCCAACTGTACTTTACAGGGGCTCATATACCAAGACTCACATGGCGATTGCCACGGCGTTGAAGGGTAACGTTCGTGCCGATGATAACTATCGTAGCGAGATTTTTGATAAATTCCTCAATAACATCGATATTGTCGCCGGACGCCTGCAGCAGCAGTATGAAGGTACCGTTTATCCCGATGCTGGCTTCCTGCATGGAACGGCGATGGCTGGTAATCCTTACAGCGAGGAGAATGGTAAAGTCAATAGGTCAAGTAGTGATGTGCTGATTCCGGCATTCATGGCGGCTTACTCTGGCAAAGACGCCAGGAAGGTGTCGCTCAATCCGTTCCCGGGCATCAAGGAGATTCTCCCTAACTGGCGAATCACTTATGATGGCTTGATGCGAATCCCATTCTTCAAGAAGGTATTCAAGTCATTTAACCTCACTCATGCTTATCAGTGTATATACAACGTTGCAAGTTATAATTCCTACAGCGATTGGGTGACCATAGGTAACGGCCTCGGATTCACGCAAGACGCTCTCACGCGTGGAGCGATTCCGTCTTCGCCTTACGAAATTTCATCAGTCATGTTGACCGAGAAATTCGCGCCGCTCATCGGCTTCACAGCTACATTCTTCAATGACATCTCGTTGAATGCACAGTATGATGACATGCGCACCTTGACGTTGAACTCCTCGGCAGGCCAGCTTGTGGAGGCTTCTACCAAGACGTTCTCGCTGGGTGGCAGCTACAAGATTGCCAACTTCAACCAAGTGCTCAAGCTCAAGACCAAGCAGCAGAATGTGAACAATGACCTCACCCTGAATCTCACTATGAAGATGTCGAGCAACATGTCTCTCATCCGCAAGATTGAGTTCAACACTGCCCAGGCAACCAGCGGCACTAAGACATGGGCTGTCAATTTCATGGCCAACTATGTGGTGAGCAAGCGCATCACCTTGGGAGCTTTCTTTGATTATCAAACCAACACGCCGCTCGTCACGACAAGTTCTTATCCCACGACAAGCAGCAACTATGGCTTGCAAATCACCATGTCGCTCGTTAAGTAATACATCTGCCCGTCATGATTCTCAGCCTCACAGTCTATACCACAACCGCCTTGGCAATGGCATGGCTGGGATGGCTTGTGAGCAGGCGTGAGCAGCGTCTCGTGGCGCAGGGTGGGGGAGAATTGCCTTTCTGCTCCTGGGAGATTTTGATGGCGATTCTCATCTATGTCGCGGTCTCATCGGTGAGATGGCTCACCTCGTGGGACTACAACATGTATTACAATTTCTTTGTGACCATGCAGTCGATGGGCGAGACGTCCCGTGAGAATTTTGAACCGGGATTTGAGCTTGTCACCAAGGCCATGGCGCAGTCGGGCTTACACTTTGCCTTTTATTTCGCTTTCTGGGCTGCCCTGCAAATCGTTTTGCTCTACTATGCCCTGCGACATCGCAAGGTACTCATGCCGTGGGTGGCCTTGTGCATTTTCCTTGGGCCATACTATATCCAGTGGATGAGCACTCTGCGACAGGCCGTCGTCGAGTGTCTCTTTGTGCTCATGGTCGAACTGATTGTCCGCCGCAAGTTCTGGCTTTATCTTTTGCTCTGCTTGCTGGCGATGACCTTGCACAAAATGTCTATTGTGCTCATCCCGCTCTATCTGGTGCCCCTTATTACGTTCCGTAATGTCAAGCGGTGGGTTCCTTATGCCCTCTTGGCCTTGTGTGTCGTTTTGGGCTCATTCCCGCAGTGGATCCAGTGGACGTTTGACCGCTTGGGACAGTTCGCCGACCTCTTGGGTTACGGGCATTACTACCGTCTCTTTTCCACCAATTCGTTGTACGCCTTCAGGGCAGTATTGGGCCCGACCCGCCTGTGCCCACTGTTGTCGGCAATTGTCATGATATGGTATTACCCCGACATCAAGCGCATGTTTGCCGCAGACAGGTATTTGCCGGCGATGTACCGTTTCACCTTGGTCCACCTGGGATACCTCAATATCATGGGCAATACCACGCAGTACTTGAGCCGCCCTGGCGACCTCATGCGGTGCTGTTTCCTCATCATGGTATGCTACACGATGCACTTCCTGTGGCGTGAACGCAAGTGGCTCTTGCTGGCCGCGATGATGCTGTTCAATTTCCATTACATCTATTATGAGATTGCCAAGGCAGTCATCAAGACAGGCAGCATCTACGAGCCCGAACTATACCATACCTTCCTGTTCTAATAGCGAAATAATTGAAATGAAAAACAAAGAAGCCTGCTCCTCGAGAAGCAGGCTTCTTTGTGATATGCGTTGAAAAGGAGCGTTACTCCTTCTTGCCACCGAACTTGTTGTAGCTGATGTTCTCCTCTTTGAACTTGTCTTTGGGCTCGGGTGACTCGTCAGGATAACCCACGCGCACGATAGCCACGGGAACGATGTTCTGCGGGCAGTTCAGCACATTGGCGATTTCGGCAACATGCTCCATGGCGGGATAGGCTCCGGTCCATACGGCACCCAGACCTAGTGCATGGGCGGCGAGCAGCAGGTTCTCGGTAGCGGCCGAAACATCTTCTACCCAGAAGTCGGGCAACTTGCCTTTGCCGTCAGGCATGCTGGTCTTGTCGGTGTCACCACACACGGCAATCATCAATGGAGCGTTGGTGGGACGGGGACCGGCGAGCTGGTCAATCACCTTCTTGTCGGTGATGACGATAAAGTGCCACGGCTGCTGGTTCATGGCAGTGGGAGCAGCCATCGCAGCCTTGAGCATGATGTCGATTTTCTCTTGCTCAACAGGCTGATCTTTGTACTGGCGGATGCTCGTACGCGTCATGATGTTCTCAATGGCTGCCTGGCCGGCGTCGGGAGCGGCTGTCTCGGGCTTTTCGCCATCTTGAGTGGTGCATGCGCCCAGCGTTAACAGGACGGTAGCGATTGCTAAAATTGATTTCTTCATTTCTTTGCGATTTTAATTTGGTGATTATTAAACGGGTTCTTTGGTCAAAATGTCATGAAAAGTTTTGGGCAGTGCCACATTGTCAAGGTACTGCGCCTCCTTGAACAGGGGAGCAATCTCCTCGTCGGTGAATCCGGCGATGCCGCACCCTATGCGTGTCACATAAAAGTACAGGTCCGGATGGGACTGGGTGAACTCGATGAATTCGACAACATAGGGCTTGATGGTGTCAACGCCGCCTTGCATCGTGGGAATGGCGTAACTCTGGCCCTGCAGGCCCACGCCCTGGCCCCATACGGCGCCGAAGAGGTTGAGTGCGGCGCGTGCAGCACCGCCAGCGTGGAATCCGCCAAGGTTGCTCCCGAAGACAAACACTTCGTTGGGCGCCAACTCCTTAATGAATTCAGGCGTGAATCGTCCAAGCGATCCGCCACGATTGTCATTGCCTTTTTCCATCTCGATGTATAGGTGATTACTACTGTCGCAAAGGTAATATTTTTTATTTTCTTAGTCAAGCAATTGGCACAGTTTTTGATTATGTAAATTAAATTTGTGTTTTAGAGTTTGTATTTGTAAATTATTGTGTATCTTTGCACCCGCAATTTTCCCGAGATGAGTATTTGGCATAACATATTTTGTGTGATTACCGCCCCTAAATACGGGTGGGAGCTGATCAATGAGACCAACATTCCCGTGGGCAAGGTGCTCAAGAGCGCCTATTTCCCGCTGCTGTGCGTGTTGGGCCTCTCGTGCTTTGTACCCATGATATACGACCACACCATCTCTTTCTCCACGTCGCTGATGACAGGCATCGTGATGTTTTCGACCTATTTCATCAGCTACTATCTCATCAGTTACCTCTTGGAAGGCTTTTATCCTGAGCTGGCCAAGACCGACGGTGCCAAGGCACGACTCAATGACTTTATACTCTACAATCTCATCTTCCTGGTCCTGCTCATCATCCTGCGCAACCTCTTGCCCAGTGATTTCACGCCGGTGCTGTTCCTGATGGTGTATTTGCCGTGGATGGCCTACCGTGGCACCGACCACCTGTTTGTCAAGAAGGATAAAGTGGCCAAGTTTGTTGTCATCTCCTCGGCCTTGCTCTTGGGTTTGCCGCTTGCTTTAAGGGCCATTCTGGGACTGTTTATCATCAAGTAATATTGTTATGGCTGCCAACAACAATCACAATACCGTCAATATTAAGAACCGCAAGGCCACTTTCGACTATGAAATCGTCGAAACCTTCACTGCGGGCATTGTGCTTACCGGCACCGAGATCAAATCCATCAGGCAGGGCAAGGTGGGACTGACCGATACCTACTGTGCCGTTATCAACAGTGAAGTGTGGGTCAAGAACATGTACATCGCCGAATACAGCTTTGGCTCATATAACAACCACATGACGCACCGCGACCGCAAACTGCTGCTCAACCGCAAAGAGATTCGCCGCATCGCTAAGGATGCCCAGCAACCCGGTTTCTCGATTGTCCCCCTGCGGCTGTTTATAAACGAGCGGGGCTTGGCCAAGCTGGTCATCGCCACGGCACGCGGTAAAAAGCAGTATGACAAGCGTCAGAGCATCAAGGAACGTGAGGACAAGCGCACCATCGACCGCATGTTCAAGCACTAAAGTCGATTTCCGTAACAATTACGATAGGGAAGTATAAAAAAGGTTGGCTTATCTAAGTGGTAAGCCAACTTTTTTACAATGCTTTTATCGCTATAATTAACACTTCATCTATCAACTCGATTTGAAAAAAATCACTACTTTTGCACTAATATAAAACATTGAAATATATTCTTAAAATTTTACTGATTATGAAAGGCTTGCGACAATTCATGCTGATGGCTTGCACAATCATGGCTCTTGCCTGCGCAGCCGAACAACCCGACCCTGTCATCTCATCGATTAGAGACGCTTATCAGCAGGCAAAAGAGTCCATGAAGAAGAACAAGGGGATGGGCAACGAGATGGAGACCACGCTCAACTATACTGTGCGCGGTAAAGGTAAAACCACCGAGACGCTCCACTTCTTCTACAACACTGTCGAGGGCACCTATTGGCTTGCCGAGGGCGATGACCGTGACCCGCATTTCTTCTACTATCCCCTGTATTTCGTGACCCGCAGTTACAATAGAGGTAAAAACAAATACTATGAAGAATATCTTTTCGATCCCTCGTCCCAACGGCTGATCTTCGCTTTAACCCAAGACTATGATGAAAACGGCAAGCGCTTCGACCGTAGGTTTTATTTCCTTGACGGAAGCATCTACCAAGTCATAGGTCCTGCCGCTACATCTTTCATGGAGGATGAGGTCGTCTATCAGGCCAATGAGTTGCGGCTCGCCTTTGACTGGATTATTCAAAATCCGAAAGAATAGAATGACATAGCCGTCAATAGCCTGCCTCAGTGACGTTCAGTTAACAGTAAGAGGCCATAATAAACGCGGTTGATTTACCACATCAGTAAATCAACCGCGTATGCTTTAAATAGATGTTATGGCCTGATTCTTTTTTATCTGGATACCGAGCGGTTTCTTGAACGGGATAATAAATGACAAGCACTGGCGATTAAACCACCAAACAGCAGATTGACAATCTCGCTCAAACTAAGATCAAGTACAGGTATCACTGGATTTAAGACGAATAAATCCACTACAGCCAAAAGAATTACTAACAGAAAGAATCCCTTATGAAAGGCCAATAGCCTCATCCCTGCATCATCTAAATTATGTTGACGGCCATAGATGATTCCCATAAGCCAAAGGTTCAAACCAGTGAAAAGTATGACAAAAAGATAGTGGCCTGAACCGTTAACCTTGGGCGTCTGCCACCAGTCAAGAGCATTTCCAACGATGACAATGACGAATACTATTGTTATGAGAATACCCAGTGCCTTCAATACCATGCTTAAAGTTTGGTTTCCTTTTGTTTCCATAATAATTCCTTTTTTGTTGTTTTTAATTTATCTTTTTGCCCATTAGACGCAGCCAGCACATCAAAAACTACAAAAAGATAGTGTTTTTTGCTAAACACTATCTTGTCTCCTATATCTCAGTGATAGATTCTTAAGGCGTTGTAGGAGCTCATCTTGAGATTTGCAATTTCAATCCCTTGTGTTTTGTAAAGTCGGCATCACTTTTTCTCGATGAGCTCTTTCAGTCGCTCGATGATTGCCACGTCCTTAGGTTGAACGTAATATGACTTATCTTGAAGATACTTGTAAATAAAGTACGCAATCAATGCAATTAATAGTGTCAATATAGTCACCAAGGTAAACGCACCTTCATCATGAAACCAGTAAATGAAAGCATCAATGTTAAAGCACATAAAAGCCAACCCAAAAAAGACGTAGGCTTTGCGGCCGTCAAGAATTTTCTTCTCATACGAGTCTAACAACTTGTCTGGAGTGTCAAGACTGTTTGCTCTCTTGAGAAAACGGTAATTGTTCAGCAATAACCAGCACGCATCACAAACAGACAAAAAGATTAAAATCAAAGCAACAATCTGTGTGTGCTTTAAATTAGTAATTCCCTTATAATGGATGCAAGCTGCTAACAGTGGGATAAATATAACGATGAGCGCCAGAGAAACGTAAAAAACTACTTTTGCCCTTGATTTACACTTGTCCTTAATCTCGTTGAATTCTTCTTCGATAAGGTTGTCTAATTCTTCCTGTTTCATAACGGCAACTAATTATAGTAAGTATGCGACAAATTTATGAAGAAGAAACTAAATGAACAAGTTATAATTCAAAAAACAGCACTGCATGGCAGTTTTCACAAACTGTCCAAATCCTATAATAAAGAGAATAGTCAATAGCGGGCGGTAGCCACAACCATTAACTATTCTCTTTTAACTATTGACTGTCAGTCCTTATCCCAGGAAGCCCAGGAGGACACCTGCAGCAACTGCCGAACCAATCACACCGGCCACGTTAGGACCCATGGCGTGCATGAGCAGGTAGTTACTGGGGTCGGCCTTCAGACCTTGGTCGTTGCTGATACGTGCTGCCATAGGCACTGCCGATACACCGGCATTACCGATGAGCGGGTTGAGCTTTTTGCTCTTGGGCAGGATCAGGTTGAAGATCTTCACGAACAGTACACCCGAGCAGGTAGCGATGACAAAGGCGCAGGCACCAAGGATGAAGATAAAGATGGTCTCCTTGGTCAGGAACTGCGAAGCCTGTGTCGAAGCACCCACGGTCATACCCAGCAGGATGGTCACGATGTCGGTCATTGCGTTGCTGGCAGTGTGGGCAAGGCGCTTGGTCACGCCACTCTCACGCAGCAGGTTGCCGAAGAACAGCATACCCAACAGAGGGATTGCCGAGGGCACTACAAAGCAGGTGAGCAACAGACCGAAGATGGGGAAGACGATCTTCTCCAACTGGCTGACCTTGCGGGCGGGTTTCATGCGCATCGTGCGCTCCTTCTTGGTCGTCAACAGACGCATGATGGGTGGCTGAATCACCGGCACGAGTGCCATGTAACTGTAGGCACTCACGGCAATGGCTCCCATCAGGTTGGGCGCTAGTTTCGACGACAGGAAGATAGCGGTGGGACCGTCGGCACCGCCAATGATGGCGATGGCACCGGCCTGGTCAGGCATGAAGCCAAGGAAGAGGGCGATCATGTAGGCGCCGAAGATACCGAACTGCGCTGCGGCACCCACAAGCATCAACTTGGGGTTGGCCAACAGGGCGCTGAAGTCGGTCATCGCGCCGATGCCCAGGAAGATCAGTGGCGGGTACCAGCCGTTTCTCACACCCTGATACAGGATGTTGAGCACCGAACCGTCCTCATAGATGCCAATCTCGTTACCCGGCTGGAACGGAATGTTACCAATCAGGATACCGAAGCCGATGGGCACGAGCAGCATAGGCTCAAAATCATGTTTAATGGCGAGGTAGATGAAGAACAGACCCACCAAAATCATGATCAGGTTAGTGTAGTCAAAGTTGTAGAATCCGGTAAAGTGCCAGAAGTCCAACAACTTGGTGAACAAGAAATTGTCAAGCAGTACCATAATCTGGAGTCTGTTTTTATCCGATTACCATGATTGTGTTACCCTCGAGTACCGAATCCTCCTTCGATACCTCGATGCTCTTGAC
>JAFRRT010000026.1 GCA_017427945.1 Muribaculaceae bacterium | reverse complement strand
CCGCTCTTCCAGCGGCAATGGGCTTCGCCTCAACAAAGTGCAAGCACGCTTGCCCTCTATATTCGGCTCGCTCCATTGGTCTAATCTTAGAGGGGGAGATTGGCTAACGCATCTCTTTTCTTGTCGGCTAATTAGACGAATTATGCGAATGTATAATGCTGTTTATTAATTAGATAAATTCGTGGAATTAGCATTAGCCGCCCGCAGGGTCGTTATTGTTGTGTTTATTGTTTTCTTTTATTCGTGAGGGTAAAGATAAAAAAATCCCGCCTGGCCCTATCGCGGGTGAGGCGGGATCACAGTGATTGATAGGAATCTGGTTATATATGTAACCTAATGATGGTAATTAGATGTTAATCAATCTTTCAATCCCTTGACTTAGAACGTGAACTGAACACGGGCCTGAGCCATGTGCACGTTGCGGTCATAGGGGAGCCAGTCCTTCTGCAGGCGGTGGTAGGTGTAGTCAAACATGCAGAGCACGTAGCGGTTGAAGCTGTAGTTCAGACCTACGGTGTAGCTGTTGACCTTACCGCCACCAACGCTCGACGAAGCGTAGGGCCAGTCTTCCATGTAGTTGTTGGGATAGTACTGGTCACGACCTACGGCGTAGTATTCGCCCTCGTTGACGTCGTTGAGGCTGGTGTAGTTCCAGCGTGCAACGAGCTCAAGAGCCTTGCCGTCGAGACCACCAAGGATACCTTCCTGCATGTTGTAGTGGTAGGGATTGCCAAAGATCATGAAGCCTGCCTCTACATAACCGCCGTGGAAGTTGTCGCTACGCAGGGGGTTGGCAGCCAACCACCAGTCATAG
Source organism: Muribaculaceae bacterium (assembly GCA_017427945.1). Taxonomy (GTDB): domain Bacteria; phylum Bacteroidota; class Bacteroidia; order Bacteroidales; family Muribaculaceae; genus Sodaliphilus. The sequence goes on along the minus strand of JAFRRT010000026.1, from coordinate 144,087 downwards.
GAACCCCAGGTGTCGATGTTGTTGTTGCTGGCCTCCCAAAGGGTGTTGCTGTCGCGCTTTTTGGTGGTGTGCTTGTAGAGATACTCGCCACGCACAAAGAAGCGGTCGTTGTGATACAGCGCCTCGGCGCCTGCATCAAACACGTTGTCGATCCAGGGCAGCTCGCAGGAAACGAACACATCCTCCTCGTCAACATAGGTCTCAAGGGGCTGACCCAGGTAGAGGGTCTTCTTGAGCACGTTGTTGGTCACAACACCGCCGCCAATGTGGGCATAGCGTACGTTGGCACCAACGTGCAGCGTCTGAGTCTCGTCAACGATGGGACGGAACAGGTAGCGACCTGCAACGGTCATACCGTTGAAACCGGCGTCGATCTTGTTGTAGGCGTTCTCGGTGAACACACCCTGATAAGCCATGAAACGGTCGTTGTTGAACTTGTAGCTGATACCCAGCTCACGGCCCTCACCCAGTGCGTTGGTCGAACCGGGACGGCTGATGAAGTGGTAGCTACCCAGCGACGTGTTGCGTGCCATGGAACCGGCGGGGTCGTTGTAGTAACCCACCTTGATGGCGTGCATGTTGTCGCTGTTGTCAAAGGTGCTGTACTGCACAAAGATGTTCTTCTGCGAGAACTTACCGCCACCAAAACCGAAGTCGGCATAGAAGTACCAATCCTTATAGGTCATCGAGGTGCGGATGCGTGCATCGGTGATTGAGGCACCGCTCTGCATGGGGGTGAAATCGGTGTTGTAGTAGGCTGCGTCAGCCATCATGCGGGCACCGACGGTGAACTTTACTTCCTTCTCAGCGTTTTCGAGCTCCAGGGTGGGATCGGTATCGAAGTCCTGGGCAGCGGCTGTCAAGGCAAAGATTGCCAGAAGAGGCATCAAAATATATTTTTTCATTTGTAAAGTCGATTTTATGTTGTTAATGTTCATTACACCAAAGGGGGATTAGTAACCCAGACGGTCGAGCAGAGCCTTGGGATCAGGCACAGTGCTGGGAGCCTGCGAGTTGTCGTAGGTCTTGCCGGGGTGGAAGGGATCGGGCAGAGCGCCGTTGCAGCGGAAGCCGTTCTCGATCATGTACTGCAAGGAGATCTCACTGCGGTTGGTGAAGTAGCCGTCCAGATAAACGGGAACGCTGTTCGAGCCCTGGAAGTTGGTGTAGGGCGTTGCGGGGATGGTCAGACGCAGCAGGTCGTCGAACATGGTGGTGTTACCCTGTCCGTAGTAGTCCACATAGTAACCCATGTACTTGGCCATCTGTGCCCAGCTGTCGAAGCTGTAGGGATGGTTCAGCATCTGGCTCTTGCGAATCATGTAGGCCTGCCAGGGCTGGTTCATCTCAGGATAGTTGTTAGGAGCACCCGAGATAGCCGGACCCATGATGTGGGCACCCCACTCCTGTCCGTAGCGGATGAAGTCGGCATAGCCGGTGGGGGTGTCATAAGCGATATCGGTGGCATAGGGGGTGGGCTCGCTGATCCAGAGCAGGAAGCACATGGGAATCTGGCCCTGGAATACGTCATAAGCGCGGTGCAATGCGTCGAACGAGAAGGTTTGCAGGATCACCTTACCGTTGGTGTTACCCACGTTCACCTTGCCGCTCACGTAGAAGCGGGTATCGCTGGCGGGCTTGGTGATGATGTTCCAGCCGCACTCGGCGAGCACGTTGTAAACGCGAACCTCCATGTCCTTGGGATTCAGCCAGCTCTCCTTGAACTCGATGTAGATACCGGGACGGTTGCCGGTGTCCTGCTCGTCAGCAACATAAGCGTTGGTGAAGTCATACTCTACGAAGTCCATGTACTTGGCAGCATAGCCGTAGGATACGTTAGGATCGTCGCACTTCACGGTCTTGTGCTCACTGTTGTAGATCTGCTCCAGGGTCATGCCTTTGTATTTGTCCTTGATGCGGTAGGGCAGTACACGCACGCCATCGGCGTCGCGTTTCAGCTTTTTACCCTCGGCAAAGGCAATCTGGTCCTGCAGGGCCGATACGTAGAGGCCGTCGCTGTAAATGAGCTTGCCGTTCTGGAAATAGCCGTTGTGGCTGGCGGCGAAGCCAGGACGTGCCTCCTCGAGGCTGCTGTTGTTGAACCAGCTACCGGCGTCGAGCATCAGCAGCTCGGCATAGTAGTAGGACAGGGTGTAGAACGTACGGAAGTCGTTCACGTCACGCTGGTACTGAGCTTCGATGTCGGCCTCGCTGAAGATCTGGTTGCCGTTCTCATCCTTGAAGCTGCGGTAGAAGTCCTTACGGCAGGTGGGAACATAGTCGCTGAAGACGTACTGGATGTTGGTGGTACGCTTCAGGTTCTCATCGTGGTTAGCCAGAACGATACCGTCCTTGGTGGCCTGCATGTCGCTCTCCAGGTAGTCGGCACCCATTTCACGGGCCCAACGCCAGGATGCCTCAGTCTCCTCGGGGGTCCAGAAGATGGAACCGCGGTGAGCCGCTACAGCGTACAGAGGCACATAGTCACGCACCTTAGCCAGTTCGGCAGGCAGTACGGGGACTTCAATCCTGCGGGCGTCGGTGTTCTCATTAGTGAACTGCTGTTCATCATCACATGAGGTGAAGGTTGCGAGCATAATCACGCTCAACAAACCTACTCGAACGAGATTTTTAAACATAAGTAGTTTGGTTTTAATGAATAAAATATTGAATTACTGATTATTTCTCAACGTGTTCGCCCTTGCGGTCGGCAACGAGATACTGCTCCTCCTTGTAGGTCATGGCCATGAAGACGATGGCGCCGATGCAACCCACAATGAGCAGGATGAAAGGCCAGTCCCAACCACCTGTGCTCTCGGCAACATAGCCCAGCACACTGTTGGCGAGGATGGCGGTACCCAGCACGTAGCCCATGAAACCGGTGAGGCCGGCGGCAGTGCCTGCTGCATTCTTGGGTGCGAGGTCAAGTGCCTGCACACCGATGAGCATCACGGGACCGTAGATAAGGAAGCCAATGGCGATGAGGCAGCCGATGACAACGCTCAGGTTGGTCATGTTCTGCCAGTAAACGACGATGGCCACAATGATGAGGGCCATGAAGATCATGGTGGGCAACGCGCGACGGCCGTTGAAGACCTTGTCGCTCAGCCAGCCGCAGAAGATGGTGCCGGGAATAGCGGCAATCTCATAGGCGAAGTAAGCCCAACCGGCATTCTTGATGTCCACGCCCTGCTCGCTCAGGATGGTGGGAGCCCAGTCCAGACAACCGTAGCGCACCATGTAGATAAAGGAGTTGGCGAGTGCGATGTACCACAGGAACTTGTTCGAGAGGACGGTCTTGAAAATCTGACCGACGCTGAGCGACTGCTCGCTCTTCTTCTCGTCATAGTTCTTGGAGGCCGAGCCGCTCCACTTCTCGATAGAGGGCAGACCGCAGGACTGAGGGGTGTCGCGGATAAGGACGTAAGCGATAATCGCGATAAGGATGGCTACAGCAGCGGGGAAGGCGTAGGTACCGATGAGGAAGTACATCTTCTCGTCGTTGCCGTAGAACCATGAGCCGAACCACATGGCGCCATAGGCTGCCATGGGACCCACGAGGGCGCCACCCACGTTGTGGGCGGTGTTCCACACGCTCATCCACGTGCCACGCTCCTTAATGGAGAACCAGCGCGTCATCACGCGTCCGCACGGAGGCCAGCCCATACCCTGGAACCAACCTACCAGGAAGTTGAAGGCACCCATCAGGAAGACGGCGAGACCCTTGCGCTCGGGATGACCGATGGGGTCGAGGGCAACGATGGGAACCATCATGAACAGCATGGCGATGGCCGACAGGATAAGACCCAGCGGCAGGAAGCGGCGCGCATTGCTGCGGTCGCTGATGCTTGCCATGACAAACTTGGAGAAACCGTAGGCTACGGCGTTCATCGCCAAGGCGGTACCCAGCATACCCTTGGTGAAGCCAAAGGGCTCGAGCATGGGAATCGCCATGGAGAAATTCTTTCTCACCAAGTAGAAACCGGCATAGCCGATAAAGATGCCGACGAAGACCTGCCAACGCAGTTTCTTGTATTTGGCATCGGCCTCGGGACCGGTCTGTTCCGGCTTATAGGCCGGGGGAGCTAAAAAACTTGCCATAATTTTTGTGAGTTTTTAGTTTTAAGTAGTTATTAGTTGAGCAATATATATGTGTTGATTACGCTTATTATTTGAGCCCGTTGGCGGCGCGGGTGGCCTCCACGTCAAGGGCGTCGGCGAGGACGCTGATGGGGTTCTCTACGGGCAGGCCGGTGGACATCTCGATCTGCCATTTGCAGGTCTCGCAGTCGGTGGTGACAGCCTCGACCTGGGCATCGGCGATATGCTTGAAGAGGATGGAACCGATGGCTTGGGAATTCTCGTAATTCTCCTTCTTGAAGCCATAGGTGCCCGAGATGCCGCAGCAGTCTTGTTCGAGCAACTGCAGGTCCAGACCGGGAATCATGCGCAACAGTTCGATGCTGTACAGCTGCCAGCCCATGCGCTGCATGTGACAGGCGGTGTGATAGGCCATGCGGCGCTTATAGTCTTGCTTGAAGACTAGCTTGATTTCTCTCTCATCTACAAGGCGGTAGATGAAACGGGTAGCGAGCATGATATTGTCGCGCACATCGGTCGTATCCACGTCGAGAACGGCGGGATACTCGTCCCTGAGGTTGAAGGTGCAGCTCGAGCTGGTGGTAAGCACCGTGCGGTGATCGATATCGACCGACTTGCGGATGCTGGCGGCATTGGTCTTTGCCTGACGCTTGGCCTGCTTGTACAAGCCGTTGGCGATGAGGGCGACTCCGCAGCACTGCTCCTTGTCAAGCAGGTGAACGCCATAGCCCACGGCATTCATCAGCTTCACGAGGTCCTGGCCCAGCTTGGGGAAGTTGAAGTTCACATAGCAGCCGTGGAAGTAGCTCACGTGGTTGGCGAAGGCGTCCTGCTGCTTGGCGGCATTGCGCTTGTACCAGGTGGTGAACTTTTGGCGGCTATAAGCGGGGAAGGTGCGGTGCTTGTCGATGGCCATCACGCTGTCCATCACCAGCTTAGTAGGCTTGAGGCCCACGGTGAAGTTAGCGATGGGCGCTACCAGGTTAGCCATGGTGCCCACCAGGTCAGTGTTGGCCAGTACGGTATCGCGAAGCTTGGCACGGTGTCCTGCGCTTGCCTGCATGCGCGCCTTTTGGATGATGTCGGCGATGTGCACGCCACTGGGACATGCCACCTCACAGCGCTTGCAGTTCAGGCAGAGCTTCAGCATCTTATCGTAGTAAGCGGGGTCCTTCAAGCGGTAGCGCTCACCATCGGGGCCGGCCTGCTTGGGACCGGGATAGTCGGTAGTCACAGCGGCAACCGGGCACACCGTGGTGCAGATGCTGCACTTGGTGCATTGCTCGAAGTTGTTCTCGCTGAGGTTGCATATTTGCATATTGTCAGCCATGTTATCCCTTGTATATAATCATCAATCAAATCGTTATCTGTACTATCTTATATCTTTACTTGAAGTTCTTTGAGGGGTACTTCAGTAGGATTTTATTTGTTGGCAAGTATGTCTTTTGCCACAGCCAGAGCCGTCAGCAGCGATACGCCGGTTCCGTCGCCCGCCTTGATGGCATCGTGTCCGCTCAGGATAGAGCCGATGGCGTGCAGGTTGGTGACGGGCTTTCCGTTCTTAAGGCAGCGCAGCCTTTCGTCGGTGGCAACGCCATAGCTCATGTAGGCCTGTTGGTCCAGTACGCCGAACTGTGTCCACTGTTCGCGGTCGCTGTCGGCATCCACGTCGAGGTCGAGGACGGGTTCATAAACGCGACGGTAGTCGGCTTTGAGCCCGCGGCTGATGAAGGAGCCGGTAGCCATCACGAAATTGTCGGCGCGCAGCGGCATGTCGGCAAGTTTTGCAGTGCTGACCTTCAGCAGTTTGTCGCCCTCCATCTCGCCACTCACGGCGGTGTCGCCCATGAGGTAGGTGCCGCCCAGCATCATGAAGTAGTGGCGCAGCGATGCCTGCATCCTTGAACCGGCAACCGACGGCGGCAGCGTGGCAACCAGGCGCAGCGGCACCTTCACCATCGACTGCAGTGTCTTGACGGTCTCCTCGTTGTTCTGTCCCAGCACACTGGGCAGCAATGCCATGTCGGCGTCGCCTGCCAGCTCGTTGATCTGGTCGGCGATGCGTTGCAGGGCGTGGTCGCTGATCAGGCGCTTGGCGAGTGAGGTGGCCCTCATCTCGGTCGGGCTGCGACGCAGGGAGCTGATCTCATCGGTGGTGAACTCGATGACATCCACGTCAAATCCCAGGTCACGCAGACCTTGGGCGAGCATGCTGTTGGGGTGGTCCAGATAGCCGCGTATCGCCATCAGCGCCAGGCGCTTGGCGGGCAGCTTCTCCAGGTCGTCGATGCGCAGGTGGTCGCTCAATGTGAGCCATGCGGGCTTGGCGACGCCGATGGGGGTGATGCGCCAGTGGTTGGCGGCGGCATTGCCCTCCATATTGATGCCGGCATCGGCGAGCAGCTGCTTTGCTTCGTCGGCGAGTGCGGCGATGCGGTCATCACCGATTTTGCGGTAGGGGTGGTTCTGGGGCAGGGTAGCGATGGCCTCCAGCGGGGCGGTGACGGCCTTGCCGTCGATGCTGCCCAGCAACTCCATCGAGCCGCCGTTGAACAGCAGGGTGCTCTGTCCGCTCGCCACGATGGCGACGCGTTGTCCGCGCTTGGCCAGCGCGATGCCGCAGGTGAGGCCGCTCAGTCCTCCACCCATGATGACGGTGTCCATTCTCATTGCACGTCCTCCTTTCCTTCCATATTAACTGCCGTGTCCAGTCCGCACAGGCCCTCGTAGATGGCGGCGGTGAGCTGAGCCTCGCGCAGGGTGTCGCCCCATGCCACGGGCCTCATGCCCTTCCAGCGCTCGTCGAGGAAGGCTGCGAGGTCTTCCTGGGCACGTTTCACATCGTGGTTGAGCTCGCCCAGCAGAGACGCGGCGCGGCAGGAGCAGAGCTTGCCTTGGCAGGTGCCCATTCCCACGCGGGTGCGTCGGCGAAGGTTCACCAGATTGTGAACGTGCAGTTGGTGTACGGCAAATTTGATTTCGCCCACGGTGACGCCTTCGCACTCGCACACCAGGGCGTTGTCGATATCATTGTCTTTTTCGATGCGGGCTGCCAGGGAGCCGTGACGGCCGATGGCGGCACGCTCGCCGAAGCTGTAACGCTTGGTCAGGTCGCCTTGCTTGGGAGCGTCAGGCTCCGAGCCGGGCAACGGCAGTTCGGCGGTGCGGCAGGGCTCGTTGTTGCCCAACTTGGCGCACACGGCGTTGGTGGTGATTTCGCCCATCAGGCGGTAGGTCATCATCTTGCCGCCGGTGATGGTGATGAAGCCCTCCAGGCCGTCGCGCTTGGCGTGGTCAAGGCAAACGATGCCGCGGCTGATGCTGCGTCCGCTGGGGTCGTCATCGCTGGCGACGAGCGGCCTCACACCGGCGTATGCCCTGATGACGCGGGTCGTTGCGAGCGACGGGGCGAGCTTCACGCCCTCGTGCAGCAGCACATCGACCTCCTCGCGCGTTACGCGCATGTCATCGACGGTCTCGATGGGGATGCGGTCGCTGGTGGTGCCGATAACGCATACCGTGTCATCGGGGACGAGGATGTCGGCATTGGCGGGCTTGCGGCAGCGGTTGATAACCATTTTGTTCACGCGGTGGCCAAAGATGAGCAGGGCTCCGCGGGCGGGAAAGAGGTTGAGCTTCACGCCGGCCAGCTGTGCGATGCGCTGGCCCCAGATACCGCAGGCGTTGACCACGACGTGGCCCCTCACCTCAACGTGCCTGCCGTCGAGCTTGCTGAACAGCTTCACGCCCTCGACGCGTCCCTGGTTGACGATGACGCCCTCCACCTCGTGGTAGTTGAGCGTCTCGGCACCATGAATGCGCGCGTCGAGCAGGTTCGCCATGGTGAGCCTGAACGGGTCGATGCTCGCATCGGGGATGCGTACGGCACCGATGAGTTCGGGGTTCACCGACGGCTCGATGCGGCGGGCCTCATCGGGGTCGATGATGTCGGCGCGGATTCCAGCGCGTTGGCAGGCGTCAACAAAGGTGCGTTGATACTGGAGGTCATCCTCGGGCAGGGTGATGAACAGTCCGTCGGTCTCCTCAACGCAGTGTCGCGCGATGCGCCTCAGGATCATGTTCTCGCTGATGCACTCGGTGGCACTTTCGCTGTCGGTGACGGCATAGCGGGCACCGCTGTGCATCAGGCCGTGGTTGCGGCCGGTAGCCCCGGTGCTGTAGTCGTTGCGCTCTACGAGCAGCACGCTCAGCCCTCTCATGGCGCAATCCCTCGCGGTACCGGCACCGGTGGCGCCACCACCCACGATGATCACGTCATATTCTTTCTTGTAAATTTCGTCTGTTACCATAAACAAAACCATTTGGTAGCAAAACTAAAGTGGATTAGTTTCGCTGCAAAGGTAAAAAGACTTTTTGGTATAAAAAAATAATTTCGTATTTATTTTTGAAATTTTTCAGTGAAATTTGAGGAAATGCCCCAAAAATAACGGAAATTGAACAATTAGAGGCCGATTTTCTTATCAAAAAGAGTTATTTCGTTTTCTTGGTTTTTGATTTCGTATAATATATTAAATGTAATAATTTGGTTTCGTTTCGAAAATTTAGGTATTTCATTTTTCTTGAATTTTGAACTTTTTTTCGGATTTTTTTGGCTGATAAATTTCTTTTCCATAAATTTGCCGCGTCAAAAGAAAAACAAACTACCATCATGACGAAAGAACAACGGCACGAAATGATCATGGAGGAGCTCATCAAGCACGGCTCAGTGTTGGTGACCGACCTGGTGCGTCTGCTTGAAGTGTCGGCCGTGACGGTGCGCAAAGACCTCACCGAGCTGGAAAAGAGCGACAAGCTCTACCGCAGCCACGGTAAAGCGGTACTTATCAATCCTTATATCAACAACCGTTCGGTGAACGAGAAGGAAAAACTCGCCACCGACGAGAAACATGCAATCGGCCGCGAGGCAGCGCGTCTGATTACGCGCGACGACAGCATCTGCATCGCTTCGGGCACTACGGTCCACGCGCTGGCGCGAAATATCGTACCCATCCACAGGCTGACGGTCGTGTCGGCGTCGCTGCCGGTGAGCAACATCTTGTCGGCTCACGAGAATATCGACATCCTGCAGCTGGGTGGCATGCTCCGCCACAGCAGCCTGTCGGTAGTGGGAGAGTACAGTTCTTATATTATGGAGAAATGCTCATTCTCTAAGCTTTACATGGGCGTTGACGGCATCGACCTCGATTTTGGCATCACCACGACCGATATGCGTGAGGCGGCGCTGAATCAAAAGATGATTGCCGCGGCCCAAAAGACCATCGTCCTGGCCGACAGCAGCAAGTTCGGCAGGCGCGGCTTCGCCAAGATTGCCGACATGGATGCAGTGGACCTCATTATCACCGACGCCGGAGTGTCCCCTAAGGTAGTGAAGGCCCTGGAGGATTTGGGCATAGAACTCATCATCGCCCAATAATGGACGATGACTAGGGGGATTAACTAAAAATCTTATATAGCAACGATAGGTGCTGCGGCTTACTGCAGCAGCATGCCTGCTGCAACCTGGTCGGCTACATCGCGTCCCATGCTCTCGGCAACCATTGCCAGTGCGAAAGGTGCTGCAGCTGCCGGACCGTTGCCCGTCACCACGTTGCCGTCGATGGCGACAGAGCCTTTGCCCCAGTTCACGCCCTCGACAGTGGCTTCCATGCCGGGATAGCACACGGCCTCACGTCCTTGCAGGATGCCCAGCGGTGCCAACACCACGGCGGGCGAAGCGCAGATGGCGCCGATTTTGCCGCCCCGATCGTCCTGGTCGTTCAAGACGTCGCACAGGGCCTCGTGTGCAGCCAGGTTGGGTGCACCGGGGATGCCGCCGGGCAGCACCAGCCACTCGGCATCGCTGTAGTCGTTCTCCTCATCGTCAAACAGGCTGTCGGCCACCACGGTCACCCCGTGGGCACCGGTCACTTCTTCAAAGGGGTTGATCGACACCGTCGTCACGGGCATGCCTGCGCGGCGCATCACGTCAATACACGTCAGGGCTTCGACCTCCTCAAAGCCGTCTGCCAAAAATACATAGGTCTTTTTCATATTATATAATGTTATTAATTGATGGTTCTTTCATTGTCGCTCTCCTCAAGTTCCTGACGCCAAAATCTTTTCCGGTTTTTATGGCTTTTTTGCTTTTTTGGGCACTTTGGGAGAGGGTAAAGTTACCCATTTTCGCCGAAAAAACGCCCCATTTTTGAAAAAAAACGACATTTTTTTGAAAAAAATCCGATTTTTGTTTGGCGGTTTAAAAAATAGCAGTACCTTTGCATCGCTTTTGACGGCAACTTGGGCAGTTAGCGCAGTTGGTTCAGAGCATCTGCCTTACAAGCAGAGGGTCGGGGGTTCGAATCCCTCACTGCCCACAACAACGACGGTCTAGCACTTTTGTGCTGGGCCGTTGCTTGTTTTTGTACCTGCCATCACTCTAAAAAAAACTTAATCCTGTCGCCAATTCAAAAATCCTGCGTAACTTTGGGGCACTTTAACTTCATCGACAACAATATGGACAGGAAAATACTGTTTGTCATCTTGCTGATTGCCGTATCGCTGCCCACTTCGGCGCAGGTACGTCTGGGTGTGCGTGGCGGTATCACCATCGGTGAGATGCGCTTTGACCGCGATATCATCGATAGCGACAACCGCGTGGGCTACACCGGCGGCTTGGTGCTCGACTTGAACATCCCAGTCATTGGCTTGGGTATCGAGGCCTCAGCAATGTTCACCCACCGCAACAACCGCCTCTCCGACGACTACCGCAACTACAAGCGGCACTATATCGACATCCCGCTTTATGCCCGTTACCGCCTCACGTTGCCGAGCGTTGAGAAGATTGTGGCGCCCTATGCTTTCACGGGACCCTGCTTCTCCATCCTCTTCAGCGATGAAGGCCCTGACAGTTACGACACTTCCAGGACCTGTATCTCGTGGGATGCCGGCCTTGGCGTGGACCTGTTCAACCACCTCAGGTTGTCGGCGACCTATGGCCTGGGCATATCCCGCGCAATGAAGTACATTGACCGCGAGTATGAAGGCCGTGTTGTCCACGGCAAGGACTCACACTGGACCATCAACGCCGCCTGGCTCTTCTGATCCCGGTCCTCCGAGTCCCCCGTGCCGCACCCATGGTGCGGCCAACCAACATCCGAAAATGAACCAACCAAATACAAAGAAATGAAAAGAATAACATTATTACTGATGGCGGCCATGCTGCTCACCACCGCCGCAATGGCACAGACCACGTCGCGCTGGGGTATCACCGCCGGTGTCAACAACAACGAACTGCACTTCAAGCAGCACGATATCGTCCCTGTTGAACGGGCTTGGGGCCCTCAACTGGGTGTGACGGGCGAAATGAACTTCAGCGGCATCGGCTTCGGTGTCGAGGGTTCGGCGCTCTATACCCTCAAGCAGGGTAAAGTGAACTACGGTGCGCGCGAGATGTGGGCAGCCGTGGGTGCCGGCAACGAGACGGTGGCGATGCACTACCTCGACGTGCCCCTGCACCTCAAGTTCAAGTACAACCGCCTGGGTGGTTTTGAAACGACCTTGATGCCCATGCTCTATGTGGGACCGCAGTTCTCCTTCCTCGTCGGCGCCAACCACAGGAATTTGAACTCCTATCCTCCCGTCAACGTTTATCTTGATATGGGCGCGGGTGTTGAGCTGATGGAGCGCTGGCAGTTGCGTGTGGGCTACAATTTCTCAGTAGGCCAGACTTTGCACACCAAGCTGCTCGACGACAATGTCGCCAAGAACCGCACCTGGTACATGAACCTCACCTGGTTCCTGAAGTAACCTGTAATTGTTACAGGCGATAAAGCTCCTTTGGAATGATGAATAAGCGTTATGTGGCAGTGCTGGTGGCGCTGTTGGTGGCGGTCGTGGTGATGTTTGTAGGCCGTGACCGCAAACGCTATTTCTCGCATGAGGGTGTCGTCTGGACCACCGATTACCATATTACCTACGAGGCTTCGCGCGACCTGGGTGACAGCATCCAGCGCATTTTGGGCGAACTCGACATGAGTGTTTCGCCCTACAACAAGTCCTCGCTCCTCACCGCCCTTAACGCGGGCGATACCTCCCTCGTCGATAATCACATCCGCCGCCTGCTCATCACCTCGCGGGAGGTCAACAGCGGCAGTGGCGGTGCCTATGACCCCACGGTGATGCCGCTGGTCAACGCCTGGGGCTTTGGCTACAAGAACGGCACCATGCCCACACGGACTCAACTCGACAGCATCCTGCATTTCGTCGGTATGGACAAGGTCTCGCTGCGTGGCGACACGCTTGTCAAGCGTGACCACCGTGTGATGCTGGATTTCTCCTCGATTGCCAAGGGTTATGCCTGTGACGAGATAGCGCGTATGCTGCAGCGCAATGGCGCGCGCAACTGGCTTGTCGAAATTGGCGGCGAGGTGGCGGCACGTGGCGTCAACAGCCGTGGCACGCCCTGGCAGGTGTCGGTTGACTTGCCCGACGAGGAAGAGGACGCCGTCAGCCACCAGAGCGCCATGGTGCTCACCCTCGACAGCAGCGCTGTCGCCACCAGTGGCAATTACCGCAAGTGGCGCGTGGAGCAGGGCAACAAACTGTCACACATCATCGACCCACACACGGGCGACAGCCGCTCGGGAACCTTACTCAGCGTCACGGTCATTGCCGGTGACTGCATGACGGCTGACGCCTGGGCGACCGCCTGCATGGTGATGGGCGAGAAGCAGGTCAAAACCATGATGCAGCCGCGCAGCGACCTGGGGGTGATGACCATCAGTGCCGACACTGTCTCGGGGACGCTTGTTGTCTGGAGCAATGCCGCCTTTGCCGCCCGTGTCACTCCTGCCCAATGAGCGTATTTAACCTAATCATCACCTTTTTATGCTCGTCGTGGGGCAGGATTGCTGGTGCCTTCCAAATGCCTAATCACGAATTAGTGTCGTGTGCTTCCGTGAATTGCCACAAATACTGTAAATTTCAAACTTAGTAGCTGCATTTTTGAGTGAAAAAGTTGTGTATTAGAAAAATAGAGTGTAAATTTGCCAAATCATTGAATGAATGCCACTAGATGTCAAACATTCAATAGATACCAGTAAACCGATATAGATATTTATTCTTAATTACATATTTTATTAACTCTTCAATCATTAAACATTTATGAAGAAATTATTAGCATTACTTTTCGTGTGTGTAGGTCTGACCGCTATGGCAGCACCTCATGTGAACAAGGCTGAACTTATGCAAGCTAACAAGGGACAGATGGTGATGAAGGCTAACACCTTGTGCAACCAGATGACCGCTGCTGCTACCCAGAGCTTCATGGCTGGTGCCAAGAAGTCTTTGCAGACCCAGCGCATCAACCCCGAGAACCTGGTGAACCAGCGTGCTCCCCGTCGTCTCACCGACCAGGAACTCACTTCGCTTCCCCATGTTTGCTTCCTCTATGCTTATGACATCATGGGTGAAGAGCCTGTTCCCGCTGATCCCTTCTACGCTGGTGGCGGCGCTTACTGGTATCCCGACTTGAGCGAGGGCCTGTACTTCGCCGGTTTCTATTGGGATGCTGATGGCAGCACCTATTACCTGCCCATCGACGTTGACTACACCACTGGTGAGGTAGCTCTTCCTTGGGGTCTCTTGCTGAAGGATGACTCTATCACAGGTAGTGGTGGCCGTAACCGCACCGATACTATTAGGTATGAGTTGCTCGTTTCTCAGGCTTACTGGGAGACCGAAGCACAGGACGACTGCATGGGTACCCTCTATCAGGATGGTTCAATCATTTTTGATGACAACTACGTTTATTACGCCTATCTGAAACTGAAAAAATATGTTAACGGACAGCTCAATAACGAAACCGTGACTGAGTCCGCTACGATGTATGTAGGCACCGAGATTCTGGCCGCTAACGGTGAGCTCACCTACAACAAAGAGCAGGACGGCAGCGCAGATAGTAGCCCTGTTTACATCTATCAGGTAGAAGACACTGTTGTGGTTGGTAACTTGTGGGACTATGGTGTGCCCAACTCTTACATGGTTCTGAGCGCTGATGGTACCTTCGAATATCCTTGCTCATATGAGGAGGATGGCACCACCTATCTTTACAACCCCATCTGGGACGTTAATGACACTTGGATCAGCGGTGGTCTTGGTGAGTTCTATCCCGTTGGTGCTTACACGCTCGATGACGAGGGTTACATCGATGGTATCACTTGGGGCTTTACCGGTACTGTTACTCCCGATCAGATGACTTGGGCTTATACCATGCCTTCTAACGGTCATCACTTCCTCTATGGCTATGAGAACAACGTACTGAAGTGGACCAACGGCAACAAGTTCGTCATCCCCGCTGCTGGTGGCCTGCGTGGTGACGTGAACAACGATGGTGCTGTTGACATTGCTGATGTAACTCGTCTGATTGACGCTCTGCTCCAGCAGAACTTTGATGATTCTGATAACTTCAGTGGCGACAACGCTGACTGCAACCTCGACCAGTCGATTGACATCGCTGACATTACTGCTCTTATTGACTACCTGCTGACTAAGGTATGGCATTAATTTTGAACATGGTTTGATGGACTGATCCATCAACAACCAATATCAATGGACAGGCGTTCCCATGTCGGGAACGCCTGTTTATTTCTTCAATAATACCCACCCACACAATTGTTTCTGCTGTGCGCTCCGCCATGCCGCGGCTGGTAAAACATGCCCCCCTAAAACTAAAAAGTGGTTAAATGTGAGTGATGATTTGAAATATTTCAGTAATTTTGTCATCGTCAAGCAATGCAATGGCTGGCCAAGCGGGGTGAAAACCCGTGTTGCCGGCATTATGTTGTTGTTTGTCAGTGTGTTGCAGAACGACTATTCACATTAATTTATATAATACATACTAAGATGAAGAAAATGATAGCACTGATGTGCTTGTATGCAGGGCTTGCCACTGCGGTCAGCGCCCAGCTTGTCGCTCCACTGAATGTGGGCGCTGTGACTGGTTCGCGCATATGCCTGCAGCAGGCCTATGACTGGCATGAGGATTCTCCCGGTACTTTCACCGTCACTCAAGGCGACCCCTTCTACTGTGGCGGCTGGACTGTCACCATCGAGGGCTCGGGCAACGAGTTGACGCTTGTTGGTGGCATCACTCCCTACCGCTTGAATCAGCCTGTCAAGGTGAACTATAGTGCAGGCACCGTTATCCTTGAGGCTGGCGACGAGCCTTTTGTCACTCAGACAGGTAGTTCGACCACCGTTTCGGGCGGCGTGACTACTAAGATTGACACCGTGCGCAGTTTCTATGTGGTGAACGAGGATTGGATGCTCAACGACGGCAACTTGGCCAACGTGACCGGCGAAATCCTTGCTGACGGCAGGATGCACTTTGCCGACGGCTTTGCCTACTATATCGAGACGAGCATCACGACAACCATTACCGATAAGGACGGCTCGGTACGCACCTTCACCGACGAGATGGTGACCATGTCACCGCTGTACCGTGACACATGGCTCGTGGTACCCAACGGCAAGCACGAGTTTGTCAGCGAATATGACGACACTTCATACAGCGTTGACGTGTACATCCGCCAAAGCGGCGACACGGTATGGGTAACCAACCTCTATGGCTATGGCGCTCCCTCGACCTACATGCTGCTGGATCAGGATGGCAATATGACCTATCCCGGTCAAATGGTACGTGATATCCCCGACACGATGTCACCCAATGGCTCAGGTTTGTGGATCAACACGACGCTTGCTGGTGGTGTAGCTACGCCCGGTAATGCCGGACACGTGACACCCGCTGTCATTACATGGGGAATGACCACGCCGTGGGACAACACCCGTGTGTGGGACGGCTGGTATAACAACCGCTTGTATTTCACCGATGGCTCCACCTTCGTCATCCCGACGGAACCCAGTGGCATTCGCGGTGACGTGAACAAGGACAACACCGTGTCGATTGCCGATGTTACAGCGCTGATTGATGCCCTGCTTTCGGGTAATTTCCAGGAGTCTGACACCTTCAGCGTTTTCGGTGCCGACTGCAACCAAGACCAGTCCATCAGCATTGCCGACGTGACGGCATTGATCGACTTCCTGCTGAGCGGCACTTGGTAAGAAAGAATCCTATCATTTGTTTTAACGCTATAGGAGCGGGACGCGATATTCGTGTCCCGCTCTTGTTTTTTGCGGCTTGGCCGCTTTTTGTACTTGCGCTCCAGGGGCTTTACTGTGTAATTTTGCCCTCATCCTTAATGACTTTAAGGCACTTAAAGTCCTTTTAATTAACAGTCAATTATACCATGAAAAAGAACAAAACACAAATGAGAGAGACCCGGGTGGTCGCCCGGGCAGTGATGCCGCTTGCCAATGGTGAGGCGGCACAGTGCGGTGATGCCAAGCAGGCGTTGAACGTGCGAGAGTGTGAAGAAGCGTTGCAGGTGACTGGCGCGCCGGTGACGGTTGGTGCGATTGCGGCCGGCGACCGCCTGTTGACCGTGAGTGGCGGCAGGATGGTGACATGCAGTGGCGGTGTGGTCAAGGTTGATGGCCAGACGGTGGTGACTGTAGCCAGTGAGATTGTCGGGGCACATACCGTCGGTGACCTGCTCGTCATCGTCTGCCGTGATGGTTTGACCTGGCTCTCCTGTCAGGATGGCGTGTGGATAGTGCTTGATCCCGCCGATGCCGTCCCGCAACTGACGTTTACCGTTTCGACCGCCACCATGACAGCCGACATCAGCGCTTATACCTTTGACGAACCTTACAACGTGTGGCGTGCTCCGCTTGCCGACGCCGACACCAGTGCCCTTGCAGGGATGCTGAATACGGCTTATCGTGCCTTGAACAATGACGCGCGTGCCCAGGGCCGACACACCGCTCCCATGCTGGTGCGATGGGCAGTAAGGATGTGGGACGGTACCTACCTGTGGGTGAGTGACCCGGTGCGCGTGGGAGATGCGACGCTGGCCAATGCCGACCGCATTGAGGCCGATGTGACAGTCTCGAGCAACTCCTTCACGGGGACCGAGGCAACGGTCATGCCGCTGATTCACTACAGCCTAAACATTGGTGTGACTCGTTCCATCCCTGCCGAATGGCTGCCGTTGGTGGCGGGCGTCGATGTGCTGGCGACCGACGAGGCGCAGTTGCTCAATGCCAGCCGCTCGCTGGACTACCGTTGCCTGACGTGCACGACAGGCGGTCGCGAGTATGTGCTGGAGATGGGTTTGTCGCGCCGCGGAGCCGAGGCTATCTCTGCTCAGTTGGCTGCCTCGCCGTGGCACCTGATTGCAACAGCGCCTGCCTCTTCGTTGATGAGCGGTGAGGATTTCGTGCCGCCTATCACATCATTGACCTTGACTTCATCGCAGTGTGCCGCCTTGACGACACCGCTCGCTGTGAGCAATGTGGTGTGCTCGACAATGGCAGGCGGCCGTTTGTATTGCTGCACAGGCAGCGGCGACATCGTGATGAGTGGTGTGGGAAACGCCCTCATCGAGGCTTGCCGAAGGCGCGTCGTCGGGGCTGTGCCGCTGGCGATGGCTGTGGTGACGCGCCCGCTCTACTCGAGCGGCTTCGGCCGTTATCCGGTGTATGTGTTCAGCGACGACGGCATCTATGCCATCCCGCAGAGTGCAGCTGGAATGTTGGGTGAGGCGCGCCTGGTGGACCGTACAGTCATTGCCGCCGCTGTGGCTCCTGTCGAGGCCGACGGCGACGTCTGGCTGCTGTCTCGTCATGGACACCTATGTCGCTTGAACGGGTCGCGCCTGGAGGTGTGCCTGCGCCATGTGGACTGCACCGCTATGGCATGGTGCAACGCCTATCGGGAGTTGTGGATGTTGCCCTCGACGGGCCATCCCGTGGTGATGATGGCCAGCGGAAGAACCAGTGAACGCTCGGTGGCTGCAAGCCAGTTTTATAGTGACCCGCGCCACGCCCTTGCTGTGACCGATGCTGGCGTGGTGTTGGATTTAGAGCAGGAAAACGCTTTAGTGCAACCGGTGTCGTGGCTCAGCCATCCCATTGAGTTGCATCCCTTGTTGGGCAAGGCGCTGCATCGTGTGGCGTGGCATGTGAGGAGTGAAGACGTGGACTTGACGCTCAAGGTAACAGGTCAGCGCGGTATCATGGCCCAGGACGGCGAAATGAGTGTGGTGACGGTGACAGGCGCTGTGGATCAGCCGTTGGCAACACCCATGGTCGCTGCCCGCGCCCGCACAGTCTGCCTGTCGGCCACAGGAACTGCCTCTACAGGTACCCTTTTCTTGCCAACCCTCCTGTATCACCCTTGAATTTGCCCTCATGAACCATATATATAATAATGTGGATGAACTCCTCGTCGAAAACAAGCGGCGCTTGGCGCTGCTTGACGATAGAGGCTATGACCCGCTGGCGGGCGTCGGCTGTTGGGGAGACCGTGTTGAGGTGGGCGGCCGCCACATTCCCCGTGTGGTGCTGGAGCAATGCCCCCACTACGCCATGTTGACGCCGGTCGAGCAGGACAAGGCCCGCATACGGGAGGACTTTGAATTCTGGTGTGCCCGTTGCGTGACCATCAAGGACAAGATGAGCGGCAAGAACGTGAAGTTTGTCCTCAACCGACCGCAGCGCCGCCTGCTCGCAGTCATGGAGGAGCAGCGTACGGCGGGACTTCCTGTGCGAGTTATCTTGCTCAAGGCGCGTCAGTGGGGTGGATCGACGTTGGTACAGATGTATTTGGCATGGATGCAGCTCGTGCGCCACACGGGGTGGAACAGCCTGATTTGCGGCCACCTGCATGCGACGAGCAAGAGCATCAAGCGGATGTATAACCTGCTGTTGCGACACTATCCCCGCGAGCTGCTTGATGACAAGGACGATGTGCCGCGCTTTGCCAAACTGGAGGGACAGCCCAACGTACAGCAGATTACTTCCCGCGACTGCCTGGTGCTGACGGGCAGTTCTCGCAGCGAGGATGCTGCGCGAGGCTATGATATCGCAATGGCGCACCTCAGCGAGGTGGCATATTGGCCCGAGACACCGATGCACAGCCCCGACGATGTGGTGCGTAGCGTCTGTGGCAGCGTGGCGCTCAAGCCCGAGACTGTCATCGTTCTGGAATCGACCGCCAACGGGGTGGGGGACTATTTCCATGATGAGTGGCAACGTGCCCAGCTCGACCGCAGCTACAAGGTTCCCGTCTTTGTGCCGTGGCATGAGATAGGCATCTACTCGCTACCTGTCGATGATGCGTGGGCATTGTGGGAGTCGATGGATGAGTATGAGCAGATGCTGTGGCAGACGGGCTGCACCCTGGAACAGGTAAACTGGTACCACAGCAAGCGCAAAGAATACCGCACCCACGAACTGATGATGGCCGAGTATCCCGGCACCGCCAACGAGGCTTTTGCCACAACGACTCATTGTCCCTTTGCCAGTGAGCACCTGGACGCCATGGAGAAAAGCTGTGACAAGCCTCCCGTCCTGGTGGGCGACATCCAGGCCGACGGCGCCAGCGGGCATGAGGCCAAGCGGAATGTCAGGCTGGTGCGGGCTTCCAACGGCTTGTTGCGCGTCTGGGAGATGCCCGAGAGTCGCGGCCCCCGGTTGGCGAAATATGCAGTGGTGGTTGATGTCGGCGGCAGGTCCGAGGGCAGTGACTATTCGGTCATTGCCGTGTGGCGTTTTGCCGCACAAGGGCACCCGCCGGCCATCGTGGCACAGTGGCGCGGCCATATCGACCATGACCAGTTGGGCTGGAAGTCGATGCAGCTGGCCATCCTTTACAACAACGCTGCCCTCGTCATCGAGAGCAACACACTGACTAACGAGGCGGCGCGTGCCGGTGAGAGCGAGTACATCATGCAGCAGGTGTCGCGATGCTATGGAAATGTCTATAAGCGCGACGGCAAGAAGTTGGGTTTCCACACCAATGTCAAAACCAAGCGTGAAGCCGTCACCGCTTTGATCGAGGCGGTGAGGGAAGGTGCCTATGTCGAGCGTGACATGGATGCGGTGAACGAGATGCGTGACTATCAGGAGTACAACGGACGCTATGCTGCCCGTCCCGGCAAGCACGACGACATCCTGATGACGCGCGCCATCGGCTTGCTGGTGATGAAGGACAAGCGTGTGGTGCCTAAGGAAACCCCTCCCGACAAGTCACTGGCCAGCGATGTGTGGCTCGGCGAGAAACTGTAGCCGCTTCCTTATCTCTCCACTCCGTGCCGTGGCTCTGCCACGGCTTTACACAAAAAATAACCGCGAGCGTTAAGCCCGCGGTTATTTGTATTTTGATGTTCAGTAATTTCTTACTTCATCACCTTGCAGGTGCTGGTAGTACCATCGTTGTAGGTGGTTACCATGATGTTAACACCGTCGAAGGGAACATTGCTCTCCATACCGGCAATGTTGTAGTACTTCACGTTGTTGATGGTCTTCTCGGCCAGATTCTCAACAACATTGGCGCTGCCGTGCATCTTAACACGGTTGTAGTTCTGGAAGCGCTGGGTCTCCAGGTTACCACCGGTGCCATAGAAGAAGGTGCTGCTGTTGGGATCCCACTCAGCGATAGCGGTCTCACGCAGGTTGAGCATCTGGTTAGCGATGATCATGTCGTCGATGTGGTTCTCACCGTCGGCCTGGGTGTCCTTGATCTGCAGTGCAAATACGCTGTAGTCTTTCTTCAGAGCGCCGTTGTTTTTGTACTTGCTGGCGTTCTTAGCTGACAGGTGGCTGCCATAAGCGTTCGAGTTGTAGCTTACTACGGTATAGATGTTGTAGGTGATACCATCGATAACCTTGGTCTCTTCCTTCAAACCCCAAGTCAGGGTAGCGTTTGAGGGAAGACGGTCACCCTGCTCGAAGGTAATCTCCTCACCATCCTCGTCTTCACCGACGATGACCTGCAACCTCTGCGGGAGGTAAAGGTCGAACTGGAATGAGTTGTAAGTAATTTCGTTGTAGAGGTCACCAGCGGCATTGTAAGCGATGGGGGTGAGAGCCTGAACAGCCTCGTTCAGATAGATCTCATCATCATCAAGGTAGAACCATACCAACTGGGTGTCACCAGCCTTGAAGCTAACCTGGTTGTCGAAGGTCATCATCGAACCCATGTCATCATAGTCACCACGTACGAAGAAGTGGTCGTTGGTGGGCTGACCAGAGGTAGCGGGTTCGCCGGTTGACAGGACAGCAAGCTCGCCAGTCGAGAGCTCGTCAGCGAAAGCGCTAAGGCTCAGCGATGCAGCGGCAGCGAAAAGAAGTAAATTTTTAATCTTCATAGTTTAATGAGTTAAATAGTTAGTAATAATGTTAATTTAATATGTTTTGTTTTTTTTGTTCTTTGTTTAAATCCGCTTCTCTCCGTCCGGGCATAGTATGCCGAAAGGAGGTACTATGATATTATTATGTTGAAAATCAAAGAAATAGGCTCAAAACGAGCGGTTTTTCCCGCTTTTCAGACTACAATATTACGAACTTTTTTTGAACTGGCAAAATTTTTTTGAAAAATCGGCAAAAAAACTATTAACAAGTAGCATTTGGCGCCGATTTAGGTGTGCTGCATGTGTCTCGCATTGGGACTCATCTCATTTCATTCTGAAGATGTTGCCCGAGAGTCTGGCAAGCTGCCTAAAGCGTTTGTACCAGTCGGGGTTGCCCGCAGGCCTGATTTTTGGGATGCGTGCCTGCTGGCCGAAGTGTCGTTGTTGCTTTTTAATCATCATGGCTGTAGTGTTATTCTTTGGGTTGTGGTGATGGGGTATTCTCGTGATAGAGCGGCAATGTGTATTGCAGCGTCAAGGAGAGTCCTAAGGAACTCTCGCGGGGACCGTAGCCGGGGATGAACCACGGCTTGGAATGGTCGCTCTTGCCATAGTTGAAGATGCCGTGGTAACGAATCATCCACCCCAGTGACCAGGGGCCGCTGATCTTGACCTTGAGGCCAACGCCCGCCTCTCCCCACAGGGCGTGGGAACGCTCTCCGGTGATGTCGTACCCGATGCTCTCCTGCCAGTAACTGTTGCTGTAATTAACGTCTTTGATGTCGTAGCCAAAGGTGCTGTATCCCAGTCTGATACCAATCAGTGCCTGGTAGTCGGGGCTGTTCTTAAACATGAAGTTGTAGTTGGCGCCTACCTTGACGTAGGGGGAGGGCTTGCCGCGATAGGTGAAGTTCATGCCGTCGGGGGTGGATTTTGCCCATCCCATACCCAGCTCAACAGTAGGTTGGAACCTATTCCACATGTTGAGGGTGGCATTCACGTCGGCGCTGGCATAGGACTGCCCGAAGGCCATGAAAAGCGGCTCGATGAAGTTGATGCCGTAGGCGATGTCGGTCAATCTGGGGTAGCGTTTATACACGCGTCGAAGCGAGTCTTTGCGAGCCTCGGCAACGGCGGCAGCGCTGTCGCCGCTGATGTATTGCTGGATGATTTTGTCGTCGGTGCCCTTGGGCGGCGGTTTCACCTCATTGGTCTCGGGCTTGACGGGGGTGACATGGCGGCGGTCAGGCTCCTGGGCGCCGATGGTGAAAACGGCCGACAAGATGAATGTCATCAAAAGAAGCGTCCCTTTGATGTGATTTCTTGTATGTGCGGTCGTCTTCATAGTGCGAAATCGGTGAAATGGATGCGTAATGCGGGCAGCTGCGAGTTGGTGACCACGTCGGTCATCAGCACAACCGAATCGATGCCGTGTGTCGTGTGGCGCACGTTCTTCATGTTGAAGTTGAACATCGCGCCGCACTCTGCCGAGTGGAAGTATTCAACGGGCTGATAGTCAAGAGTAACAGTATCTCTCACCATCACTGTATCGGTGCCGTTGATGAGCCATCTGCCGAACATGAACGATGTGGATTGAACACTGGCACGCAGCGGCAGGTAAAGCTCCTTGACGGCGCCATTGTTGAGCAACAGGCTGTCGCCGGGAGCCCCGATGCCCATGACGGTAAGCCCAGTGATGGTCTGTTGGGCTTCTCCCAGATAGAGTGTGGCAAGGGGCAGGCTGCTGCCGTTCTCATAGCAACTCTCGTCGCTGCACGCCGCCGTAAAGAGGCACAGGGCGAGCAACATCAACGTGGCTATGTGCAATAGGCGGCTCATAGCTCCTTCTCGATGTGAACTTCCTGTTTCACAGGCTGTTGCTTGGGCAGCGTATCGAGCACGTCCACCTGCTGGCGGGCGGCGATGGCAGGCCGACCTTCATCGATGATTTCCTCGCTGATCTCGTAGTGGTTGCGATCGTTGCTGTGGCGAATGATGAGCTCTCCCAGGAATCCTGTGAGGAAAAGTTGAGTACCCAGCAACATCGAGGTCAAGGCAAGGTAAAAGTAGGGTGAATCGGTCACCAGCCTGTAACTGTTGCCGCTATACATGTTATACAACTTGAGGGCACCGACAAGAATTACAGCGGCGAAACCTAACAGGAACATGAAGCTGCCCAGCAGGCCGAAGAAGTGCATCGGCTTGACGCCGAACCTGCCCTGGAACCACAGCGTGAGCAGGTCGAGATAGCCGTTGACAAAGCGGTCAAGGCCGAACTTGGTCGAGCCGTACTTGCGCGCGCGGTGCTTCACTTCTTTCTCTCCGATTTTAGTGAAACCCGCAATCTTGGCAAGATAGGGCACATAGCGGTGCATGTCGCCATACACCTCGATGTGCTTGACGACATCGCGGCGGTAGGCTTTCAGGCCGCAGTTGAAGTCGTGCAGGTTGTGGATGCCGGTAACGCGGCGGGCAGTAGCGTTGAAGAGCTTGGTGGGGATGGTCTTGCTGAGCGGGTCATAGCGTTTCTTCTTCCATCCGCTCACCAGGTCATACCCGTCACGGGTAATCATGTGGTAGAGTTCGGGAATCTCATCGGGGCTGTCCTGCAGGTCGGCGTCCATCGTGATGATGACATCGCCCTGAGCCCGCTCAAAGCCGGTGTTCAGCGCCGGTGACTTGCCGTAGTTGCGGCGGAAGGCGATGCCCTTCATCCGGGGGTTCTTGGCATGCAGTTCCTTGATGACGTCCCAAGAGTCGTCGGTGCTGCCGTCGTTAATGAACAGCACCTCGTAAGAGAAACCGTTCTCGTTCATGACACGCTCAATCCATTCGGCAAGTTCCGGCAGTGACTCTGCCTCGTTATACAACGGTACTACTACTGAAATGTCCATATCCTGCCACTTATAAAATGATGATATCGTTTTAAAAATCCACTTGAATTGTCATTAAAGACTGTCGCGTTTCTTAGGCTTGCGCTGGGCAATCAATGCCGTGATGGCGCTCACCATCGAGCCGCCAAAGGTGACGAACCAAAAGGCGTTGAACACCGTCTGGATGGGTGACGGCATCAACCGCTCGTCAACCAGTCGCCGCAGTACTAGCATGACATCACTGTCCTTCATCTCGGGCATGTCCTTGTAGGTGTCGAGCACAAGTTGCGCCTGCTCATACATGAACTCGGGCCGCCAGTACTGCAGCACGAGATAGACGACGAGGCTGGAAATGACCGAGCCCAGGATGAACAGCAGGATGCCGAGCATCCACAAGCCGGCATACTCGGTGAAGCCGTCATCCTCGATGAATTTGCGACGCTGGTAATAATAGGTCAGCAACGGTGTCCCTATGAGCAAGATAAAGAATACCAGGCTCAAGGGTTGGAACTTGTCGGCATAAATCGACGCGACAGCGGCACACGACAGGTACAGGCCGAAGGGGATGCCCCATTCGCCCGCCCGCTGATAGATGCTTTTCTTCGGTTCTGACATAATAACCTGCAAAATTAGTCATTTTAATCGATATGGCGTTATCGTGAGTGATTTTTTTGTTTTTTTCCTGGCGAAGGCCATTCATTGAAGAGATTGATGCGCAGGGTACTACCGAAAATGGGGGGGGGCTGGAAATTTCGAAAGAAATGTTTTCAGTTTCGAAAAAAATACTCTATTTTTGCCGCCACAATTCAAGTTTTCTGCTTGCTGTAATGAAAAACCATTGCTTTGACCGTGGAATTGCATGCTGCGTGGCGGCACTTGTCGTGCTGGTCATGCTGCTTGTCGTGTCTTCATGCAGCAATGGCAATAATACCCAGGAAGATGCGTCGCGCTATGCCGTCATCGACAGCATGATGGACCGCATCCATGACGTTGACTCCCTGATGAACCTGGCCCGCCAGTCGCGTGAGCAGAACGACGTGATGGGCGAGATGCTCGCCCTCAAGCATCAAGGCCTACTCTTGTCCAATCAGGTTCACTTTGCTAAGTCGTTAGAAGTTATTTCCCAGTGGCTGAATATTGCCACTAATGCCGCCGATACCCTGGGAATGGCCGATGCGTGCAACAATCTGGCGACAGTGTACCGCCGCATTGGCGAATATGGTTATGCATGCACTAACTATTACCGAGTGCTGAAGCTGTGTGACGCCTACAGTAACCAGAATGAGCCGCACATGGCCGAAATGCGCTCGATCGCGTTGAACGGTATTGCCAAGATTGAAATGACGCTTTGCCGTTATTCGACTGCCGACAGCCTGCTCCGTATGGCTATTGACCTTGATTGCCGGCTGGGCAACAATCAGGAACTTGCGAAGTCTTACAGCGACCTGGGCATTCTCAAGAGTGAGATTGGCGAGAGCGATTCGGCATGGTATTTTAGCAACAAGTCATTGGAATTCAATAAATTGTGTGGGAGCCCAACGGGAGTTGCACTCAACCATCTGCACTTTGGCGAAGTGTATGAGCAAGAGAACAATTATTCTCATGCCATGGAAGAGTACAAGCAGGCCTATAACGATTTGCGCAACATGAATGACAATTGGTTCTGGCTGCAATCCTGTATGGGCTTGGCTAGAATGGCCCTCAAGCTTGGTGAGTATGACGATGCCCATGGTTATATCCAAGAAGTCGAAGCCGAGGCTAAGCGCATCGGCAGCAAGGTGCATCAGGCCGAGGCCAGCATGATTCATTATGAGTTGTTGCGGTTGCAGGGAAACACCGCCGAGGCCTTGGATCAATATGTGCGCAGCACTGAACTATATGACACCATCTATGGCCGTGTAACACTCGACGAGGTGCAGAATCAGCATATCGAATATGTGAAATCCCGCGACATGGACGAGGCCAATATGCTCAACCGCGACATCAATCGCCTGAAACGCATGCGCAACATCCAGGGTATTTTGACTACATTGCTGGTACTCATGGCCGCAGCCATCATCGCCGCCTTGGCCTATGTCATGCGCATGCGCAACCGTACACAGCGCCGGATGCGTCAGGTCGAGGAAACGCGCTCGCTGTTCTTTACCAATGTCGTACACCAGCTGCGTACCCCGCTGAGCGCCATCATGGGCGCCACCGACAACCTCATCTCTGATGCACAATCAATCCAATATGAGCCTACCAATGCTCAACGCGAATATGTAGAAATCATTGAGCGACAAGGAAATAACCTGCTGACGCTGGTTGACCGTATTCTTGAGGTAGGTGGTGTGCGCAGCGCTATCAAGGACCCTGATTGGCATCGCGGAGATGTCATAGCCTACATCCGCATGATTGTAGAGGGCTTTAGAGACCGCTGCATCGAGCGCAACATCGAGTTGAGTTATGCCCCCTATGAAACCGGCGTGGAGGCCGACACCGTGCCTCGTTACCTGACTACCATTGTCGGCAATCTTATCGAGAACGCCATCCTCTATAGCCGTGACGGTGGACGCATTACCGTTACATCGCGCGTCGAGGACGATATGCTCGTCATCAAGGTGGCCGACGAGGGCATGGGCATCAGTACTGAGGACCTGCCGCATGTCTTTGAGCCGTTTTATCGCAGTGCTGAGGCCGAGCGTAGAGCCGATGGTGTGGGCATCGGTCTGACGGTGGTACGCGACATGACGATGGTCATGGGCGGCACCGTATCGGCCGACAGCAAGAGCGACGTAGGATCGGTCTTCACGGTAAAACTGCCTTGTTCCCGTACGCATGACGTTAAAAAGCGTCTGACCGAGGCTGTGAAACCTATCTTGAAAACGGTGCCGATTCCGCATCTTTCCTCCGAGCCTTCCAATGTCGATGAAGTGTGCGCGGGTGGCCCCGTGGCCCTGGTGGTGGAGGACCACAACGACGTGGCTTCGCTGGTGGGTACCATGTTGGGTGACGGCTATACGGTGCTCTATGCCACCGACGGTGAGCAGGGCTTTGCCAAAGCGCTTGATACAGTCCCCGATATCATCATCACCGATGTTAAAATGCCGATTATGGACGGTATTGAGTTGTGCCGCCGCGTGCGTCGGGACAAGTCACTTTGCCATGTCCCGGTCATCATTATCAGCGCACGTAACAGCGACGCCGACCGCATTCTTGGTATCGAGGCTGGAGCCGACGCCTATCTGGTGAAACCATTCTCGTCCGACGAACTGCGTGCATGGGCCAAACGACTGATAGAGAGTCGCGAAGCTTTGCGTGAGGTGTTCGCTGCCGACGCGATGCCCAAAGAAAGCGATACTGAGTTCCTGCCCGACGATATTGATGTTCAGGACGATGATAAGGAGTTTTTGGAGAAGTTCGTCCGTGAGGTGGAGGAGCAGTTCGCTTCTGGTACCAAGTTGGACCTTGACAAGGTGGCGCGTTCGTTCAAGATGGGAGAAACGCAGCTCAGGAACAAGGTGCAGACCATACTCGGTAAGAATCCCGTGTCGTTTATCACGCAATTGCGCATGAAAAAGGCGATGCGTCTCCTGCAGCAAGAAGAGCCTAAACTGCTCATCGGCGATGTCGCCGAACAGTGCGGATACCAGGATGTTGCCTATTTCTCACGTGTCTTCCGCCAGTATTACGGCATCACCCCCACCCAGGCACGTCCTTCGGTCAAGTAAATCAGGCGCTTGCGCGCCAAACCCGATTGAGGGCCGAAAATAAAATTCCCTTTGTTCTATTTGAATCGATATTTTGCATTATCTTTGCAGATTGGATGTGAAGCAAATCCTTGGCGTTAAGTCGCTAAGCAGCAAAGAAACAGAGTATTATGAACATGTCGATAGAGAAAATGTTATCTCATGTATATGAGATAGAAGGGTTGATGTTGGTGTCTCGCCGTTTAGGTGAGGAAAATACACCCGACGTCATCACCAATAAAATGTACCGCAAGGTGCGCGAGTTGGCCGAGATGTGCGGAATGACGATACAGCCGGCCGACGCCCCCGAGGAGCCGACGGCCCCTGTACCCCCCGCCGCTCCCGCTCCCGCCGAGAAATCCGAGTCCGCCGACCTCCCCGAGAAGAATGAACCTGTTGAGAAGCCTGCGGTTCATCTCCCCGAGGAGGACTATGATGCCGACGAGACTTGGCAGCACGATAACGGCGAGGAATTCAAGGAAGTTTTCAGCCTGGATTTTGAGGAGCCCGAAAAAGCCGAGGAGCCCGCTCCTGCTGCTCCCGCACCCGTAGCGCCCGCTGCTGAAGCCGCTTCTGCCGCACCAAAAATGGTGGTGCCCCCGGTATTCCATGCTCCCCAGGAGGATGCCGTAGTTGAGGAGCCCAAGGAGGAACCCAAAGAGGAGCCCGTCGTTGCTCCCAAGGAGGAACCTGTAGCAGCCCCTAAAGAGGCGCCTATCGAGGAGCCGATGCCCGACCCCGATCCTGCTGTCGTTCCCGTGGCCGATGAAGAGCCCGACATTACGGTAGAGTTCATCGAGGCCGATGACGACTATCTCCCCGAACCCGAGGATGAGATGCCGCAGCCCCCTGTCCCCACCGAATTTCCTACGCTCGTTGAAGAACCTGCCCCGTTGCGCGTCGATGAGAAGCTGCAGCGTTCCATGTCAAAGGACATCCGCAAGGCCTTCTCGCTGAACGATCGCTTCCGCTTCCAGCGTGAGCTATTCGCCGGCAGTGCCAGTGCGATGAACACGGCCATCGAGCACATCGAGATGATGAGCAGCTATGGCAACGCCGAGCTGTACTTCTTCAGCCAGTTGCATTGGGACCGCGACAACGAGGACGTGAAGGATTTCATGGCCATCGTGCGTAACCATTATCAGCAGTAATTTTTTGCTCGTCTCATGGCAGGCAAGTTGTACATAGTGCCTACTCCCGTGGGGAACCTCAACGACATGACACCACGTGCCGTCGAGGTGCTCAAGGACGTTGACACCATCCTTGCCGAGGATACACGCACGAGCGGCGTGCTGCTCAAGCACTTCGGCATCGCCACACCCATGCGCAGCCACCACAAGTTCAACGAACATGAAGCAGTGGCCGCAGTGGTCGGTCAGTTGCAGGGTGGGGCCGTGATGGCACTCATCAGCGATGCCGGCACACCGGGCATCAGTGACCCGGGATTTCTGCTTTCGCGCGAATGTCGCCGTCAGGGTATCGAGGTCGAGACGTTGCCGGGTGCAACTGCCTTTGTGCCTGCCCTAGTCAATTCGGGACTGCCTTGCGACCGCTTTGTCTTCGAGGGCTTCCTGCCCCAGAAGAAAGGCCGTGCCACCCGCCTTGCCGAGTTGAAAGACCAGCCGTTGACGATGGTGTTCTATGAATCACCCGTCAGGTTACTCAAGACTTTGCAGCAGTTTGCCGACGTCTTTGGCGCTGAGCGCGAGGCAAGCGTGGTGCGCGAAATCAGCAAACTTCACAACACAACGCATAACGGCACACTGGGCGAACTGGTGGAGCATTTTACCGCCAACGCGCCCCGTGGCGAAATCGTCATCGTGGTAGCCGGTTGCCCGCAACAGGCCAATGCGAAGGTCGATAAATATGCCGCTTTTAAGCAAAAGAATAGTAAAGTAAAACAAGAAGAGTGATATTTTAAGCACTTATAGAACAAGACTATAACAAAACAGACGGATATGAAAAAGATTTTTTATTTAGTGTGGTTGATGATTGGCCTGGCATTGCTGCCCGCTTGCAAGCGCGCCAATCAACTGGAGCAGGAGGCGATGCGTCAGGATTCCATCAACGCCGCCTTGCAAGACTCCATCAATACTGCCAATGCTGAACGTGACAGCCTCATGGATCTGATGAACGACATCAGCGAGGGTATGACGCAGATCAAGGAACTGGAAGACATCGTCTCGGTCAACAATCTGAGTAGCGAGACGCCCGACCGCAAGAAACAGCTGCGCGATGACATCGTGCTCATCCAGCAGTCCATCAACAAGCACAAAGCTCGTCTCGAGGAGTTGGAGAAACGACTGAAACAGTCCACCAACTACAACGGTAAGATGGAAAAGACCATCGCCAGCCTCAAGCGTCAGCTCGAAGACCAGCAGACCACCATTAACGGCCTGACCGAGCAATTGGCGGCTGCGCACATCCAGATTAAAAATCTGAATCAGAGCGTTGACTCGTTGAACACCGTCAACAAGGCTGTCATCAAGGAGAAAGAGGCTGCTCAGGAGCAGTCCAAGAACTTGACCGCCGAGGTGAACAACCTCAACACCTGCTATTATGTTGTTGGCTCGAAGAAGGAACTCAAGGCCAACAAAATCATTGAGAGCGGTTTCCTGCGCAAGACACGAATCCTCGAGGGCGACTTTGAGATGTCCTATTTCACCAAGGCCGACCGCCGCACCTTGAGCGAGATTCCCCTTCACAGCAATAAGGCACAGCTCTTGACCAACCACCCCAAGGACTCCTACGAGTTGGTGGACCATGGCAATGTCAAGACGTTGCACATCCTGAATGCTGACCGCTTCTGGGAGAAATCCAATTTCCTTGTTGTCAAGGTTGACTGATGAAGGTTGTCCTGGCGTTTGATAAGTTCAAAGGATCAGCGACAGCAAGCGACTTGAACGAGTCGGCCCATCTGGCACTCCATGACTGCGATGGGCTCAATGTGACTTGTGTGCCTGTCGCCGACGGTGGCGACGGCACAACCGAGGTGCTCGCATCTACCCTAAAGGGCGTGCGGGTGACCGTCCCCACAATAGCTCCGTTAATCACCCTGCCGCCCGTTGAGGCATCTTATTTCCTGTGTGACGATGGCACAGCCCTGATTGAGGTGGCTGCCGCCAGCGGCATGTCGCGGGTGCCCGACGAGATGCGTGACATCTTTCGCCTGAACACGTTTGGCACGGGACTGATGATGCGCGACGCCATGGAGCGTGGCAGTCGTCACATCGTGCTAGGCTTGGGTGGCTCGGCAACCTGCGACGCGGCGATGGGTATCATGAGTGCCCTGGGCGCGGAGTTTTTCAATGCCGAGGGGCGAATGCTCTTTCCTTGCGGTGGTAATCTGCAGGAACTTGACCATATCGGGACCGGCGGCATACCGCATGAGGTGCTTGAAAGCCGTTTCACCCTTTTGGCCGATGTCGATAACCCGCTGTGCGGCGAATTGGGGACTGCAAAGATTTTCGGACCTCAAAAAGGGGCTGACCCTGAGCAGGTAAGGCAACTGGAGCGCGGCATGTGCCGCGTGGCCGACATCGTCGGCGAGGAAATTGCCACCACACCCGGTTGTGGCGCGGCGGGCGGTATCCCCTCGTTGATGCTGCATCTGCTGAACTGTGAACTGCTGGAGGGCGCACCCTATGTACTCGCCCGCAACGGCCTGAACGAGGCACTTATGGGTGCCGACCTCGTCATCACGGGCGAGGGTCAACTGGACCGCCAGACCATGATGGGTAAGGGACCTGGCTGTGTTGCTAAGATGGCTCAGGAGCGGGGTGTTCCCGTGGCTGCCGTCTGCGGCAAGATAGCGCAAGGCTTTGACCCGCGTGAAGCGGGCTTTTGCGCGGCAGTCGCTGTCAGCGAAGGGCTGGCGGAAGCCGAGGCGATGGCCCCCGACGGCACGCGCTGTCGTGTGGCTGCGGCAGTTCGCGACATTGTGACGCAATTTCAATCTTAATATGATATTTCATTGACTTAATGCAGTGGCTGACTGACATATTCTTGACGCACTCGGCGGTGCAGGCGGTGGTGATACTTTCGCTGCTGTGTGCCTGCGGCTTGGCGCTTGGCAAGATTAAGGTGCTGGGCGTTTCGCTCGGTGTGGCTTTTGTCTTCTTCCTCGGCATCCTCGCGGGACATTTGGGCATCTCCATCGAGCCCCGCATGTTGCAATATGCCCAGAACTTCGGTCTGGTGCTCTTTGTCTATGCTTTAGGTTTGCAGGTGGGACCTGGTTTCTTCAGCTCGTTCCACAAGTCGGGCCTCACGCTCAATATGTTGGCGATAGGTGTGGTACTGGTGGGAACAGTGCTCACGCTGTTGTTGCCCTTACTGGGCATTAACCTGAGTGACGCGGTGGGCATCATGTGTGGTGCCACGACCAACACCCCTGCACTGGCAGCGGCACAGCAGACGTTGGCCCAGCTGCATAGCCCCGAGAGTGGCGCGGCATTGGGTTGTGCGGTGACCTATCCTTTGGGTGTGGTGGGTGTCATCTTGGCATTGGCACTCATCCGCAAGGTGCTGGTGCGCCACAGCGATCACCTTATCGACGAGAGCGAGGATGAAGCCGACCACACGTTCATTGCCGCTTACCGCGTGCGCAACGAGGGCATCATCGGCAAGACCGTAGGCGACTTGGCACGCATCAGCCCCCGTCAGTTCGTCATCTCACGCCTGTGGCGTGACGGCAAGGTGACCATTCCTGAGGCCGGAACGGTCCTCATGGCCGACGACCGCCTGCTGGTGACCATGAGGGACCAAGATGCTGCCGAGGCGATGGAAGTCCTCTTCGGCAAGCAGGAGGCGACCGACTGGAACAAGGATGATATTGACTGGAACGCCATCGACAGCGACCTCGTCTCGCAGGCCATCCTGATTACTAAACCCGAAATCAACGGCCGCAAACTGGGCTCCCTGCGTTTGCGCCGCAACTATGGCGTGAACATCAGCCGCGTGAACCGTGGCGGCCTGCAGTTGCTTGCCACGCCCGACTTGCGACTGCTTATTGGCGACCGCATCATCGTCGTCGGTCACAGCGAGGCCATCAAAAATGTAGAGAAAGAGGTGGGCAACGCCGTCAAGATGCTCGACGAACCTAACCTCATCACCGTTTTCCTGGGTATGACGTTTGGTCTCATTTTGGGTTCCATACCCATCGTCTTACCGGGCATCACCGCCCCCGTGAAGTTGGGACTGGCAGGAGGCCCCATCATCGCCGGCATCCTCATCGGTGCCTTTGGCCCCCGTATCCACATCAACGCCTATACCACGTCGAGCGCCAACCTGATGCTGCGCTCCATCGGCCTTGCCCTGTATCTTGCTTGCCTGGGACTGGCATCGGGCCCCGACTTCTTTGCCACCGTCATTCGTCCCGAGGGCCTGCTGTGGGTGGGTACGGGCTTCCTGCTCACCATTATCCCTGTGCTGATTGTGGGTTGGATAGCGCTGCGCATGGCGCATATCGACTATGCCTCGGTTAGTGGTATGCTTAGCGGCGCGATGGCAAATCCCATGGCCATGAACTACGCCAACGAGACGCTTGGCAGCGACCGCCCCTCGGTGGCCTATGCCGCCGTCTATCCCCTGAGCATGTTCCTGCGCGTCATCATCGCCCAGGTACTCCTCCTCATCTTCCTGTAAACAAAAAACTACGAATCACCCGTTTTTGAGCGAATTAATTGTTTGTCAATCAATTCGTTAAATCGGTGTAATCCGTAGTTAAGATAGTCTGAACCGTTCCAGGTCAGAATTTCATGTAGAGGCGGCGGTTGCGGCCACGGCGGTGGCTCACATGGATCCAGCGGCAGCCTTTCTCGTCGATGCACTGGTCAACGGGCAGATTAAGCTGCTTGATGAGCGACAGCAGGCGACGGTTGCCGGAGCGTGAGCCCACAGTGATGTCGGCGGCCTCGCCGCTCTGGTGCTGGCTCGTCGGCGTGCCTCCCACTGCCTGGTTCAGCTCGGGGCAGCGGTAGCCGCTATTGACCCTGATAGGTCCGCCCCAAGCCTCGCGCAAGGGATCGAGCACACAATCTACCAGTTCATGCAGCGCTTTGACGGCACTGGCTGGCGGCGTGTTGTCGATGCCCAGCCGACGTGCTGTCACCGAGCGTGTCAGTTCCTGAATGGTGAAATACTTCATCGGGTGGTGACACGCATGTGAGCGTTGGGGTAGCGCAGCACCAGGCACGATGCCTCGGTCATCACCAGCGCGTCAACGTTGCGCACGCCGCTCTTCTTGAGGTTGAGCTGCTCGGTACTGAAGGGGATGTGGGTGTACTTCTGGATATACTCGGGGTCGATGACAATACCGGCATCGGTCATGCCAACCTCGTCAAACACCTCGCTGAGCATCAGGTAGATGCAGCCGAATTTTGACCTCAATTCAGTGAAGTCTATTCCCCATTTACTTACATGCTGACCAGCGGTGATGACGCGGTCATAGTCGAGCTTGCTGATGCTGCTGATGAGGCCGCTGCCGCCAATCAGAATCTTGCGCTTGCTGCCGGCGTTGCCGGTGAAGGCATCGTGCATCAGGTCCACCATCCTGGCGGCCGTCAGGCCCGTCGATGACTCAATGTAGAAGTCCTTGCCTGCCTGGCTCCAGATGCCGCCAGTGAAATAGACGTATTCTTTCTTAAAATTGTCCCACAGCTGGCGGGCGGTACCGAAGAGGAACGACTTCTCCATGCCCAGGCGCATATCATAGACGGCTGCCTCTTCCTGGTCGCTCATCGTCCAGCCCACTTCCTTGTTGGCAAGGCGCTGCAATGTGCTTTGCTCCACCTGCATTTTAAAGATCTGACACAGGTTGCGGCTCTTCTTGGGAAGGGCCTCGAACTGTGGTGACTGCACGTCGAGTTCGCTGGCGGCACGTCCCATGCGCACCAGGGTAACGCCGTTGTTGATGCCGGGGAAGCAGTTGGGCACACCGTTCAGCGTGGGGCCGTTCACAGCCATGACGGTGACGCCGTTGGTGTCGCGGTTCAAGACGTAGAGCATCAGGTCCTGTCCGCTCTCGGTGACGCCATCTTTCTCGTAGCCCGACACACTTTGCACGAGAATCGTGTCGGTGGCATCAAAGATGTCATTGTTGTCGGTGTTGATGGTGATGACGGGCGTTTCGTCACCTTCACTGGGGTCCGATTCCTCGATGGCACCGTTCAGACGCGTTTTTGTGGGCTTGGTGTCCACACTATAGAAATCGACAGTCATGCTACCGGCATGCTTGCTGCCGCCATAGCGCGAAATCTGGTCGATGGGGGTGGACATGGGGCGGATTTTCACGATTTGCTGGTCAATCTCGTTGAGCAACAGGTCGGGCGAGCCCTCGCGGGTCAGGTCGGTGGTGAGCGGGCCGTCAACGACATGCTGACCATCCTCGACGCCACCGATGAGCATACCCACGGCGAGGCTTGCGGCGCCATGGTCACCGCCCATGCAGGACGCGAGAATGGCAATAAGGATCATAACGATGGCAAAGATGACTAACTTCTTGTGGTTGCGCATCCAGCGCAGAGTCTTTGTTAAAATGATGATGTTCATGGTTTGTTGTTTTTAAAGATTTGTGTTTTTGTGTATAAGTGTATTGTCTGTAGTTGTTAAGAGAAACTGCTAACTGATTAATCCCAAATGCTGCGTCGGCAGTAAC
Organism: Muribaculaceae bacterium; assembly: GCA_017427945.1. Taxonomy (GTDB): domain Bacteria; phylum Bacteroidota; class Bacteroidia; order Bacteroidales; family Muribaculaceae; genus Sodaliphilus. The sequence continues at coordinate 108,476 of JAFRRT010000026.1, read as the reverse complement.
GGGGAAAGACGGGTGCGCTTTCGGCTTGCTCCTCGTCTTGAGGTTGTGGATGCAATACGGCCTCGATATGCTCGTTGCGACCGCGCAGATAGCCCGCCGCATCGGCGTTTTGCACGTCCTCGTCGTGGGTGATGCCGCGAGCGAGGGTGGTGAGCAGGTCGGGTGTTACTGCCTGCGGCTCGATACCGCAGGTGAGTGTAGCCAGGCGCTGTGACGTACTCTCGTCGAGTGCCAGCGCCGCAATCTGTTCGGCAAGGGTGGGGGAGGCGCACGGCTGCGGCTGTTGCTCCTCTTGTGGTTCTTCACTGAGGCGAAAAGGCGGTGGCGTCATGGCCTCGTCTTTCGCCACGTTTTCTAAATCATGCTGTTCATTCATGGCATATAAAATTTAAAACGGTTACTAAAACTATTAACTATTCTCTATTAACTATTAACTATTTTCCGGTCTCGTTGTCGGCGGAAGGCCTGGAAGGAGTCATACACGTCGCTCAAAGCGATGTTGGCGTTCTCGCTCTGCAACTGATAGACGTTAGCGCTGTTTACAGTGGGGTTCTTGCCCTGTAGGGCACCGCTCACACCGCTGATTTCCTCAAACAGTTTCATCTGCAGTTCAATCATCTGGTATGCTCCCAGCCCCGTGTTGTTGGCGCTGATCTGTTCGGGTTTGGCCTCGCCGTAGTTGGGGTTGTAGGGCAGCAGGCCGTTAGCGCTTGACCAGCAGCGGCGTGCATCCTCCCAGGTCCATCCGTCGGGCAGAGCCGTCTCGGGAAAGAGCAGCACTCCCTTGGCGCTCGAGCGCATCACCTGGTCCAGCAGCGATATCATGCGGTTGACGTGCTTCTGCGCGTCGATGATGTCCTCGACAACGGCATGCACCTCGCCGTCGGTGAGCGGATAAAGTTTGATGACAAAGGGATGGCTCCCGTGTTGCCAGGGCGAATCATACTCGCACAGAAGGTCGCCCATGGGGCTGAACCAGCGGCAGTGCCACACGGTAGCGATGTCCCAGCGGACCGATACATCGGCACGATTCCTCATGCGGTGGGATGCATGGGCGGGTTCCACGGTGAGTGTGCCCTCACGGCGGTTGTGGCACACCATCACTTCGCGGCTCTCGAGTGCCCACACCTCGATGGCGCGGCACTTGCCGTCGCGGGCGTGCCAGAAGTCGCTGCCCAGCTGCGTGTCGGCACCCAATTGGGCAGTGAAGTCGGCCAGGCGTTCCTCGGCGCCGTCGGTATAGAGTCGCCTCACCCATGCCGCCTTGCGCTGGTTGCCGCCCGCCACGCGTCGCAGCAACTGGGCGATGTTCAGGTCATGCAGCTCGCCCACGAGTTCGCAGTCCCACGAGCGGGTGTCGTTCAGCGCATTGACAAAGAACTTGTTCACGTTCACGTTATCGACCCTGATGTGCTCGCTGGCGCCGGGCTCGCGACAGGTATCCACGCGCTGGATGCAGCAGCCCGAAATCAAAAACTCCTCAAGGGCACGACTGTCGAGTTCATCGAGTTCATTGGCGCGGCCGACTTCGCTGAGTGTCGTCGCTTCCTCGGCTTCGTCATGCTTGATGTACTGACTCCTGAAACGTCCCACGATGGTCTTCACCATCTGGCGGATGAGGTTGTTGGTGATGCTCTCGCAACCCTGGGCGGCGAGGTGTTCCCGCTCGGTGACGACGCGACCCTCGTTGTTGCGAATCAGGTCACCCCATTGGTCGCCATAGGTGAACCGCTTGTTGCGCAGGCGGGCCTGTCGCAAACCTGCCGCGTTCATCCAGGCCTGATAGGCGGCATGCAGCACGCGGGTGTGCTGTTCGTTGGTGGTTGGTGTTTTCATGGTAATAATAAATGTATTGTCGTTTAATGAAAGTGTTTGTCATTGTTGACGCTGCAAAATTACATCGCTCGCAAAACCCTCCGCCATGACAAAAAGCACAAAACCACTTTTTTTTGAAATACTCGCCCCCTAACCCCTAAAGCCTAATCACAGAATAGGCCCAAAAATTTGAAATCGTAATATTTTATGCTACCTTTGTGGCAGCAAAAATTGTGTTATTATGGACATTTTACAGGAAATCAAAGAGTATCTTGCCGAGTGCAAGGTGTTTTATCTCGCCACTGTCGATGGCGACAATGCCAGGGTGCGCCCCTTTGGTGTCAGTGAGATTTACAATGGCCGTCTTTACTTCATGACCGCCAAGAACAAGGACGTGTTCAAGCAGCTGGTGGCAAATCCCAAGTTTGAGGTGAGCGCCACCAAGGCCAACGAGGCCGAGTGGATCCGCGTGAGCGGCAAGCTGGTCAACGATGATGACCTCGAGATGAAGCAGTTCATCCTCGACCAGAACCCCGAACTCAAGCAGTTCTATCAGGCCGATGACAACATGGCGGCCCTGTACATCACCGATGGAGAGGCACGCTTCTTCTCTTATAGCGACCCTGAGCGCCGCGTGAAATTCTGATGTGATGGAAGAGTTTGCTGCAAGGTTGCTTGACGACCTGCACCGCTACCTGGTGGAGCGGGGCGTCGTTGACGAGCGCCTGCCCGAATGTCCCGATGTTGAGGCCAAATGGCCCGCAGTCGCCGAGGCTTATCTGCCCGACGGAGCACGTGAGTTCGCCAGCTATCCCATCGCCTCGCTGGGATGGATGATGTTCATCGGCATGGCGGTGGCGAAGTTTTGGGATACCGACTGGGAACGCTATGCCGCCGTCGAAGACCTTTATACCCCGTTGCGTGATCAACGTGGCTTTGATAACCTTGACGAGTATATCCTCGACGAGGTGCTCGACGTGCACGGCGACACGGCCGAAGAGACGCAGACGCTTGTCGGAGACTGCGCCGAGCGTGTAAAGCGGGAATTGTTCAGGCTGGATGTCGAACCGGGCACAGCCGATGCCTTCAAGGCCTACGTCGCCTGCCTGAAGGTGATGTATCAGATGGGAATGGCAGTCCAACTCAACGCGATGGGCTACCACATGACGAAATTATAGCCGTTAGGCCAGCAGATTACTTGATGCCACGCGAATTGAGCGCATCCTGATAGCGGTGAGCGTTATCGAGGTGTGCGTCATAGTCGCGCGAGAAATCGTGATAGCCGCTGAAGTCGGAACGTGCACACATGTACAGGTAGTCATGCATGGGTGCATCGAGCACGGCATCGATGGTGGATTTCTCGGGCAGACGGATGGGGCCGGGAGGCAGACCGTTCACGCGATAGGTGTTGTAGGGATTATTCACCTGAGTCATCTCCACCGTAATTCGCTTGATGGAGAAGTCGCCCAGTGCATATTTCACTGTGGGATCGGCCTGCAGACGCATGCCCTGTTGATAACGGTTCAGGTACAGACGTGCCACCTTGCCGCGCTCGTCGGCCTTGCTGGTCTCCTCTTCGACAATTGAGGCGATGGTCGCCACCTCGTCGGGTGTGAGTCCCAGTTTCTCGGCTTTTTCTTTGCGCTTGTTGCTCCAGAAGTCTTTATAGTACTCATAGAGCCTGTCCAGAGTTTTCTCGGGCGAGATGTCCCAGTAGAACTCATAGGTGTCGGGCATCAACAGGCAGGCAATGGTCTGCGGCGTTTTGTTATATTTGGCGCAGATGGCGCTGTCGTTCAACACCTTGCGCATGTCATCGGCTTCGTCCATGAAGGTGTCGCCCCAGCGCTGTGCCCACTCGTCAAGGGTGCGCACGTTGTTGAAGGTGAAACGCACACCGCTCTGCATGCCGTTCTTGATGTGGCGTGCAAGCGTGAACGGCGATGTACCCTCAGAGATGCGGAAGGCGCCCTCGCGGTTGTCAACCTTGGCCCTCATGAGACGCAGCATGGTCTCGACGCGGTTGCCGTAAGTGCCATCTACTTTGTCCTTGATGCTGTCCCCAATCTGTTCGATGGTGCTGCCCTTGCGAATCTTGATGATGCCGTCGGCAGGAGCCCCCTCAAAAAGATAGGGGAAGGCGCATGCCACGAGGGTAACTGCTATTGCGGCGATGATGCCGGCGATCAATTTCTTCTTTTTATTCATATCTTGTCAGGTTTTATGGTCTGTTTTCGGTCAATGTTCGGTTGGGGATAGCGGTGATGAGCAGTTGCGCATGTCCCGTAAATTCAAACCAGTGGGCAATGGCGGGGATGAGAACGGTCTCGCCCTGCTTAACGGTCACAGGTTGCATGCTCTCGGCATCAAGAAGCGTCTCGCCCTGGATGCAGGTGATTGCAAGAAAGGAGTGCGATTGAGGAATCTCCAGCCTGAAGAGGCCATCAATGTTGTAGTGGTCCACGCTGAAGTCGCGGGTGAAAAGCACTTCCGAGCCGCCTGCTATGCTATGGGGCATGACCTCCACATGGCCGTTGCTAGATTCGAAATTGAGTGCCTCGCGGGCCTGTGCCGTGTGTAACTCGCGCAGGTTGCCGTCGGCATCGCGGCGGTTGTAGTCCCACACGCGATAGGTGATGTCACACGACTGCTGCACCTCGACCAACAGATTGCCCGCTCCAATGGCGTGAATCTGCCCCGCAGGTATGTAGAATGTGTCGCCAGGCTTGGAGGGTGTTCTGTTCACCACATCAAGGATGGTGCCTTCGGCAAGGTGGCGGTCAAACTCGGCAGGTGTCAGCGACTGCTTGAAGCCTGTTGTGATGGTCGCTCCCTCATCGGCGTCGATGATGTACCACATCTCGTTTTTGCCTTTGCAGCCATGGTCACGCATGGCCTGCTGGTCACCTGGGTGCACCTGGACCGACAGGTCGCGCTTGGCGTCAATCAGTTTGATGAGCAGGGGGAATTGGTCTCCGTAACGGAGATAGACATCTTCGCCCACCAGGTCAGGGCCATAACGCCTAACAAGTTCGGTAAGCGTCAGTCCCTTGTCAGGGCCATCGGCCACTACTGATTCACGTCCCGGCAATGCAGACAGCTCCCAGCTCTCGCCAATGGGTGTATCGCTGGCTGGCAATCCCTTGAAAGTCACCAGTTTGTCGCCGCCCCACAAGACGGGTTTCAATATGTTGTTGAAGCGATAAATCTGCATAGCTGATAGTATTAACCCACAAAGGTAGTGCAAGTCGAGCGGAAAACAAAATTTATTTTGGTTTTCCCGAGACGCAGCCTACCTTCGGCTGCAGGTCAACGGAGTGCAAGTCGAGCGGAAAACAAAATTTATTTTGATTTTCCCGAGACGCAGCCACGGCCCCTAAACCCTCACTACTGCACCACCTTGTTGTTATCGTCCTTGATCCACTTGATGTACTGGCTGTAGTCGTGGGGGACGAGGACCCCGTTCTCGCGGTCGTCTCGCCAGGTGTCGGTCCAGTCCATGTCGTAGCCGTGACCGGTGGCGTCATGGAAGATGTGGCCTTCGCCCTCGTTCATCTTCCAGTAGGCAACAAGACCGTCGCTGTGGGCGTTCACGCCCGCAAAGCCTGTGGAAATCTCGCTCGCCGTGAGGGCACGGTTCCACACGCGCACCTCGCACAATCTTCCCTGGAAGAACTGTTGATTGCGGTAACTGCCCCAAGACATGCCTAATTCAAAGCGCTGGAACGGCGTAGCCTTGCCGCTGCCGCTCGTCTGGGCATCTTCCACGCCATCGACATACATCTTGAAGGTCGAGCCGTCATAGGTGCAAGAGACAAGATACCAGCGGTTGGTTTTGAAGTGCGTCGATGAGAAGCACCTGCCGCCGGGCAGCACCCATTGCAGGATGTCACCGCCAGCCGAGCCATTCTCACCAAAGCGGAACATGTTAGCCTCTTCCTCGTTCTTGCCCTCGATGGACAGCACACGCTTGATGTTGCCCACGTTGCCGAACTTGTAGGAATACACTTTGAACTCGATGGTGTAGTTAGTCAGGTTCACCATCTTCTCGTCGGGGAAGATGTAGTTGGACGAAGCGTTCTGGTTGTTCTCGAGCGAGTAGAAAGAGATGATGCGCGAAATCTGCAGGAAAATCGTGCGGCTGCTCTCGATGACCTCGCCGCCGTCGCTGCTCACCTGCTGGATAGTTACAGGAATGACATAGGTGGCGCCCTCGATGAAGTCATCGGTGCTGATGACCTTCACCTGTGCTGCCGAGGATATCGCCTCGCCCTGCTGGATGGTCACCTCACTGTCCTCGAGCATGACATCGGCGGGAGGCACGGCATAATAGGCAGTGCCGTAACGCGCGTTATAGGCCCTTACCAGTGCCGTATCGATGGCAAGACGCATGGTCACTGCCTGCTCACAGCGGCGCGTCGCCTTGACGGTGACGGCATAGGCCGCAGGCAGTTCATCGACGGTAAATCGCTGCACCGGCACCTGCTCGGTGCCCGTAATGAGCAGTCCCACCTTCTCATAGTCAAACTTGTCGCCCTCGCTGTCACAAGCCACCATTAACATGGTAACCGCCACGAGAAACATCATTATGCTTAATACTATCTTGTTCATAGTCAAATAATTTCTAACTCCTAATTCTCCTTGGCCGGGTTCATAATCTGGATGGCACGGCGAATGGCCCCGTAGGGAACACCGTCGCTCGTGTTATAGTAATTGCGTTCCACATAGTAGGCGCCGCAGCCGCCCTTGTGCCCCGTTTCGGGCTCCCAAGCGGCATAGTTCAGAATTTCTCCGCCTGTGGGCTTTTGGCCAAAGGACTCGCAATAAATCGTCTTCTCATCGGGATGTCCCATAGCACCTACACCAGCGCCCTGCTGGCTGTAAGCCTGCTTGACGTAGTAATCCACAAAGGGGTCACACGCAACTGGCGGTGATACCGAGAAGTAATCGACAATGACCAGTTTCTCGGGATACGTTCCATTGGGGCCGAAGATCTTGTCGCACTCCTCGATGGCCCAGCTGAGGTGCTGTCCGTTCCAGCCCTCGTAGTCGAAGTCGGCTCCGTCGAGGCCCGTCTCGATGACCGTGTCACACACCCAGCGGGCATAGGCACGGATGGCTTCCTCGCTGCGGTCGCTCGAGAGGTCATACGAGACACCGTCAACGGTAAAACGGTGGTTGTAGTTCGATGCGTCGGCATGGAAGACAAAGCGGGTGCCCTTCTTCTCGCGCGTCTCTATCATGTCCTGATATGCGATGGGGTGCGTCTCGGCAGTCGGGATGCCCATCCACAAGTTTACGATGTCGATGCTGTCGGGCAGGCCAATGATGCGCTCGCCCCACGAGGCGGGGTCCTTGTAGCCGCTGGCACCCTCGATGGGCGCCCAGTCGGCATAATAGACGTAGCAAATCTCGTGCGCACTTGCCTTGTAGTCCCGCAAGGCCTGGTAATACTCCTCGCTGTATTCTTTCAATGGCTGCAGGTCCAGCGCCTCGGGCTCAGTATCACAACCGCTCAAGCCCAATGCCAACAACACTGTTGCAATGATATATCTTGATGTTTTCATCATTTCCAACTATTAACTATTCACTATCAACTATCAAATCCTTGCGGTCCCACCACAGTCTGGTGCCACCATTGTCCTGACCTCCGCCCATGGCCTCGCTGTCAAGCAGCTGGATAGCGGCCTGCACAGCGGCCTCGTTGGTGTTGTACTCCTGCACGGGGAAGGGGCAGCGGCGCACCTGAATCTCGGTGTCAATCAAGCCCTGACTATCGTTGTTCACCACAGGCAACAGACGCGGATAGCCCGTGCGGCGGAATTCCGCCCAGCCCTCGCAGCCGTCGGGGTACATCGCAATCCATTTTTGGGTGATGATGCGTTCCAGGTTGGCCTCGAAGTCAGCCTCATCGTTCCAGGCAATGGTGATGTCACTGGGGGCATTAGCCGCATTGCCGCCGTTGGTGCGGTCCACATAGCGTGTGGGCTTCAATGAGGAATTGGTAATATAAGTGTCCTCGCCGCTCACGTTGTTCTCGCTGAACGAGGCGCGGATACCGGCTTCGTAGAAAGCCTTTGCCGTGCCGCCCATGTTCCAGCCACGCAGCGCCGCCTCGGCACGCAGGAAGTAACCCTCGGCGGCTGTCATCCACACGATGGGTGTGGTGGCGCGGTCGATGTTCAGATTGGATACATACACGCCCGCATAGCGCGTGGGATTCATGTTGTGGACACCCAGACGCACACCGTGGTACTTGTTGTCGTTGCTGGCGGGCACGAAGTAAGCCGACAGACGCGGGTCGCTGTAGCCGTTCATGTAACAGTCCATCGTGGCGCCCATGCGCACCTCGCCGGCGTTGAAGTTGTAGGCCATGTCATAGTTGGGGTGGAAATAGGTGAGGCGGCCGTGCAACAGTTGGGCACGGTCAGCAGCCGTCTCGATGAAGCCCACAGTGCATGCTGCAGACTTCTCGGCCTCCTGTTGTGCCAGTGCGGGGTCGGCATAGACCACACGCAGCGCCAATCGCAGCCTTAAGGTGTTGGCAAATTTTACCCAACGCGTCACGTTGCCCTCATAGACGTTGTCATAGTCAGGCAGCAATGACCCGCCCGACTCGGCCAGCGGCGTGAGCACGTCAATCGCCTGGTCAAGCTCCTCGAAGAATCTTTTATAGACGTCCTGCTGGCGGTCATAGGCGGTGCCCAGTGTTCCGCTGCCGAAGTTGAGGTAGGGGATAGGGCCATACATGTCGGTTACGCGGTGCAAGGCCTCGACCTTGACGATAGTCGCCAATGCCGCTACGGCAGGTTGCCCCATCTCTTCGGCCACCTTTGTGATGCGTTGCCAAGCGGGCATCACCTCGCTGAAGGCGCGCGTGAACATCTGGTCATACCAGCCGCTCACAAAACTGTAGGAACCGTTGTGGACGCCGTTGCGCCAGGTACCAGTCAAGGCCACATAACCCGAGAACGGGTCAGCGCTCAGGCCCTGCGCCACCTGATAGTCCGACGACAGGCAGTTACCCGAACCGTCGTCAAAGAGGACCACCCTCGATACCATCTGCGAGAAGAAAGCACCCACGTTTTGGTAGTCGTTGGCGAGTTCCTCGTCGGTGAGCTCGTGCTGGTTGGTGTTGATATCGTCAAATGATTTGGTGCAGCCGGCAGCCATCACCAGCATTGCACACATATATATCAAAATTCTTGTCTTCATAGCCGCATCAGAATTTGAGTTTCAAGTTAAATCCCATCGACCGCAGGCTGGGCTGCATGAAGTAGTCGATGCCCTGGTAGTAGGTGCCTGTGTTGGCGGTCGCCTCGGGGTCATAGGGTGCCTTGTTGTAAAGCATGCACAGGTTGTGGGCAACGAAGGAGACATTCAGGCCCTTGACCCACTTCACCCATCTGTTGACAGGCACGTCATAGCCGATGCTCAACTCGGCAAGCCTTAGGTTGGTCGCGCTATAGACGTAGCGGGAATCCACTGTACCGTTGGGGTTGCCCACGGTCTGATAATAGCCCTGGGCGTTGATTTTCTTGCCGTTGATGACTACACCGCCGTCGTTGCGGGCGTTCTGAGTGGCCTCCGAGGCGCCATAGTAGTCCAGGATAGCCTGCGTCTCGCTCACGACGATGCCGCCGTTGCGATAGGCCAGCAGTGCCGAGGCGGTAATGCCATTGAATGACAATGTGTTGCCCCACGAGAGGTTATAGCGGGGAGCCGCCTGTCCTGCATAGATGTAATAGGCGTTGTTGTTGGGATTGGCCTCGACGGTCTGGCGCTCGGGGTTGACGTAGATGGCGCCGTGCTCGTCGGTCTTGAGCGTGGAGACATACACGTCGCTCAACGTGCCTCCTTCGGTCAAGCGAATCTGGTAGCCCGAGGTGCCACCCATGTAGAGTTCATCGAGGTTATAAATCTCGCCGTCGATGGGGTTGCGCCAGTTGCGAAGTAGTTCCTTCACCTTGTTGCGGTTGAGCGTCCAGGTCACGTAGGTTTCCCACGTGAGCGCCCCGATGGGCTGCGTGTAGCGTGCCGTCAGTTCCACGCCCTCGTTGTCCACGCGACCGCCGTTGACTACCGCACTCGTGTAACCCGATGAAGCGGGCAGCGTGGGATAGAAGAACTGGTTGCGCGTGATGGATTTATATAGAGTCATATTCATTTTCAGACGGCTGCGGAACATATACAGGTCGATACCGGCCTCCTGCGAGTGAGTGCGCTCGGGCTTGAGATCGGTGAGCATCCGTGTTGAGGTCTCGGCAAGACCGGTCGAGGGGTTGATAGCATAGGTCTCACGCGTCAGGAAAGGCTCGCCCGGCTCATTACCCACCTGGGAGTAGCCTATGCGGGTCTTGAAGAAATTGAGCCAATCAAGTTCCACACCAATCTGACGCAGCGCTTCGGTCCATATACAAGAAAGACCAGCCGACCAGTAGAAGTAACTCTTTTCTAGTTTGCTCGACCAGTCATTGCGGGCAGTAAGATCAATATAGACCATATCAGCGCCACCCACCTGGGCGGTGGCATACACGCTCTGCAACTGGGTGCGGTAGCCGCTCTGCACGGGCTTGAAAGTCGAGTTGGACGTCTCTACGTTGGCCAGGGTGAACTTGTTGGCAGTGCCTTTCAAATGGCCGCTAAAACCCTCGATGGCATTGTCACGCTGGTCAAAACTCGTGCCCAGCACACCGCTCAAACTCAAGTGTCCATCGGCAACGTAAAAGTATTTGTCAAACTTGGCGAAGGCCTCGGCATACATCTGGCGGTTGCTGACGTTGCGCAAGCCGTAATGGCCGTATTTGGAGGCGTAGAGCGTGTTGGTCGAGGCAAAGAACTTCTCCTCGTACTTGTCGCTGCTCTTGTCATATTTTACGCGTCCCGTGATGTCCAGCCACGGGTTGATGCGCCAGTTGAGCGAGATGGTCGCCTGGTGGCGCTCCTTGTGATTGATGAAGCGCTCGCGCTCGGTCTCCCAATAGGGGTTCTCCATCGAGATATCGTAATTGTAGGGCCAATACTGCACGGGGAAATTGCGGCCAGTGTCGTAGCGCTCGTAGTAGCCCAACTTGCTGAAGTCGTCACCCACAGGGAACAGATAGACAGGCACCAGCGGATTGTGGTACTGACCCTGGCTGATCATGTTCTGTTCCTTGACGGCTGTGAGCATGTAACTTAGGTCGAGCGTCATGCGGTTGTCGAGGAAGTTGGTGGTGTTGCGCACGCTCACGTTATAACGGTCGTAATTGTTGCTGTGGATGATGCCCTGAGCGTTGGTAGCGCCAAGCGATAAGTAGGTCTGGTTCTTCTCGGTACCGGTGCTCAGGCTTACCGAGTTGGCGATACTGGTGCCCGTCTGGAAGAAGTCAGCGGGATTGTAGTCGCTGGGTGTCGCCAATTTCTCGCCCCAACTGAAGTAGCTGCCTGTCTCGCTCGGGCCGTATTGGTTCTGGAAGCGAGGCAACACAAAGGGCTTGGAGAACTGGAAACTGCCGTTATAGGTTACATCCACCTTGCCGGCACGGCCGCGCTTGGTGGTGATGATGATGACACCATTGGCGGCATTGGCACCATAGAGGGCTGCCGCCGACGGACCCGTCAAGGCACTGATACTCTCAATGTCATCGGGGTTGATGTTGCTGGTGGCATCACCCGTCTGACCTGCACCGGCAAAGATGCCCTCGGGCTGCTCGCTACTCAGGTTCTGCATGGGGATGCCGTCAACGACGTAAAGCACATTGTTGTTGCCGTTGATGGACTTGGCGCCACGCATCACCACGCGGCTGCTGCCGCCTGCACCTGCCGCACTGCTGTTGATGGTTACGCCGGCGACCTTGCCCGACAAGGAGTTGACGAAGTTTGCGTCCTGTACCCTCATCAAAGCATCACCGTCCACCTGCTGCACGTTGTAGGACAGCGATTTTGCCTCCTTTTTGATACCCAAGGCGGTCACTACTACCTCGCCCAGATAAAAATCATCAGCCGGAGTCAGATTGATGGTCAAGACACTGCCGTCAACTTGCACATTAAGCGTGCTATAGCCCACATAACTCACCGTGAGGGTTGCGCCCTGCTGCGCGTTGATGCTGAAACGGCCATCAAAATCGGTGGCGGTGCCCACAATAGTGCCCTTGACAATCACGGTCGCCCCGATAAGAGGTTCGCCGTTCTCGTCAAGCACCTGTCCTGTCACCGCCGACGGCTGCGCCGTGCCACTCTGCGCCTGCGTTACAGGTGCGGCAATAGCCACACCTCCGCCCACGGCAAGAGCCAGCAGCAAAAGCAAGCGTAGAAGAACGGGACACTTAAATCTCGTTTTTTTCATCATATACTATTTGTTGGTTGATGTTCTGCTGGCAAAGATAGCGCAAGCCGAGCGGAGAACAAAACGAAAAACACAGTTTTTTGTTTTTTTATCCCAAGGCGCCGCCTATCTTCGCCCGAGGCAGCGTAGCGCAAGCCGAGCGGAGAACAAAACGAAAAACACAGTTTTTTGTTTTTTATCCCGAGGCGCCGCCTATCTTCGCCGAAGGCGCGAAGTGCCCGAAGGGAAAGTCAGTCAATTATTCCCAGATTTCATCTCTCTTCAGCCATATATAAAATGTACCAAAGAGAGGTCCCTTTGGTACATCATAATTCACTCTTGTCCATTATTTACCCTTGAGTGGGCATGCAACAGAAGAAGAAACACTGTCAGTTGACTCTTGGAGTTCATCCCGTGGGTTGGGATTTTCCGATATATAAATCCACCCACTTATAGGTTTGGCCGGTATGAGCCGAATGATTTTTGGCTTGTCGGTTACAGTCACCTCGGCTTTATCATACCCGGCGTAAGAAACTACGAGAGTTGAACCCTGCGGTGCTACGATGCTGAAATTGCCTTCAAGATCTGTAGTCACAGATTTATTAGTTCCTTTCACAGCGACGATCGCTCCAATTAACGGTTCGTCATCGGTTACACTCACGACTTTGCCGGTTACCGTGCTGCTTTGCCTGTTGCCCTTATTGGATTGGGCCGATGCGACTCCAATCCCGAGCACCAGCAGCAAAATGAAGATGTAGGATTTTCGTACCATAATGATTGAATGTTTAGATTAATAAATATTTAGTATCGGCGCAAAGATACAAAGAAAATAATCGATTTCAAAGCAAAATTGCAAAAAAATCGATTATTCCTTAAAGGAACCCCAATCGTTATGGTGTTCTATGTGTTCTTGATGTGTTTGACAAAAATCTGGCCGACGATGAATACAGGGAAGGTGCCCAGGATAATCCAGAACCAGGTCATGAAGTCGAGCGGAGCGCAGTTAAAGAACGGGTAGAAGTACTGTACGAGGATAATCTGTCCCGCAAAGATTACTGCAGCCACGGCCCAGAAGACCTTGCTGTCCTCCATGTTGTTGAATGCCGATTTGCCGGTTGCGAATGACCTCGCGTTCAGCATGTTCCAGAATTGCAGGAAGACAAACACGCTGAAGTAGATGCCCATCTCATGCGGGTTGATATTGGGATTAATGCCGCGCACGAAGACCGGACCTCCATTGGCCTCACGCACGAAATAGTAGTACAGACCTATCATGAGCACGGCAAAGATGACACCGCTTATCAGGATGAATTTCTTCATCATCGGTGTGATGATGCTTGCATGGGAATTGCGGGGCTGTTGGCGCATCAGCACGCTGTTGGGCGGCAACGAGGCCAGCGCAAGGGCTGCAAAGGTGTCCATGATGAGGTTGACCCACAGCATCTGAGTGACCGTGAGCGCGGGCTGCTTGCTGAAGAACGAGCAGATGGCGACCACCAGACAGGCACACACGTTGACCGCCAGCTGGAAGAGGATGAAACGCTGGATGTTGCTGTACAGTGAGCGGCCCCACAGCACGGCCTTGTTGATGCTCATAAAGGAGTTGTCCAGGATAGTGATGTCGCTGGCCTCCTTGGCAACGGCGGTGCCGTCGCCCATCGAGAGGCCCACCTGGGCGGCATTGAGGGCGGGTGCGTCGTTGGTGCCGTCGCCGGTGACTGCTACCACCTCGCCCTGCTGCTGGAGCAGGCGCACGAGGCGAGCCTTGTCGTCGGGGCGGGCACGTGCCATGATTTTGATGGCTTGGGCGCGTTTGGCGGCTTCATCGTCGTCGAGAGCGGCAAAGTCGGGACCTGAGATGATTGCATCGTCAGTGTCATCATTGGTCCAAAGACCCACTTGGCGACCGATTTCGCGTGCCGTGGCACTGGTGTCGCCTGTGACGATTTTCACCTTCACGCCAGCATTGCGGCAGTCCTGGATGGCGGCGGGCACATCGGTGCGCACGGGGTCGCTGATGGCGACAATGCCCACAAAGCACAGCACCGGCTGGTTGCCCGATTTGAGGTCCTTAAGTGCCTGTTCGGGTTCTTCATTTTCGCCCAGCTCGCGGTAGGCAAAGGCCAGAGTGCGCATGGCCTTGATCTGGAACTCGGTCAACTCGTCGGTCACTTGCTGGAAAGACACGTCGCCAACGGTCTTGTTACATAGCCTCATGACGATTTCGGGTGCTCCCTTGACCAGCAGCAAACGCTTTCCGTCATCGGTGCCGATGACCGTAGCCATGTATTTTGTCATCGTCGAGAACGGCATCTGTGCCAGTGTCTCGTTATTTTCGCGTAGCGTGAGGTAATCCACCCCGGCATCTTGCAGCCACAGTAGCAAGGCACCCTCAGTGGGGTTACCCAGAGCCATGATGTTGTTCGGGTCGCTGTCGTCAAGGAATGCCGTGCTGTTGCAGGCGATGCCTGTGGTGACGATGCGGCTCATCTCGTCATTGCTGAGCTTCTCACCGTCAGGCAGGCCATAGAAGTGTGCCTGATAGACCTGCATCTTGTTCTGCGTGAGCGTGCCGGTCTTGTCGGTACAGATAACCGTAGCGGCGCCCATTGTCTCGCAAGCGTGCATGCGCCTCACCAGGTTGTTGTGCTTCAACATCTTGCGCATACTCAACGCCAGTGACAGCGTGACGCTCATGGGCAGACCTTCAGGTACCGACACCACGATAAGCGTGACGGCGAGCATGACGGTCTCGATAAAGTATTGTGCATCGGCGACGATACCCTCGCTGCCCGCCACAAAGTATTCCACCAGACGGCCCAGCACAAGCAGTCCAGCCATCACGTAGCTGCCGCGGGCAATAGTGCGTCCCAGGCGGTCGAGCTGTTGGGTAAGCGGGGTCTTGATATTGTTGTCGATTTGGGCATCGCGATATACTTTGCCGTACTCGGTCTTGTCGCCCACGCGCTCAACCCGCATGGTGGCGCTGCCGTCGATGATGGTACTGGCACGCAGCAGCATGTTGGCGGGATAGGTCGCGTCTTTTTCCTTTGCGGCAGCTTCGGTGTCATGGGTTTTCCATGCCGAAGGCTCGCCGGTGAAGGAACTCTCGTCGACGGTGAGGCTGAAACTGTCGATGACGGTGCCGTCGGCAGGCACTTTCTCGCCCGCCTCCAGGATAACGATGTCGCCCACAACGATGTCGCAGCGCGGCACCTGCGTCACATGGCCGCCACGTTTTACCTTCACCATCAGGTGGTCATCGGTCTGGTTGAGCAGACGGAATTTCTTGTTGGCGTTCACCTCAACCAGGAAGCCCACGAGCGTGGCAAGCACAATAGCGATAAAGATGCCGATGGGCTCAAACAGTACACTCACCCCCGATTCGAGTCCAAAGAACTCGTAGCAGGACAGCCCTACCGACAGGACCAGGGCCACCAGTAAAATCTTGATAAGGGGGTCGTTGAATTTTCCAAGGAACTGTTTCCACAACGGCTCACGCTCGGGAGGCGTGAGCACATTTGTTCCATGCTCTTGCCGACTAACAATCACTTGCTCGTCGGACAATCCTGTATAGTGCTTTGATTTTGCCATTTTAATAGTCTCAGTTTACGCGGAGCAACGCCATTTTCAGCAGCAAATACCGTGCCAAAAACATAAACCGATTTGATCCCTTCGCGGTTCGAGGTCAAATCGGTTCATGCTGTATTTCTTTACGCGGTGAGTTGCTTGGGAAGCGGTTTGCGCTCAAAGCGTCTCTTGTTGAAGATGGAGTCCCAGCGCAGCTTGATAACGCCCCATAGCGCCTCAAAGAAGATGCTGGTGTTCATCTTGCTTGTGCCCTTGACACGGTTGATGAAGACAATGGGTACCTCCTTAATGATGAAGCCCATGCAGTAGGCGGTGAACTTCATCTCGATTTGGAAGGCGTAACCCTTGAACTCGATTGCATCGAGATTCATGGACTGCAGCACCTCGCGGCGGTAGCATACATAGCCAGCGGTGGCGTCGCAAACCTTCATGCCCGTAATCATCCTCACGTAGGCCGATGCGCAGTAGCTCATGAGCATTCTGCCCATCGGCCAGTTGACGACATTTACGCCGGTCAGGTATCTTGAGCCTACGGCGACATCGGCACCTCCTGTCGCACACATGGCCTGCATTTCGGGCAGCTTTTCGACGGGATGCGAGAAGTCGGCATCCATCTCGATGATGTACTCGTAGGGGCGTTCAAGAGCCCACTTGAAGCCAGCGATATAGGCTGTTCCCAATCCCTGCTTGCCCGCACGCTTGAGGATATGGATACGTTCGGGCTGTTCGGCAATCATCTCATCGACGATAGCGCCTGTGCCGTCGGGAGAGTTGTCGTCAACGATGAGCACATCAAACTGGTGCTCGCTGATGCTGAGCACGGCGTTGATGATGTCCCTGATGTTCTCTTTCTCGTTGTAGGTAGGGATGATAACTAAGCTGTCTGACTTCATTGGTGCCTAATGATTAATGTTCGTCACATCTAAACTGCAAAGATAAGATAATTTTTTCATTATAGCGGCCATTTGCGCAATGTTATTGTGGCGACCGCCTGATTTTTTGATTTTTTAATCCCTGCAATCACCTTTACCAACGCAAAAACCATGCCATCATGCAGTGGCAGTTAGCGGCGCGTGAGCCGTGCCAAATAGTCGTAGTGTTCGCCGTGGGCGATGATGTCGCAGTTAAACCCGTTGCTGGCGGCGCAGTCGCGCAAAGTCTCGGGGTCAATGAACAGCCACGGAAACTCGTCGCCAATCACGTCCTTGTAGCGCATACGGTAGGTGAGTTCTCCATAATAACCCTCAACGCCGGTGAGGTCGATGATGCCATCCTCATCTTCAAAGACGTAGCTGATGTCGCTGGAGTCGCACAGCAGTTGTCCGCCGGGTGCCAACAGGTGGTCCACCTGCATAAAGAATGCTTGCATGCGGGCGAGGGTGCCCACGATGCCGATGCCGTTCATGAGCATGAGAATAGTGTCGAAATGGCCGTCGAGGGTGAAGTAGTCCTGCTGGCGCACGTCGCGCACGCCGCGTTGTCTCATGGTCTCGACCGCCAGGGGCGAGATATCGATGGCGGTGACCTGCTTGCCTAACTGTTGCAGTGCCAGTGAGTGGCAACCCGAGCCTGCCCCCACGTCGAGAATGGCACCACGGGCCTGTTGCAAGGCTTCCTGCTCGATGGCGGGCATGGCGTCGTAAGAGCGGAAGAGCGTGGTCACAGGAATCTCGTCCTCGTCGAACATGGGCGAGAACACGCGCAGACGTGCCGCCTTGCTTGTGGCATGGAAGTCGGCGATGGCGCTGCCCATGGGATCTTTCTCCTTGATCATCTCTTGTGGGTTATAAAAGGTGGATGGTTGCTCAGGTGCCTACAATCAGGCATTGGCCGTCGTGATACTCGATGGTGACCACGTTCATGCTGTGCAGGGTGACAACGGTCTGCATGGCGCTCTCCTCGCTGATGTGGGCGAGTTTCATATAGCCCTCGAGGGTGATGCCGCCGTGGTCACGCAAGTAGTCGAGCAGGACTTTCTCGCGGTCGCTGTAGCTGATGGTTTCATCGGCCTGGGAGTCCACGCTGGCGCTGGACTTGAGGATGTGCTCATGCAGGCGGCTGGCCAGCACGTTCTCGTCGGCGACGCGGTAGTAGGTGTGCCATACGCCGTTGTCGTCGGGGGCCTCGACGGGCTTCACGGCGGCCTCGGCAATATCGGCCTTGACCACCGACTTGCCGTTGATGTTGAAGACCTTGAATGTCACGTGCTGCTCAGGACGACAGTACATTTGTGCCGCGGTCTCGATCATGTAGATTTCCTCATCGCTGCGCACACCGGTGATATTGCCGTTGTCCTTAACGCCGATAAGCAGGTGTCCGCCGCTGTTGTTGGCAAACGCCGCTATCGAGCGGGCAATCTTGCGGGCATCGGTAATCTGGTACTTGAAGTCCTGATGCTCGTGTTCGCCCTCGGCAATGAGGTCCTGTATGTAGTGACTCTTCTTTGGTCTCATTTTTTCTGATTTTTGCCTCTTGTTAAGACACTCAGTTTTTAAGTGGCAGCCGCATGATACTCACGCTAAGTTTGGCTATGCCTCGCGTAAGTTAGTCGTAGTTAGCGGGGATCGTCTACGCCCGGCTCCTGGGGAATGGGAGTGCCGTCGAGTACAGCGCGCAAGTAGGGTTCCAACTTTTGGGCATACCACCAGAAGCCGATGTCGGTCAAGTGGATGCCATCGACCGTTCCCTCGTTGTTGGGACCATACAGGTCCTTGCAGGTGATGTAGTAGAGGTTCTTGGGATTATCGGCCTTGAGTTTCAGGTAGTTCTTGTGGTACTCGTTGTTCTTTGCGGGCAAGTACTCGCTGTAGAAGGCACTGTATTTGGCGTAGCTGTACATCTGTCCCTCGACCATGAAGATGGGTACCTCAGGACGCATCGTGCGCAGGATGTTCACAAAGCCATAGGTGAGCGTGTCGCACATGTCCTTGGTGCAGTTGGGGATGGGGTCGAGGATGTAGGCAGCCACATCGGGAATGCTGGCCATGGCATGGGCCATACAGGAGTCCATCTTGCCCTCACCGCTGAAGCCCAGGTTCACACATTCTACATCGAGGTCGCGTTGGATGATGCTCGTTGCCACCATGCCTGGACGACAGGCGCAGCCACCCTGCATGATACTTGTACCGTAGAATATGAACTTTTTGCCCTGTTTGGGCGAATCAAGCATTGGCTGGCGCAGTACTGCTGTGCTGTCCACGCCTATTTCCAGCCACCGCACGCCATCGTACAGCGGCAGATAAATCATGTACTCGTGCATCTTACCGTCGAGCCGGTCCACATACACCTTGCTCTGGATGGAGTCCTGACGCGGACGGATGTCGTTGTCGATGCGCACCGGGCGGTTACAGTTCACAAATTGCCAGCTCTGCGTGTCCTCGTCCCAGATGTAAAGGTCGGTACCCTTGATGCCGGTGTCGGCCATGTGCATCATGTGCATGTTGGTCAACAGGTTGTAACGAACGGCAATCGCCGTGGAGTTGGTGGCAAACCTAAAGCCCTTGCCGCTTGTGCAGTAGGCGCGGTCCCAAAGCGTGGGACGCACGCTGTCCTTGAAATTCAGGGGGATGCGTGAGGCCAACGTGTGGTTAAAGGCGTAGTTGATCATCCTGAACTCCATGGCGTCAACATAACGCAACGTGTCCTTATTGGTGAAATCCTGTGCCTTCAGCACATTGGGTATGAGGGTCAGAATTACCATCAACAGCCCGAAAAATTTGAAATTCCTTATCATAATTATCTATTGTTTTAACTCCGACTTTTGCCGAATGAGGGGTTAAGTTGCATATTTGCTATATAGCTGGCTATCAGATAACAATGCGATACTACAACACCTTCATCAGCCTAATGGCCTCCAAGCGGCCATTGTTGAGTAGGGTGGGATAGTGGGCGTCGCTGTTGACCACCACGGGGGCGTTGAAACGCTTAAGCATCCCGAAGTATTTGAGGTTAGGGTAGAAGCGGTTGTTCTGCAGCCACGCCTTGGTGTTGATTTCTATCGTGAGGTGGTGGTCCATGATGTTCTCAAACAGGTCGATGACAAGTTTGTCATACCAGGGCTCCTCGTCGATGGCATCGCGGTACTGGCTGGCGTTGAACCCTATTTTATCCATGTGACCCACAATGTCAAAACCGCCCTCCTCAACCATTGCCATCATCTGCGAGAAGAAGGTATTGACCACATACTCGATGTCGCCGTTGAAGTTCTTGCCCATCCTGGCTTTGAAACCGTGAAACTTGCCGTCGATGTCCACCATGTTTGCAGGATCGTCGATGTCGGGGATGAAATGCACCGAACCGATGCGATAGTCCAGCGGCAAATTACGGAAATACTCGTTGGCAGGGCCGTCGTTCACGCCAATGTAGTCAATCTCCATGGCGGTATAGAGATGGATGCGGTGGCCATAGGCCGTGCGCAGCCTCTCAATCTCGTCGAAGAACGGCTGAACGTCCTCGCGCCCCATGTTGCAAGGGCTCTCGACCGAGACGGGGGAGTGGGGGGTGAATCCCAGATGTGTGAAACCTTGGTCAATCGCCTCGGTTACAAACTCCTCCATCGTGGCGTGGCCGTCACAAAACTGAGTATGGGTGTGGAGATTATAGAGGTCGGTTTCGCGGGTTATATGCTGGAAGTCAAACATGGTCAAAACAATTTTGTAATCTGTTCAATGGGAATGACGGTGATGATGGTCTTCCCGTCGGGCGTGTAGTTGGGCTCGGGCAGTCGCAGCAGGTCAGCTACCAGAATGTCCATCTCATCTTGCAGAAGAACTTTCCCTGCAGGAATGGCGGCCGAGTGCGCCACGGTGAGCGCCAGGTGCTCGAGAATACGTTTTTTGAGGGGCATTCCGCCGTTTTCAACCGATTCAAGAATCTGCTGAACCATGGCCGAGGCATTCGCACCGTCGATGCCTGCTGGAATGGCATTCACCGCCCAGTCATTGCCTCCAAGCGACGACAGGGAAAATCCCATTGTTTCCATCTCGGGCAACAACTCCTGGATAGTCACGCTTTGCGCGGCACTCAGGTGAAGCACTTCGGGGAACAGGATGGTCTGCGACGACATGTCGCCGGCATGTATGCGGCTGATGTATCGGTCAAAGAGGATGCGCACATGGGCGCGGTGCTGGTCGATAATCATCAGGCCTGATTTGGCGGGAGACAGGATGTATCGTCCCTTGAGCTGCAGGTAAACCGATTGCAGGTCACTCAATGGCAGGACGGGATTTTGTGTGTCACCGTCAGCCACTGGTACCTTTTCTTCGGCAGGCTGTTCTGCAGTCTGGCTCAAGCCTTCGCGTTTCTTGCGCTCAAAATTCTCGAACAGCTCCTCCCAGTTGCTCATCTGCTGCCGCTCGGGACCATGGTGCCGTGCTGGGCCTGCGCCGCTGCGCGACTGGCTCTTGAACGGGTTGTAAGACGGGTCAACCTCGATTTCGGGGTGATGCACCTCGACATGTCCTCTGTAGGCGGGAATGGCGGGTGCGTCCTGGGTGTCAAAATCTATCGCAGGCACCTCGTTGAAGCGTCCCAGCGTCTCCTTGATACCGGCGGCAAGTATCTGCCAGATGGGCTGCTCGTCCTCAAACTTGATCTCGGTCTTGGTAGGATGAATATTCACGTCAATCGCTTGAGGGTCAACGGTGAACCTCAAGAAGTAGTTGGGCTGCTCTCCCTCGGGAATGAGTTGCTCATAAGCCGACATCACGGCCCTGTGGAAATAGGGATGCCGCATGTAGCGCTCATTGACAAACATGAATTGCAGGGCATTGCGCTTGCGGGCGTTTTCGGGTTTGCCGATGTAGCCGTTCAGCTTCACGAGCGACGTGTCGATATCCACCGGCAGCAGTTGTTGGTCGATGTTGCTGCCCATGAGTGCTGCGATGCGCTGCCTGAAGGTCCCTTTTGACAACTTGTACATGAGGTTGCCGTTGTGGGTGAGTGTAAACTCGACATTGTTGTTGATGAGCGCGAGTTTCTCAAACTCCTTGACGATATTGCTCAGTTCCACTTGGTTGGATTTGAGGAACTTGCGGCGGGCAGGGACATTGAAGAAAATGTTCTTGACACTGAAATTGCTGCCCGCGGGACACATGTCAGGCTCCTGACTCTCGCACTGCGAGGCGTTGATGATAAGGCGTGTGCCCAACTGGGCATCCTGTCGTCGCGTACGCAGCTCCACCTGTGAGATGGCGGCGATTGAAGCCAAGGCCTCTCCCCTGAAACCCATGGTTCGCAATGTGAACAGGTCTTCGGCAGAGCGGATTTTGCTCGTGCTGTGACGTTCAAACGCCAGTCTGGCGTCAGTCTCACTCATGCCCACGCCGTCGTCGATGATTTGGATAAGCGTACGCCCTGCATCCTTGAGAATAATCTGGATGTGGGTGGCTTGCGCGTCAATGGCGTTTTCCACCAGTTCCTTGATGACGCTGGCAGGACGCTGGATGACTTCGCCGGCAGCAATCTGGTTGGCGACAGAGTCGGGCAGGAGTTTTATCACATCGCTCATGGCTTGTCGGGAGTTTGAAGGGTTGTTGACGCGGCGTTGTCGTCGGTGGTCGCGGCATCGCTTTGGCCGCTGCCGGTGGCGACAGTCACCGTTTGTGACGCGTTGCTGCCCGAACGGCGCCGTGTGCCGCCCTGAATGGACTGCACGAGTTGCTTGAGTTCGTCGCTCACGTCGTAGATATCTTCAGGAGATTTGGGCCTCAGTGCGTCATACCACTGGAATTGAGGCAGATACAAATCTGATTTCTTCGCTAAATAAAGCGGCGTGACCTTGCCCGACACTTCGGGCCACATGGTGACGCGGTCAACTTCCTGCTTGGGTTTGAGGTTCAGCCGCATATAACTGGACTCGGCATTGACCATCTTGTTATAGGTCGAGTCTTTTTCCTCGGGGAACATGATGACCTGAACATTGCCGTCAACGTCGAGCCGCCGCAGCTCCTTTTCCTCAAACCACGCTTTCATCTTCTTGCCGCTCAGCTGGTCATAGTAAATCTCGCCCAGATGCTCGGCCATGAAGCCGCCAGTGGGCAGCGTAGCCCAGTCGGCTGCGCTGTCGTTGAGATGGACATTGATTTCGTCACCGAAGATTTGCCGTTCCAGGTTCCACACCACGGCATGATTGTACATGTTGATGATGGTATCGGCTTCGCTCAATTGCAGCGAGTCACAGATGCCCTGAACATCGCTTCGGTAAAAACGCACCTGATTGAACGCCCTGAGTACCCTTA
This sequence comes from Muribaculaceae bacterium, assembly GCA_017427945.1. Classification (GTDB taxonomy): domain Bacteria; phylum Bacteroidota; class Bacteroidia; order Bacteroidales; family Muribaculaceae; genus Sodaliphilus. The sequence continues at coordinate 85,526 of JAFRRT010000026.1, read as the reverse complement.
CCGAGTCGTTGACTGAATCGTTCACGATGTGGTTGATGAGCGTGCACAGGGTGTCGGCGTGCAGGTAAATCGTGTCCTTTTGAGAAAATTCACGGGCACGGGCATGGCGTGTTACGTAACTGTAATGGGCATTATCGTCGTGGTAGCCGTAGTCTCCGTCCAGAATGACTTTGTTGCTGGGGTCGGTAATCACGACATTGCCTCGGGCCTCGCCGTAGTTGCGGCTGCGGTTGTAATAGACAGTGTCGCCCTCCAGTGTCTTGCCGTCCTTGGCAGTGAGCAGTGCGCGCTCATAAAGCGTGGCATCGTCGGCACTGGTGTTGTACCACCCGTTGGTGGTGTTGATGGTATTGCTGTCGCTAATGATGAGCGTCTCACTCGAGATTTTAGCGATGTGGCTCTGCGTGTTGTAATCCAGCAGGTCGGTGAACATCTCGTAACGGTCATTGACAAGGTGGACGTCACGGGAGAATTCCGCCTGCTTTGTGTCCAGCTCATAACGCCCGAATCGTGATGACAGCTCAGTGTTGTTGCGGTTGTCGACGATGGTGCCGCCGTCGAAATAATAACCCACGTTGGAGTTGATTTCGTAGTCGAGGGCATCTGTCAGCAAGGTGGTGCTCCTGTTCTCGAGACGCACATTGCTGCGCAGCTCGGCCACGCCCTGATCGCCGTAGTAGTGCAGCACGTCGCTATAGACCCACAGGGTGTCGCCCTCGGTCATGCGCACATTGCCGAAGGCGTCAAGCGAACTCGTCTCGGCATAGAAGTAGGCGCTGTCACAGAACATGTACATGTTGCCGCGGCGAAAGCGCACATTGCCTTTCAGTACCTGATAGTCGGTGCTGACGGCCTCGTTGGCACTCAGAATATCGGCATTTTCGAGAAAGACCTTGTTGGTCTGGTTGCGGTTGGCTTTGGGAATTTGTGGAGTGATTCGGTTCACTTTGGGACCTTTGGAGCCCTTGCGTGCAGCCTGAGCAGGTTGCGGGTTGGTGGGTGTGTGCTTCTTGGTTTGCTGTAACTGTGTCGTTGGCTTCTTGACGCCACGGGTAGGGTTCTGCGCCAACACCATGGGCGACATCATCAGCGTCATCATGCAGCAGGCTGCGATGACGTGCTTACAGCGAATGCTGATGCGCCGCTTGTTGTGTCGGTCAAGCATCACTACAGCAGGAATTATTTCGGTTGGTTGTTCTTCAGCCAGTCGTACTTGAATTCACAGTTCCGCCAGCCCTCCTCGATATAGACGTATACACTTTTCTGCTTTTGCTCGACCCAATCATGAAGGATCTTCTCCTTGGCTTGCGCTTCACACATCTCCTTGATGATCATATAATCCTCGGCAAGGTCGGCTTTGTGGCCGTCAATGCGCTTCACAAGTTTCACGATTGCCACCTGTTCGCGACGCGTCTTGGGATTGAGCATGACAAAAGGTTCACTGATGTCTCCGGGCTGCAGCAGGCTTACTTTTTTGCCCACTTCGGCGGGCAGGTCAGCCATCTCATAACGGTTGCTGTGAGTCTTCTCGTTCAGCATGTTGCCGTTGTTGTTACGGGAGTCTTTGTCTTGTGAGATGTAAGAAGCAATTTGGTTGAAGGTGTATTTGCCGGCAAGGATGTCGGTGCGCACCGAGTCGAGCCTGTTGATGGCGTCGGTCAGGTCTTTGTCGCTCACCTTAGGACGCAGCAGGATGTGGCGCGTATTGATGCGGTCGCCTCGCTTCTCGATAAGCTGGATGATGTGGTAGCCGTCGTCGGTCTCCACGATGTTTGACACGCGCTTGTTGTCGTTAAGGTTAAAGGCGGCGTTGGCATATTCGGGCAGCAGCACTGAACGGCTCTGGAAGCCGGTCTCTCCGCCGTAGACAGCCGTGGCCTGGTCCTGGCTATAGAGGATAGCAAGTGTCGAGAACTCACGTTCACCGCTGTTAACTTGTTGGGCGTAGTCGCGTAGGCGGGATTTCACCTCGTCAATCTCCTGCTGGGGAATGGCCGGGTTGAGCGTGATAATCTGAACCTCCACCTGCATGGGTATGAAGGGGAGGGAATCCTTGGAAATGCCGTTATAGAAGCGGCGCACCTGTGCAGGCGTGGCGCTCACGTTCTTGGTCAGGTTGGTCTGCACCTGCTGGATGCAGTACTGTTCGCTGTATACCTCGTTGAGCTTTTCGCGCAGGCGGGGCAATGGCATGCGGAAGTATTCTTCCACCTTCTCCTTCGAGCCTAAGTTGGCGATAAAGTAGTTGATGCGGCTCTCGACCTCGGCCGATACCGATGACTGTTGTACCTCCACGGTGTCGATGCGGGCCTGGTCCAGAAACAGCTTGTCAATGGCCATTTGTTCGGGAATCACGCAATAGGGGTTTCCGTCAATAGCTACACGCTCATAAAGCGCTTGATGATACTGCTCCTCGATGTCGCTCTTGAAAATGGGCTCGTCGCCGATGACCCATGCAACCTCCTCGGCCACGTTATTTTGCGCTATTGCGGCAAATGCTGCCACAACAAGTGTCAATGCTGATAAAAATCTCAGTTTCACGTCTTAATTCAGTTTAGTTTTGTTTCAATCTGCAAAGATAGTGCAAATCGGGGGCAGTACAAAAACAACTTGTTGTTTTTAGGACTTTTTAAGCCATATAAAAAACATGGGCATCCATGCTTGTGCATGAAATGCCCATGATGATAACTGATGTGGAAGTCCTTTACGGTACCAGTACAAGGCGCAATCCCAGGTTGGTATTATGGAATGTAACTTCTCTTGAGGCGCGTTTGGTGACATAACACTCAGCGGCCTTTGAATCGTATGATCCGCCTCGGAACACCTTCCAGGAACCGGTTGCAGGACCTGTGGGATCTGTTTGAGCGGCACTGGTATAATATGCGTACCAATCGTTGGTCCACTCCTTGACGTTTCCGGTCATGTCATAAAGCCCTAATTCGTTGGGTGCCAGCTGTCCTACAGGGTGTATGCTGCCACCACTATTGCCGTTGCACCATGCCACTTCATATAGCGTGTTGCTGCCTGAGAACCTGTAACCTTGTGAAAGTTTTCCGCCTCGTGCGGCATACTCCCATTCAGCCTCGGTCGGGAGCCTGAAGTTCAGACCGGTCAAATCATTCAGTGTGGCAATGAAGTTTTGGCAGTCATTCCATGTGACATACTCGACTGGATATTGCGGGTTAGCCTTGTTGATGCTCGGGTTGTAGCCCATGACGGCGTACCACAGTTCCTGAGTCACCTCGGTCTGACCGATAGCGAAATCCGATAAGGTTACTTGGTGCTGGATCTTGTTGTCGGTGCTGGCGTCGCCCTGAATGGAAATACCCATTGTGAATGTTCCGCCCGGAACAGGTACCATCACGAATGTCACGCCATTTACGGTGATTTCACCGCTGGTAGTAGACCCTTGGACTGTGATGTGGCAGGTTGCCGAAACGTTCTGGCAAGTAGCTTTAATATCGCATTCTCCCACTGCAACTGCAGTCACAACTCCATTGGCTACAGTGGCAACCGACGTCTTGGTGGAACTCCATGTGACAGTGGGGTTAGTGACATTACTGGGAGATACTGTAGCAATGAGAGTCAACTTGTCCCCAACGTTCATGCGCTTGTTGGTATAATTCAGAGTTATGCTCTCGGGAAGAACCGCCACTACCGTAATGTGGCAGGTCGCCTGCTTGCCCTGGCATGTGGCAGTGATGTCGCATTCTCCCACACCAACGGCTTTCACAACTCCATTGGTTACAGTGGCAACCGAACGGTTGGTGGTGGCCCATGTGATAGTGGGGTTGGTGACATTGCTGGGATAAACAGTGGCAGTAAGTGTCAACTGTTCTCCGACATGCATTTGCTCATTGACATGATTAAGCACGATGCTGTCGGGGGTAACCGAAATAACAGAAATGTGGCAGGTTGCCTGCTTACCCTGGCATGTGGCAGTGATGTCGCATTCTCCCACACCAACGGCTTTCACCACTCCATTTGTTACAGTGGCAACCGCACGGTTGGTGGTGGTCCATGTGATAGTGGGATTGGTGACATTGCTGGGATAGACAGTGGCAATAAGTGTCAGCTGTTCTCCCACTTGCATCTGTTCATTGACATGATTGAGCACGATACTGTCAGGGGTAATCTCTACTACAGAAATATGACAGGTTGCCTGCTTGTCCTGGCAAGTGGCAGTGATGTCACACTCGCCAACAGAAATGGCAGTCACTACACCATTTACCACCTTGGCGATACTCTTGTTGGTTGTGCTCCAGGTGATGGTGGGATTGGTGACATTGCTGGGATAAACAGTGGCTGTGAGTGTCAACTGTTCACCGACGTGCATTTGTTCATTGACATGATCAAGCGTCACACTCTCGGGCTTGATCTCATAAACCGTGACGTGGCATACATTCTCAACGTTAAGACACTTTGCGATAATGTCACAAGAGCCAATTCCTTTTGCAGTAATGACGCCATCATTCACGGTGGCTACAGATTTGTTGGTGGACTCCCATGAAATGACAGTATTATATACGTCTTCGGGCTCAATAGTAGCAGTCAATGTGATGGCGTTTCCGATGGGGATGTTGGCTTCTTGCTGGCTTAAGGTCAAAGACTGAGGAGCTATCAGCTCACATTCGCTCTGTCCGTTAAGCAACAAGTCAATAAGGCAGGTTACATCATCTATGCCGTTTCGTCCGTCAGCATTGGTATCTGCCAAGTAATTATATGGTTGGTTGGTCAACAGGAGGTCAATCAAGAAAGTGACATCGGCAACAGTTGTATTGCCGGAACCATTGGCATCACCAATATAGGTATATATGCTAACTTGGCAGGTGTCTGATTGGGATATGCCGTCTTGTGAACCGATGATGATATCGGCATAACCGATACCCAGACCCTCGATGGTCAAAATATTGTCTTCAATCTGCACAACAGCCACAGTGGTGTCACTGGATTCTGCTCTCAGTTCGGTCGGGATGGGGTCCATCGAGATGTTGATGGAGGCTTTGTTTTGGAGGCAAGACGAGATCTGGGGAGCCTCAATTTGAATCGTAATATCGGCAGGGTCAATGACCGAGATATGACAGATGTCGTTCACTGCCGAACAAGAGGATGTAATATCGCACTCGCCGGGAGCCATGGTCGTGACAAGTCCGTTGGAATCTACTATAGCAATCCTTTTGTCGCTCGATGACCAGGTAACGGTTTTGTCGGTGGTGTTTTCAGGTAGGATAGTGGCATTGAGTTGAACGATGTTGCCCTCCTTTACCATGGTGCTGTCAAAGTTCAGCGTGATGGATTGAGCCAGGATGGGCAGAACTGTGATGTGGCAGGTTGCCGATACGTTCTGGCAAGTAGCGGTAATGCCACACTCGCCGACACCTACAGCGGTCACCAATCCGTTTGCATCAACAGTAGCAACACTTGCATCACTCGATGACCAAGTGACAGTCTTGTCGATTGTGCTCTCGGGCATAACTGTTGCAGTCAATTGTACGGTTTCAGCGATGTGTAAACTCTCATTATTGCTGTTAAGGATGATGGACTGGGGTAGGATAGGCAGCACCGTGATGTGACAGGTTGCCGACACGTTTTGGCAGGTAGCAGTGATGTCGCACTCGCCCACGCCAACCGCGGTCACTAATCCGTTAGCATTAACAGTGGCAATGCTCTCGTCACTGGAAGTCCATGTGACGGTCTTGTCGGTAGTGTTCTCAGGTCGCACGGTTGCAGTCAGTTCGATGGTCTCACCGAGGAGTAAGCTTGCCTCATCAGTATTGAGGATGATGGACTGGGGTAGGATAGGCCGGACTGTGATGTGACAGGTAGCCGACACGTTCTGGCAGGTAGCGGTGATTTCACATTCGCCAAAAGCTAAGGCTGTTACCAGTCCATGTTTATCTACTGTCGCGATATTCTCGTCTGAAGACGACCATGTGACGGTTTTGTCGGTGGTGTTCTCAGGCAGAACGGTTGCCCTCAGCTGGAATGTCTCTCCGAGGAGTAAGCTTTCCTCATCGGTATTGAGGGTGATAGATTGTGGCCGGATTGGCAGTGCCGTAATATGGCAGGTTGCAGAAACGTTCTGGCAGGTTGCAGTGATTTCGCATTCGCCAACGCCAACTGCCGTAACCAGTCCATTATCGTCAACGGTTGCAATGCTCTCGTTACTTGATGTCCAAGTGATGGTCTTGTCGGTGGTGTTGTCAGGAATCACCGTAGCAGTCAATTGTACAGTTTCACCAATGAACACGCTTGCCTCTTCATGATTAAGAGTGATGGATACTGGCAAGACAGGAAGCACCGTGATATGACACTTATTCGATACGTTTTGGCAAGTTGCTGTGATGATGCATTCGCCAAGGCCAACCGCAGTTACCAAACCATTTTTATCTACTGTAGCGATGCTCTCATCACCTGATGACCATGTGACGGTCTTGTCGGTAGTGTTATCGGGCAATATTGTTGCAATCAGTTGGAAAGTGTCACCGATAAAGACGTACTCATGTTCACAGTTGAGAGTGAGGGATTCGGGCAGAACGGGCAGCACTGTAACGTGACATGTTACCGACACGTTTTGACATGTGGCAGTGATGTCGCACTCGCCGACGCCTACAGCTGTGATATTTCCGTTAGCATCGACTATAGCGATGTTCTTGTCCGATGACGTCCATACAACGTGCGGGTCCTTCAAGTTTACTGAGAATACATTTGCTGTCAGGGTATAGGTGTCTCCAACATATAATGAAACGTTTTCCTCATTCAGGGAAATGGAGTCGGCGACAAAGAAATTTTTCCAGTAATCGGCAACAAGATAGTTATTGTAGCCTTCATTAGGAACGGTCAGTTCTGCATTATATCCTGTGAAGGTGTTCTCGTCGCACTCGGGGGGAGTAACAGCATAGGATATAATGGTCAAAGGATTGACACCTAAATTCTTGATACTGGTAACATCCTTACCCAAGATCAGAACTTCAATATTGGTGCCCTCAAATAGGTTATTGCCGATGGTGGCGATGCCTCCATTGATTGTAATTTTTGTCAGTTTGGGGCAATTCCCGAAAGCCCAGGCTCCAATTTCGTTAACCGTCTCGGGAATGCTTACCGAAATCAGTTCAGGACTGTCCTCAAAGGCTCTTCCAAGAATGGAAGTAACAGTGTAAGTCGTTCCTGCATTATTAGTGATGGTGCTGGGAATAATGATGGTTCCTTGATAATCACCGTCACCGTTGGGGTTGGCAATCGCTGCCGTTGTCCCGTCGTTGTTTGGCTGATAATAAACGCCTCCGGCGTAATCATAAAAAATTTCAGCCCGCATGTTTAAAGTTGGAAGAAGCAACATGCATAAAACCATACATGAATTGCTGAAAATTTGGTTAATTCTCATAAACATGACAAAAACGTTTTTAAACAAAAAAAATAAGCCCGTTTTGCTTTTTCATAAAAAAGGTTAAACACAAAAGCGAGTTGCAAAATAAGCCCAAAAAAAACAAAAATGCAAATATTATAAGGAAAATTAACAAAATCAGGGCCCATAACTACAAGATAAAGTGAGGTGTTTCCAGCCAGTGCATTATCAAAATGGCTGAGAAACGCGTCTATACTATCAACAAAAAAGCGGCCCTCATTGAGGGCCACTCATATTAGACGAGAGTTTATTTATATTCACTTTTTCTTGTCTGCTTTGGTCTTGTATATGTCTTCCTTTTTGACCTTGACAAGTTTGCCAAAGCGAGATAACGCCTTCATGTCAAGTTTCTTGAGGTCTCCGACAATCATCAGTTGATAGGGCTGTCCCTTGATGTTGCGGCTATAGATTGTCTCAATATCGGCACGCGTCAAGGTAGGAGTTTCTTTCACAGCCGCAGTGTTCGGGTCACACTTGTATCCATAGCGCTCGGCATTTGCCACCGTGGCGGGCTTGCCGCGGAATGTTGGATAGGAGTTGTTGATGTCGTTAAGGATTCCCTGACGGGCAATCTCGAAGTTTTCCACATTCATGGGCATGTCATTGACCAGGGAGTCAAGCAGGTTGATGGCTTGCATCGACTTGTCGGCCTGGGTGGCGATATATGCCAAAAAGCCGATGGGTGCTGTCGAATGGGCCATCGACGGGGTTAACGTAAATCCCTGTGATGCATAAGCCAGCGAGCGGAATTCGCGCACCTCCTGGAAAAGAACCGAGGACATGCCTCCACCAAAGTATTCACTCCACAATTCAAGGCATGCCTTGTCGCGATCACTTGTCAAACCGACGATAGGACGGTACAGGCCCAAAACGGTCTGCCTAGACGAGGGCATGTCAAAGACATAAACCGTGGGCTCTTGTGGCGTTTCAAGCAGGAGATCTTGAATGGGATTGTCCTGTGTGCCTGACAGTTGAGGCAACAATCGGTTGATAGCGGCAGCGACTTGCTCTGCGGGAAGTGTGCCGGAATAATTCACGTGATATTGGCAGTCATACAACCGCTTGAACGAGGCAATCAATTCATCAGATTTCACTTTTTTGAACTCCTTGCTGGTAAGGCGGGTGAGGTAATTGGAACGTGCACCCTTGGCCACCTTTAATGCGAGGGCACTAAATACTTCGGTGTTGTCTTCCCAGAAGGCCTTTTCATCGATGCCGGCCGAACTCTTCATGTCATCAAGTTTGTCGTTGTCGCCCTTCATGTGGTCAAGGAAATGACTCAACAAGAGCAGCGTGGCCTCCAGGTTGTTGTCGTCGCCTCTCAGGATAATCGATGACATTTGCTCGTCAATCTCGGCTTCCATCTTGGCTCCAAGGGCTTGCATGGCACTGCCAAAGGTTTTGATGTCAAGCGAGTCGGTACCCAATTGGGTCACATATTCTGCTGCCGCTTCAAGCAGTTTGTCCTGCAAGGTGCCTTTATGGAAGTTGATGGAAAGCGTGAAATAGTTGTTCAGCGGATTTTTGCTGCTGTACAGCAGGTTGCTGCCATTGATGATCGTCTTCGTGGCATCGTTGGCCATGTCAATCAACTTAGGTGCTACGTCTTGAACGGGGACCTGCTCCAATTGTGTGGCAAATTGCGACTTGGCATCGGCGTGTTTAGGCGTCACGGGCGTGTATTCCGGTTTCGCAATCTGCTCCACTTTGCAACGGCCGTTCTTCTTGTGGAACCTGTAGAAGTTGTCGGTGAAATAGGTGCGTGCCACTTTGATGACATCATCGCGGGTGACATCGGCAACGCTGGACCTCAGTTTCATATAGTCGTCCCACTTCATGCCTCCCGACATGGCAGTTACCATCACCTCACTGCGGCTGGTGATGCTCTCCATCTCTGATTGATTCTCGCGGACAAGCATCTGCTTGATGGTTTCGAGTTGTTCGTTACTGAATTCACCATTCATAAGTTTTTCTATCTGCTCAAGGCACAGGTTCTCGGCAGTCTTTACCTTGCACAGAATCTTGGGAACGACCATGACCATCAAGGCTCCGGTCTGATTCAGTCCCATGTGTTCGGCCATGGCCATATATACGCGGTTGTTGTTGGTCAACTCGTCAAGCAGGCCAGTGTTGTTGTCGTTGCTCAGCAGGCGCATCGCCACTTTTAGGGCAGGGGCGTCAACATCAAACTCGGTGGGCCCACGGAATACCATGGCGCTCATGCCGATGATGGGCATGGGGAAAAGGAATTTCTCCACTGGCTGACCGGCAATGACTGGGGCAGTAATCTTCTCGCGCACGGGTTTTATGCCGCGGTCAAGGTTGCCGAAGGTGCGTTCAAGTACGGGAATCACTGTCGCAGGGTCAATGTCGCCCGAGAGAATCAGCCCCATGTTGGATGCCACATAATACTTTTTATAAAAGGCGTCCATGTCCGAGAGCCTGGGATTCTTCAGATTCTCGGTGCTGCCGACGATGGGATAAGCATAGGGCGTACCGTTAAAGAACTTGGAGGTAATCTGCTCCAGCATCATGGCAGCGGGGTTGTCGCTGTACATGTTCTTTTCCTCATATACCGTCTCCAGCTCCCCTTGGAACATCCTGAATACGGGGTGGATGAGGCGATGGCTGTTCAGCTCGCACCATTGTTCGATAAACTGCGGCGAGAACGTGTTGTGGTAGAATGTGAAATCATAGGACGTGCCCGCATTCAACTCCGAACCACCGTATTTGGTAATCAGGCGATTAAACTCGTTGGGGATAGCATATTCCGATGCCTTGATGTTCAACTGGTTGATATCATGCTGGATGGCGGCACGCTGTTTATCGTCGGTTGTGCGTGACAACTCATCATACTTCATTGAGATGGAGTCGAGATAAACGCGTTCGGCGGCATAATCGATGGTGCCTAATTCGTCGGTACCTTTGAACATGATGTGTTCAAAGTAGTGGGCGATGCCTGTATTAGGACAATCGACGGATCCAGCGCCCACGACCACTGCACCAAACACCTTGGGTTGGCTGTGGTCGACATTGAGCCATACCTTCATACCGTTATTTAACTCAAATTCCTGCACCTGCAGGGCTGGATTTCCCTGTGCCGTTGCCACCATCATGAGGCAGGCTTGAAGCAAGGCAATCAAAGCGATTCTTTTCATGTCGTTTTATTTAATTTGGAGATTTTGGCAACAAAAATACATATAAATAGCTAAAGCAGCAAGTTTTATGGCTGCTCCAGAAAGATGTCTGGCGCATCCACAGCAGTGAGGGTGCGCCAGACAATTGATATTTCAGTCAAGTTGACGTGACATTGGTCATTTCACCTTCTTGAGGACTTTCTTGTTGATCTTGGCAGGGTACTTCTGGGCAAGCTCCTCTTTCCAGCGCTGTTCCAGCACATCCTGGTAGTCACTGGTAACGGCACCGCGAACGTCTGCCATCTCTTCGGGCTGGTTGATGACACCGCCCTGGAGAATGATGAACTCGGGATAGTTCTTGCGCTCGGGTTTCTCACCCACATTGAATGCCAGATAATCGGCATAGGGGTTCTCGCCTTTCTTCACAACCATGCGCTCCATACGGATGTCGTTGCCGTATTTCTTATGGAGTGCCTCGGTAAGGGAGTCGGTAGCCATTTGCTGAACATCGGCCTTTACCAAGTTGAGGATGCTGTCGTTCTTGGCGCTCAGGATGATGCCTTTGAAGTGGGGCTCATCCCAAGTGTAGTTGGCGCGGTGGGCCTGATAGTACTGCTCCAGACCGATTGAGTCTTTGCTGGCAGCCTTCCACACGCGGCGGTTGCTGATTTCGAACAGCATCATGCCGTCTTTGTATTCGTTGAGCAAGTTGCGGTATTCGGGATTGTTCTTGACCGCTTCCCTGCCGTTGTATTCTGCAAGTTTGTTCTCGGCTACTTCATCAACCTTGGAAAGCAGCAGTTCCTTGGCCTTCTTGATGTCAGGAATAAGGGTCTTGGGGTTCAACACGGGAGCCATATCCTGAATTGTCGCGGTCTGGTTCTTGCCATAGGTGAACAAGGGCATCCTGGAACCTTTGACGTATTGGTTCACGAAGATCGAATCCAGTTTGCCGTTGGTTTCCAAAGCATTGGTCAAGAAAGCGTCCAGCTCGGGATTGAGACGATAGTTGCACTTGGCCTTAAGGTCATTCAGACGATGGTCGCGAATGAGCTTAGCGCGCTCGTCCCTGTTGATGGAGGTCTCAATGGCATTGCGCATATTGCTGAGAGCGGGGCAGCCATGACCTTCTTTCTTGATGATATGGTAGCCGAACTGTGTTTCAAAAGGTTCGCTGATGGCGCCGTCGGCGAGGTTGAAGGCGATGTCCTCAAAGGGCTGCACCATGCGGCCGCGGCCAAACCAACCCAGGTCGCCGCCACGACGGGCCGAGCCATCCTGTGACTCCTTCTTTGCCAACTCCTCAAAGTCAGCACCTGCCAGCAGCAGATTGTAGATAGAGTCAATCTGAGCTTTGCAAAGCGCCTTGTCGGCTTCGGTCACTTCCCTGTCTCTGGGGAAGAGCTTCAGGATGTGGCGTGCATGAACGTCATTGCGGTCGCGCGTCTCGTTCACCCTGATCATGTGAACACCGAATTGCGTCTTGAAGGGCTTGGAAATTTCACCGACAGGAGTGCTGTAAAGAATGTTCTCGAAGTCATAGGGGAACATTCCTGAAGTGACAAATCCGTAGTGGCCCTTATTGCGTTGCTTGGACGGGTCGCTTGAGTAGGTATTTGCGAGGGTTGCCCAATCTTCACCGGCAAGGATGCAGGAACGGATGCTGTCCATGCGGTTCAGGTTGGCTTGCGTTTCAGCTTCGGTCTCACCCAGCGGCAACATGAAGTGGTCGATGTTGATCTCCTTCTTGTAGCGGTCATAAGCCTCGTTGATGAAGTGCCACAAATAAGTGGTATCTTCGGTCATGAAGGGTGCGGCGAGGTCTTTCTGATATCCCTCAAATTCCTTGATAAAGGCTTGAGTGGTATCGATGCCTGCGGCCTCGGCCTCGGCAACCTTCTGCTTGTAAAGCACGAAGCGCTCCACATACTGCTCGAGGGTTTCCTTCTCGATTTGTTGTTGATTGTTCTTGTGGTAGAGGTACTCAAACTCCGAGAGTTTGATGTCTTTGCCGTTAATGGTCATGAGGACAGGATCCCCCTTAGCTAAAGCGAGGATCGCAGTTCCCAACAGCAATGAAGAAATCAAAAGTTTAACTTTCATCTTAGTTGGCTTGAAATCTATATTTTACGTTTTTTCATTCTTATTTACTATAATGTAACGCACGCACGAGCAAAAAATTATATCCCGCCAAGTTTTTTTTACTTTGGCAGGATATTAGAATGTACTTCGACGGTGTTCAACAAGGGCAATTAGTTGCCCATTTCGCTCAGGAATTTGATGCGCACGAGGCGTATTTCCTCCTCGGTAAAATCGTCTCCGAGTTCTTCCATGGCTGTGGCGATGTCGTCGGTGTCGCTCTCCTTGAAGTAGTCGAAGATTTCCTCTTCGATGTCATTGTCGATGGCCTCGTCAATGTAGTAGGACACGTTGATTTTAGTGCCGCTATAGACGATAGCTTCGAGTTCGTCGAGCAACTCATCAAATTCAAGGTCCTTGCTCTCGGCAAGCGTGTCAAGTGGTACTTTGCGGTCAATGGCCGTGATGAGTTCCACCTTGAGTTTACTCTTGTTGGCAACGGTACGAACACGCATGTCCTCGGGACGCTCTATCTCGTTCTCATCGACATATTTCTTGATGATTTCGATGAATTCCGTGCCGTAACGTTTGGCCTTGCCAGGACCTACACCCGGGATGTTCTGTAACTCATCGAGGGTGATGGGGTAGGTGGTCGCCATCGCATCGAGCGAGGGCTCCTGGAAGATGACATAGGTGGGCAAGCCGTTCTGCTTGGCAATCTTGCGGCGCAGGTCCTTGAGGATGCTGAACAGCTGTGAGTCAACGGCACCGCTGCCGCCACCGTGCATCTCCTCGTCGAGCATCTCGGTATATTCGTTATCTTCGACAATCCAGAATTTCTCCCGGCTGTTCAAGAACTCCTTTCCTTTTTTGGTCACCTTGATAACACCGTAATTCTCGATATCCTTGGCCAGATAGTCGGCAAAAACACCCTGCCTGATGACGGCAATCAAGAATTTCTCATCGCGTTCTTGTGCGCCGCCAAAGATGTCCAGCTCGTCATGTTTGTAGCCCTTGATTTCGGGGGTTGCATCACCCATCATCACATGGGCGATGTATTCGGGTTTGAAGCGTTCACGCAGCACGAGAATGGTCTCGATGGCGCATCGCAGTTCCTCGCTGGCCTCCACTCTCTTCTTGGGTTTGAGGCAGTTGTCGCAGTTGCCGCAGTTCTCCTGCTCGTAGGTCTCGCCAAAGTAGTGCAGCAGCGAGCGGCGACGGCAAACCGACGACTCGGCATAGTCTCGTGTCTCGAGCAGCAGTTGCTTGCCGATTTCCTGCTCCGAGATGGGCTTGCCCTGCATGAATTTCTCGAGTTTGTCAAGGTCCTTGCGCGAATAGAACGTGAGGCAACGGCCCTCGCCGCCGTCACGGCCGGCGCGTCCGGTCTCCTGATAGTATCCTTCAAGGCTCTTGGGAATGTCGTAGTGAATAACAAACCGCACATCGGGCTTGTCAATGCCCATACCGAAGGCAATGGTTGCTACAATCACATCAACATCCTCGCTCAAGAAGGCGTCCTGATTGGCGCTGCGTGTGGCGCTCTCCATGCCGGCGTGATAGGGTAGTGCCTTGATGTCGTTGAGGCACAGCACCTCGGCAAGTTCCTCGACCTTCTTGCGGCTCAGGCAGTAGATAATGCCCGATTTTCCCTCATTGGCCTTGATGAACTTGATGATTTCGCGGTCCACGTCCTTGGTCTTGGGACGTACTTCATAGTACAGGTTCGGGCGGTTAAATGACGATTTGAACACTGTGGCATCGGTCATGCACAGGTTCTTCTGGATATCGTGCTGCACCTTGGGCGTTGCGGTTGCCGTCAATGCGATGATGGGCCTCTCACCAATGCGATTGATGATGGGGCGGATGTTGCGGTACTCGGGCCTGAAGTCGTGGCCCCATTCCGAGATACAGTGCGCTTCGTCAACGGCATAGAATGAGATGGGCACATCCTTAAGAAATGCCACGTTGTCTTCTTTAGTAAGCGATTCAGGGGCGACATACAGCAGCTTTGTGCGGCGGTTGCGCACGTCGGTTTTCACTTCTTCAATGGCCTGCTTGGTGAGAGAGGAGTTCAAGAAGTGGGCGATGCCGTCTTCCTCGCTGTAACTGCGCATGGCATCAACCTGGTTTTTCATCAATGCAATCAGTGGTGAGATGACAATCGCGATGCCATCCATGAGCCGTGCGGGTAGCTGGTAGCATAACGACTTGCCGCCGCCAGTGGGCATGAGCACGAATGTGTCGCGCTCGGCCATCAGATTCTCGATGATAGCCTCCTGGTTGCCCTTGAAGGTGTCAAAGCCGAAGTATTCTTTAAGTGCCGCTGTCAGCTTACTGTTCTTCGCCATATTTATCAGGTTTAGGGTTACATTGATTTCACAAATATACTATGATTTTGTGAACCGCACAATTTTTTTTGTAAAAAAATCATTTATCTGACAACAGCTCGAAATTTGATTTCGAGAGTTGCTTTTCAGCAAACTCACGCGTCAGCACATAGCGTTTGTCTTTCAGCGTGGGAGCCTCATACATCACGTCAATCATGATGGTCTCAAACAGGCTGCGCAGACCGCGTGCACCCAGTTTGTACTCAATCGACTTGTCAACGATGAATCCCAGCACGTCATCCTCGATAACAAGCTCCACACCATCCATCTCGAGCAGTTTCTTGTACTGGCGTACGATGGCATTCTTGGGCTCGGTGAGGATGCGCAACAGGGCATCGTGGTCCAGCGGCTCCAAATTAGTAAGGATGGGCAGACGGCCGATAATCTCTGGAATCAGACCGTAGCTGCGCAGGTCCTGCGGGGCGACGAAATGCAGCAGTTTGTCACGGTCGGCTTTGCTCACGTGGCTACCGGCACCGTAGCCCACGACATGGGTGTTGAGGCGCTGAGCAATCTTCCGCTCAATACCCTCAAAGGCGCCGCCGCAAATGAACAGGATGTTCTTGGTATCGACAGCAATCATCTTTTGCTCGGGGTGCTTGCGACCGCCTTGGGGCGGAACGTTCACAATCGAGCCTTCGAGCAGTTTGAGGAGTCCTTGCTGGACGCCCTCACCGCTGACGTCGCGCGTGATTGACGGGTTGTCGCCCTTGCGCGCTATCTTGTCGATCTCGTCGATGAAGACGATGCCGCGTTCGGCCTCGGCGACGTTGTAGTCACAGGCAGCGAGCAGCCTCGTCAAGAGGCTCTCGATGTCCTCGCCCACATAGCCGGCCTCGGTGAGCACCGTGGCGTCGACGATAGCGAAGGGCACTTTCAGCATCTTGGCGATAGTCTTGGCCAGCAACGTCTTTCCTGTGCCGGTCGGGCCCACGATGATAATGTTGCTCTTCTCGATGTCGATGTCGTCTTCATGGTGCTGGTTCAGGCGTTTGTAGTGGTTGTAGACCGCTACGGCAAGGTAGCGCTTGGCGGTCTCCTGGCCGATGACATACTGGTCCAGATAGGCTTTGATTTCCTCGGGCTTGGGCAGTGTGTCCATGTCGAGGTCGGTCAGCTTTGCCGATGCTATCTTGCCTAAGTATTCATGCGAGAGCTCTACCGCCCGCTCGGCACACTCGTTGCAGATGCAGCCGTTCATGCCGGGCAGCATTAGCTCCACTTCACGGTCTGAACGGCCACAAAAACTGCAATACAGCGAGTTGTTTTCTTTCTTTTTCGCCATCTTCTACAAGGAGTTGGTTATTCGGCGGCCTTGGCAGCAGGATTCTCGCGTACCAGCACCTTGTCAATCATGCCGTACTCCTTGGCCTCGGCAGCGGTCATCCAGTAGTCACGGTCACTGTCGGCATACACCTTGTCGTAGGGCTGGCCGGAGTGTTCGCTGATGATGGTATAAAGTTCTTGTTTGAGTTTGAGGATTTCGCGCGACGTGATTTCGATGTCCGATGCCTGTCCGCTGATGCCTCCCATCGGCTGGTGAATCATCACGCGGCTGTGCTTCAAGGCAAAGCGTTTGTCTTTTTGGCCGGCGACGAGCAGCACGGCAGCCATCGAGGCAGCCATGCCGGTGCAGATGGTGGAGACGTCACTCTGGATGTACTGCATCGTGTCATAGATGCCAAGTCCGGCATATACCGAACCACCGGGGGAGTTAATGTACAATGAAATGTCCTTGCCCGGGTCAGCGCTGTCGAGGTAGAGCAACTGCGCCTGGATGACGTTGGCCGAATAATCGTCCACCTCGGTGCCCATGAAGATGATGCGGTCCATCATCAGGCGAGAGAACACGTCAAGTTGGGTGACATTGAGCTTGCGCTCCTCCATGATGGTGGGGGAAATGTAGTTGTTGGAAATCCCTGCGGCGAACTGGTCAAGTGCAAGACCGTTCATTCCCAGATGATGCACTGCGAATTTTCTGAATTCTTTATCCATAAACCTTAAATAATATTGATTGTTAATGTTAATTCACTTTGCTGTTTATGCAAAGATAATGTTTTTTTCTCTAATTGAAGTCAATGTGATGAAAAAAGTTTCAGGAAAAAGTGATATTTCCTTTGTAAACCAGCACAAACCGAGCCAATAGGCATTTTGTCAGTATAAAAAGCGACTCATGGGTCAACCATGAGCCGCTCGATGCGATATTCAGGATGTGAAAATGCTTACTTCAAAGCCTCGGCAAGTTTGTTGGCGAGGTCATCACCTGTCAAGCCGCGCGAATAGATGGTTCCATCGGGGGCGAAGATGATGATGTGGGGAGTGCCCTTGATGCCGTAAAGGTCGGTCGGTTCAGTCAGCTTGTTGGTGCCGACGATGACGGGCCAGGTGATCTTCAGTTCCTCAATGGCCTTGCGGGTGTCGTCAGGATTGTCCCATACGGCAACGCCCAACACGTCGAACTTGTCGCCATACTTGGCCTTCAATGCTTGCAGTTTTGGAATCTCGGCGCGGCAGGGAGGACACCAGCTGGCCCAGAAGTCAACGAGCGTGACCTTGCCTTTGCCCACGTGGTCCGACAGCTTCTGCTTGCTGCCGTCTTCGGCGATGACCTCAAAGTCGGTGAACTTCTGGCCCTCGGCGGTGACGGTAAGCTGGCGGGCGGCATTTTTGGCTTTCTCCACGCGCTTCAGCAGGGCATAGCCCTCAGGGGCATCCTTGAGCAGGTCATCAATGTCTTTCTCGCTGAAGTCTTTATACATCAGGTAATTGCAGAATGCCCACGGTCCGATGGCGTTGTCCTTGTTCTCCTCGTATAATTTTTTCAAGGCATCGGCATAGCGGGCTTCGCCCTCGGCTTCGGTGATTGTCGTGTCGTCGGCAATTTCGTTCATTTCCTTGCTCCATGCTGCCATTTTGTCATTGAGGGGGCTAGTGGCGTTCCCCTCGGCGATGTTCAAGAACACCTCGCCGGGCTCCACAATAAAGCCGTAAGGGTTGCCGCCGGCATACAGGCGGGCAAAGAAGCCCTTGTCGTTATTGCCCTCAAAGGTGCACACGTTGTTCTCTACTGTGGCGGTGGCAATGGTGTCGCCAGTGTCATAGTTGGTCAGGAAGGCGGTCTCGCCGTTGGTGCTCTCGTCGGGGAAGGTAACGGTCACCTTGTAGCCCTTGGAGCACGAGGCGAGCAACATCAATGCAGTGAAAAGGAAAGCTAATTTCTTCATGTTTTCTTGTTTTATTGTCTCTAAAAGCCCTGAGGCCTTATTGACGATGGTTATTCTTTAATGGCTTTATAAATCAATGAGTGGATGTGGCTGCGGGCGCTGATGCGACCGAAGTTCGGATTGTTGCGGGTAGGACACACGCGGTTGCTCAGGAAGATGTAGAACATGTCATTCTTCGGATCCACCCAGAAGCAGGTTCCCGTGAAGCCGGTGTGGCCAAACGTCTCGGGCGTGGCCTCGGCACAGGTGTTGCTGGCGTCGGGGTCGCCCACGACGGGCTTGTCAAAGCCCAGGCCGCGGTGGCTGTTGGGGCTCTTTTGCGTTGTGAAAGTCTCGACGGTCGAGGCCTTCAACAGGCGCACGCCGCCATAGGTGCCGCCGTTGAGCCACATCTGGAACAGCTTGGCCAGGTCGTTGGCATTGGAGAACAGACCGGCATTGCCCTGCACACCGCCCGAGAAGGCGGCCAGCTCATCGTGAACGTAGCCGTGGATGTGCTGACGGCGCAGATAGGTATCTACTTCGGTGTAGGCGATTTCATCGCGCGAGAATTTGCTCAAGGGCCTGTACATCGTGTGGTAGGCTCCCAACGGCGCGAAGATGTAGTTGTTCACATAGTAGTTCAGCGGCGAGTGCGTCATGCGCTGCACGGCATCGGCAAGCAACGAGAAGTTGCAGCAGCTGTACAGGTATTTCTTCTTGCCCAGCTTGGCGTGGTACATGCGGTTCATGATGGAGTCATAGGTCACGCGACCACCCCACAGTCCGTCGGCAATGGCGATGTTGAACTTGTCGGTCTTGACGCGTGAGAGGATGTCGGTGCGCAGTTTGGCATCTTTATGGCCCCAGGCACCATTCATGATCTTCACGGTGTGGTTGGCATCCTCGGCACCGGCGATGAGGTCGCCCGTGTAGCTCTTGGAGTCCATCATCATGTACCACATGTTCAGCGAGGCGGGCATACCGGTCTCGTGATAGAGCAGGTCGCGGAAGGTGATGTCTTCCTTGTCGCCGTCGCGCAGTCCGGGAATGTAGTCGCTCGCTTTGTCGTCGAGGCGGAACTTGCCGTCGTCAAAGGCCTTCATCACGCCGCTGATGGTTCCGGTGGCCTTGGAAACCGATGCCAGACCAAAGAGCGTGTTGTCGTCAACCTTCTGAGGGTCGCCATAATTGATGGCACCGAACGAACCCTTATAAACCACCTTGCCATGACGTGCCACAATCACCTGGCAACCGGGGAAAGCATGCTGCTGCACGCCCAGTCGGCAAACCGAGTCGATTTGTGCAGTAAGGCGGCTGTTCAGACCCACCTCGGCAGGAATGGTGTAACCCAGGCGGGTGGCGTCGTAGTGGACACCGTCGCCGGCCTCATAACGCGTTTTCTTGCCGTTGAACACGAGCGAGATGGGCAGATTGCCGTTGGCGGCATTGCCGCCGAAGATGGTCTGTGCCGCATAGTCCTCGGCAAGCGTGGAGTTCTCATAAGTGAGCACCACGGCCTTGACGTGCTTATTGGTGATGGCAGTGCCGTAGTTGCGAATCTCATAGGGCTTGCACATGAGCACCACAATAACGTTCTTGCACTTCTTGACAACCGTGTTGAGCGCTGCGCGATTGGCTTCGCTGTCATCGCTCACTTCCACAATGATGGTGTTGAAGTGGCCGTCATGCAGTTGACTGGCAAGGGCGTCGGCACCACCGGCCTTGGCAAGGTCAAAGCGCTTCACTTCGGCATAGTCGGCGCAACGTCTCGTGAACTTGGAGGCCGTGCCGTTCTGGTTGCCGATGGTGGCAACGGCGATGTGGCGGCTCTGCAGGTTGTGGACGGGCAGGATGTTGTCATTATTCTTGATGACGGTGATGCTGCCGGCGGTGAGCTGGCGGTGCAGGACATCAGCCTTGTCGGAGTTCACGTCTTTTTTGAGGTTGGCAGTGTTGACGTGTTGGCGCTCGGTCAATCCCAGGACGTATTTGTAACGCAGGATTTTCTTGCAGCGTTCGTCGATGATGCTCTGGCTGAGTTTGCCGTTGTTGACGGCGCTTTGGACGGCCGCGATTTCACCGGTGATGTCCTCGGGCATCAGCAGCACGTCGTTACCCGCAAGCAGGGCGTTGACGCATGCCGATCCATTGAGCATCTGTGTCGCTCCCTTCATGTTCAGGGCATCGGTGAATACGATGCCGTCGAAGTGCAACTCATCGCGCAGCACCCTGGTCACGCAGTCGGCCGACAGGCTGCTCGGAGCCTTGCCGTTGTCGATAGCGGGCACCAGCAGGTGGGCCGTGAGAATACCACTCAATCCGGCTTCGATGAACTTGCGGAAGGGGACGAGTTCGCAGGTGTTGATTTCCTGCATGGTCTTGTTGATCAGGGGCAACGTCTTGTGTGAGTCCTCGCTCGTCGAGCCGTGGCCGGGGAAGTGCTTACCCACTGCCAGAACGCCGCCGTCCTCCAGACCGCGGGCAAAGGCGATGGCATGGCGAGCCACCAATTCAGGGCTCTCGCCAAAGGAGCGGTTCCCGATGACGGGATTGTCCTGATTGTCGTTCACGTCGAGGACTGGGGCAAAGTTCACCTGGATGCCCATGCGGCGGCACTGGCGTGCCACCTCGCGACCGTACTCATAGAGCAGCATGTCGTTGTCGATGGCTCCCAGTATCAGGTTGCGGGGGAAGTCAGGCACTTCCTTCAGGCGCATGCCCAGGCCCCATTCACCATCGATGGTAATCATCAGGGGCACCGTGGCAAGTGACTGTGCCAGGTTGGTGACTTCGACCTGATCGCTCATGGTGCTGTTCTCGTAGATAAGACCGCCCACCAGATTCTTGGTCACCAGACGGCGCACCTGCTCACGTGTCGCGTCGTTGCTCGACGGCGTCACTGCGGCGACGATGAGCTGGCCGATGCGGGCCTCGGGCGACATTGTGTTGAACACACTGTCCACCCAGCTGTTCATCGCCACCTGATCTACCTGATTGAAAATGTTGGGCAGCTTAGCCGACTCGCGTGCCGTGACATTCAACGAGAGCATCACGGCCGTAGCCAGCAGTAGAATACTTTTTATTTTGGTCATATTCACAATATTTTTTCCGTATTCTTATTATCCAGTTTCCTAAAGCCTCAAATCCCCTTAATCCTAACCTCGTCGGTGCTGTCAATCTTCTTGCCAGCAGCCTCCAGCTTCTTCACGTAGTTGAGAATGTGGTCGCCATACTTTTGGTCATCGACAAACAGCCGCTTGCAGGTCTTCATCGGTACCATGTAGTCACCGCCATTGGCCAGATAGTCGATGGTGGCAACTTTATATGTTTTGTTGAGGACGATTTTCTTGCCATTAACGGTAGCCTTGACGAGTTCGCCCTTGCTGTTATAGGTCGCTTTCAACTCCTTGCTCACGGCGTCACCACCACGGCCACACAACAACTTGATGCACTCGATGAGTTCTTCACCTGTCATCTCCAGGACGACGAAGCGGTTTTCAAACGGGAACATAGAGCCGATGACACCTTCGGTCACGGTGCCCTTAGGCATGTCGGTGCGAATGCCGCCCTTGTTCATCATGGCGCAGTCGATGTTTTTGATACCCGATAACTCCTTGATGATGTCCATTGCGGCATCGCTGACCCAGTTCTGCAAGGCGGCGCTCGAGCCCTTCATGAAGCGGGCACTCGTGGCGACGGGGTTGTTCATGATGCTGTCCACGCCGCGGCGGTATTTGACAAGCCACTCGTTCATGGCGGTATAACGGCTGGCGGCTTCGTCCCAGGTAGCATCCACGGGGATGTGCTGGTACACGATTTCACCGGTCTCAAGGTCCAGGTCATAGGTAGCGACCAGCTTGCCGCTCTTGCCGTTCTGCCCAATGGGTATCATCTTGCCGTCGGCATTGGCCACACGGTCCATACCGCCACCCGGCTTGATGGTCGTGTGGGAGTGCGAGCTGATAACCATATCGATAAAGCGGCTGTTGCGAATGATAAGTGAGTCGTTGGGCTCACTGGGCTCATAACTGCTGTAGCCTATGTGTGACACCATGATGGCATAGTCCATACCCAGAATCTCCTTCAGGTAACGTGCCGTGGCATCGGCAACGGCGGGAGCAAAACGGTAATTCAGGCCCTCGCAGTTCGAGTCAGCAATCAGTCCTTTAGGGTTGACGTTAATGCCGAAGAATGCTACGCGTTTGTCGCCCACAGCCTTGATCCAGTAGGGCTGGAACAAGCCGTCGAGCGGTGTGGCGCTGAAGTCGTAGTTGGCGCTTATCTTTACGGCATCGACATTGCGGTAGTGTTCCGCCAGTTCTTCCATGCCGTTGTCAAACTCATGGTTGCCCATGATGATGGCATCATAGCCCAGTGTGTCCATCAGTGCATATTCCACTTCGCCGCGGTAGAGCGAGTAGTATAGCGTGCCTTGTACAGCATCGCCGGCATGAATGAATACAGTGTTGGGATTCTCGGCACGCAGCTGGTCGTAGATGGCGCGTCGGCGAGCCAAACCCCCCTTGCCGTCGCTGGCAGGGTCAATCTGGCTATGTGTGTCGTTAACGGCTACGATGACCAGGTGCTCGGCGCGCATGGAGGGGAATAACATCAGTGCGCCTAGGCACAAAAACAGGAGATTGCGGAACTTTGACATAGTAGTATGATGTTTTTTGATATGGTTACTATTTAATGTGCAAAAGTACCATTTTTTTCCTTTTTCCCAAAATTCGCCGTGGTTTTTCATGTAAAAAAATATGCCAATAAGCAATGCGCTGTGATTGCTTATTGGCAAGAGTTATTTCAAGTTGATATTTCCGGTGGAAAGGACTGCTTACATGGTCAGCACGATGTTGTGCTCCTCGGCGATGCGGCGCATGTTCAGGATGGCATAGCGCATGCGTCCCAGGGCGGTGTTGATGCTCACGCCGGTTGTGTCGGCGATCTCTTTGAAGCTCATGTTCTTGTAGTAACGCATCTCCAGCACTTCGCGCTGGCTGTCGGGCAGCGCATTCACCAGGCGGCGCACGTCGTTGTGGATTTGCGTCGTCACCAGGTCGTCCTCGATGGTACCGCCCGAGAGTTCCTTGCGGTTCAGGATGTTGACATCCTCGTCGTCGGTCGACTGCAGGTTCTCGGCCTTGGTCTGGCGGAAGTAGTCGATAATCAGGTTATGGGCGATGCGGGTAATCCATGCCGGGAAATGGCCATTCTCGACATAGCGGCCCTGCTTGAGTGTCGTGATGACTTTGAAGAAAGTGTCTTGAAAAATGTCGTTGGCAAGTTCTTCGTTTTTCACGGCGTGATATATGTACATGAAAACACGGTCTTTGTGACGTTCAATGAGCGCATCAAAGGCCTCGTTTTTGCCATCGACATACAGCGATATCAGTTGTTCATCGCTCTTGTCCTTGTAAACCTTCATTACTTATTTATTTTTGGTCAATAATGAGTAATGTTCGTCGATAGGCAATTTATTGTTTAGATGTTATTATCATTAAATGTTATATACTTCTCTCGTGTGAAATCCTCGGGATTCACGCCGCAAATTTAAATAAAATCAAAAAAACAGCAACATTTTTTATGAAAAAAGTGACATTTTGGGTGTTTTTTTGACTTTTTTACCCAAAAACACGGGCAAAAATGCGGCAATTTCGCGCACTTTTTTAACGGCGGCGACGACGCCTGCGACTACTGCTGTTGTTGCGTAATCCTGTCAGCCAGCGCATGAGCTTGAAGCCCAGCAGCACATAGTCGGCGGTCTTCAGGTGTGATACCGTGCCGGGGCTGAACATCAGGGCCCTCACGCCGTTGCTGGCAACATTGTCCTTCATCTCATCAAGATTGAACTGCAGCGATGCACGGCCCACCTCGCGGCGTATCAAAGCCTTGCCGCGGGCATACCGCAGTTCCTCGATGGTCATGCCGCGCCACTCGCTCTGGGGGCTGGCAGTCACCTTCGGCGTTGTGTTGCCGTTGCCTGAGGGATTGCTGTTCTCGCTATTGCTCATGATCTTCGGGTTTTAGGAACAGTTTGCTCACAAATCTTGCGATGGGGTTCACGATAAGTTGCTTCTTGAAGGCAAACACCACAAGCAGCAGCACCAGCAAGATGCCCACAGCTACCAGATTGGCACCCCAGGTGCAGCCCATGGCCTCGGCGAGAACAGTTATCAGCGTCGAGAACAGGTAATGGAGGGCAAAGGTGCAGATGATGATCACCACGGCGACAAACGCTGTCGCAGACAGCAAGACAGCCAGCTTCTCTACTGCGGTGAGCTTGGTGTAGTCCCACTCCAGGGAGAAGTGGTTGCGCGCTTCGGTGAACAGTTTTTTATAATCGATCTCGTTCATGTCAATTTCAGCTAAACGAGTGCATCATGCATGACACACAAATCTTTAACCGTGCTGACGCACGGGAAATTATTCAAATTAATTTCAAATTTAATTTTAATTTGTTTAATTTCCCGCCCGCCAGGGCGGTTATTATTGTGTCACAGTCGATATGACACACCGCCTGTCATGGTGTGTGAAATTTTGTCAGTCCTCAATCTGGGCGCTGATCTGCTTCACCAGCTGCTCAACCTCGTCGTCGCTGAAGTCGATGCCGTTTTTCTTCAGCATCTCTTTGATGCGGCTGCGCAGGTCGGAACCCTTCTCAGGAGCGAACAGGATAGCGGCCGAAGCGCCTACCAGAGCACCTCCCAAGAATGCGTATAATACACTTAATCCTCTCATTGTACTATAATATTAATGTGTTATTAATCCAACTTGTCTTTAATCTCCTCGGCGATGTCGTCAACGAGGTTGTCGAGCTTAGTGCCTTTGAGTTTTACGCCTTGTTCACGCAGGGCATCTGCGATGCGCTGACGTACGTCGTCACCTTTCTCGGGGGCAAAAAGTAAACCCACTGCTGCACCGGCGATGGCACCGCCCACTACAGCCATTACAATGTTAATCGGTTTCATATCTTCTTAAAGCTAATTAAATAGTTAATAATGTCTTAGTAATGCAATAACCAGCAATAATCATGCCACAACATGGGCGCATTGCTCAATTTGGGCAATAAAATTACTCTTTCTTTTTCATTCAGGCAATTTTTTTCAAAAAAAAGTAACAAAAACAGGTTTTTTATAAAACCACATGTCATCATATCAAAGTAAAACAACAATCACAAAGATGCGGGCTGGAGCCCGCAGGTTAGAGCTTAGAGTTTAGGGTTTAGAGTGGCATCCGCATTCCCCAAAAAGGAGAGTGCGGATGACTCTTTCGCTTGGTACATATTACCGCCCTGCGGGCGGGAAATTAAACAAATTAGATATAAAATTTAAAATTAATTTGAATAATTTCCCGTGCGTCAGCACGGTCAATAAGTTTCATGCGTCGTGTGCGGATGCCTCTCTAAACTCTAAACTAGCGGGGCGTTGGTGACGTTGTCACCACGAACCGCTTAAAAGGTAATCAATCAGGGCTGTCACGTCGCTGATGCTCACGTTGTTGTCCAGGTTGCAGTCGGCAGCGTCAACATTGATTAACGACGCATCGTGACTGAGTAGGTAGTCAATCAGGGCCGTCACGTCTGCGATGCTCACATGGGTGTCGCCGTTCACGTCGCCACGCAGGAAGTCCACCTTTTCGGTGAAGTAGCCCGGGTTGCTGGGTCCGCCGTCGATGTGGGCGTATTCGGCACCTACATGGTCTGCGTCATAGGTCGTGCCCTGGCCGCCTACCAGGCTGGTGCAACCGTTGAACATATTTGTAGAGTAAGTCACGACCGCAGTGCTCCAGCTACTGCCCACATAGATGGTCCGTAGATTATTGCAGTCATGGAACATGTCACCCATATTGAACACCTGGGAGGTATTGAAACTGCTCAAGTCAAGGCTTGTCAAGCCGTAGCAGCTATCGAACATCGATCTCATAGTGGTCAACCGGGACGTGTTGAAATTGCTCACATCAAGGCTTGTCAATTTATTGCAGCCACAGAACATATAACGCATCTCGGTGACCTCGCTGGTGTACAGGTAGTTCATGCCCATGATGGATAGAAGATTGCGCATGCCGTAAAACCAATCGTAGGTGCTCGTTGGGCGGGCATCAGCGAACGAGGGGTCAAAGACCACCTTGGTCACATTGGATTTGGTGCCGTCAGTTTCCCAACCGGGATGGTTGGTGCCCGTGTTCAGGTCGTAGGTCGTTCCCGGGCGGCTGCTGCGCTGGGTGTCGTAGTAGAACGTCAGCGTCGTGTTCGACTCGGTGTAGCAGGCATAGGGCTCTATGAATTCGGTAAAGTAGCCCGGGTCGCTGGGACCGCCGTCGATATGGGCGTAGGTTTTGTCCGTCGGGTTCGATGAGTTCCAGGTCGTGCCCCGGCCGCCCACCAGGCTGGTACAGTTATAGAACATATCTTCTGAGATTGTCACAGCCGGAATGCTCCAGCCATTGCCCACATAGACAGTTCGCAGATTGCTGCAGTTTTTGAACATGTAGCTTACGTCAATCACATAGGACGTATTGAAACTGCTCAAGTCAAGGTTTGTCAAGCTGCTGCAGCCATTGAACATGTAATGCATATACATCAACTGGGACGTGTTGAAATGGCTCAAGTCAAGGCTTGTCAAGCTGCTGCAGCCATAGAACATGGCCCACATTCTGATCACTTGGGACGTGTTGAAATGGCTCACATCAAGGCTCCTCAAGCTTTCACAGTTAGCGAACATAAAAGACATATTGGTGACCTCGCTGGTGTTTAGATAGCTCATGCCCGTGATGGATTGAAGATTGCGCATGCCGTAAAACCAATCGTAGGTGGTCGTCGGGCGGGCATTAGCGAACGAGGGGTCAAAGACCACCTGGGTCACACTGGCATTGGTGCCGTCTGTTTCCCAAGCAGGTTCGATGTTGCCCGTGTTCAGGTCGTAGGTCGTGCCCGGGCGGCTGCTGCGCTGGTTGTCGTAGTAGAACGTCAGCGTTGTGTACGACGGCGTGTAGCAGGCATAGGCCTCATCGGGATTGGTCCACGGCTCATCACCCTCAGCGGTGAAGTAGCCTGGGTTGCTCGTGCCGCCGTCGATGTGAGCATAGGTCTTGTCCACATGGTTCTCGTCATAGGCCGTGCCCTGGCTGCCCACCAGGCTGGTGCAACCGTAGAACATATCATTTGAGCTCGTCACGGTCGCAGTGCTCCAGCCATTGCCCACATAGATGGTCCGCAGATTTCTGTTGTCCCAGAACATTCTACTCATATCGGTCACCTTGGACGTATTGAAACTACTCAAATCAAGACATGTCAAGCGGCTGCAGCCATCGAACATGCCGGTCATGGTGGTCACTTTGGACGTGTTGAAGTGGCTTAAATCAAGGTTTGTCAAACTGCTGCAGGAACCGAACATCCAAGACATCTTGGTGACCTCGCTGGTGTTCAGGTATTCCATGCCAGTGATGGATTGAAGATTGACCATGCGATAGAACCAATCGTAGGTGGTCGTCGGGCGGGCACCAGCGAACGAGGGATCAAAGACCACTTTGGTCACGCTGACATTGGTGCCGTCAGCTTCCCAATCGGTGGACATGGCGCCTGTGTTCAGGTAGTAGGTCGTGCCCGGGCGGCTGCTGCGCTGGGTGTCGTAGTAGAACGTCAGCGTCGTGTTCGACTCGGTGTAGCAGGCATAGGCCTCTGGATTGGTCACAATCTGCACATTGTCCACAGCGAAGTAGTCGCCCTCGGGGTTATTGGCATTGTCCTTGGTGTAACGCCACTCCAGCGTGTGCTCGCCAGGCGCCAGATCCACGCTGTAGGTCTCCCAGTCGTTATCGCGGGCGCCGTAGCGGAATTTCTCCACGCCGTCGATAAAGAATAGACAAGCATCATATACCGTTGAGCTGCCCTCGCCCCAAGCCTTGAAGTCAAACGACAAGGTGCCGCCTTCCACAGGCACATTCACATAGCCATACAAGGACGATTCGCTGTTGGGCACTCCGTAGTTCATCGAGATGGCATAGGTGCGGTCGCCTTCCTCCACCACACGCCAGGGATAGTCGGCGCACTCAAATTCCACAGCATCCTCAACGACGTTGAGCGCCCCGTTAAGAGTAGGCATCGCCACAATGTTGAAGTTCTTCCAGTAGTTCTTTGACAGATAACTGCTCCTGCAGCCATCAGGCACATGGAGCGTCGCGTTATAGGACGGGAAGGTGCTGCTGTAAACAGTGGGCGGCGTTTCGGCATAGCAGTAGATGTCCTCAAGGCCCGTGCAGCCACTGAACGCACCACTTCTGATAGTCGTTACACTTTCAGGAATAGTCACACGCGTCAGGCCCGTGCAGTTACGGAAAGTAGAACCTTCAATTGTCAGGACACTGGCGGGAATTGTCACCTCGGTCAGGCTGGTACAGCCCGAGAAAGCGTCCGATTCGATATGCTCGACATGGCGGCCCATCTTCACGCTCGTCAAATCGTGGCAATCCCAGAAGGCTGAGACGTCGATGCCCCTCACAAAGTAAGTCTGGTTCAGAGCAGTAACCCATTCGGGAATGGTGATGTCGCCCTCATAGGCCAGATGGTTGAACTTGTCTTCCTTCTGCGCCACATACACATAGTTGCCCTCGTTGATGTAGTAGTAGAAGCCGTCCTTCTCGAAATGGTAAGGCAAGCTATCCAGGGATCTCAGATTTTGCCAAACGGCGGCCTCGGCATAGGTGTAGTACACCGACAAGGGCACCCTTACCGTCACTTCATCATAGGCACTCGCGTCAAAGGCAGACTCCGAGAGCGTGGGCACCGTCATCGCGTGGCAGTAAACCGACTCCAACGACGGGCAGTTCCAGAAGGCGAGGTCACCGATTTGCTGAATCGTCTTGGGCAGCGAAACGTGCTTCAGATTGGTGCATTTATAGAAGGCCACTTGGTCGATGGCGGTCACGTTATAGGTCGTGCCACCATTGGATACCGTCTCGGGGATGTTCACTTCGCCGCTGTAACTGTTGTAATTACCATCTCGATAGGTGACAGCGACAGTATTGTCAGTCAGGATTTTGTAGTAAATGCCTCCAGACTGGAAATCGTAGGCGCTGGCACTCAGGGCGCATGCTAGAGCCGCCATGAGGACAAGCGCTCTAAAAAGTATCGATTTCTTCATATTCTGTAAGTTTTTATGAGTTAATATTGTTGTTTGTCGCAAAAATACTACAAAAAACAATAATTTAAAAATTCAATGAAACAAAAATGATAAAAACATGACAACAAAACTCAAATTCAGCTTTTACAATTCAAGGGGCCCGCATCAAAAATCAAGCGTGTATGAGTCTAAAAGACTCCCAAAGGGCGGCCATTTGAGTAACCGTGGGTAATGCAACTCGCTGAGCGATAACGAAGTGAGTTGAATAACCCACGGAACTCGGCTCAAGCAAATGTCGATGGAAGCGACCCCACCCATGGAGGATGTGTGTTGGGGTCGCCGCTGGCGACAGGAGTACACATCATGCAGCCGGCAGTGAATCTGCCTCGCTCGCGATTGCTCACTCACCCCGATTTACTGCCGGTTACTTAAAGGTCACCCTTCGGGTGTTATCCAAGAATATTGGTGCGGTAGACTTGTTTACAATTCATCTCATTTGCCTATCTCGACAAAAATACGTATCTTTGCGGGCTATTTTTAATCGATATGGCGACATCAGGAGACATTATCATCAAGGGGGCTCGCGTCAACAACCTGAAGAACGTTGATGTGGCGATACCGCGCGGTAAGTTTGTCGTTGTGACAGGCTTGTCGGGCAGCGGCAAGTCATCTCTTGCCTTCGACACGCTTTATGCCGAGGGGCAGCGACGTTATGTCGAGAGCCTGTCCTCCTATGCCCGTCAGTTCATGGGACGCATGTCCAAGCCCGACTGCGACTTCATCCGCGGTCTGCCGCCCGCCATTGCCGTCGAGCAGCGCACCGTGACGCGCAACTCGCGCAGCACGGTGGGCACGAGCACCGAGATTTATGACTACCTGCGCTTGCTGTTTGCCCGTGTGGGCAAGACCTACTCACCCATTTCGGGACAGGTGGTGAAAAAGCACACCGCCAATGACGTCATTGATGCCATCAACGCTTATCCAGATGGTACCCGCTTTGCGTTGCTTACTGATGTCCATGTCCCCGAGGGACGTGACCTGTGCACCCAGCTCGACATCCTTGTCAAGGGCGGCTATTCCCGCCTGATGACGCGTGACGGTCGCTTTGTCGATATCTCACAAGTCATGACTGCCGACGGGGGTCTTTCCGCCGCCGACTACCGCCTGCTCATCGACCGCATGGCAGTGACTCACAGCCGTGACGATGAGTTGCGCTTGTTGGACTCGTTGCAGACGGCCTTCTATGAGGGTAAGGATGAGTGCTGCCTGGTGGTATGGCAACAGGACGGGACGATGCAGGAACACCGTTTTTCCAAGCGCTTTGAGTTGGACGGGATGACCTTTGAGGAACCGTCCGACCTGATGTTCAACTTCAACAATCCGCTGGGCGCCTGTCCCACGTGCGAGGGCTTCGGCAGTGTCATCGGTATCGACGAGAATCTGGTAGTGCCCGACCGCAGTCGCTCAGTTTATGACGATGCGGTGATGTGCTGGCGTGGCCAGGTGATGAGCGAGTGGAAGAATGCGTTCATCCATGTGGCGGCCCATCACGACTTCCCCATCCACAAGCCCTATAATGAGTTGACCAAGGCCCAACTCGACTTGCTGTGGCATGGCACGGGCGATAGCGAGTGGAGCGGCATTGACGGCTTCTTTGACTGGGTCAAGAGCAAGTCCTACGCCATCCAGTTCCGCGTTTTGCTGGCACGCTATCGTGGTAAGACGGTGTGTCCCGTGTGTCACGGTACGCGACTCAAGCCCCAGGCGGGTTACGTCAGGGTAGGGGGAAAGACCATCAGCGACCTGGTGGTGATGCCTGTCCATGAGTTGGCGCAGTGGTTCAGCCAGTTGCAGCTCGACGAGGCCGACGCCCTTGTCGCCAAGCGGTTGCTCACCGAAATCAACAACCGCCTCGATTACCTTTGCGAGGTGGGCGTGGGCTACCTCACGCTCGACCGCCTGTCGGCGACCTTGTCGGGCGGTGAGAGCCAGCGCATCAACCTGGCGACGGCATTGGGCAGTTCGCTCGTGGGCTCGGTTTACATCCTTGACGAACCGTCGGTAGGCCTGCATCCGCGTGACACCCATCGCCTCATCCATGTGCTGCGCATGCTGCAGCAGTTGGGCAACACAGTGGTTGTTGTTGAGCATGACGAAGACATCATCCGCAGTGCCGACTACCTGATTGACGTGGGCCCCGAGGCTGGTCGCCATGGCGGCAGAATCACCTATCAGGGACCTGTTGCAGAACTGGATGATGTCGATGACAGTTATACGGCGAAATACCTTACTGGTAAACTGTCGATTCCCGTGCCCCGGCAACGTCGCAAGTGGAGCCAGTATATTGAGGTCAAGGGCGCCACGCAGAACAATCTCAAGAACATCAACGTCAAGTTCCCCCTGGGCGTGATGACAGTAGTGACTGGCGTAAGCGGCTCGGGCAAGTCCACCCTGGTGGGCAAAATCCTGTACCCCGCCTTGGCACGTAACTATGACCAGACGGCCGACGCTCCGGGCCATCATGCAGGCATTGGCGGTGACTTGAGCCGTTTGTCGGCTGTGGAATTTGTCGACCAGGGCCCCATCGGCAAGAGCACCCGCAGTAATCCCGCCACCTATCTCAAAGCCTTTGACGAGATACGCCAACTGTTTGCCCAGCAGCAGCTGTCCAAGCAGATGGGCTACAACGCGAGCTTCTTCTCGTTCAACTCCCCCGGCGGACGTTGCGAGGAATGCAAGGGCGAGGGTAAAATTACCATCGAGATGCAGTTCATGGCCGACATCACGCTCACCTGCGAAGCATGTCACGGCAAACGCTTCAGCCGCAACGCGCTGGATGTGACCTTCCGTGACCACACCATCAGCGACGTGCTTGACATGACGGTGGATCAGGCCATCGACTTCTTTAATGAGTCCAACACCTACAACGAGTACAAAATCGTTAGGCGCCTCAAACCGCTGCAGGATGTGGGACTGGGCTACATCAAGCTGGGGCAGTCGTCTTCGACGCTCTCCGGCGGTGAGAACCAGCGCGTGAAACTTGCTTACTACCTCAGTGGCGAGCGTCAGGGCAACACGCTCTTCATCTTCGACGAACCCACGACAGGCTTGCACCTTCACGACATCAACACGCTGATGCGCTCCTTTAACCACCTCAT
Organism: Muribaculaceae bacterium; assembly: GCA_017427945.1. Classification (GTDB taxonomy): domain Bacteria; phylum Bacteroidota; class Bacteroidia; order Bacteroidales; family Muribaculaceae; genus Sodaliphilus. Next base: position 53,034 of record JAFRRT010000026.1, on the reverse strand, counting down.
TGGCAACGGCCACACGGTGGTAATTATCGAGCACAACCTCGACGTAATCAAGTGTGCCGACCACATCATCGACCTGGGACCCGAAGGCGGCGACAAGGGCGGCAATATCGTTATTGCCGGCACGCCTGAGGAGGTCGCCCGCTGCAAGGAGAGCTACACCGGTCACTTCCTGGCCGAGAAACTGAAACAGTAACCATCACAGCATCCACATCACGCTTAGTTTTATAGAAATGGAGAAGGTAAATGATAATAATCTGTCGAGGGAGATAAGGAAGGAGTTTTTCGCCTTTCGCAACGGCATTGTCGCCGACAAGTTAAGGAAGGCTGGTGACTGCCACACGATGATCATGGGATGCCTGTTGTCTGATGTCGTGCAAATCGCGAACCGCATGCGAGACGCCGTGGCCGACGATGAGTCGCTGGCAGCACTTGCACAGCAGTTGTGGGATGATACCGCTTCCAGGGAATGTCGTCTTGCCGCCCCCATGCTGTATCCCGTCTCAATGATGACGCGCGACTTGGCGATGCAGTGGTGCCGTTCGGTCGAGAATGTCGAGATTGCCGACAACCTGTGCCACAAGTTGCTGCGCCACATCGCCGATGCCGACGACATCTTCCTGTGGCTCACCGAGCAGGACAGCCCGCTGGCAAAATACACAGGATACCGCCTGCTGCTCAATTTGCTCCTGTTGGGCAAGGTGAAGCCGTCGCAGTCCATCAAAAGTATCGTCGAGGCTGAAGCCGCTCCCGCGGGCGCCCTTTATGCCCCGTTGCTGCGCGACATCATGGAAGAACTCAACAACCCCGAAGCATGACATAATCATTTTGCCGGGCAAGCATACAACAAGCCGCTGGAGGTCAACTCCAGCGGCTTGTCATTACTGTATTGCGTTGATTACAATGCGTCAGAAGGGCAGGTCATCGCCCATGCCGCCTTCAGCAAAGTTGCTGGCGTCAACAGGGGGCGGAACGGGCATGCCGGCATCGGCGGGAGGTGCGGGAGCAGCCTCGCCGGGTGCTTGAGGAGCAGGAGCCATGTTCGGATCTTCCTTCATGGCCTTGAAACCACGAATGTCGGTATACCAGCGGCCATTGAACTCGCGGCTCTCGATGTCGTAGCTCAGCGTGATGACATCACCCACCTCAAGCGGGTACTGGTCGGCACGCTCACCAAAAAAGTCGAACTTCACCTTGCGGGGATAAGCCGTGTCCAGCGTCTCCATCACGTATTCCTGCTTTTTCCAGGCATTGCCGGCTTTGGAGGTGCCGCTTTGCAACTCCATCTTCTGGATGATTTTACCTTTAATATCCATTTTTTTTATTACAAAGTTTAAAGTTTAGAGTTTAAGGTTTAGAGTTCAGTGGCAATAGTATGGCGGATGCCTCTTTGGGCTCTAACCATTAAACTCTAAACTGCGAGCAGCGCTCGCTTAAATTACTTGCTCTCCTCGGCGATGGCCTTGATAATGGCTTGTACTTGCTTCCATGCCTTGTCCACAGCAGGGATGTGGCAGCGCTCGGCGGGCGAGTGTACATCTTGCAGCGTGGGACCGAAGGAAATCATCTCCATGTCGGGACGTACCTTCAGGAACAGGCCGCACTCCAGACCGGCGTGGATAGCACGAACATTGGGTTTCACACCAAAGAGCTTCTCCCACTGCTCGGTAGCAACGGTCAGCAGATGGCTGTCGCTGATGGGCTCCCAGCCCTGATAGCCGCCCTCGCTGATGATTTCGTCGGCACCGGCCATGCGGAAGACGGTCTCGCACTTGTGCGTCAGGTCATACTTGCCGCTCTCGAGCGACGAGCGGTGGAACATCTCCACAACAATCTGGTTGCCCTCGCGCATTTTCACGCTGGCAAGGTTGGTCGAGGTCTCAACGAGGCCGGGAACCTCCATGCTCATGGCAGCGATGCCGTGAGGTGCTACATAAACGGCATTGACAACGCGACGGGCGGTGTCGGTGTCGATAATGGTCTCGGGAACATCAACGCTATTGCAGGTAATTTCCATCTTGGGCTCGGTGCGCTTGTACTCGTTCTTCACCTCGGCGATGAAGGTGTTGAGCACGACGCTCAGCTTCTCCTTGTCCTCGGGCTTGATACCGATGACGGCAGTAGCGGCGTGAGCGATGGCGTTGTGCAGGTTACCGGCGTCGATCTTGGCCAGAACATAGTCCATCTCCTCGCCGATGTTCCACAACAGGCGTGCAATCAGCTTGGTAGTGGTGGCGTAACCCAGGTGGATGTCGGCACCACTGTGACCGCCGTGGAAGTGCTCAAACTTGATCTCAAAGTAGGTGCGATCCTTGGGAGCAGCTTCGGGCTTGTAGTTGAACTTGAAGATGCTCACCAGACCACCGGCGCAGCCCATGGTGATGGTGGCGTCCTCTTCCTCGTCGAGGTTGAGCAGGTAGTCACCCACGAGCATGTCGGCCTCGATGTTGCTGGCACCGGTCAGACCGGTCTCCTCGTCAACGGTGGCAAGCACCTCAAGGGGACCGCATTGCAACGTCGGCTCGGTGATGGCAGCAAGTGCCAGGGCAAGGCCCATACCGTCGTCGGCACCCAGCGTGGTGTTGTTGGCGCGTACCCAGTCACCATCAACGATGGTCTCGATGGGATCGGTGTCAAAGTTGTGGGTCGAACCGGGACCTTTCTCGGCTACCATATCCATGTGACCTTGCAGCACGATGCCCTTGCAATTCTCGTAGCCGGGAGCGGCAGGCTTGAACATGGCCACGTTGCCGGTCTTGTCAATCTTGTATTCCAGGTTGTGCTTCTTGGCAAAGTCCACGAGCCATGCGCGGATTTTGTCTAACTTGCCTTCTTCGTTGCCCGAGGGACGGGGAACCTTGGTGATCTCGTCAAAGATGGACCACACTGCTTGCGGATTCAGATCTTTTACTTGCATTGTAAAATAGATGGTTAAATGTTAGTTAATATGTAGGTTTATAAATTACTGTTAAAGATTTTTCGTTCGAACCGCTAAGTTACAACTTTTTTCTGGAACTCGCCACATTTTGTTAATAAATTGTCCTTGAAAAAAAGTTATCACCCCACCATTATTAAACTCACCCAATAAGAATGTCAAGGTACAGCAAGCTGCAAGCTCTCTCAATGACAACTTATTATTAATAATTTTTGTTAAATCGTGGCTTGTCGGGTGATTTTTGGCCTAAAAAAGCGGCTCAACTCGCAAAGTATCACTAACTTTGCGGGTCATTTTTGCACTATGGCTACGTTATTGTTTACTTTGGTGATTGTAGGACTGGCGGTTTTGCTGCTGGGCGTGAAGGTTTTCTTCTTCAAAGGGGGGCGTTTCCCCAACACCCATATCCATGACAATCCCGAGATGCGCAAGCGTGGCATCACCTGTGCCAAGGACAAAGAGTTTTATAATTAACAACAATACTACAAAAGTCAAAAAACATCGTTTGAAATGAACTTATTTAAACACTACTTCAAGCTTGCTATGTTTGCCGCTGTCGTTATGATGGCTACTACTTCGTGTAACGATAAGCCCGCTGTCGAGGCTCCCAAGTCTGAAGGCGCTGCACTCGAGAATCTCAAGATCCGTTACATCGACGAGGACTCCATCATGGCCAACTATAATCTTGCCAAGGACATCAACGAGGCAATGTTGCGCCGCCAGAACCAGTTCGACGCTGCACAAAAGCAGCGCGGCAACGAGATTAGCAAGTTTGGAAATGCCATGCAACAAAAATATCAAAACAACCAATACCTCACCGAGGAGGCCTTCAATGCCGACCAGGCCAAGTTGCAGAAGATGCAGACCGATGCCGAGAACTACCTCGCCAATCTGCAGCAGAGCATCCAGAACGAGCTCAATCAGAGCCAGATTCAGCTGCTCGACTCCATCGACAACTTCATGAAGGATTATGCCAAGAAGAAAGGCTTCGACATGGTACTGCGCAAGAGCGCCACGCTCTACATCGACGAGAAGTATGACGTGACCAAGGAGGTTGTTGAAGGTCTCAACAAGCGCTACAACAAGGTGGGCAACAACACCACTCCCGCCAAGGCTCCCGAGACTGCTCCTGCCAAGACGACCACTGCTCCCACCGTCACCACCGAGAAACCTGCAACCCCCGGTAAGGTTGACTTGAAGAAATGATAGGAAGACAACAATGAAATCACAAACTGTCTGTAACATTATTTAGTGATAATGCGACAGACAGTTTTTTCATATCAACATTAACAAACAACTCTATGAGAAAATTTATTGCAATCATGGCTATCTCACTGCTGTTTGGCGCTTGCCAGACCAATGACCAAAAGGCTGCTGCCGCCGACGATGCAAGCAGCGCCAATTCAAGCAAAACAACTCTCGTGGCTTTCTTCTCGGCCAGCGAGGAACGCGTGACCGCACAGGTCGCCAGGACCCTTGCCGAAGCGACCGACGCCGACCTGTTTGAGATTGTTCCTGAGAAACCCTACACCGTTGCCGACCTCAACTGGAAGGACCAGAAGAGCCGCTCGACCATCGAGATGAAGGACTCGGCCGCACGTCCTGCCGTAGAAGGCAAGGTCGAGAACATGGACCAGTACACCACCATCTATGTGGGATTTCCCATCTGGTGGTACACTGCACCCCGCATTGTCAACACCTTCCTGGAGCAGTATGACCTCACGGGAAAAACCATCATCCCCTTTGCCACCTCGGGAGGCAGCGACATGGGCAAGAGCGGCGAAGACCTGAAACTTGCCAGCGCCCCCACTGCCAACTGGATTCTCCCCGGCAAGGTTCTCAACGGCAATCCTCCTGTTGATAGCCTCAAGGTGTGGGTGGCAGGCCTCTTTGCCGATGACAATGCCCCCAAGGAGTAACCCAAAAACGTAAAAGAATATGGATAACGAACAGACGCTCATCGTCTTTGAGAAGTACAAAAATGCCGTTGACGCCAACATCGTCAAGGGTGCCATCGAGGCAAGCGGCATTCCCGCCGGCGTGATTGGCGACAGCACGGCCAATGCCATCTGGATGGCTCCCGTGATGGTCGTCGTCTTCCGCCGTGACCTGGAAGAGGCCATCAAGGCCGTTTATGGCGGGGACATGAATTACGAGGAGTATCAGGACGAGATGTCGCGCGAGCAGTTTGACAACCTACAGGCCTGCAACAAGGTCTTCAGCGAACTGTTGCTCAAGGTGCATCCTGAAATCGGGGGCAAGCAGTACCGCGACATTTACAGTCAGGCTAAAGATGCCCTCGACCGCATGGACCTCGAGGCCCTCAACCGCTTCAACGCACTCGTGTGAGCATCTTGTGGCTCGCCTGTGATGGGGCATCGGCGCCATCTTAAAACTTATTCCCAGGGTAGGGGACTTCTATAAAACCGCCAACAAGCAGCAATCACTTTTTGGTAATTTATAGAAGGCCCCTATACTAATGTAGGGGCTTTTCTCGTTATGATATTAATTTAAATAAATTAATAAGACAATATGACAACCAATTTGCGTCACCTCATACTGTTGACCTTAGCGGCTGTGGCACTTTGCGCCGTGGCCGACGAGAGTGCAGGCACCACCGCCTACAACTTCCTGAATGTGCCGGCCTCCAGCCATGTCTATGGCTTGGGTGGGCACAATCTCACCATTATCGACGATGACATTAACCTTGTTGAGCAGAACCCAGCCTTGCTGGGACCCGAGTTTGACCATCAGGTGGGACTCAACTACATGCGCTACATCGGCGAGACCAACTTCGCCGGACTGCGCTACGGTCAGGGTGTGAGCGAGCACGGAGCAGTGGCAGTAGGCATCCAGTACTTTGGTTACGGCAACTTGCAGGGGGCAGACCCCGATGGCACGCTGACGGGAACTTTCAGCGCCAGTGACATCGCTTTCAGCGTCACCTACAGCCACGACATCAGCGAGCGTTTTCGCGGCGGTATCACGCTCAAGTACCTCTATTCCAAGTACGAAGACTATACTGCTGGAGCAGTTGCAGCCGACCTGGGTGTCAACTACTATGACCCCGAGCATGAGTTCTCGGCATCGTTGGTAGGAAAGAACCTGGGTGGTCAGGTAAAGAAGTTCAACGACTTCAAGGATAACCTGCCCTGGGACATTCAGGTGGGTGTGAGCAAGATGTTGGGCAAGGCGCCCATACGTCTGCACCTTACCGCCTATGACCTAAGGCACTGGAGCTCCCCCTATTACAAGATTGCTGACGTGAACAACCCCAACAGCGACCTGATTGAGGAAGAGTCCTTCGGCAGTAACCTCATGCGGCACCTTGTGCTTGCCGCCGACATCCTGCCTACCGACAACCTTTACCTGGGTATTGGTTACAACTACCGCACTCGCACCGACATGGCGACCTACAAGCGTGACTTCATGTCGGGACTTTCGGTGACTGGTGGCCTCAAGGTACGCGCCTTTGGCTTTGGTGTCGCCTTTGCACGTCCTCACACCGGGGCGTCAACCTTCATGTTCAACCTCACCACCAGCATCGGTGAGTTGTTGAAGTAATCATCAAAACAAGAAGATACCCCATAGAATGAAAAAACTTTACATTCTTATTTTGTTGATGGTCATGGCCACAGTGGCTCATGCCCAAAGGATTCAGGTTGTTGACACCGACGGTCTTCCAATCGCTGCCGTCTGTGTGACCAACGAGAATGGTGCTCTGGTGGGTACTACCGATAGCGAAGGCTGGCTCGATGACGTCAATGGACAAAAGCATCTCTATTTCTCTCATGTGGCTTTTGCGGCGACGAATATCGACACCGATAACATCACCGATGGCCGCGTGGTGATGAAGGATGCCAACTATGAGTTGTCTGAACTGGTGGTCAAGCCCAAGGAACTGCTCTATGTGCAGACCTACTTCCGCTGCATCTATGTTTGTGAAGATGGCCCCATCTACTTCCGTGCCGGAGTGGTGGACAATACCTATGAAATTGCCAAGAAAAAGATTTCTACCAAGACACGCAGTGTATCTAAAGGCGCGAGTGGCTTTTTGCGTTTCGTCCTTAGCACGCTGGTGGGGAAATATATCGATGAGTGGGCTGCAATCGACACATTGACCAACTACAATAGGATTATTGCTGATGCACAAAAGGGCGCGCTGGTCATTACCGAGGATGCCTCAGGACGTCGCATGGTGAGCGACACGATCTCGCTGCTGGGCTACATCAGTGATGACCTGGAGGCAAGCCAGCGGACGACACACTTCGACAAGTGGACCTATAGAGACCACAAAAAGGCTACCGAAAGGGCTGCCAAAGAAGCTGCAACAGGCAAGAAACAAAAAGAGAAAACCAAGAAGTTCAAGGCCAACCATGGCTACTACGAGGTCTATAACATCGATGAGAACGGGCGCTCCCGCATCGATGACCTCGTGATGAAGCAGGCGCTGGTAACTGGTCACTTTGAGAGAACCGAACAGGACTATGTCATCCTGTTCGAGACCTATACTATCAAGCGCGATTACATCGACAAGAAAGAGTTCAAGCAAACGCGCAAGGAAAATCAGGTAGATATGGACATCAACGAGTTGCGGCGCCTCGAGCAGGTGAACCACATCCCGCCCTTATCGCCTAACCTCAGGGCTGCTGTCGATGAGCTTTTCAAGAAAGACCTCGATAAGTAGTTTTCAGGCTGATTGACTCCGATATTGATTTTTGATACTTAAAAGAACGATTATATGAAAAAGATTTTGTTGATAACTATTTTGTTTGTCACCGCACTGGCAGCCAGTGCCCAGGACACTATATCGGCCTATCTTTCGTGTGACCCACCGATGGCTTATATACTTAATAAACCGCGTGGTGCAACGGTCATGACGCTGTCATACGAAAAGTCCTATGTGTTCTCCTTGACATCGCCCCAGGAAGGTTGGTGGAAAATCGTGGAATTTTGGAACGCCGAGGACGATGAGGACACAACAGTGCTTGAAGGCTCAGACACCGGCGAGTATTGGATTCATTACACGGCACTTGGTTTAGGTACGAGGAACTACGGCGGTCAGGAAATTTTCTTGCGCGCCGAGCCCGATGAAGATGCGGCTATCGTGTACACTACCAATCGGGAAATTGAACTCATGCCTATGGATGTCCGGGGTGACTGGGTCAAAGTGATGGTGGACGGCCAAGACATCGAGGGCTGGATTGAGGCCGAATGGATCTGCAGCAACCCCCTGACCAACTGCTGCTAACCATATCTTGATCTGTTGATTAAACAAACGCGGATTGCAAATGTTTGCAATCCGCGTTTTTGTTATAAAGAGAACTTCAGTTCCCTAAAGCCTAATTCTCGATTATTTCCTGGATTCGGCGTGAGAACGAGTCGATCAGCGCTGCTGTGTGAGACTCGGCAATGCCCAATGATTCACACAACTTATTCCTGGAGACAAGCCATTTGTCGAGCAGTTCCACAACTTTGTCGCCACTCTCGTTCAGCGCTTTGAGCACCTTGTCAAAGTCTTCATCTCCTTCGTCATTCTCCACGCTGCGGGCATCGTTGATCTCCTGAATCAGATTGGTGCGGGCTTCGGCAATGGGCATCGGGCATTCGGCAGCCTTGCCGCCCTTGAACAGCTGGCTGTAGTCCTGTTGGCGCAAATCGGCAATGTTGTTCATGGCGCCGCTGATGATGACGTTCACAATCGAGCCTTGCCAATAAGCTGCCTGTGCCAAATTGCTGTAGAAGTCGTTCAGTCCATTCTCCAGTTGCAGCCAGTCGCGCATCTCCTCTTGGTAGAGCGGGTTGTCGCTGTATTTTTCGCAATACTCGCTTGCCGTCTGATAGCGGTTCATGGCACATGAGATTTCACCGCTCATCACCATGTCTGCCGTCGAGCCGCCGGCCAGGCTGTCGGCCAACGCCTTGAGCTCCCCGAAGACGGTATTAACCATATTCGTCTCGTCCTCATTCTGGTGGTTTTGCTGCCAATAGGACTTGATGGCAGCCGACTGGGCCTTAAAGCCTTTGACAAGGTCATCAAGACTTTTCTCGCCAGAGAGGTCATCGGTCATCAGTGATAACAGATCGTTCAGGGATGTCACGCTGCCGATTTCTTCTCCGGTCTGTGCGGTTTCTGCAGGCTTGCCCGAATTAGTGCAGGATGCCGAACAGAAAGCGACGCACATCATTAAACTAATGAATGCAAAAATGCTTTTTCTTTTCATCGTCTGATATTTTAAGTGGATAATTCTAATGATTGATTTTCGGCAAAATTACACAAAAAACTCACAACAGGACCTTCTTGTCACCACAATTCTCTAAATAATTGAATGTGGATGCCCAAATAATTCTTATTGCCTTAACGTGGGGAGAGGATAGGGGACAGGATTCACTCGCCTTGCTCGTGCATCTTGCTCGCTCCCGCGGGGCCGCCGCCTGTTCACAACCGATTGCTGCGCAATCACTCGGTTGCTTTGGTGTGGTAACCCACTCAAGCGAGCTTGGTGTGCCCCCACAACAAAACAACCGGCCACTTGCGTGGTCGGTTGCAAACAGGCGGAGAGGACAAGATTCGAACTTGCGGTAGAGTTACCCCTACGGCAGTTTAGCAAACTGCTGGTTTCAGCCACTCACCCACCTCTCCGGAAGCTAGCTGAAATCTATTTTCAATAGCGAGTGCAAAGGTACTGCTTTTTTTTATATGTGCAAGAAAAAACGTTGATTTTTTTGATTTTTCTTTTTGCTCTTGGGTGATGATGGTACGATTGCTCAGTGTAATATGCAATCCTAATGTTTTGTCTATAAAAACCTTAGCCACTTGTCGGCTGGGCATAGTCCTCGTGCGGCAAAGTTGGTGTTCTTCAAGTGATGAAGCGTAGTCGTACATTCATTAATATTATTTAAATGACAGATACATTTTTTTAGAAATTATTGTATTACTTTTGTGCGTTAAAACAAATGATTTATGTCAAAGCAAGAAGATTTCCGTGGTTTCCCGTTGCGTGACCTGTTGCAGATGCGCACACCGGTGTATTTATATGACATGAGGTTGCTGGACAGCACCTTGGCTGAGATTAACCGCTTGACGGCCGATGACCACATGACGGTGCATTATGCCTTGAAGGCAAATGGAAATCCTGAGATACTATCTGAGATTGCCAGGCACGGCTTGGGCGCCGATGTCGTGAGCGGTGGTGAAATCGCGGCGGCGGTGAGTGCGGGTTTCAGTCCTCAGGACATCGCCTACTCGGGAGTGGGCAAAACCGACGAGGAAATCAGGCTGGGCCTGGAATGCGGGATAGGCTGCTTCAATGTCGAGTCGGTGCCTGAGCTGGAAGTCATCAACGAACTTGCGGGCGAGATGGGCAAGACGGCGAATGTTGCTATACGTGTGAACCCCGACATTGATGCCCATACCCATAAATATATCACCACTGGTACCGCAGACAATAAGTTCGGCATTGGTATCGAGGCTCTTGACCAGGTAGTGAAGCTTGCTTTGAATGACATGAAGCATGTGAAATTGCACGGTCTTCATTTCCATATTGGGTCACAAATCATGCTAATGGAGCCTTATTCCATGTTGTGTGACACCGTCAACGATTTGCTGGATCATTTTGAACAGCAGGGAATCAGCTTTGACAGCGTGAACGTGGGTGGTGGTCTGGGAATTGATTATGATGATCCTGATGGTCACTCCATCCCTAATCTTGAAGGGTTCTTTGGCGTCTTCAAGAACAAATTGCGCCTGCGTCACGGCCAGCATCTTCATTTCGAACTTGGGCGTTCGGTCGTTGGCCAGTGCGGCACATTGATTGCCCGAGTGCTCTATGTGAAGCAGTCAAGGGACAAGCGATTCGTCATTCTTGACGCTGGCATGACCGACTTGATACGCCCAGCGTTGTATGGCGCTGTCCACTCGGTTCGCAATCTCACCTCAGATGAGCATGATATCGAAACCTATGACGTGGTGGGACCCGTGTGCGAGTCCAGCGACGTCTTTGCCCATGACTGCCGTTTGCCTGTCACCAAGCGCGGCGACCTTATGGCCCTGTGTTCGGCGGGCGCATACGGAGAGTCCATGTCCTCACGCTACAACATGCGCCCCCAAGCCGCCAGCATTTTCTATCGCGGGTAACGTGAGCCTGCCGCAAGTGCAGGACAACCGTTATATGATGGTGAGTTTGATGTATTGACAAAACGAGTGAACAGCCAAAACACCGCTTAAAATAAATGGGCTCTTTTATTTGCAAGATATAATACATAACCAAATGAAAACTAAATTAAAGATACCTGATACGTACCGTGAAATTTGTTCCAGATTGCAGGTGCTCATGGTGTTTCTCCTCTTCGCATTTGGGGCTAATGCTAATGACTATATTAGCGTAGGCCTATTCGATGCTAATTCAGACGTTGAGGAGCAAGCTCTCATTGGCGATGTGAATGGCGATAGCATAGTGAGTATCGGCGATGTGACTGCGTTAATTGATTTGTTACTCTTGGGAGAGACCACATCATGTGCCGATGTAAACGGTGATGGCATCGTGAGCATCAGCGATGTAACAACACTGATTGATATGCTACTGTTTGATATTTCACCTAGTGAGCCTGAGACGCCGACCATTGGGGATGCACCGAGCATTTTGATTCTTGGCAACTCGTTCACTTGTGACTCATGGATGTATTTGCCGTTCATCCTCAAGAGTTACGGTATCAATATTAAGGTGGGCATCTGGTATGTGTCGGGTGGAAGCCTCGGTGGGCACGTCACTTACTACAACACTGCTCCGGCTGTTAAACATGATTTTTACCTGATTGATACTGCCAATGATACGGTATGGAACACGATTACAGACGTTCTTTGCGCTCAGGATGCAGTTAAATATGCCCCATGGGACATCATCACCTTGCAGCAAAACTCAACCAGTTGCACGAGTTGGACTACATTCGAAGCCGGGGCAACAAATCTCATGGCTCTTATTGATGTTGATAAGACCAACCCTGATATGCGGTATGCTTGGAACATCAATCACACGAGAATGAACAACGATTATCCTGCAGATGTGCTGGCGAATGTTTTGGATATCACAACGGAAAAGGACATAGATATCGTGTTCCCCTATGGGACGGCGATTTTCAATGCCCGAAAGGACACCACGCTTGCCGCTATTGGCGCGGGAACCAACCTTTGGTGCAACGACTATCAGCACTTGCAGGATGGACTTCCGTGTTACATAGCCTCACTCGCCAATGTGCAGGTCATTTTCGATACCTGGTTTCCTGAGAAGAACCTTTCAGTCATTGGTGATCCCAATAGAACTAATGTGTCTTGGACACGAGGAAAGGGCATGAAAGACCAGCAAATACCTCATGTTGGCATTTCTGATGAGAACTGTGCTCTTGCCCAGCAGTATGCATTTGCCGCGGCAAGGAATAAATTTGCCATCACTGGAGGTTGGGATAAAGTCTTGAAACTTGAGGGAAGCAGTAATTACACTTTGGAAATCAACAGCGCTTGGTCGGAAATCACAGCCAATTCCATGTATTATGCACCAGATTCTGGTGAAAACCCGCCAGAGTTGAATGTTGTCATTACACCGAAGCCTGGAAACATACTCACGAAGTGTTCCTCTAGAAATCTACGCGGTTCAGTGCCTAATGAAACAATATTGCCCGATAGTATTGGGAAAATCACCGTCATGATGAGAGAGGTGGCCGAGAATTGGAATTTGTACATTCAAACGGCTAATTAATTCATTCATGTACAATAATTCTGTTTTTCTTGCATTTTGCCCTGTGGTTTTCCATTTTTTTGTATATTTGCAGGTTAATCAATAATGGGCCCTTGTGCCCGATACCATAAATTAGTCAATTTCAATGGCAGACATTACTATTGCGGGCGTCATGCGCGCAGGCGCTTATTCGCCCAACCACATTGGCAACGACACCGCCATCTTCAACCTTGTAGCCGAGCAACTGCGCAAACGCGGCTGCCAGGTGAACGTTTATAGTGAGGAGCAATTCAACAACCAAGAGATCAACGAGCCCGTTGTGCTCGCCATGTGCCGTGAGCGCGAGAGCATTGCCAAGCTGCAACGTCTCGAGGACGAGGGTAAGCTTGTCATCAATTCGGGCTATGGCATTGAGAACTGTACGCGTGAGCGCATGACGCGCATACTCTTGGGAAACGGCATCCCTTATCCTGAGAGCCTCATTGTCAACACCAACGAGAACGTCAAGGAACAACTCAAGAAGGCCGGCTTCAAGAGTTGCTGGATCAAGCGCGGCGACTTCCATGCCATGCACAAGGAGGACGTGAGCTATGTGCGTCACCCCGAAGAGGCCCAGGAGGTTTTGCAGGAGTACTTCTATCGTGGCATCACTCGTGCCGTCATTAATGTGCACTTGACGGGTGACCTCGTGAAGTTCTATGGCGTGAAAGATTCGCAGTTCTTCTATTGGTTCTATCCTTTTGACGAGGGCCATAGCAAGTATGGTTGGGAGGAAGTCAATGGCCACTCCCAGGGTATCGACATCGACCTGAAGGAGTTGAAGGACATCTGTTCACGTGCTGCCGAGGAGCTGAATGTGGTTATCTACGGTGGTGACTGTATCGTTGATCCCGACGGCACCATCCGTATTATCGACTTTAACGACTGGCCCAGTTTCGCACCTTGTCGCAACGAGTCGGCACCGCACATTGCCAAGGCCGTTCTGGCTCTTGCCAAAGCACATCTGGGGCTGTAAAGGAGTTAGGTATTAAATCTTTGGAATAGAAACTGAAAAACATGACACTTAAAGAAGAATATCAGGCTTCGCTCAAATCGTTGGACACCGAGGAGTGGTTCGACCTGCATTTCCACCGCCCCCTGGGTTTCTTGTGGGCGAAAATGTTCGCAAAGTTGGGCGTTAGCCCCAATGCCATCACTGTTGCCAGCATCTTCATGGGTGTGGCGGGCGGCATCATGCTCTATTTCCACCAACCTCATCTGGCATGGCTCAACTGGGTGGGCATGCTGCTCATCACTTGGGCTGACACCTTTGACAGTGCCGATGGGCAGTTGGCGCGTATGACGCAGCAGTACTCCCGCATGGGGCGCATCTTGGACGGCGTCAGTGGCGACTTCTGGTTTGCGGCAATTGGCTTTGCATTGGTTTTCCGTGAACTGGATTTCGGCGACAGCCTATTGGGTAATTATTTCGCAAGCCATGAGTGGCAGATTTGGGCATTGGGTATCCTCTCGGGTGCCAGCCACGCGCTGCAGGCAGCCATGGCCGACTGTTACCGCCAGTTCCACTTGTTCTTCCTCAAGGGCAAGCAGGGTAGTGAACTGGAAAGTGCGGCCAAACTCAAGGAGCAGTACCATCGACTGGACTGGGGCATGAATTTCTGGAGCAAACTGCCGCTGTTCTTCTATAGCGGCTACACGTCAAATCAGGAGCGCTTTACTCCTAACATGCAACGCCTGCGTGCTGCTCTCACCGAGCGCTATGGCGAGGATGGCGTGCCCACTCAGGAATTCCGTGACTACTTCCGCAAACTGAGTTTGCCGTTGATGAAGTATACCAATATCCTTACCTTCAACACGCGCATTATCGCTTGCTTCATCTCGGTCATCATCAACATGCCGTGGCTGTATTTCGTTTTTGAAATCGTCGTGCTGAATATCCTGTTGGTTTACATGGTACTGCGCCATGAGAACATCTGTAAGCAAGCTGTCAAGGCTTTGAAAGACTAATCCTTGCCAACCGGCTTTTAACGAATAGAGTTCTGAGACCACCGTGGTCCTCAGGACTTTCTTGTAAATGAATGTTCCTCCCCTGTCTTGCATGTCAATGAAAAATCAATGAAGTGGGGTTTGCTATCGGCAGAAAACTTCAAAATTCTCAACTTGTTGTGATGTTTTTTAGTACATTTGCAGGTGATATAAAACGAACATAATAACTATTAATATAAACTTAAACTTGTTATGAGAAAAAATCTACATTACCTGTTGCTGCTCGTAGTGATGGCTGTGGGCTTGCAGGCAGTAGCCGCAATACCAAGCGGGTACTATAACAATGCTTTGGGTAAGAATGACCAGCAGCTGATGTCATCGTTACACCAGATTATCAATGGCCACTACAGAATTTATTATGGCAACTTGTGGGAAAAGTTCAAAACGACAGACTGCAACGGCAACACGATTATCGACCGTTACTCTACCACACAGTTTACTTACAGTGTGGACCAGTGTGGTACCTACAACACAATTGGGCAATGCTATAACCGTGAACACTCGGTTCCCAACAGTTGGTGGGGAGGAGGCAGCTCAGATGCTGACACCATGTATACAGACTTGTATCACATGTACCCTGTTGACGGATGGGTAAATGGTCAGCGCGGCAATAACCCCTTCGGTGACTGTGCTAATGGTACAGCTTGCGGAACTGGTAAACTGGGTTCCTGTACCCACAGCGGCTATACGGGTACGGTGTTTGAAGTCGCCGATGAGTACAAGGGCGACTTCGCTCGAACCTATTTCTATATGGTAGTGCGTTACATGGACCGTGTGGGCTCTTGGACCAACGGATTGGGTAGTGTGGTATTCACCAATAGCAGTTACAAGCATCTCACGCCATGGGCAATCAGCCAATTGCTCGAGTGGCATCGCAATGACCCGGTCAGCACGCTTGAGTCGAATCGCAACGAAGCTGTTTCTGGTATCCAGCATAATCGTAATCCTTTTATCGACCATCCCGAGTTGGCGGAGTACTTGTGGGGAAACATGACAGGCAATGCCTGGACGGGAAGTGCTACGAATACTCCTATACTCTCGTCTCCTGCCAACGGATCAACTATTAACGTGGGCACCAACGCGGGCTCGGGTGTTAGCAAGACAATCACTGTCAAGGGCGTTTATCTCACCCAAGCTCTCACGGTTGCTGTAACGGGAACGGGCTTTAGTGTGACTCCGACGACACTTACTGCTGCCGCTGTGAATGCTGGCACGACAGTTACCGTCACCTATAACGGTACTGCTACCAATGCCACGGGCAGACTGACAATCAGCAGTTCAGAGGTGACCAGCAATGTTACTCTGACCGCTACATATAATACTGGCGGCGGCGGAGGTACCGAGACTGTCGAGACATGGGAAGGCTGCAGTTCTGGTGGCTACTGGACTCAGGAAATACAAGGAGCCGCATTCAAATGGTACTTTAGCAATGCTGGACTCTATGCGCGAGATAATGATCACTGGAACGGCTCGCTTGGCTGCTGCTTTGGCAAGAATGCTGATTCCTATATCCAGATGTCAGAAGACGTTATTGGCGGAGCCAGCAAGCTTACTTTCTATGCGGCAAAATATGGCAATGATGTAAATCCCACAATCAAAATCCTTTATAGCACCAATGCTGGCAGCACATGGACTGAGATGGCCACTTGCACACTTAATGGGACCTGGCAACAGTATAGCTATGATCTGAATGTGACTGGCGATGTGCGCTTCAAGTTCCAGCAAACCGCTGGCTCGCGTCTCAACGTCGATGATATCGCCATTACGAGCAATAGCGGCTCGGTAGCAACTCCAGAACTGACTGCTCCTGTCAACGGCTCGACAGTGAATGTCGGCACCATCACTGCCTCTGGAAGTTCGGTGAGCAAGACCATAACGGTGAGGGGCTCTAACCTGACGAAGGCATTGAATGTGAGCGTGAGCGGTAATGGCTTTAGCGTGACTCCGACAACCATCAGCGCTGCCAGCGCGAATAATGGCACCACCGTGACTGTAACATACACGTCAAGCACAGCTGGTAATGCAACAGGCACACTGACAATAGCCAGCAGCGAGGTGAGCACTACTGTGAATCTGACTGCCAGCAAAGATGCGATGCCCTCATTGTCCATCTCTTCGCTTGATGTCATTGTTGCAGTTCAGAATGGTTCTTCAGAAATAGAAAGTGGTTCAGTGAGCGCTGATAACAATAGCGAAAACATCCATTTAGCAGTTGAGGGCAACTTTGAGATTAGCCTGAATGGTTTCAGTTGGGCACAGTCGCTTACCCTCGACCCATCGGGTGAAGTGTTCTATGTGCGCTTGAAAAACACATCAACTCCTGGAGATTACGATGGCGCTATTTCGGCCACGACAAGTCTGGCCAGCGCTTATGCTGATGTTATAGGAGTGGTGGAAGCTCAGCCCGTTCGCTACGGAGACGTGAATATGGATGGCAGTGTGTCCATCGCAGATGTTACCGTGTTGATTGACTATCTACTGGGTACGGAAGTTTCGCCATTTGATACTGAGGCTGCTGACGTCAGTCATGATGGAAATATTTCGATTGCTGATGTGACAGCACTGATTGATTTGTTGCTGTCAGGCGCCGCTAACGGAATGAGGCAGTTGCAATGGAATGCTGTGCCTGTAGAGAATGGCGTGTTTATTGTCAATCCTGCGGGCGATGAACTTGAGGTGTATGATATGGATGCAAATTGTGTCGCAACAATCAATTTGGCAGGTGACTGTACCATTGAGTTGCCGGCAGGCATTTACGTGGTTGCAAGCGAAACAACTTCTCATAAGGTTGTTGTCAAATGACAAACTTTTAGCTAATCAAAAAGCCGTTCTGCATTGCAGAGCGGCTTTTTATTATGGCGTCTTGTCTCTTTGCTTTGTTGGAATTGTTACTTCCCGATGCAGTGATATTCAAATCCGGCTTGTTGTAATTCTTCGCCGTCGAGGATATTCCTGCCGTCAAGAATCAGTCGGCCTTTCATCTTGAGCAGTAATGTTTCGACGTTGGGCATACGCAATTCCTTCCACTCGGTAACCAGTATGAGGGCGTCGGCATCAGTTGCGGCATCGTACATGTCGGTGGCGTAGGTAACGGCCTCGCCCAAACGACGACGGCACTCGTCCATGGCAACAGGGTCGTAAACCTTGACCGTTGCTCCTGCTCCAAGCAATTTGTCAATCAACACCAAAGCGGGAGCCTCACGCATGTCATCGGTCTCGGGCTTGAATGCAAGACCCCACATGGCGATAGCCTTGCCTTTCAATTCGTTCTCGCTGCCATAGTGCTTCACGAGTTTGCGGTACAGCACAAGCTTTTGGTCGGCATTAACCTCTTCAACGGCTTGGAGTACCCGCATGGGGTAGCCATTGTCTGCCGCCGTCTTGATGAGGGCTTTCACATCCTTGGGGAAACATGATCCGCCATAGCCACAACCGGCATAAAGGAACTTCTTGCCGATACGTGTATCACTGCCAATGCCTTTGCGCACCATATTTACATCTGCACCCACTAGCTCACACAGATTGGCGATGTCGTTCATGAAACTGATGCGTGTCGCCAGCATTGAGTTAGCGGCATACTTAATCATTTCGGCCGATGGTATGTCGGTGAAAATAAGTCTGTCGCTTACAATCATGAAGGGTTTGTAGAGGCGCGCCATGATTTTGCGGGCACGTTCGCTCTCTACACCCACCACAACGCGGTCAGGACTCATAAAGTCCTTCACTGCATTACCCTCTTTCAAGAATTCAGGATTGCTGGCAACATCAAACTCGATGTTACATCCGCGCTTATCCAATTCTTCTTGTATAACGGCTTTGACCTTTCGGGCTGTGCCCACTGGAACGGTACTCTTGGTCACAACGACAATGTAGCGGTTCAAGTGCTTGCCGATGGTATGGGCTACTTCAAGAACATACTTGAGGTCAGCACTTCCGTCTTCGTCAGGAGGCGTTCCCACAGCGCTGAACACAATGTCTACATCATTCACCACATCCTCAAGACGTGTGGTGAATAGCAACCTTCCAGATTTAATGTTCTTGCGGACAAGTGTTTCCAGTCCTGGCTCATAAATGGGGATCGACCCACTCTTGAGCGTATCGATTTTGTTGCTATCAACATCAACACATGTCACATGGACACCCATTTCGCTGAAACAGGTGCCCGTGACTAATCCTACATATCCGGTTCCGACAACCGCGATTTTCATTCAACAGGAATTCTTGGTTCTTGAGTTGAGGATATTAATTCTCTTGATTGCCGGTGACTCCGAACTCTTGGGAAACGGATGTATCCTTTGGAGTGTCATCGACATAATAACCACCACTATCACCACCGTAACCGTAGCCGTAACCGTAGCCATAACCGTAACCGTAACCCTTACCGTAACCGTAGGCGTAGGAATAGTTATAACGTGTCTTACTAAGTTTGATGTCGTTGATGAGAATGGTGAGGTTTTTGATCTTGTGCTCATCAGAGAGGCGCTCCAGCTCATACATGTATTGCTGTTCAACCCTACCGTCACGAACAACATATATCGTTAAGTCGGCATACTTGTTTACAACTGCGGCATCAGCAATCAGGTTGTAAGGCACGGTATCAAGAATGATAAAATCATACTCTTCCTTGAGCGTTTCGATCATCTTTCCCATGTAGTCGGTCAACAACAATGCTGTCGGGTTAGGAGGAATAGCGCCAACGCTGATGATGTCAAAACCTTCGTGAAGAGGACCGCGGTGGATGACATTGTGAATGTCGGGCTCCTTTCCAGAAAGATATGCAGTCACACCCTTACCATCCTGGACACCAACGTACTCAGAGAACTTACCTTTACGCAAGTCAAGGTCGACCACAATTACCTTCTTGTTTACATAGGTGTATGATAAGGCAAGGTTTGCAGCCACGAAACTCTTACCTTCACCTGACATAGTAGAGGTGAACTGGATAACAGTGGCGCCGTCATCAGGTTTGTCCTGACTTGTGACAAAATCAAGGTTATTGCGGACAATACGGAACGCCTCATTCATGCGGTCATTGGATGTCTCGTTAACCACAATCTCACCGGTGACATGGTCTTTCTTAGCAGGCAACTCACCCAAAATGGGAATATCGCATGCTTCTTCAATCTCACGACGAGTGTGGATGGTCTTGTCAAGCGAGAAGTACCAGAAAACTCCGTAAAGAACAAAAGCGGGAATTAATAGACCGATAAACATACCAGTCAATACGATTCGAGATAGTGGCGCTGTAATAGGCGTGTGATTTGGAATGGCTGGCTCCATCACTTTTGCGTTGGCCTCTGTAATTGCCATCTGCAAAGCGTTCTCTTCGCGCTTGTTGAGTAGGTAAAGGTATAGTTGCTCCTTGATTTTCTGTTGGCGTGTTACCTCGGTAATTGCTTTTTCGTGTGACGGGTTGGCAGTCATGCTGCTTTGAGCCATGTTCTGCATCCGTTGAGCCTGACTTTGTCTCGTACGCAGTGCTCCCAAGTAGTTATCCAAACTGGCAAGAATCGTTTTCTTTTGCACAGCCAAAGAGTTGATAAGTTCTTTCATTACTGGGTTCTCGGCACTTGACGTGGCAGAAATCTTTTGATATTCCTGCATGGCCTCGTTATAAGTCTTGATTTGATCGGTGATTCCGGTGTTGTTGATGCCGGAATTGACGGGAATCAGATCATTGGGACCCATGCCTGCGATGAAATGGCGTACTTGAGCCACAAGGTTTGCTTCAAGGCTCACGTCCGCGGTGTTGTTGATTTGATCCATTGTATTAGATGCATTGCCTAGCATGATGGAGTTCGCAGAGTTTGCCGTCAAGATGGCAACCTCGTTATCAACACCGCTCAAGTCTTTTGACAGGTCGGCCACACGTTCAGCAATAAAGGCCTCAGTATTGCGGGCAACCTGATTCATATCGTTGATGCCCTCTTGGTTATATGCGACTACAAGTGCATTCAAAATGTCGGCACACATCACTGGATTCTCACCTCTAATCGCGAGATTAAGAACGTCGCTGTGTTCATCAGCCTGCTCAACAACCATCGATTTGGATAATGACCTAGCAACCGATAATGGATTGTTGATGCGGGCGATGATGTTGTAGTCAACATGGGATTCGTTAAAAAGAGGCGTTTTTGTGATTGCCACGGGGCCATGCTCGGTGTTTACTTTGCTGCCGAAGTGGGCCTTTTTCCATTGTCCGTTATCTACTTTGAATTCAAAGTTCTCATTGTCCTTGGGAACGATAGTTAATGAGTATCCTGATGTTACTTCTCTTAACGGGGTGACTTGGATGGGTGATTCTTTGTATATATTGACATCACGCAAGAACTTATGGCCATAGTATTGAACATTCAGGCCCAGTGAGTTTACAACGATTTCCATAACCCTGGAGGACCTAAGTTTGTAAGGCTCGTTTGGAATGTAGTTCACGGTGTTCAGACCTAAATCACTGAAAGTCATCGATGGCGTGCCTTGCGCGCTGTCTTTAGACCTGATAAGGATAGACGCTTTACCAACATAGAACTGTGGCTGGCTCTTGCCATACAGATAGGCGAGACATGAGCAAACAACCATAGAGAGGATGAACCAATACCAGTTATAGGCACAGGCGACAAACAGTCGGTCCCATTTAATGCCACTGCGCAGGCGTCTTTTTTTCTTTTTTTCCGCCGCCGCTACCGCGTTAAGATCTTCTTGAATTATTTCTTGCATATTAAGCTAATTTTATTCGAAAAATCATAGATAAATTTGCTGTGTTGACTTTATTGCATAAAGTCGGTGCAAATTTACTGCAATTCGATCAAACAACAAACTAAACTTTCATAAAAAATATCAAATTTAGCTACTATGAAAAAAGACGGTTTCCCTAATAAGGGGACCGTCTTTTCTGGTATGACTTTAAGGATTGTGATTAATCAATCTCTTCGTCGGCCTCATATCCGCCCATTTCGCGGATAGCGTTCTTGAGCATTACATACTGCTGGAACAGGTGGTTAACGGGAATCTCATCCTGTGTGTAATCGTGCATCGGGCTCTTGAGGAAGAAGCTCAGGAAGCGCTGAGTGCCATAGCGTCCGGCGCGGCGAGCCAGGTCAATGAGCAGACACAAGTCAAGGCACAACGGTGCAGCAAGAATAGAGTCGCGGCACAGGAAGTTAATCTTGATCTGCATAGGATAGCCCATCCAACCAAAGATATCGATGTTGTCCCATCCCTCCTTGTTGTCGTTGCGGGGCGGGTAGTAATTAATGCGAACTTTGTGGAAATAATCGTTGTACAGGTCGGGCTGCTCATCAGCAACGAGGATGGACTCGAGGGTAGAGAGCTTGCTGACCTCCTTGGTGCGGAAGTTTGCAGGCTCATCCAGTACGAGACCGTCACGGTTACCCAGGATGTTGGTCGAGAACCAACCGCTCAAGCCGAGCATACGGGTTCCGATGATGGGAGCGAAACCGCTCTTCACTAGGGTCTGGCCGGTCTTGAAGTCTTTACCGGCGATAGGCATCTGGGTCTTCTCAGCGAGTTCCCACATAGCGGGGATATCAACGGTGGTGTTGGGGGCGCCCATGACGAACGGGCAATCCTCCATCAGTGCAGCATAAGCGTAGCACATCGACGGAGCGATCTTATCTACCACGTTGTCCTTCATGGCCTGCTCTAAAGCAGCCACAGTGCCATGATACTTCATGTCGGGCTCAACATAGATTTCAGTTGAAGCGGCCCACAGTACCACAACGCGGTCAACGCCAGTCTCCTTCTTGAAGTTGCGGATATCCTCACGAACCTGCTCGGTCATGTCCCAGCGGTCTTTGCACTGCTTCACGTTGTCGCCATCCAGGCGCTTTGCGTAGTTCACGTCAAAAGCAGCCTTCAGGGGCTTAATCTTCAGCAACTCGTCCTTAACTGGCTCGATGTCTTTCTCCTTCAGTACCTCAGCGTTGATAGCGCTCTCATAGGCGTTCTCGGGGAATACGTCCCATGCTGCGAATACGATGTCGTCAAGAGTCGGCATCGAGACAATATCTTTATAATGTAGATACTTCTTGTTTTCGCCTTTTCCAATGCGGATCTTGTCGTACTGGGTCATGCTGCCAACGGGCTTTGCAAGACCTTTGCGGGCCATCATGACACCAGTCATGAAAGTGGTGCTAACGGCACCCAATCCAACTACCATAATACCTAACTTGCCGGTAGCGGGCTTAACGATTTCTTTTGCCATAATCTTTTATTAGTGTTAATGTTTCTGGTTGTTATCAACTCGTTTTCAGGAGCCATATGGCCCTGTGTTGTGTCTTTGGTCGATTTTCTCTCGCAAAAAACGTCGCTAAATTACTGCCTTTTTTTGAATTGCAGTATAAAAGAATATGAATTTTTTGTTTATTATTGTTAAAAGTTAGTCAAGATGTATAATTTCTGGTAAATTACCCCCTAAAACGGGGGTAATTTGTTAACAAAATATAATGCTACGTCCCCCGGTCTGCCTCGATTTTTGCCGTTTTTTGTAGCGTTTTTATGATTATTCATTCAAATGATGACTTCGGTAGGGTTTAATGCACTGCTGGGCAACAAACTATCATGTGATGAGGCGGGCTATGCTTTCATCTACAAAATGTGCATCGCTATATGTGCGCAGGCCTCGGCGTCAGCAAGTGCATTGTGATGGTTGCGTATGTCATGGCCGCAGAAGGTTGCCACAGTGGGCAGCTGATGGTTCGGGAGATGAGGAAACAGACGCTTTGACGCAATGCAAGTGCAAAAGAATCTGTAGTCAGGATAGTCCATCTGGTAGCATCTGAATACTGCTTTCAGGCACCCCTCGTCAAAAGCCTTGTTGTGCGCTACTAATGGCAGACCCTCGATCAGCGGCTCGATATGTGCCCACACTTCGGGAAATACCGGAGCCTCATCGGTGTCGGCATGTCCCAGGCCGTGAACACGCTGGCACCAGTAGCTGTAGTAGTTTGGTTCGGGCTGGATGAGAGAGTAGAAAGTGTCGGTTACCAAGCCGCCGCGCACAACAACCACTCCCACGGCACACACGCTGGTGCGTTCGCTATTGGCGGTCTCAAAATCTATTGCTGCAAAGTCGGTCATTTCTCATTATATAATATCAATGCAAATGTAGGATAAACTCATGAAATGAGTGCCTTCTGAGGCCGAAAAAATGGTGTTTTCATTAAAATTCAGTCGCGTTTTAAACATTTTATTGACAATTCAGTCAAAAAGTGGCGAAAAACGACTTGCCGTATGAGAAATTATGCGTATTTTTGTAGGTTAAACCTAATGTCGTGGCATGCGTGCTAGCCTGGGGCGAAGTTGCCTGCGGTGCGGTGCCCGTAACAGATTTAAAACGAAAAAATACAAATGGACAACGATCGAATTTTAGAGATCAACATTGAGAACGAAATGAAGTCCAGTTACATCGATTATTCGATGTCGGTCATCGTTTCGCGTGCGCTACCCGATGTGCGCGACGGCTTCAAGCCGGTGCACCGCAGGGTTCTCTATGGCATGGACAAGTTGCGCAACTACTCCAATGCCCCTTACAAGAAATCGGCACGTATCGTGGGTGACGTGCTTGGTAAGTACCATCCCCACGGCGACTCGTCGGTTTACTTTGCAATGGTCCGTCTCGCCCAGGAATGGGCAATGCGTTACCCGTTGGTAGATGGCCAAGGTAACTTCGGCTCGGTAGACGGAGACAGTCCTGCTGCTATGCGTTACACCGAGGTGCGTCTCGACAAGATGGGCGAGAGCATGATGGAGGACATGGACAAAGACACCGTGGATTTCGTGCCTAACTTTGACAACACTCTTGAAGAGCCCTCGGTTCTGCCTACCCGCATCCCCAACCTGCTGGTCAACGGTGCTACGGGTATCGCAGTGGGAATGGCGACCAACATGGCACCCCACAATCTGGGTGAGTGTATTGACGGCTGTCTGGCCCTGCTCGAGGACCCCGAGATGGAGGTGAGTGACCTGATGAATTACATCAAGGCTCCAGATTTCCCAACAGGTGGTATCATCTACGGTTACCAGGGCGTAAAAGACGCTTTTGAGACGGGACGCGGACGCATTGTCGTGCGTGCTAAGGCCGAGATTGAGACCGATCGCAACCATGAGCGCATCGTCGTCAACGAGATTCCTTACAATGTCAACAAGAAGGATCTCATTGAGAACATCGCCCGCCTGGTTGAGGAGAAAAAGATTGATGGCATCAGCGACATCAACGACGAGAGCGACCGCCACGGTATGCGCATCGTTATCGATGTAAAGAAGGATTTCAACCCCAATGTGCTGCTCAACAAGCTCTACAAGATGACCGAGCTGCAGTCATCCTTCAGCGTGAACAACGTTTGTCTGGTCAACGGTCGTCCTATGTTGCTCAATCTCAAGGAGCTCTTGCACTACTTCCTGGAGCATCGTCACGAGGTGGTTATCCGCCGCACCCGCTATGAATTGAAGAAAGCACAGGAGCGTGCTCACATTCTCGAGGGCCTTATCATCGCCAGTGACAATATCGATGAGGTAATTGCCATCATCAAGAGCAGTGACTCCACCGAACATGCCATCCAGCGCTTAATGGAACGCTTCAGCCTAAGCGAGATTCAGGCACGCGCCATCGTCGAGATGCGCTTGCGCCAGCTCACCGGTCTGGAGCAGGAGAAACTGCACAACGAGTTGGCTGAGGTGCGCAAGACCATCGAGCACCTGCAGGCAATCCTTGACGATCCCGCCGAGTGTCGCAAGGTTATCGAGCAGGAACTCATCGAGATCAAGGAAAAGTTCGGCGACGAGCGCCGCACCCAAATCGAATATTCCAGCGAGGAGATGAACGCTGAGGACTTCTACAGCGACGATCCTATGATCATCACCATCTCCCACTTCGGTTATATCAAGCGCACCCCGCTCAAGGAGTATCGTGCACAGGCACGTGGTGGCGTGGGCGCCAAGGGCAGTGACACGCGCGATGAGGACTTCATCGAGTATGTCTATGAAGCCACCAACCATAACTATATGCTGTTCTTTACCGCTACTGGACGTTGCTTCTGGCTGCGTGTGTTTGAGATTCCCGAGGGCACCAAGAACAGCAAGGGACGCGCTATCCAGAATCTGCTCAATTTGGATTCCGAGAACCGCATCATGGCTTTCGTCCGTGCTACGGCATTGACCGACCCCGAGTATAACCAATCACATTATATAGTATTTGCTACCAAGAACGGTATCGTTAAGCGCACGAGCCTGAGTGCATACTCACGTCCGCGTGCCAACGGCGTGCGCGCATTGAACATTGCCGAGGACGATCAGCTCGTAGGTGCTATCCTTACCGAGGGCAACAGCGAGGTTATCTTGGCCAACAGCAAGGGCTACGCTATCCGCTTCCCCGAGACCAAGGTACGCGCCATGGGCCGCACTGCCACAGGTGTGAAGGGTATGACCCTAAGTGAGGGCGACGAGGTCATCGGCATGATCTGTATGCGTGCCGGCACTCGCGACAATGTGCTTGTCGTATCGGAACAGGGTATGGGCAAACGCAGTGCCCTTGAGGACTACCGCGTGACCAATCGTGGCGGTAAAGGTGTTAAAACTATTAACATTACTGCTAAGACTGGCAAGCTAATTGCAATTAAGAATGTGAACGACGATAACGACCTTGTGATTATCAACAAGAGCGGCATCGCCATCAGGCTTAAGGTCAGCTCGCTCCGCATTGTAGGACGCGCCACCCAGGGTGTAAGACTCATCAACCTGGAGAAGAAGAACGACGAGATTGCAAGCGTTTGCAAGGTGGATACCGAGCCCGAGACTACCGACGAGGAGAGCGTTCGCGACGCTTTCAACGAGAACCCCTCGGAACTCCCTGAGCCCAACGAGAACACTGAGAATTCCGAGAGTGCAGAGAACTCAAACGACGAACAACAAAACGATAACGAATAAACATTATAAACTAGCTTAAATTGTTAAGAAAAATGAAAAAGATGATTCTTTTCGTCGCCGCCATCATGATGGCGCTCGGCGCATCGGCTCAGATGAGCCTCGTGAAAGACCTTGCCAAGAAGGCCGCTTCAAGCGACCCCATGGTGTTGGCTAGTGTGTTGGAGCAGATTGAGCCCGCCCTAACCAATCCTGAGAGTGCTGGAGATGTACTTACATGGTACACTGCCGGTAAGGCCGCTTTTGCCATTTATGACGAGATGTTGAAGGCAAAAATCATGCAGCAACCTGTCGATGACAATGATATGGCTTCTGCATTGACCGCAGCCTATGCTTTCTATCAGCAGGCTCTGCCTCTGGACTCAGTTGTAGAGATGGACAAGAACGGTATGCCCAAGCTCAACAAGGACGGTAGCAAGAAAATCAAAACCAAATACAGCAAGGAGATCATCGCTGCGCTCACTTCTCACTTGGGCGACATTGCCAATGTGGGCAACGTCTTCCTGCAGAACAGTGACTGGGCAAATGCAGCTGCAGCTTTCGGTAACTATGCTGACCTTGCCTCTTCGGCTTTCGCTATTGAGCAGGGTGTAGCTGCTACCGATGATGTACTGAGCGAGGTACGTTTCTATCAGGGCTATTCCCAGTATCAGATTCAGGACTTTGCCAATGCTTATGAGAGCCTTTCCAAGGCCCGCAAGCTGGGTTACACTGACAACAACATCGTTGACTTCCAGACTTCGGCTTTGGCTAACATGGTTCAGGACATGCTTGACAAGGAACAGTATGAAAAGGCATACGCTTTCATTGACAATGCCCTCAATAATGATCCCCAGAACGGTATCCTGCATGACATCAAGGGCTTCACTACCGAGTTGAAGGATGGTGTTGACGCCGCTCTTCCCTTCTACCGCAAGGCTGCTGAGGTAGATCCTACCTACGCTAACGCGTTCTTTGATGTAGGTCGTTGCCTCTACCTGCAGGCTCAGAAGATTATCGATGATAATCCCAATGCCACCAACAAGGATTTGATTCCCAAGATCAAGCCCATTTACGACGAGGCCATTCCTTTCTTGAAGAAGGCCATAGAGCTTGACGAGAACAACACCAAGCCCAAGAGCGTGCTTGATGACATCCTCTACAAGTTTGAGGTGATGGGTGTGAATTAATAATTAATTAGAGTATTCTTTCGGGCGGTGATGCATCAGCAAATCACCGCCCGTTTTTTGCCCTTGACACGCTTTTTTTGCTGGTTATAGGAAAAATAAGTAATTTTGCGGCGAAATTTCTAAGGAGACAGGATTGTGAAAAAGATAGCAATGATATGTGTGGCCTTGACGCTGGTGGCATTGAATGCCGCTGGACAGCACTTGGCTGTTGCCGAAGCCCAAAAGGCCATCACCGGGTTGACGATGACTGTTGACTCATATAACAAGGCCTTTAACAAACTGGCGCCCGCACTTACCAATGATGAGACACGCAACCGTGCCGAAACATGGGCGCTTGCCAACCGCATCAAGATAGAGCAGTATGATAAATACATGGACAACGTGCGCGTGGGTAAGAAAATTGACACCAAGAAGATGGGTCATACCTTGATTGATGCCTACGAATACAGTCTCAACGCCCTTAAACTCGACACCATACACATTCTCGACAAGAAAGGTCAGCCGGTCATCGACAAGAAGACCAAGCGTCCCAAGGTGAGGACCAAATACAGCAAGGATGTGGTCGACCGTTTGGTGGAGCACCACGATAACTACCGTTTAGTGGGCAGCGAACTCTACAACATCAAGGACTGGGACGGAGCCTACAAAGCGTGGGACTATTACTGTGCGATGGCTGCACGCAACGATGACCCCCGATGGCTCAAACCCGACTCGCTTGTCGCCGAGGTGCGTTTCTATCAGGCCATCGCGGCATGGCAGAAGACCGACACCATCGATGCCGTGAGGCTGTTCAGTATGGCTCGTCACATGGGCTATAAGCACAAGGAGGTCTATGATTATGCCCTGGTATGCCTGAGCGGACTTGGCAACGAGGAAGAGGTGGTTAATCTCGCCCAGGAAGCCTATTCCATCTATGGCACCAGTGACCCCCAGTATATTCGCATCCTCATCAATGACTTCATTGCTCATGATGAATATGAGTGGGCTAATGAATTAATCGACAAGGCGATTGCCGCCAACGACAGAGATGATGAACTGCTGAACCTGAAAGGACTTGTTGTGGAGAGTCATAAGGGTATCTATGAGGCTTTGCCTTACTACCAGCGTTGCATCGAGCTGAATGACAGCAATGCCAGCGGACAATTCAATGTAGGGCGTTTTTTCTATAACAAAGCACAGGAAACTCGCCAAAACAGCCGTCTGTATGGCAAGCGTTTGGCCGATATGGTAAATCCTATTTACCGTGAGGCATTGCCCTATTTTGAGAAGTCTTATGCCATCGACCCCACCAACATTGAAGTAAAGAATGCATTGAGAGATATCTATTACAAGCTCGGGGAGGCTAAAAAACTTCAGCTCATTGAAGCTGCGCCTTGACGGCTAGAACACTTAAGTGCGATAAACATCAGCGACCGTGGCAACTCCTTTAAAGGACTGTTGTCACGGTCGCAGTATATGATATACGTTTGAACAGCCTATGACGGCTTGCGCACGATGCCGCGCTTGCTGGCGCGTACAAAATCGATAATAATGTCGCGTTCGGGGCTGTCAGGCAGTTTCGCAGCCTCATCAAGCGACTGGGTAATGTTCATGCCCGAGTCATAGATGGCACGATATACGTCGGCAATGGCGTCAATCTGCTCGCTGGTGTAGCCGCGGCGATGCAGACCCACCTTGTTCACGCCCTCATAGGCAATAGGATAGCGGGCGGCCATGCAGTAGGGCGGGATGTCCTTGTTGACCAGCGCACCGCCTTGAATCATCGAGTGGCAACCGATGCGGGTGAACTGGTGAACCAGTGCGCCGCCGGCGATGATGGCCCAGTCGTCAACGACTACCTCACCAGCCAGTTGTACCGAGTTTGACATGATGATATGGTTGCCCAAATTGCAGTCGTGTGCTACATGGCTGTATGCCATAATCAGGCAGTTATTGCCAATGACGGTCTTGCCCTTTGAGGCTGTGCCGCGATGGATGGTGACAAACTCGCGGATGACGGTGTTGTCCCCAATGATGGCGACGGTGTCTTCTCCTTGGAATTTCAGGTCCTGGGGAACGTCGCTGATGACAGCGCTGGCATGGATATGGCAATTCTTGCCGATGCGTGCGCCACTTCTCACGACTGCTCCGCTGTCGATGATGGTGCCGTCACCAATCTCCACATTGTCATCGATGGTGACAAAGGGACCTATTTTCACGTCTTTCCCGATTTTTGCGTCAGGATGTACGACGGCAAACTGATGGATCTCCATAATTATTTCTTTGTTTTTGTTGTTTTGTTAGTCGGGGTTCTTGACGATTTGCGCCATGAATTCGGCCTCGGTGACAATCTTTTCGCCCACAAAGGCATATCCCTTCATCACGGCTGTACCGCGGCGAATGGGCGTCATCAGCGAGAGGTGGAAGATAAGGGTGTCGCCGGGAACGACCTTGCTCCTGAATTTGACGTTGTCGATTTTCAGGAAGTAGGTCGAGTAGTTCTCGGGATCCTCTACGCTGCTGAGCACGAGAATGCCGCCTACTTGTGCCATCGCTTCAACTTGCAGCACGCCAGGCATCACGGGCTCGTTGGGGAAGTGTCCCTGGAAGAACGGCTCATTGGCGCTCACGTTCTTGATGCCCACGATGTGCTTCTTGCCCTTCTCGGTGATCTTGTCCACCAGGAGCATGGGATAGCGGTGGGGCAGCATGGTACGTATCTTGTTGATGTCATAGAGCGGCTCCTTGTTCGGGTCATAGATTGGTGCTTGAACATTCTGGTAACGCAACTCTTGACGTATCTTCTTTGACAGCTGGGTATTGATGGTGTGGCCCGGACGGGTAGCAACGATGCGGCCCTTCAACGGACGTCCTATCAGCGCCAGGTCTCCCATCACGTCGAGCAGCTTGTGACGTGCAGGCTCATTCTTGAATGCCAAAGGCTTGTTGTTGAGGTAGCCCAGTTCGTTGGCGGGTTTGTGGGGCACGTTCATCACGTCGGCCATGTGGTCCAGATCTTCCTGTTTCATCGCCGAGTCATAGATGACGATAGCATTGTCCAGGTCGCCGCCCTTGATGAGGTTAAGCTGGATGAGGGGCTGTACCTCTCGCACAAAAACAAAGGTGCGACTGCCTGCGATCTCCTCCTTGAACTTGCGTATGTCGGTCAGCGAGGCGAACTGGTTGCCCAGCACGGGCGAGTCAAACTCAATCATGCAGTCGATCGACAGGTCGTCGTCGGGCAGTACGATGAGTGATGAGCCGGTCTCCTTGTCAACGACTTTGATGCGCTGCTTTACCACATAGTATTCTTTGTCGGCTTCCTGCTCCACGATGCCGGCTTTCTCGATTTCGTTGCACCAAATCCGGGCACTGCCGTCCAGGATGGGCACTTCTCCGCAATTCACCTCAATCAGGCAGTTGTCGATGCCTGCAGCATACAGGGCAGCCATGGCGTGTTCGATGGTGCTCACGCGGGCTTCTTTGTTGCTCTTGCTGGCGATAACGGTACCACGGGTGGTCTCGACGACATGCTCGGCAAGCGCTTGAATGGTGGGCTGGCCTTCCATATCGATGCGCTTGAACACATAGCCGGTGTTCACATCGGCGGGTTTGAACGTCGCGGTTGACATTTGGCCCGTGTGAAGTCCTTTACCGGTAACAGTGAATTCGCTCTTGAGTGTTTTTTGTTTCATGACTTAAAACTTAAAGTTTCTTCTTCAGCTCTTTGATATCGCTGTACATCTCTCCCAGACGTTTCAGGTAAACGACTTGGCGAGCAAATTCCATGGCGGGTTGCACGGGAGCGCCCAGCCACTTGCCGTTGCTGCCTATGCTGTTGTCCACGCCTGTCTGTGCACCGATGCCGTTCTTGTCACCCACGGTGATGTGGCCGGCAAAGCCCACTTGGCCGCCAACCATGTTGTACTTGCCGATTTTTGTTGAACCGGCAACGCCCACCTGGGCTGCCATGACGGTGCTTTCGCCCACTTCAACGTTATGGGCAATCTGGATGAGGTTGTCAAGTTTCGCACCCTTCTTGACCACGGTCGCTCCCATAGTGGCACGGTCGATGGTCGTGTTGGCGCCGATTTCAACGTCGTCTTCAAGAATGACAATGCCCACCTGAGAGATTTTCTCATAGGAGCCGTCTTCCTTGGGCGCGAACCCGAAGCCGTCGCCGCCGATGATGGCGCCACCTTGGATGATGCAGCGGTTG
This sequence comes from Muribaculaceae bacterium, assembly GCA_017427945.1. Taxonomy (GTDB): domain Bacteria; phylum Bacteroidota; class Bacteroidia; order Bacteroidales; family Muribaculaceae; genus Sodaliphilus. Next base: position 21,021 of record JAFRRT010000026.1, on the reverse strand, counting down.
CCGATGCGGCATCCGTGGTAAATCTTCACACCGGGGTAAAGGATGACGTCATCGCCCAAGGTCACGCCGTCGCCCACATACACCTGCGGGTAAATCTTCACGTTCTTGCCGATGGTGACACCGTTGCCGATGTATGCAAATGCGCCGACATACACATCATCGGGCAGGGTAGTGCCCTCACCCACATGGATGGGTTGCTCGATACCTTTCTTGCCGGGGCGCTGGTTCTCGACAAAGTTCAGCAGGTCGGCAAGCGTCTTGTAAGGATCGTCAACGCGAATAAGGGTTGCTTTCACCTCCTGTTCGGGAGTGAAATCCTTACGGACGAGCACCGCCGATGCCTGGGTGGTGTAAATGTGATGGGTATATTTCGGATTGGCGAGGAACGTCAGGCAACCTGGCGTGGCTTCCTCGATTTTAGCATAGTTGTTGATGACAGTCGAGGCATCGCCGTCAACCGTCCCGTTAACCATTGCCGCAAGTTGTTGAGCAGTAATTTCCATGAAATGGTAGTCTTAACGCAAATCTTAATTTCAAAATCGGCCGCAAAGTTCGCAAAAAAAAACCATAGTCACAACATTATAGCCCACTCATTATTTATAAATGGGAAAAATGGAACAATAAATTGTCCTTTTGGCGGGGTAGAAAGTTGTGTTTATTCTGCGCTGTGCTTGAGAAGGTCGGCAATTTTCGCCTCTATCACTTCGGCGGGTACAGCGCCCTCGATGGTCTGATATTCTCCCTTGGGGGTGATAAACATCAGTGTAGGAACAGCTTGGATGTTGAACTCCTGTGCCAACTCTGGCTCTTGGTCCACGTCGATGCGCTTGAAGATGATTTCGCCCTTGTGGTTCTGCTCTATCTCATCGAGGATAGGTGCCAGTTCCTTGCAGGGGCCGCACCATGTGGCAAAGAAGTCGACAACCATCGGCTTTGATGACATAATGGTGGTCTGCTTGGCCCATTCGCCCTGACCTTCTTCGGGATTGGTGGCGGTCATCTCACTTGTGGCGGCGTTTTCTCCTTCGCCGTTATTGGCTTGATTCTCGGTCTTGTTGTTGCAGGCGGCAAACATCAGCAGTGCCGTCAAGCAAATGATAATCTTTTTCATTGATAATATCTATTAATTATTTCCTGTTTTCTGTTTTACCTAAAGCCTCTCAAACTATAAGCTTCCCTTTACCTTGACGGGTAATCTCGGGAGTGCTGCCGGTGCAATCCACGATGGTCGATGGAGTGAGTTGTCCACGTCCGGCATCGATGACGATATCCACTTGTGACTCAAAGGCTTCGGCCATCAGGCCGGGCTCACAGCGGTAGTCTTCATCGTCTCCGGGTACCGAGGTCGTCAGGATGGGGCCGCCCAGTGTGCGTACGATGGCTAGGGCAATCTCATTATCGGGGATACGGATGCCCACGGTGCGACGGCCCTTAAAGGCTTTCGGCAGTTTGGAAAGGGCGGGGAAGAGGAAGGTGAAAGGCCCTGGCAGGTTGGCCTTCATCATCCTGAACTGCGTGTTGTCAAACTTGGCGAACTGTGCCACCTGTGAGATGTCGTCACAAATGATGGACAGGTTCGTCTTGGCCGATTTCATCTCCTTGATGGAGCAGATGCGCTCAATGGCTTGATTGTTCAGCGCGTCACAGCCTAATGCGTACACGGTGTCGGTCGGGTAGATGATGAGTCCACCGTCCTTGAGGACTTCAACCACTTGGTCGATGTGACGCTGGTTGACGTTGTTCTCTAATATCTCTAATATTTCCATATTTAATCTTTAGTTCCTATTCTTTTGTTGTTGGGTCATAGATGCTTGTTTCCACATCGGTGGCATGTGCATATTTCTGCAACAATGATGCCATCCATTCCACTGCTTCTTCAAGCGGCATTTCGGGCGCGAATGCGTTGATGTTGATTTGTGCCCTAACGGTCTGCTCGGTGAACTTGGTACGTTCCTCGTCACTCGTCGGGGTGGCGATGGGGCCCATGGCGTCACGGTACACGGGCATGCCCTCGATGTTGAGCAAGCCGCGCCCTATGCCGTTATACACATCGTCGGCGGTGCCCACGCTCATCGTGAGCGTGTCGCCCTCGATACGGTCGCCGTCCAGTCCACTGATGGCATAGCCGCTCTTAATCGACACCAGGTTAACCACGTCAATCAAGGTCGTCAGGCGGTAAATGCCCAGGCCGCGGATGATGCGGCGGCATAGGGCTTCGCTCGACACGCGGTAGCGGCTCGGGTCCTTGCCCAGCGCTTTGTACAGGTGGCGTGTGCCGGCGATGGCAGGCCGCTGGTTGATTTCCAGGAGTTCGTATCGCTCATTGATTTCGCTGGCGGCAGCCTCGATTTCGGCCCACAAGGCATCGCACGTCGGCTCATTGACTACCGTCGCGCTGATAAGGCCGATGCGGCACTCGGGGCACGCCTCTAAAATTCTCGGGTCTATCTTGACTTGAATCATTTCTAATTTTTCGGCAAAGGTACTATTTTTTATCCAATTAAAATGCTAATTTTGCAGCCATGATGAAAAAGACAATTCTATTGGCGTTGTTGGCGACAGTTGCCGTCACCGCTTTGGCACATGACATGAACAATGACGAGATGATAAAGCGCATCGACGACGTTTTCGGTGCAGTGTACAACAATCCCGATGAGCCCGGTGCCGCCGTGCTCATTATGCAGGGCAACGACACGCTTTACAGCCGTTGCTTTGGCGTGGCCGATATGGTGACCAAGGAGCCGGTATCGTTCCAGACCAACTTCTGCATCGCATCGGTCTCCAAGCAGTTCTCGGCAGTGGCACTCCTGCAGCTCGCTGAGCGGGGCGTGCTATCGCTCAGCGACCCGTTGTCAAAGTTCTTCCCCGAGTTCCAGGCGCCTTTCTTCAACAAAATCACCCTGCACAACATCATGAGCCACACTTCGGGCATCCCCGATGCACGTGCGCGCAGCGACCGCAATTTTGTGCTCTACAGTACCGATGTCGAGTCGGTAGGCTATATGAAGACGCTCGGCCACCTGAACTTCGATCCGGGCACCCAGTATGAGTATATCAACCCCACGTTCCAGCTCATCTATCAGATTGTGGAGCGCGCCACAGGCATTCCTTTTGAGACCTATATGCAGCAAAACGTGTTTGATGAAGCAGGGATGAAGACCTGTCGCTACTTTGAGCCCGACCGCAACATCGCCCACATGGCGCATGGTTATGAGCGCGATGACAGTGGCCAGTGGCGGGAATATGACTACGGCGAAGAGTCTTTCTTCGCTACCAAGGCCGATGGCGCCCTCTACTGTTCCATCAACGACTTTGTGCAATGGGAACGTGCCCTGCGCGACAACAAGGTGTGGTCGGCAGGCAGCAAGCTGTTGGCTTATCATCCCTGGATTAAGATTCCCGCCGATGCCAATTACGGCTACCAGCCCCACACGGGCTACGGCTACGGTTTCTTCGTGCAGGAAAAGCCCGATTATCCCAATCACGTCTACCACCTGGGCGACAACGGCGGTTTCACCATCTATGCCGGCAAGATTCCCGCTCGCGACCTCATCTTCCTCTTCTTCTCAACGCGCCCCGACATCGAGCGCCTCGCCATCGTCAACCAAGTCTATTCCATCCTTGGCTTATAAATGTAAATGTATGGGAAGTCCCGTTAGGGAATGTTTGGAATGTCCCGCTAGGAATTGTGTGTGATGTCCCGTTAGGGACAAAATGGTTTAGGCGTGGGTGCTAACCCACGTAACAGGGTGTTAACCCACGTAAATGTAAAAAACAAAAACAATAATTAAGCCCCGTTAGGGGCGACACAAAATCATGGCCAATACATACGTAAATAACATTTTACACATTGTGTTTCACGTCAAAACAAAATGTACTCCCATTGTCGAAAATGATTTGGACCACGTACACCGATATATTGGTGGAATTGTCAAGTCATTGGGCGGTGTATTAATCGAAGTTGGTGGAATGCCTGACCATGTGCATTTGTTGGCGGCTTTGCCTAAGACCATGGCCTTGGCCGATTTTGTGAGAACGATAAAGGCTAGCAGTAGTCGATGGATAAAAGATTTACATCCCTATTATGGTGCTTTTTCGTGGCAAGATGGATATGGCGCATTTTCAGTCAGTGCATCGGTAGTGCCAAGGGTGATTCAGTACATTCGAAATCAGCGGGAGCACCATAAGGTGCGGACATTTAGGGACGAATATAAATCATTTCTTCAAGCCTCGGGCATTGAATTTGACGAGCGCTATTTGTGAAAGTGCCGCCCCTAACGGGGCTTGGGGTATGTGGGGCCGCTCCTAATACGGGGGTTGCGCTGCGCTTACCCCCACCTATGCCATTACCAGCCCTAACGGGCTTCTTTCTTTTTTGTCTTCCTTTTGAATTGTGTGCGGCAACCTCTGATCAGTTGTTGACTTGTTGTGGTTTGATGACGAGGTTGTCGGTGGTCATGCGTTGCATGTATTGCTGGATGACTGATTTCATGTGGCGCTCCATGCGGTTGCGCGTATCAGCGGGCATGCTTCCAAGCACGTTGTTGCTGAAAGTGGAGTCGGTGCGGAAGGCGTAGGCGGCAGTGGTCTGCTTGCCGTCAAATTCAAGCGCATAATCTCCCCAGACGTACTCATAACTACTTGACTCGGGCAGCCAATGCAGGGCAAAGCCGTCCTCGGCGTTACTGCCCAGCATGTCGCGTCCAAAGGCGAGGTAAGGCTTGTCGTAGTGCAGGTAATTGAGCACTGTGGGCATGATGTCAATCTGCTCCACCACGCGCTCCTCGTCATAGCCGTGCAGTGACGCGTCGCCAGGGGCGTAAAGGATAATGGGCACGCAGTAGTTGCCCAATGTGGTGCAGTAGAATGGGTCAATCTGCTGGCTCACATGGTCGGCTGTGATGACAAACAGTGTGTTGTTGAACCACGGCTGCTTGCTTGCTGCTTCAAAGAAGCGCTTCAAGGCATAGTCGGTATAGGCGATGCACTGCTGCAGCGGGCGTTCGCCCTGCGGGAAACGACCCTTGTATTTCTCGGGCACGACAAAGGGGTCGTGAGATGATGCGCTGAATAGGGCGGTCATGAAAGGCTCCTGCATCTGGCCCATCTGCTGGGCAAAGAACTGGAAGAACTCTTCATCCCAAATGGCCCAAGTGCCGTCAAAATCCTTGTCTCCGTTAAAGTTCGGATCGGCATTGTACTCATCGCGGCCATAGTAGCGCTGAAATCCTGTGGCGCGTGCAAAGGCTTGGAAGCCCATCGAGCCATTCTGCGCCCCATGAAAGAAGGCGGTCGTGTAGCCCTTGTTCTCGACCAGTTCCCTCGCCAGGCCCGACATGGCGTTGAGTGACGCGGGGGTGAGGAACAGCGGCTCGACGAAGTTGGGCAGTGACGACAGTACCGACGGCATGCCCTCGATGCTCTTGCGGCCGTTGGCATAGGAGTAGCGGTAGGTCATAGCACTCGTAGTCAGCAGCGAGTCCAGGAACGGCGTGAAACCTTGATAGGAGCCGCCGCGCAGGGAGCGGTTGTAGAAACCTATGTGTTGCTTGCTGTAACTCTCCAGAATGATTACTACGACGTTGCGGGTTGTAAAAGCCTCGTTGTCATTGCGCTGGTGGAGTGGGGTGTATAGTGCCAAAGCCTCCTCGTCGCTCATGTAGTCAGGCACGACAAAAGGCGTCTTCTTCATCGTTCGGAAGATGGAGAAAGGCGTGTTCAGCACGATGCCTGTTTCGGCAGGGCGGTTGACATACTGGTTGGCGTTGCTGATGGTGATGGGGCGTGTCGCCTTGGTAAAGCCGCCGCGAATGGCACCGATGCACAGGGGAATTGCCAGCAACAAGGCAAGCACTTGGGTGCTGTAGTAGCGAGGTAAACTGGAGGGGCGCGTTACCGATTTGGGGATGGGCCTGAACAATTTCCAGAAAGCCCAAGTCACAAGGCCTGCCAGCAGCACAAGGTACCAATGACTCAGGAACTGGCCGCCGAAGATTTTCAGCATCTCGCCTGTTCCCTCGTTGCTGAACTCGGCAAACACCGATGCCGTTGTGCGCTTGCCCGTAAAGGGGAAATAAACGCAGTCCATCAGGTTCATGTACACCGCGATGCTATTAACGATGGTATAAATCCACCGTGCCACGCGGTAAAAGGCAGGGAACTCCTTCCAGTGCAGCGGCAGGAGGAACATCAGCAGGATGACGGCGTTGGTATAAAGGATGGCAGGCGTGTCGAACAACAATCCCGCACCAAACAGCTCCAGCCCATGCCCCAACGTGAGTGTGCCGGCGTACAGCGACCAGTTGAGAATAGTGAAAATGCCTCGGCACAGGGTGTAGGCGATATAGACCACCAGCAGGTCCCACAACAGGGCGGGAATCGGGGTGTTGAGCAGTCGATTGGGTCGGTTCATGTCTGGAGTTTTCTTTTTACGATGCAAAATTAGGCAGAATTCCGATAATTCTGCCTAATTTTGCAACAGATTTTTGAACCGATGAAGAAGTGGCTGCGATATGGTTTATTGCTGCTCGTTGTTGCCCTGACTGCTTGGGTAGCGATGCGCTGGAGCGTGTGGTTCGGCAACCCCGAGGAGTTGGCGGTCGAGCCGCTGATGACTCCCGCCCATGTGCTGCTCACCTTTGGCGACAGCGATGAGTCGTCCCGTAACGTCAGCTGGCAGTGCGACACTGTGCTGCGGCCCTCTCATCTGGAACTGGTGTGCGTGGAGGACAGCGACACGGCCAGCATCGAGGCCAAGGGTGAGGTGTTTGCCTCACGCAAGGGCAAGGCGGCCTACTATGTTGCCCGCCTGCGCCAGTTGAAGCCCGACAGGCATTACCGTTATTGTGTGGTGAGCGGCAATGACCGTTCGCCCTGGCATGAGTTCCGTACCTATGCCCAGAGCCGTGACCGCTTCTCGTTCCTCTTCGTCGGTGACGTGCAAGACACCATCGGCGGCATCGCCAACCGCTTGTTGCTTGAGGCTTGGGCGCATCATCCCGAAGTGGAGTTCCTGGTGTGCGGCGGTGACCTCACCGAGCGTCCCGCCAATCAATACTGGGCCGAGACCTTCCGTACGCTCGACAGCATAGGGCAGGCGCTTCCCGTCCTCAACGTGACGGGCAATCACGATTACTTCAAGGGCATTATCCAACGCCTGGAACGCCGCTTCCCGCTCGTGTTCTCCTATTTCCTCGACTCCAAGGTCGATGATAACATGGTCTATACCTTGCGCTATGGCGATGCGCAACTTTTTGTGCTTGACAGCAACCGCGAGTTCTTCTACCTGTGGAGCCAGCGCCAGTGGCTCAAAGAGCAGCTGGAGCAGAGCCAGGCGAAATGGAAGATTCTGGTGCTTCATCATCCGCTCTATTCCATCAAAGGCAAGAACAACGCTATCCTGCGGTGGATGTTCGACGACTTTGTGAATCAATACGGCGTTGACTTGGTGCTGCAAGGTCACGAACACGCCTATGCCCGCATGACGGGTCATTTCAAAAACGGGGCTCTAGAGGCACCCGTCTATACCGTCAGCCACTGCTCGCCCAAGAACTACCGCATCCATTTCGATGAGCGCTTCGACAAGTTCGGCATCTCCAGCCGTTACTACCAGACGGTGACCGTCTATGGCGACACCTTGGCGATGGCCGCCTATGATGCCAATACTCACGCTTTATACGACTCCCTGCTGATTGTCATGGATCCGGATAAGAATTTCAGTTGGCGTCCTGTCCGTGACTTAGGCCAGGACATCCCCGAGAATCTGGACTTCACTCCCGATCCCACTAACAAAAAAGATGCGAAATTCGCTAAACGCATCGAGGAATACGTCAATCTCCATCCCGAGAGAATAAAACGATAACACTAACAAAAACTAAAATAAATGGCAGAAAATACATTGCTACAACGTTTGGAAGGTCTGGATGCCCGCTTCGAGGAAATCGGAACCCTCATCACCGATCCTAACGTCATCGCCGACCAGCGGCGATATGTCAAACTCACCAAGGAATACAAGAGCCTTGAGACTCTGCTTGCCGCGACTAACCGTTACCGCAAGTTGCTCGAGGACATTGAGCAGGCCAAGGCTGTGCTTGACACCGAGACCGACGAGGACCTGCGTGCCATGGCGCGTGAGGAAATCGAAGCCAATCAGGCCGAGGTTCCCAAGATGGAGGAGGAAATCAAGCTGCTGCTCATCCCCGAGGACCCTGAGGACAGCAAGAACGTGGTGCTCGAGATTCGAGGCGGTACGGGTGGCGACGAGGCTGCACTGTTTGCCGGAGACCTCGCACGCATGTACACCCGCTTCTGCGAGACGCGCGGCTGGAATGTGCAGATGTCCAGTTGCAGCGAGGGTGCCGTGGGTGGCTTCAAGGAAGTGGTATTCAGTATCACGGGCGACAACGTTTATGGCACGCTGAAGTATGAGTCGGGCGTGCACCGCGTGCAGCGTGTGCCAGTAACCGAGACGCAGGGCCGTGTTCACACCAGTGCTGCGAGCGTGGCAGTGTTGCCCGAGGCCGAGCCTTTTGACGTCCATATCAACGAGGGTGAAATCAAGTGGGACACCTTCCGCAGCGGCGGTGCCGGTGGCCAGAACGTGAACAAGGTGAACAGCGGTGTGCGTCTGCGTTACATGTGGACTAACCCCAACACGGGTGAACAGCAGGAAATCCTCATCGAGTGTACCGAGACGCGTGACCAGCCCAAGAACAAGGAGAGGGCATTGGCGCGTCTGCGCACCTTCATCTATGACCACGAGCATCAAAAGTATGTCGATGACATCGCTTCACGCCGCAAGACGCTGGTCTCGACGGGCGACCGCTCGGCAAAAATACGCACTTACAACTACCCGCAGGGCCGCATCACTGATCACCGCATTGGCTACACCATCTACAACCTGCCCGCCTTTATGGACGGCGACATCCAGGATTGCATCGATCACCTCATCGTTGCCGAGAATGCCGAGAAACTCAAGGAAGCAGAATTGTAATTGAAGCGTTTGCAGGCATGCGCATGGTGGTAAATGAAACATATAATTAAGTTGGAACAATTTTTGTATATTTGCATCGTAATCAAAATCCAAATGATATGAAAAGAGAATCATTAGCAATCATTTTTGCCTGCTTTGCGTTGGCATTAACGGCACAGGATGTAATCAAAGTGAATTACAAAGGCGCACAGCCCACCATCAGCGACTTTGTATCGGCCTTGGTTTCTGCTACCGATAACGATGAAGAAGATTGTTGTGTCGATGAAGCATTCAATTTCTTTGCTGATACATGGAACAATTACCATAGCGACTTCCCGCCACAGGAGGGCGAGACACTTACCATCGACGAGAAAAACGGCTATGTGCGCTTAGAGTATTCCGTTACGTATGAAACGCTTGAACACGTGCTGATCATAGAAATGTGTTACTGGAATGAGGCTGACGGAAAACACAAACTGATTGCCAAGAACGTGGTAAGCTTAACAAATGGCAAGTTCGATGCAGGCCAATTTGACGGCATCACGTTCTATCGCTATGACAATGCCAAGAAAACGATGACCTTATGTGATGACCACAGGGGCCTCGAGGCCGCATATGATGTGGAGGATGTAATGCACACCTTCGCCCTGCCGCGCACTGGCAAGGACATCACGGTCACATATTGGCATGACAGTGGAAAGAAGGAGCGGACGCTCAAGTGGAACGGACATCGCTTCGGCTTCTAACCAATCACTCATAAAGAAACAGCTCACCGTCGGGTGGGCTGCTTTTGTGTTAAAGTTATGTTAAAATGGCGTTTTGATGAAGCAAAATGCCTTTTTGTTGTGTCTATAGAGTAAACGAGAATCTAACGCTGAAGCCTGAAAACACAGCCAGAAATAAATTAGTGATGTTTTATTAAGTACACCGGGGCTCCATGACCCCGGTGCTTTTTTATTAATGAGACTTGAAAAACTCTTTGATTTTTTGGATGATGACGGCGGGGTCGTCGATGTCACGGCTCAGGCGTTCCATCGGGCACCAGTCGGTGCCTGCGCGGTTTATGATGTGGTCCACAAGTTGGCCATAGCTGGCCGTTACGCGATGGGCCTCCAGCAACTTGAGGGCAGGCTCGCTCATAACGTCGGCGTGCACCTGCCTGATGCCGCCAACCACCATGCAGGCGGCTGCCGCCTTGCCCACAGCCTTATCGGCGACAATGGCGCCATGCAGCACCTGGGGCTGCTCGGTCACCAGTGTGAGCAGGTCTTTCACGCCGCGCTGGGTAAAGCGGTGCAACTCGCCGTCTTCACTTCTCACTACCAGGGTCAGTCCCTCAGTATGCAGGATGTCAACTAATTCTTTCATGCAGCAAAGATACAAAAACTAAGGACTAAGGACTAAAAACCAGAAACTTTTTGTAATTTTGTGCGAAGAAAACACTAATAGATATGAAGATTGGAATCATCGTGGCGATGCGCAAGGAGCTGGATTTGCTCCTGCCGTTGCTCCAGAATAGTGAAGAAAGCCGCATGAGCGGTTTTGAGTTCCATCGTGGCAAGGTGGGCCGCCATGACGTTATGGTCATGCAGTGCGGCATCGGTAAGGTTAATGCTGCAATGGGTGCCCTGATGCTGGTGAACAATTTCTCGCCCAACTATGTTATCAATACCGGTGTCGCCGGTGGAGCCGACAAGTCGGTAAACGTGATGGACATGGTAGCGGGCGCACGTGTCGCTTATCACGACGTGTGGTGCGGCCCCGAGAGCGAGTTGGGACAAGTGCAGGGCCTGCCGCTGTATTTCGAAGGGGCAGAGCGACTTCTTGAGCTGCTTCCCGAGCGAGACGACATCCATAAGGGTCTCATCTGTTCGGGCGACCAGTTCATCGACACGATGGAACAAGTGGAGCGCATCAAGGGCAATTTCCCGGATGCGCTGGCTGTGGACATGGAGTCAGGTGCCATTGCCCAGGTATGCTACTTGAACAAGGTGCCGTTCCTCGCACTGCGTGTCATCAGCGACTCGCCGGGTGCCAGCCACGACAACACGCGTCAGTACCTCGACTTCTGGAACGACGCCCCGCAAGAGACATTCTTGCAGTTGCAAGACATGATCAACAAGCTGTAAAAGGTTAGGAATGACAACTAAGGAATAGCGATTATAATATGGAAAAGATTGCAAGTTTCAAGATTGACCACACGAGGTTGCTGCGCGGCATCTATGTCTCGCGCAAGGACTATCTGGCAGGCGGTGACGTGGTCACCACGTTTGACATCCGCATGAAGTTGCCTAACCGCGAACCCGCCATCAGTCAGAGCGCCATACACACCATCGAGCATCTGGCGGCAACTTGGCTGCGCAACAACAAAGATTGGGCCGACAAGGTGGTCTATTGGGGTCCGATGGGCTGCTGCACGGGCAATTACCTGCTCTTGAAGGGCGACCTCGAGAGCCGTGACATCGTGCCGCTGATGCGGGAACTGTTCCAGTGGATTGCCGACTTCGACGGCGAGATTCCCGGCGCCAACGCCCACGATTGCGGCAACTACATGCTCAACAACCTGCCCATGGCAAAATGGGAGGCCCGCAAATACTATTACGAGGTTCTCGAGAACATTCAACCCGAAAACCTCGTATATCCTGAGGATTAATTCTTTTTAGCCTTGTTCAGGCTCCGTGCTGTTGTTATTCCTTGGCGGGATCGGCAGCAGGCGCTGCAGGTCTTGTCCTTGCTTTGACGTTATTCATGGGGCTCATGTTGATGCCGCCAACCTTTCCGTCCTCTTCAAAGACAATCAGGAAAGAAGCTTTTCCTTTTTCAAAACTCATAACCGTGCTATAGGCGTTCATCTCTGTGCCAGGAAGCTGCCTGATTTCCCAGGGTTCATGGCTCTGGTATGCGCCCATCTGCTCCTCGACTTTGATAATGGTGTTGTCAAATGCTCCGGCAGGAATTTGTGATTTCATCTTGTCCGAGAGGTTGTCGTACAAGTCTTGACCCTTGTTATCGAGAATGTAACCCAGCATTTGCTCGCTGCGTGCGGTGTTGGGGTCATCAGCAGGAGCGAGAGTGGCTTTAGGCATGGGTTTGCTCTCAGGCTTTGCCTCGGGTTTTGCCGTGGGGGGCTCGGGTGCCGGACCAACGGGAGCGGCAGTGGTGAGTTCCTTGAGCTTGGCCTCGACCTTGTTCAGGCTGCCCTCGTTCTTGATGAGGACCTTGTATTCCTTGTCCAGCAGATAGAAGCAGGGCAGGGTGGGCAGGTCATAGAGCTCGTTGTATTCAATCTGGCGGCTCTGGTTCCAGCCGTTGATCATCATCGAGGGATATTTGGCTTTCTTCCACAGCTTCTGGTCATCATAGGGGTAGATTGCCAGCACGATGAGCTTTTTGTCGTTCACGAGCTGGTTGATGAGTTCGCTCTTGGCGAGGCGCTCCTTGACGGCTTCGCAAGACTCGCAATCGGGGTTGTTGAAGTAAATCAGGATGTTGTCGGCCTTGAGGTCCTTGAGGTGGTGGACGGTCTTGTCCTTGGCGGTGACGTAGTCAAAGTCGGTCGCTTCCTTACCTATCATGTTCTTTTTGGCACCCACGAGCAGCAAACGCTGTTTCTCGCGCTCGGCAGCGCTGAGGACATAGTTCTCGGAGGCGTGCTTGAGCACTTCAAGATATACACCCTCGTTGTGGATGGGGTCAGCGGGATCGCTGAAGCGTTTCTCGGCGAGCTCCAACATCTGACGGTAGCCCTTGGGGTCCTTGGTCAGCGTTTCCATTGTGGCTTTCATCAGGAACTCGGCTTTGCGCTGGTCCAGTTGGGCAACTTGCTCAATCAGCTCGTTATACCTCTCGGGGGCAGGAGCCGACTGGGCGTGTGTGGCACACCATGCGGTGATGGCGATGATTGCAGTTAAAATGAGTTTCTTCATTTCTATTTTTATTCTTAAAATTTGTTCGCTATGATGATAAAATTCGTGCAAAATTAAGTAACTTTGCCGAATAAACTAACGAAACGATGAAAAAAAATGCTAAGACCAACGCAGCGCGTCTGCTGGATGCCGCCGAGATTCAGTATGAGCTCATCCCCTATGAGGTGGACGAGACCGACCTGGGCGCCCAACACATAGCTGACCAGTTGGGAGAGGACATCGACCAGGTGTTCAAGACGCTCATCCTGCAAGGCGACAAGACGGGTCACTTGGTGTGCGTCATTCCCGGTGCCGAGGAGGTGGACCTGAAGAAGGCCGCCAAGGTGTCGGGCAACAAAAAGGTGGACCTTATTCCCATGAAGGAACTGCTGCCTACGACGGGTTACATTCGTGGCGGCTGCTCACCAGTGGGCATGAAAAAGCCGTTTCCCACCTTTATGGACGAGTCCTGCATCCTTTATGACTACATCTACGTCAGTGCCGGGGTGCGTGGCCTCCAGTTCAAGATTCACCCGCAGGCGCTTGCCGATTTTGTCGGCGCCGAACTTGTTGACCTCATAGCCGAAAAGACAGAATGAATACAATAGGAAAGATATTGACGCTCACCACCTTTGGTGAGTCACACGGGCCCGCCATGGGTGGCGTGCTCGACGGCATGCCCGCCGGTGTGGACATTGATTTAGACGCGTTGCAGCGCTTTGTGGACCGCCGTCGCACGGGACAGACCGTGGGCAGCAGCACCCGCGACGAGCAGGATAGGGTAGAGGTGCTCTCGGGCATCCTGCAGGGCAAGACCTTGGGAACGCCCATCGGCTTCGTCGTGCGCAACACCGACGCCCGCAGTAAGGACTATGAACAACTCGCTGACTGTTATCGTCCCAACCATGCCGACTACACCTGGCAGGCGAAATACGGCATCCGCGACCCGCGTGGTGGCGGCCGTGCTTCGGCGCGCGAGACGGTGGCCCGCGTGGTGGCAGGCGGCATCGCCATGCAGGCCTTGTCAACCCTTGGTATATCTGTCGAGGCGCGTGTGGCGCAGGTGGGTAGCGTGACCGATGAACGTGAGATGGAGACCGCTATTGCCGAAGCTCAACGCGAGGGCGACACCCTAGGTGGCATCATCGCCTGCGCTGTCAAGGGCGCTCTTGCTGGCTTGGGTGAGCCGCTGTTCGGCAAACTCCATGCCCAACTGGCAGCGGCGATGATGAGCATCCCGTCGGTGCATGGCTTCGACTACGGCGACGGTTTCGATATGGCTGCCAAGCGTGGCAGTGAGGTGATGGACCTGTTCGGGAAACGCCCTGACGGTTCCATCGGCACCGTAACCAACCACTCGGGCGGCATTCAGGGCGGCATCAGCAACGGCGAGGATATCACCATGCGCATCGCCTTCAAGCCGGTGCCCACGCTCATGCGTGATGTGCCTGCCGTTGACCGTGACGGCAATCCCGTGACATTGCAGCCTCGTGGACGCCACGATGCCTGTGTGCTGCACCGGGCACTGCCCATCGTCGAGGCGATGGCGGCACTGGTGATATTGGATAACTGTTTGATAAAGAAAACCAATGGGCTCTGACAACAATAATAAGCAGTTCTACAAGGACTATTATCTCGCTGTGGGCGAGTGCAACCCGCAGGGCGAGATGCCCTTGTCGCTGCTGATGACGCGCATCATCGAGGTGGCAACTTTCCACGCCAACTCGTGGGGGGCGGGCTATGCCCGACTCATTCAGGACAACCAGGTGTGGGTCCTCACGCGCGTGACCATCGAGTTAAACGCCTATCCCAAGGTGAACACCAACTACCGCCTTACCACATGGATTGAGGACTATAACCGCCACTTCTCGTTGCGTAACATGCGCCTGGACGATGCCGACGGCAATCCTCTGGGCTATGTGCGCACCGTGTGGATGGTCATTGACCTGAACACCCGCGCCAGTGTGGACATGTCCCAGCTGAGCTATATGCGCGACAACGTCTCCGACCGGCCTTGCCCTATTGAGCCGCAGACGCATCTGCGCCCCATCCAGCAGGGCCATGCAGTGGACTATACCTTTGGTTACGTGGACTGCGACTTTAACCGCCACGTCAACACGGTGCGTTACCTCTCCCACCTGATGAACCTGTTTGACATGGACTGCTATGACCACTACTTTATCCGCCGCATGGAAATCTCCTTCATCAAGGAGACGCATTACGGCGAGACGGCCCAGTTTGTCATCGACGGCAGCGACCCCATGGATTCCCGCATGAGCATCACTGTCGATGGCACCGACCATGTGCGTGCCCGCTTCCTGTGGCAAGAGAGACCCTGAAAGGAAATGCGATATATCACTGAAAAGTAAGTGAAAATGACCATTTTGGAATGATTTTTGCAGGCTTTGTGTAGTGAACATGCTGCGATTTAGATAAACGAGATTCATTTACAAATAAAACCCCTTTGTTATGGAATACAACAATGATATAAGTCAGGTGAAGAACGATGAGCAGTATTTGCGGGAATTGCGGCAGCGCATTAACTCAGATGCCGAGAAATTAGTTTATGTGCCATTAAAAGGAGATAAAAAGTACGGCTGGATACCTCTGGCGCTTTTTGTCGCATTTATTCTTGTGCTCGAAATAATCAGTTATGGTACGCCTGCTTTTTGGGCTGGAAATGCCTTTATCATCAGTTTCGCTGTTGTGTATATTATCATGACAGTGATTATGCGACACTTTCTCATGAAAATGAAAAATGCCAGTACAGTATCAGAGCATTATCAGGCGGCAAAGCGGTTTATAAAATCCCACAAATTGCGATACGGCTTGCGGCTTCCCATTGCGATTATTTGCTGGTATTTAGTCAAATTTGGATTAGATTTCAAGTCAGAATCGATAATCGTCTTGCTTATACTAGGTAGCGCTTGGGTATTTTTTAATATCATGGGTTATTCCTATCGTAATTGGTTCCTTGATGATGATTTTTATAATGACGTTAAAGAACTGGGTCAGTATATTTGAAATGGAACCCTCTTTTAGAACGGATACTTGATGATCAATTAATTCTTAAAAATTTGAGTATTATGAAACGAGTTATTGTAGTTGCAGCCATTTCTGGCATCATTTCCTGTATCATCACGTTGATACTTTTCACTCTTGCCCCATCTGGCTGGTTGTTCTTTATTATCCCGGCAATAATGGGTACATGTATTCACAAATTCGGTAAAATCACGTCTGCTGATATGAAGGACGATGATAAACTGGAAAACAGGGTTGGATGGATGTGTGCCGGCGCCGTTCTGTTCTTTATCCTCCTGACCGCCGTTCCGGCTATCATTATAGGTCTTAAAGACGGTTTGGGATGGGGGCTGTTGGCAGATATTCCTTTCTATATTGCATGCGCACTTGCAGTATTTTACGGATATAATCGTGGTGTGCGGGCTGTCGTTGATTCATATTACGACTCCGATTTGAAAGAATACAATAAACAAGACTCTCAAGACACTTAAATAGAGTACCCTCTTTTATCTTGTCGATGGCACCGACCATGTGTGCCCCCGTTTCCTCTGGCAAGAACGCCGTTGACCTGCAGAGTTACCTCTTTGCTATGATTAATCCGTAATGTGAAGTCATGAAAGTAGTATTTGCGTTTTCATTTGTTTTATTGTTGTTGGCTGGCGCAACCGAATCGTTTGCCGTGAACAACGCCACTGTTGACGGCCATGAATATGTTGATCTGGGCCTGTCCAGCGGCACGATGTGGGCTACGATGAACGTGGGGGCAAGCTGCCCTGAGGATTATGGCGACTACTTCGCTTGGGGAGAAACCACACCCAAGGAGATCTATAATTGGGACACATATCAATGGAATCCCAGCAACATTACCGGTATCATTGGCGAAACGAGAGATTTGAAGCCAGAGTACGATGCCGCCCGTATGAATTGGGGACCGTCGTGGCACATCCCGACTAAGGATCAGCAGGATGAGTTGCGGACGGAGTGCATATGGCAGTGGGAGCAGGTGAACGGCGTGTATGGTTGCATAGTTACGGGACCCAACGGCAATTCGTTGTTTTTGCCTGCTGCTGGCTTACGTGAGGATAGTTTGCTCAACGTTGCGGGGTCGTTTGGTTCCATTTGGTCCAGCTCGCTCTTCGAGAGCGATCCGTGCAGTGCGTTCGGCTTGGACTACTTTAATACGTGGCTGCATTGGTCACATGGCTACTGTTACTTTGGTCGGGTTGTTCGACCTGTTCTTAACCACGCAGATGCCACAGGCCTAACGGAGCGTGATGCCGCCAAGCCCAAGAGCGGTGTGCGCTATAATGTGATGGGGCAGCCGGTTGGCAACGGCTACAAAGGCATCGTCATTGAAGACGGTGTGAAGATTCTAGTTAGATAAAGGTAATAATCAGTCGATGATGCTGGTGCCGTCGATGCTGGCGAACTGGTCGCGTAGCGCAGGCACCTTGTCGGCATCGGCTTCGATGGTCATCGAGCACACGTTGTCGAAGGCCTGTTCAATGACTTTCAGGTCACTTTTCTTGACGATTTTCATCACGTCGTTCATGCTCAGGTAGGGGAAGGTGAACGACAGGCGTGCCTGCTCATGGCACTCGAGGATTTCGCCTGCCTCGATAGCGAGTTTAGCGGCCTCGCGATAGGCGACGATCAAGCCTGATGTGCCCAGCTTGATGCCACCAAAGTAACGGATGACGACAATGACGATGTTGGTCAGCTCAAACGAGTTGATCTGGCCCAGAATGGGTTTGCCCGCTGTGCCGCTGGGTTCGCCGTTGTCGCTACTCAGGTACTCGTTGCGCTCGGTGCCTATCATATAGGCCCAACAGCAGTGGCGCGCGTCGTGGTATTCGTTGGCATAACGCTTGATAACGGCACGGGCCTCCTCGGCGCTCGACACGGGTTCGGCGAACGCAAGGAACCGGCTCATCTTCTCGCGGTAAATGCCCTGCGAGACGCCCTTCACTGTCTTGAAAAAGTCACTCATGGGTCACAAAAGTAGGGAAAAATACCGATTTGACCAAATAATGTACTGTGGCATGACTGAAAATGATTAACTTTGTACGGTAAAAAATGACAGAACAATGGACAAACAATCTTTGGAACAAACTAAAAAAGCCTGTGCACGCGGGCAGAAACGCGGCCTTCACTTTATCATGGCATCGGTCATCATCTGGGCGCTTGTAGCGATAGTGAATTTTACCAAATTGCCTATTGAGACCAAGAACCTGTTGACATTCTGCTGCACTTGTCCGCTCATGCCGTTGGCATGGATGTTGTCCAAGCCGCTGGGCATCACTTTCAGCGATAAGGAGAATCCGTTGTCGTCGTTGGGCATCATCATGTCGATGGCGCAGATTCCCTATCTGCTCATTGTCATGTGGGTCTATGCCGCAGTCCCCGAGAAGATGGTGATGACGCTGGCGATGGTCTTTGGCGCCCATCTGCTGCCCTTCGGTTGGCTGTATGATTCCAAGGTTTATTACATCATGTCGGCCGTGGTCACCATCGGTGCCCTGGTGCTGGGCTTGATGTTCCCGCCACAAATTCTTGCCCTGTGCATGGTGGCAGTTGAGATCATTTTTTGCCTGCTCCTCGTGGCCGAGAACAAGAACCTGAAATAAAGGTGTGTATAGATTCAACTCATATAAATGGTGACTGCCCGTCAAAGTAGTCACCATTTTTAAATATTTTATAGGAGTATTTACTTAATATCCCGTGCGTGGCACGGCTCTTTTTAGGGGCGTTAGAAGCCCAGTTTCTTGCGCACGTCTTTCTTCACGGCGTCCTTGTTCAGGAAAATGTAGGTCGTGTTCAGGGCGATGTAGGCCTTGGACATGTACCAGATGCCGTGATAGTCGCCTGTCTTGCCCCACGAGTTCTTCACCATGTAGTACTCGCGGCCATTCTGGTCATGTGCGATGCCGTAGATGAGCATCACGTGGTCATAGGTGGACTGCCAGTTGTCAAAGCGCTCCTGACGCAGTTCTTGAGAGGGCACCAGCTCAGGTGTCTGGGCTCCTAACTTCTTTAGCGACTCGGCTTTCTCAGCCTTGGTGAGTTTGAGCCAGCGAGCGGCGTCGCTGCCCGTCAGGTCGGGCGCGTGCTCGATGTCGGCGGCAATGCCCAGTCCCGTACGGGTAAAGCCGTCTTCGCTCACGTCACCGCCCCAACACACGGTGTAGCCGTTCTGCAGGGCGTTGTCGATGGTCGCCATCATCTCGTCGAGGGTGACGTTCCAGCTGGGCCGCGGGCGCCACTTGTAGGGCGCTTCGATGACGAATTGCTCGTAGAAGGGGTGATGGGTGAAGCTCGTGATGCTCACATAATCGTTCTTGTTGATGCCCAACATTTGAGCAAAAGATTTGGGGGTATAGGTTTTGCCCTCATAGGTGAAGGTCTCGGGGCACTTGCCCAGGTAGGCGTCGAGAATGCCCTGCAGGCCCACTTTCCACTGCGTGGTCAATTTGGTGCTGCTGCCCTTGGCGATGGACTCCACATAGGGCTCCAGCGTGGCGAAGAACTCGGTGAAGTTCGCCAACGTGTCGCCAATCATCGAGCCGGGGCGTGCCATTGCCTCCTCGGGGCAGATGCCATGACGGTCGATGACAGAAAACACGTCGTCGGCCGAGCCACCCTCCGAGAAACGGCTGCTGCCGTGCATCCTCACGTGGTATTCGGCGCAGTCAACATAGTCCTTGTTGGCGATGAACATTTCACTCAGATCATATACTTTGCCCGTCTTGCGCAGCAGTTCTGCCTCAACAAATCCTGTGGTGGCGTAGTCCCAGCACGTACCGCTGCGGTTCTGGTTCTTCACCGGCGTGATGGGATTCTGTAAAACGGTAGTGAACACAATCTCATTTTCGGCCAGGACAGTAAACGCGAGTCCCAGGCACATCATTAATACAATAAAACTCTTTTTCATAGTAAGGTCTTTTAGTTACTTTTCGGCAAATATACTACATTCCCTCAAAAAATCACTATCTTTGCATGCTAAACAAGATAATTTATGGATACGCTCATCACATTTGCCAAAGAGAATTACGAACTCATCACCCTGTTTGTCGGCTTGCTCGGCGTCATCATCGCTTTTATCGCCTTGATATATGAACTTAAAGCCCGCAAACGCAAAAAGCAGGAAAAAGACAACCCCGAAGAGTAACCGGCCCCACAACAACCTCGCTTTTTAAAGACAACGTGTGATTGAAGCACTTTTCTGAAATTGCAAAACTCAGGACGAGTACCTGCACCTCATGAATAATCAATCAGCGAAAAGTAAGAGAAAATGAGTGTTAGCGAAAAAATGCTATCTTTGTCTATGAGTTATATAGAATGATTGGAGTTTGACCTTATGATTACAATTAGAAAATATCGGACACAAGACTGGGAAGACGCCATGAACATCTGGAACGAAGTGGTACGCGAAGGCATAGCATTTCCTCAGGTTGAAGAATTGACAGACCAAACGGCTGACGAATTCTTTAGCATCCAGTCCTATACAGGCATTGCCGAAGATGTTGAGACTGGTGAGGTGGTTGGCCTTTACATCCTGCATCCCAACAATGTGGGCCGATGCGGGCACATCTGCAATACCAGCTATGCCGTTAAGTCAGGCAAACGTGGGCTGCACATTGGCGAACAGCTTGTAAAGGACTCGCTGTCAGTTGGTGCTCGGCTCGGGTTTCGTATTCTCCAATTCAATGCAGTCGTTGCTTCAAACACTCATGCCTTACATCTCTATAAACGTCTTGGCTTTGTTCAACTTGGCCGGATTCCACAAGGTTTCCTGATGAAGGATGGACATTATGAGGACATTGTTCCACATTACATCGTTTTGTGATTAATTCCGATTTATCGGGTCGTCTTTTCAAGAAATACGCGGTTGAAGTACTTTTCCAAAATTGCAAATCTCAAGGCGAGTACCAGCGCCTCATGAATAATAAATCACCGAAATCTAAAAGAAAATGAGTGTTTAGTGAAATATTCGCTATCTTTCCTGCGTTTAATATAAATCGGAGTTTAATCGTTCGGGCATGAAAAATATTGTAATTAAATATTGGTGGGTATTGCCACTACTGCTATGTTTCGGCTTACTGGGCTTGATGTATTCTTTTACCT
>JAFRRT010000001.1 GCA_017427945.1 Muribaculaceae bacterium | reverse complement strand
TGACGAAAAGACCTCGCTGCTGCGCACTGCACGCTTTGAGATGCAGGACAAGTCGGTGTATATCATCAAGATACAAGGCTACTCACGTCAATCGCTTCCCGCAAAGACTTTTACCTTTGACAAGTCACAGGTGCCCGCCGGCACTCAAGTTGTGGACCTCAGGTAATTAAAAAGTTAGGAGTTAGGAGTTATCAGTTGACATCTAACAGCTAAATGCAAATCGCTAAAAGCTAAAGAACGATGTATCACTATCTTATAGGTCCTGCCGTGGGTGCGGTAATCGGTTATATTACCAATGATATCGCCATCAGGATGTTGTTCAGGCCTCATCAGGCAAAATACATTTTTGGTGTTCATGTGCCCTTCACTCCCGGCATCATACCCAAGGAGAAGGCACGCATCGCGGGTGCCATCGGCAAAGCGGTGAGCGAGAACCTCATGAACCGCGAAGTGCTGGAGAAAAGTCTGCTGAGTGACGACATGCTCACCAAAATCAATGATGCCATCGATGAATTTGTCCTCACTCAAAGCACTAACGAGGAGACCATCGAGCAATTTGCCAGTCATTACCTGACGGCCGATGACATCGCCGCCATGCGCAGCAATGCCACCGAAGGCATCGTCAAAATGATCACCGGGAAGCTACAGGACAGCAACCTGGGTGACAGCATCGCCCACATGGCAACCGAACACGCCGTAGAAAAAACGCGCAACAGTTTGGCAGGGCTTTTCGGTGCCGACAAACTTATGGCGGGCTTTGCCCAACCCATCGAGAAAATTCTGGCAAAGCACATCAATGAGATTCTTCAGAACAATTCACAGCAGATGGTCGAGGACCTGGTGACGAAGCAGTCTGACGACCTGATGAGCATGACCATGAGTCAACTGGTGGGTAACCACGATGAACAGGTGGCACAAATCAAAAGCGGCGTCATCAATGCCTATCGCGTCATCATCACCGAACACCTGCCTCGCATCCTGCAAGACATCGACATCAGCGGCATCATCGAGCAACGCATCAACGATATGGACATGAATGAGGCCGAGGCGATCATCCTTGACGTGATGAAGAAAGAGCTGCGAGCCATCGTGTGGCTGGGCGCCCTGCTGGGAAGCATCATGGGCACCTTGAATGCCCTGATTCTTTAATCATTAATCCACTTGCCAAGTATCGCCTGACATGATCACATCGTTCAGGCAGGTGAAGCCGTGCTTTGCCTTGGCTTCTTCGACTTGCTCGGCAAGAGCAGTCTCATAGGTGGGAGCCTCTACCGCACGAATGACACCCAGTGCTACGGGCAGGTCAGTGCCGTCCATCATGGCCAGCATCTGGTGGAGGAAGAAACTCTCGCAGTGAGCATCGTGAACAAGAATGTCATCGATGGTGTAACCATCCTCACCGATGGTCACCGCCTTGAGGCCGAAGCCATCTTGAACAAGGCCACGGTTATTGTCCTTGCCGAAGATCATCTTCTCGCCATGCACGAGATGGATAGTGCGGTCGGGGCGGTTCTCGCGATCGGTAATATAGTTGTGGATGCCGTTGTTGAAAATCATGCAGTTCTGCAGAATCTCAACGACTGAGCAACCCTTGTGCTTGGCTGCCGCCATCATCACCTCCTGAGTGATATCCAATGCCACATCGAGGCTGCGGGCAAAGAATGTGCCGCGCGCACCGAAAGTCAACTCGGCGGGGATGAACGGATCCTCGGTAGTGCCATAGGGTGATGATTTGGACTTGAAGCCACGAGCGCTCGTGGGCGAGAACTGACCTTTGGTCAAGCCATAGATGCGGTTGTTCAACAACAAGAGGTTGAGGTCAACATTGCGGCGCACCTCATGGATGAAGTGATTGCCACCAATGGCGAGACAGTCACCATCGCCCGATACCTGCCAAACGGTCATATCGGGATTGGCCGCCTTGAAACCCGTTGCCACCGCGCCACCACGACCATGAATGGTGTGGAAAGCGTAGGTGCGGGTGTAATAAGGCAGACGTGAACTGCAACCAATTCCTGAAATCACAGCGGTCTTCTCTCGAGGGATACCCAGTTGTGCCATTGCCTTGAGCAGGACATTGAGCACAGCGTGGTCACCACAACCGGGGCACCAGCGCACGGGTTGATTGTTCTTGAAATCGAGAGGCTTTAAAGCAATATCTTGATTGTCCATTTTCTTCTGTTCCATTAGATTTCCTCCTCCATCATGATGTTTTTAACTCCATCGACGATTTCCTGAACCAGGAACGGCTGGCCTTGCACCTTGTTGATGTGGCAGATGTTCAGGTTCGGTATCTTGCTCTGCAGGTAGCTGGCCAGTTGACCAGTATTCAATTCGGCGACTATCACCGTCTTGAAGCGGCTGAGCAATTCTGCGGTGTTCTTGGGCAACGGGTTGATGTAGCGGATGTGTGTCATCGCAATCCTGATACCCTCATTGTTCAAGCGGTTCACGGCATCCAAAATGTGGCCATAGGTGCTACCCCATCCCAAAATAATGGTATCGGCACCCGAATCACCCTTGAGCTTAAGTTCAGGGATGTCGTTTGCAACATTTGCGATCTTCATGCGGCGAGTCTCAACCATGTGGGCATGGTTGATGGGGTCGTTGCTGAGCACACCCAGGTTATAGTCCTTTTCCAATCCGCCGACAACGTGCTCCAGACCAGGAGTGCCTGGAATTGCCCAGTAGCGAATGCCCAGCGCATTGCGCATGAACGGTGTCCAGGTAGCCTTTAAGGCTTCGGGGACATAGTTGGGCTTGATGACAGGGTATTCACCCTCCTCGGGTATGCGCCATGCCGATGAACCGTTGGCGATAAAGGCATCGGTGAGCAGGATGACGGGAGTCATGTGCTCAATGGCGATGCGGGCAGCTTGGAACACCATCTTGAAGCAATCGGTAGGAGATGCGGCTGCAAGCACGACCAGTGGACTCTCACCACTGCGGCCATACAGTGCCTGCTGCAAATCGGTCTGCTCGGTCTTGGTGGGCAGACCCGTTGAGGGGCCACCACGCTGCACGTCAACCAGGACGAGGGGCAGCTCGGCCATCACAGCAAGTCCTAAAGCTTCGCTCTTTAATGCCAAACCGGGGCCTGAAGTGGTAGTTACAGCCAGATGCCCAGCAAAAGCTGCACCAATAGCTGAACAGATACCACCAATCTCATCCTCCATCTGGATGGCTTTCACACCCAGGTCACGACGTTTAGCAAGTTCGTGCAGGATATCGGTAGCAGGGGTAATGGGATATGAGCCCAAGAACAAGGGACGACCGCTCATTTCAGAGGCCTTAATCAAGCCCCAAGCAGTAGCCTTGTTGCCACTGACGTCGGTATAAGTACCAGGACGCACCTCATCGCTCTGGATGCGATAGGTCGAAACGGTGGCATGAATATTATGGCCATAGTTATAACCGCCCTTGATAACCAATTCATTGGCGGCATATATTTCGGGCTTCTCGGCAAACTTGGCCTTGAGGAATTTCAACGGTGCTTCCATGGGACGGTTGAACAGCCAGCAGACGAGACCCAGGGCAAACATGTTGCGGCACTTGAGTTGTGCCTTCAGATCCATGCCGGTGTCTTTAAGGGCCTCCTTGACCATTGTTGTGATGGGGGCTTCAATCACCTGGGCCTTGAGGTTCAATTCCTCATAAGGATCATTGGTGGTGTAGAGCGCCTTGTCAAGACCGGACTGGGTAAATGTGTCGATATCAACGATGGCGGCACCTCCCTTGCGCAAAAACTGCGCATTCTGTTTGAGGGCTGCAGGATTCATGGCCACAAGAACGTCGCACTCATCACCTGGAGTGTGCACTCCATGACCGATGTGAACCTGGAAACCTGACACACCGCCAAGCGAACCTTGCGGAGCACGTACCTCGGCAGGATAATCAGGGAAAGTTGAGATGCGGTCACCCAAACCGGCACTCACATTTGAAAAGATGTTGCCAGCTAACTGCATACCATCGCCGCTGTCACCAGAGAAACGAACGACAATGCTCTGACGGAACTGGACTTTTGCTTTTTCTGCCATTTCTAACTTAATGATTATGAAACAGTTTTATTTTAGAATCAGTTGTTAAAAAACGGCGCAAAAGTACAATTATTTTTCTAATTACAAGTATTATTTTTGAATATTTTTGCGTTAATTTGAGCTTCTTTTTTTCCCTTTTTTCTAGTGTAAAAAAAGGGGCCATTAGCCAATTGGTATCAAAATTGAGAAAATCGCCTCATTTTGCTCAAATGGCACTAAAAATACCAGAAAACCGAAAGACGAATCAGCTGGAAATGCTTCATTAAGAAATCAAGCAAAAAAGACCGTGGAAACAGTCCTCACGAGGAAAAAATGAGACGAATTGACGGTCACTTCATAGTGGAATAGGTGTCATCGTCATTGTGCTTGACAAATCCTTCATCAACAAGAAAAGAAAGCATCGACATAATCTCATCTTTGGGGAAAGACAAGGTGTTCAAAAACTCTTCGAGGCGGCGCGGACGCAAACCGGCCATATAGAGTATGCCTTGCTGGACGTCCTCGGGTTGATGATCGTTGCGCTTGCGGCGGTCGATGCACAGGTCGCAATGGCCACATTCTTCACCGGATGATTCACCAAAGTAAGCCAGCAACATGCATTCACGGCATCCGTTATCACTATAAGCATAATTAATGGTTGCCTCGACACGTTGAGACATTCTTTCCTTCAAATCTTCATAGACGGCCTTTGGAATAAGCACATGCTTGGGTTCCTCTCGTGAAGTGAGATAGATAATGTATGGTGTGCGCTTGCGGGGCACATAGTGGAGAATGTGCATGCGGGTTAGTTCGAGCAAAGAGTTGTAGATGGTTTCCTGATCCAGTCCCGTCCTGAATGCGATAACATCCTCGTTGATAAATACATAGTCGGCAAACAAACCGGTATAAAGCCTCAAGATGGCCTGCAGCACCTGATCGGCACCGCGTGTTGTGGTGTCCAGGTCATAGAGCTCTTCCTTCTTGGCGAGAATCATCACGCGTGACTGGGTCTCGATTTCCTCAACGAACTCGATGTAGCCCGCCTGAGTAAGAATCCTCAAGGCATTGTGAGTTGGCAGCACCGGCAAGTCAAAGGTGCGGCAGAACAGGTTGAAATTGAAGTCGAACATCTGCTGGAAGCCCTCGCCCAGACTCACACCCAGGAAGTCTCCCACACGCTCATAGACGTGGCGGATGAAATCCTTGTCGGGGAAGGCCTCGGTGATGTGGCGTCGCAACACGCGCTGATCGGTCTGCTTGACCAACAGCACGGCATAAGAGCGCTTACCGTCACGGCCTGCCCTACCCGCCTCCTGATAGTATTCTTCAAGCGAATTGGGGATATCAACATGAACCACCAGGCGCACATCGGGCTTGTCGATGCCCATACCAAATGCATTGGTCGCCACCATCACGCGACACTCGTTACTGGTCCACTTGTTTTGCTTGTCCTCTTTGTCCTCGACGTAGAGTCCTGCATGATAAAAATCGGCATGGATTCCCGCGCGGTTCAACTCGTCGCTGATTTGCTTGGTCCGTTGTCGGGAACGAACATAAACGATGGCTGTCCCTGGCACCGACTGCAGGATGTGAATGAGTTCACGGTTCTTCTCCTCTGTGGAACGCACCACATATGAGAGATTATCGCGCGCAAAACTCATCGAGAAGACGTTGGGTGTCTTGAAATTCAGGCATCGCTGAATATCCTCGGCCACGACAGGCGTTGCTGTAGCGGTGAGCGCCAACACAGGGACCGCTGGGAACAGTTTGCGCACCTGGACGATGCGCAGGAACGAAGGCCTGAAATCATAGCCCCACTGCGAGATACAGTGCGCCTCGTCAACCACGATGAGTTTGACAGGCATCTGTCGCAGATGTTCGAGAAAAGAACGGGACTGGAGCCGCTCAGGGGAAACATACAGGAATTTGCAGCCACCATAGAGGCATTTCTCATAGGTGCGGTTCACCTCGGCACGGGTGAGGCCGGCATAGAGGTAGGTGGCCTTGATGCGCAAAGCCCTCAAGCGGTCCACCTGATCCTTCATCAGGGAAATAATGGGCGTGATGACAAGGGCCATGCCATCGATGGCCATTGTGGGTACCTGAAATGTAATGGATTTGCCGCCGCCTGTGGGCATTAAGCCCAAAGTGTCACGGCCATCAAGCACCGACTCAATGATATCCTGCTGCAGCGGCCTGAAGGCTTCATATCCCCAATACTTCTTGAGGATGTCAAGCGTCAGGCTCGAAGGTTTCGGCATCGTCGTGGAGTTTTATAGCTTTTACCATAAGTTGCACCGTGGTGCTCATGCGATGTCGAGTCTCCTCGATAGTGTAACAGATATCTATTGGCTTACCAGCCTTGAGTGCATCGTAATAGTCGGCCTGGCCGAAGGCGATGGCGTTAAACACCTTGTTACCGTCCTCATCCACAAGGTCGAGCTTGATGTGTTCCATCTTCTTGCCCACGACCTTGCTCGAGCCAACATCATAAAGCTTGCGGGAAACAAACACGGGTTTGTTGTTGCCCGGCCCATAGGGGTTGAGCATGCGCAGATAGCGCAATAACGCGCCATTGATGTCGCCGAACTTGATCTCGCAGTCGATGTCCATGGCCGGGGTAACCTGTTCGTCCTCGATGTGGTCCTCGACATAGGCGGTGAGACGGCGGCGGAACTCGGGAATGTTTTCCTCCTTGATAGACAAGCCTACCGCGTTGGTATGGCCGCCGAAAGTCTCCAGCAAGTCACGACAAGACTTGATGGCGGTATAAACGTCAAAGCCGCGCACCGAACGTGAAGAGCCGGTTGCCACGCCGTCGGCATAGTAGGTCAATACCACCGACGGGCGGAAATACAACTCGGCGAGACGGGCAGCGACAATGCCGATAACGCCCTTGTGCCAATTGCGGTCATAAATGACAATGGGCTTCTTGCCGTCAAGCACCTGTGCATGGCTCTCGATGATCTCGTTGGCCTCTACCGTCACCTGGCTGTCCAGCTCCTTGCGGTCGCTGTTATACTGGTCGATGCGTTTAGATATCTCCATCGCGCTTTGCATGTTGCGGCTCACAAGCAGCTCGACCGACTCCTGACCCGACTCCATGCGACCCGAGGCATTGATGCGCGGACCTATCTTGAAGATGATGTCGTTGATGGTCAAGTCGTGACGGTTGAGTCCACAGGTACGGATAATGCTCTTCAGGCCCACATTGGGATTGTTGTTCAGCCTGCGCAGACCGTAGAACATCATCACGCGGTTTTCGCCTGTGAGCGGAACGATGTCGGCAGCGATGCTCACTGCAACCAGGTCGAGCATGGCCTCGAGATTGTACATGCTGCCCAGACCATTGCTCATGGAGAAGGCCTGCATGAACTTAAAGCCCACGCCACATCCCGACAAGCCCTTGTAGGGGTAGGTGTCGTCAACAAGCTTTGGATTGAGGATAGCCGAAGCATCGGGCAACTCATCATCAGGTACATGATGATCACAGACGATGAAATCTATGCCTTTTTGACAGGCATATGCAATCTCGTCAATTGCCTTGATACCGCAATCGAGCACGATAATCAATTTCACTCCAATCGACTCGGCGTAGTCTATACTCTGCATCGAGATGCCATATCCGTCGTCGTCACGCGTCGGGATATAGTACACCAGATTGGAGTAAATGTTTTGAAGATACTTATAGACGAGCGCTACAGCTGTGGTTCCATCCACGTCGTAGTCCCCGTAAATCATGATCTTCTCTTTGGCCCCTAACGCTTGATTGAGCCTTGCCACAGCCTGATCCATGTTCTTCATCAAGAACGGATCGTGCAACTGTTGGAGTGAGGGGTAAAGAAAGTCGTGGACATCGTCCGCCGTCTTCAAGCCCCGGAGCACCAACAGCCGAGCGATAGCGGGGCAGTTGGGGAACTGGGCCGCCAGCTGCTCCTCGGCAATGCGTTCGTCGGATGTTAGAGGTAAGTAATTCCATTTACTTATCATTATGTTAGTTTTTTAATATGCAGTATCGGGGCTCACCGCAGCAGAGCAATGAGCACGTGGAGAGGAGGTTATAACTCGTTGGGAATTAATCTATTGGTTGTCGATTTTTAAAAAGCCGTCCTTCAATGGAATGCCACCGACAATGGTCAACCCCCTATTTGTGCCACAAAATTAGTGTAATTGGCACACAATACAAAATAAAAAAGCAAGAATTTCACACACAATTCATTACTTTTATAGAAATTTAACAACCATATTTGCCCTCAACGTACGAATTAGCACAAACCGACCCTAATTCCTACTGAAAACAGCCACATCACTCACAAAGGACCGGAAAAGATAATAGTTCACGAAATAACTATCAATATAACAATAAACTAAACACAGCTATTTAAAGTGATTCTCTAAATAATTGCGGATTCTACCCCACTCCAAATTTTTATCCGCAATATAAAACAACATTCATCATCGGAACAAGACGAAAAGCAGCACGGAACATGGCGCTGATCAAAAAGTGTCATCAGCCCAATAAATCAGACGGGCTAAAACTTGCCTAAATCGCCAAATCTGCATAACTTTGCCACAAATATCGCCAAGCATTAACAGGATTATGAAAAAAAGCGTACTCATCACTTTGGCTATGGCTTTCTTTGTCAGCATTACGTCAACAGCACAAAGCAATAGAGCAGATTACAGAGTTGTGCCCTTGCCCAGCGCCATCAACGGCATCAAGAGCAATGACTTCAAGCTTACAGAGCAAAGCCTCGTCAACTACCCGAAAGGCAACCGCGACATGGAGCGCAACGCCATGATGCTGAGCGGATATGTCGAGGAAATGACCGGCATTCACCTGAGTACAAGGCCCTGCTCCGATACCAAAGAACGCCCAGGCAACATCACGTTGATGCTTGATGAGACCATCAATGGCGACGAAGCATATACCATTACCGTAACAGCCAAAGGTGTGGAAATCAGCGGAAAAACGCCAGCCGGCGTATTCCAAGGCATCCAGACGCTGCGCAAATCACTGCCAGTTGGCATAACAAGTGTTGTGAATTTGCCTGCTGCCCAAGTTAGCTCCAGCCCCCGATTTGGCTACCGAGGCATGCACCTGGACTGCGTGCGCCACTTCTTCCCCGTCTCTACGGTCAAACATTATATTGACATGATGGCGCTGCACGGCATGAACCGCCTGCACTGGCACCTGACCGATGACCAAGGATGGCGCGTGGAGATCAAGCAGTATCCCCGCCTGACCGAAGTAGGAGGATGGCGCAAGGGGACCGTGTTGGGCCACAACTCCCCTGTTAATGACGGCATCCGTTACGGTGGCTATTACACCCAAGAGGAAATCCGCGACATTGTGAGCTATGCAGCCGAGCGTTACATCGACATCATCCCTGAAATCGACATGCCAGGGCACATGTTGGGAGCCTTGACTGCCTACCCTGAGCTGGGTTGCACCGGCGGGCCTTACGAAGTGTGGTGCCAATGGGGAGTGACCGACGATATCCTGTGTGTGGGCAAAGACCAGACGCTGCAGTTTGTAAAAAACGTGCTTGACGAGGTCATGCAGATGTTCCCAAGTGAATACATCCACATCGGCGGCGATGAGTCGCCTCGTGTGCGCTGGCAAGAATGCCCGTTGTGTCAGCAACGTATCAAACAAGTAGGCATCGTCGCCGAGCAGGGAAAAAGTCCCGAAGCACTCCTGCAAGGATGGTTCACGGGGGAAATTCAGAAATACCTTTCCCAACACGGCAAACGCATCATTGGATGGGACGAGTTGCTGGGTTGCAACGTCAGCACATCGGCGACCATCATGTCCTGGACAGGAGCCGAACCCGGTGCTAAAGGCGCCAAACTGGGCCATGACGTCATCATGACGCCCAACACTCCCATGTACTTTGACCACTACCAGACCAAAAGCACATGGAATGAGCCCATGGCCTTTGGCGGATGCGCCACCCTGAAAATGGTATATGACTTTGAGCCCGTAGCTGCCGACCTGCCCGCCGACAAACGGCACCACATCATTGGAGCGCAGGCCAACCTTTGGACCGAGTATGTCACTTGCGAGCCGCAGATTGATTATCAGGTACTGCCTCGTATGGCGGCACTTGCTGAGTTGCAATGGCTGCAACCCGACCAAAAAGACTACAACGATTTCAAGGCCCGCCTACCTCGCTTGGTGGAGATTTACAAACTCTACAATTGGACGTATAGGGCCAAGAGCCTTGTACTTGAGAATGAAGACAAGCCCCAGAATTAATTATATCGATTATCCAAGCTGAAATCAAAATCCAGATTTGACATGGCAGTAAAACGAGATACGGTGACATTCACCACCCTTAATAAAGAAATTAAGGAAGGGAAATACAGGAGCATCTACATCCTGCAGGGTGAAGAGCCTTATTACATGGAGCGATTGCAGCAACTCATCATAGACACAGCCCTCACCGAGGACCAGCGTGACTTTAATCTATCGATATATTACGGCAACACTGCCAATGTGCGAGATGTCATCAGTTCGTGCCGCCAATACCCTGCTTTTTCGGAGCGCAAAGTGGTTGTAGTGCGCGAAGCCCAACTCATTCCCAAGCAACCGGGGCACAAAGACGATTTCGACTTATTCGCCTCTTATGCCGAAAAACCGCTGCCATCAACTATCCTGGTAATCTGCCATAAGGGCGGAGCCCTCAAGAGCAAGCCATTCACCGATGCGCTGAAAGCAGCTAAAAGCGGTGTAGTGTTTGACTCAAACAAGGTGAAAGAAGGCCGTGACCTTGAGGGGCTTATCGTCAACTACGCGAACTCACTAGGATGTAATATCGACACAAAGGCCACCAGCATGCTTGCCGACCACATTGGCACCGACATCGCCCGCCTGTTCAGCGAGCTTGACAAACTCTCAATACTTGCCGAGGGGCAAAGCGTTGAACAAGAGGCACAAGGCAACAAGAGTATCACCCCCTTATTAATCGAGCAAAACATCGGCATCAGCAAGGACTTCAACAATTTTGAGTTGGAAGATGCCTTGTGCAAACGCAATGCAGAGAAAGCTTTCCGTATTGTGGACTATTTTGAGCGCAATCCAAAGAACAACCCGTCTGTAGTCTCCGTGGCCGTGTTGTTCTCTTTCTTTTCCAACGTTTTGCTTGCGGCGACAGCACGCGACAAATCGATAGACAACATCATGGCAATTATCGGGACTCGCAGTCAATGGCGTGCACGCAAATTTCTTGAGGCCACTCGCACCTATAACATTCAGTCACTGGTGAACATCATCGGTTATCTGCGAGAGTGCGACACCCGCAGCAAAGGCATTGGGTCACGTCAGGACCAATATGCTCTGCTCAAGGAACTTATCTATAAAATACTGCATTCATAAACTCAAGTACAATCCACATAAAGACAGCCATTATGAGAATCATCAGCATCGTCACGATATGTGTTTTGTTGACAGGCATTGCCAGCAATGCTACGACAAAATATGTAGGTAGTGACATCTCGTTACTCACCAAATATGAGGAACGGGGGGCGATTTATTTTAACGAAAACGGCGGTAGGATCACTAACATGCTCAGTTATCTCAAAGCTACCGGTCTGAACGCCATGAGGGTCCGCCTTTTTGTTGACCCATCACAAGCGGGCAGTGAAGATCAGGGTGAGGGCGTGTGTCAAGATTTGCCCTATGTTCTCGCGTTGAGTCAACGCATCAAGGCCGCTGGATTCAACCTGATGCTGGATATCCACTACAGTGACACATGGACGGATCCCGGTCAACACAGCACACCGGCATCGTGGACTGTG
The DNA here is from genome assembly GCA_017427945.1 of Muribaculaceae bacterium. Classification (GTDB taxonomy): domain Bacteria; phylum Bacteroidota; class Bacteroidia; order Bacteroidales; family Muribaculaceae; genus Sodaliphilus. The sequence goes on along the minus strand of JAFRRT010000001.1, from coordinate 44,962 downwards.
GCCAGCGCATTAGGCGACAGCGTCTATAGCTATACTTGCCGTGTGCTCAACGCCTTGATTGCTGCCGGTGCCACCCCAGACTTCATCCAGGTGGGCAATGAAGTGACTTATGGTATGCTGTGGCCAACAGGGCATTGCTATCCCAGTGGAGCCAACTACGGAAGTGGCACCTTTGCCAATTTTGCCAACTATCTAAAGAAAGGCATCATGGCTTGCCGTGAAATATGCCCGAATGCCAAGATTGTTGTCCACACCGAGATGAGCCGCATGAGCAATGTGACCTCATTCTACAACACCCTCAAGGATTACACAACCGATTTTGACATCATCGGGTTGAGTTATTATCCTTACTGGCATGGCGGCCTGAGCACGCTCAATGACCTGTTAACCACCCTTGAAAACACATATCCGACTAAGAGCATACAGATTGTTGAGACCGGTTATCCACATGCTTACTACCCTGACGGGGCCACTTATGATCTACAGAGCACTTGGCCAGCAACAGAAGCCGGACAACAGGCGTTTGCCGCTGCCCTTGTCGAGACGCTCAATGCCCACAGTAAAGTGAATGGCTTGTACTGGTGGTTCCCTGAGGCCAACGAATATGGAATCAACTACACCAACCATGTCACGACAAACTGGTATAATTGCGGATGGTGGGACAACGCCACCGGACAAGTGATGGATGCTTTGTTTGAAATGCCCGGTTTCCTCGATGGCAATGGAGAAGACCCGATTGTTCCAGATAGCGCAGCCATATATATCGTGGGCGGTGAGGGCAACTGGAGCCTGACAAACCCATTGAGCATGATGACCAATCTGGGTAACGGCACATACGTAGACACGCTGGCCATCAATTCATCTATCTATTTTGTTTTTGCCGACGGTGGACCCGACAAGTGGAACAATGATTGGACCACTTTTAACAGCACTTATCGATATGGCCCCACATCGACAACCACTATCATAACAGGCGTACAGTACAGCACCGCCAAGCGAAACAACAACTACTCCTACTACTTCACTGGTGACGGGAGTAACTATCTTTTCACATTCGATGCAGACCACCTCACCTTCAAAATCGAGGTAATTGCAAACGAGCCCGAGATAAAACTTGGTGATGTGAACGACGACGGCAATCTGTCTATTGCCGATGTCACCTGCCTTATTGACTATTTACTCGGAGCAAATGCAACTGACATCAATGTCTATAACGCTGACGTGAATCAAGATGGCAAGATCAGCATAGGCGATGTAACCAAACTGATTGACATTCTTTTAGGAACATAATCAGTATTTAATCTTGTTGTCTTTAAAATAATTGACTAATTTTGCACCTTTAATGAATAATTCCGGTTTATGAAAAGATCACTTTTAGTAATAGCAACCTTATTGACTCTGGCAATGGGGTACGCGAATCTTCAAGGCCTTCTGCCTGCATCAGTAAAGCATTTTTTCTTTGAGCGCTCATTGAATAAGGATTCCTTTAATTCGAACAGTATTTATCCATTATTAGCGCAGCCTCGCATGGTAGCAGGCATCGAGATGATTGATGCCTTCATTGAAATAGAGAATAAGTCGGTTCTTAAATCCTTGAAAAATTCAGGTGTTATCATCAATTGCGAATTTGAGGATTTTGTTACTGCCCAGATTCCAGTTTCACGCCTTACTGAAGTGTCAAAACTGCCCGGTGTTATCAACGTTGAAATCAGCAAGGTCATGGAGATGTGCACCGACAGCACATTAAATGCAACCTACGCTTATCAAGTGTTGAATGGACCAGACTATGGCTTGCCCCAAGCCTATGACGGCAGCGGTATCATCATAGGCATCATTGATGGAGGATTTGATTATCAACATATAGCTTTCAGATGCGCTGATGACACTACTCGCAGGCGCATTGTCAGGGTATATGATCCCGAAAACACCACAGGTCATCCTGCATTGCTGGGTTCCTCTCCATTGCCCGGCTCCATTTTCATGGGTGAGCAAATCGATACATTAACCACAGACAGCGATGGCACTCACGGCACCCACACTGCAAGTATTGCCGCAGGTATGCACGTGAACGGCTACGGAGGAATGGCCCCTGGCGCCGACATTGTGTTATGTGCATCAAAGACATTGAACTCCGGTATTTCAGAAACCGAGATTGCAAACTGTATCAAATACATCTATGCCTACGCCGACAGCGTTGATAAGCCCTGTGTCATCAGCGTCAGCACAAGCCTCTACTATGGCATTCATGACGGAACTGATTACTTGTCACGTGCTATAGCTGAGCAGGTTGGCCCTGGTCGCATTTTTGTCATATCGGCCGGGAATTGCGCAGGATTTTTCTATGGGCACGGAAGATATGCTAATGGTCCATCCACTAAGACGGCTCCAATGAATTTAGAGTTGTTGCAGTACAAGAATTATTTCCCAGATGATTACACTTTCTTCTATCCCTCAATGTCGTTTGAAACTTGGGTGAGGACCCCAGGAGTTCGTCCATATTTCCAATTCCACATCTTAGATAAACAAACCAGGCAGATTGTATGGAAATCTGATATTTACGACCTTGAAGCAAAAATTTACACAGATGCTTTTTCGGATTACTATAGGCCCAATCAAGCCACCGACAGCATTGGCTACATGGAGGCATATATGAGTTATAGCGTCAAGCCAAACAAGTACGGAATTCGTGCATATCTATACAACCTACGTTCGAATTCATATACCGTAGATAGCATCGGCTGTTATCATAGCCGCTACTCAATCGGGTTCACTATTTATCCAGGAAAACGCGACAGTTGCTATGTTGACTCGTGGATGACCGCGAGCACTATCTACTTCTGCAATGACACCCTACCCGTCTTTGTTTCTGAAGACGATTCTTTAACAAGGGTTGATAACTTCTACTGCTTACCCAGTGACGAATGCTCCATCAACACTTATGCAGTCAATGATTCCATCATTTCGGCAGGCAATTACGCAGCTCGCAACAGTCACTATTCTTATACCAGAGATTCAATCGTGATTGAGCCAAATATTATTGTCGGTAACATTTACTCTAACTCGAGCTATCAATCCCAAGGTTGCGGTCCTACAGGTAAAGCATTGCCAACGGTATGCGCTCCTGGCGTCACTGTCATAGCTGCAGGAAGCCGCTTCTCGTACTTTAGGATACTCAACCCTATGACCAATCCCCATCTAGTCATGATTGGCCCCAACCGTTGTTTATGGGGAGAAATGACAGGAACTTCTATGTCTGCGCCCACCGTGGCAGGCATTATTGCGCAATGGCTACAGATTAAGCCCGATTTGTCTCCGAGTGAAATCAAAAACATCATTGCACAGACCGCTATTAGGGACAATTTCACACAATCGGCCCATTTTGGTCCCAACGGCAAAATTGATGCCCTTGCTGGAGTAAACTATCTGTTGAATCAGATGGGTGATGACTTCCTCTTGGGTGATGTTAATGGAGATGGTGTTTTATCAATCGGAGATGTTTCCTTAATGATTGATGTATTATTAGGTTTAGAAGCACCGCCAGCCGATGAACGCGTTCTTGACACAAATCAAAACGGCAGTTTCTCAATCGGTGATGTCACAACATTGATTGACATGATGCTTGGAATAATCTGATCCGAGACATATAACAAAACATTTTATTATTTAAACCCACAAATCAAGGCTAATGGGAAAAAAGACTATCTGGACATTGCTGTTGCTGTTGTCATTCAGTGTCTCTTGGGGACAAAGTTTATTGCCGTTTTCGGTAGTGCAATTCATGGATGAGCATGCTCGAGCCGAGCGTCTTAGGTCCAAACAGTCTGTGTCACAGATTCCTACTCGATATATCCCCGCAAGAATAATTGATGGTCAAGAAATGGTTGATGCCTTCATCGCTATCAGCAATGAAAGTATGGTACCAGTACTACAGAATGAAGGCGTCATCGTCAATAGCATTTTTGATGGCTTTGTCACAGCCCAGATTCCAGTGGACAAATTATGTGACATTTCATTGATGAGAGGTGTTACCGATGTCGAAATCAGTCGCAAGGTTGACGTGTGCACCGACACAACAATGAGAGTCACCCATGTCGGGCAAGTATTGAATGGATTTGACTACGGCTTGCCACAGGACTATGACGGCAGCGGTGTTATTGTTGGTGTCATCGATACCGGTTTTGACTTCCAGCACAGAGCCTTCATGCAGGAAAACGATGCGACAAAGAACCGCATTGTCAGGGTATACAACACCCACGATAATTCAGGGCATCCTGCTCGCTACAATAAAACTGTTAGAATGCCTGGATCCGTCTTCATGGGAAATGAGATTTACTCCTTGACTACTGATGTGAATGGAGGCACCCATGGCACACATACGACCAGTATTGCTGCCGGCACACATGTTAATGGATATGGAGGCATGGCCCCAAAAGCAGATATTGTTTTGTGCGCAGTCAGAGTTCTTGATGGCGGAATGTCTCTTATCGAGGTGGCCAATTGCGTCAGATATATTGACAGTTATGCCGACAGTGTAGGAAAGCCTTGTGTAATTAGCGTCAGCGTGAGTACCGGCAATGGACAACATGATGGAAAAGATTACCTTACAAAGGCCATTTCACAAATCGTCGGAGCGGGACGCATTTTCGTGATTTCGGCGGGAAACAACGGCAACAAACCATTTTATTCCCACAAATTGGCAAAAAACTCCGATCCACTGAATCTACTACTGTATTCCTACAATTCCAAGAATGAAGATTCAACCTATTACTATGGTGGTCATTATTCCGAAACGTGGATGAGGAAGAACAATACTGGCTTATACTATCGAATCCACGTACTGGATAAAAAAAGCAACACTATCGTATGGCAATCCGCACAATTAGCTGGAAGTAAACAAATCGATGTATCAGAATTCGGTAATTATTATACCTTTGATCCATCTGTTGACACTACAGGGTATATTAAGGCATTATTAAAAACGTCTTCTGATGGGCTAAAGTATGGCATAGAGATTGAGGCATATAACCTCCTCACCAAGAGTTATTCTACGGTAAACGACATCAAGAAAAGCCGCTACGCAATAGGAATCAGCATTTGCCCGAGAAACAACACACCATGTGAGATTGATGCATGGACTTATGTCACTAAATCGGGATTTGGAACATACAAATCACCAATTAAGACATACGTTGGTAATGTAGTTAATAATTTTTATTCAGCGGTCAGCGACTCTTGTTCAATAGGCAGCTATGCCATAGGTGATTCCATTATTTCGGCAGGAGCCTTTGTCGCGCGCAACAGTTACTTCTCACTTTACAGGAACACAATCATCGAAGACCGTACAGTGACCATCGGTGACATTTGTTCATTCTCAAGCTATCAGGCTGCAGGCGTCGGACCTACTGGTTACGAGTTACCTACTATTTGTGCTCCAGGATTCAATGTTGTTGCAGCAGGCAGCCGTTATTCCTATTTTGCCAATAGACACATCAATACAGTCATGAAATCTGACGATGGCAGTTACTGGGGTGTGATGAGCGGAACATCAATGGCTGCTCCAACCGTTGCAGGCATCATAGCTCTGTGGTTACAGGCAAAGCCTAATTTAAGTGTTTCGGAGGCAAAAAGCATTATGGCTCAAACAGCCATCAAAGACCACTATACCCTCGGTGGCAATCGCATCCGCTTTGGTCCAAACGGCAAGATTGATGCTATGGCAGGCATGCAACTCGTATTGGAGCATGCCAAAATTATTACAGGCGATGTCAATGGTGACGGCAGAATAACTATTGCCGACCTGACTACTCTCATCGACTATTTATTATCCGGGAATGGCGGCGAATCATTCGTTTTAGAAGCATCCGACGTGAACGGTGACGGCGAAATATCAATTGCTGATGTCACTAGTCTGATTGACTTGATCTTGACATCTAATTGAACATAAAACATGCTATAACAAAAAATCGGTTTGGCCCACAATGTGGTTCAAACCGATTTTGTTTTTCTATACCTCCTATTATTTGGTGACATCAATAAGTCCTTGTCCCGTCATCTCCTTGGGTTGTGGTAAATCCATAATTTGAAGGAGGCTCGGCGCGACATCGGCAAGGCGACCCGAATTGATAATCAGTTCAGGATTCTCGGTCACATAAATGATTGGCACGGGATTAAGCGAATGTGCCGTATTGGGTGTCCCATCAACATTAATGGCATGGTCAGCATTGCCATGATCAGCAATGATAATCACTTCATAGTCCATTGAACGGGCGGCCTCAACAGTATCATGAACGCAGCGGTCAACAGCCTTAACTGCCTGTGTGATGGCGCCATACACACCAGTATGTCCCACCATATCACCATTGGCATAATTGACCACGATAAAGTCATACTTTCCTTCACGAATGGCAGCCACCAGCTTGTCACGCACTTCATAGGCACTCATCTCGGGTTTCAGGTCATAGGTAGCCACATCGGGCGACGGAACCAATATGCGGTCCTCATTCTCGAAGGGTTCTTCCCTGCCGCCGCTGAAGAAGAACGTCACATGGGCATACTTCTCGGTCTCGGCAATGTGAAGCTGCTTCTTACCCTGTTCCGACAAGTACTGCGACAAGGTATTGGTGATGTTCTCCTTGGGGAACAGCACATGCAGTCCCTTGAATGTGGGGTCATATGGAGTCATGCAGTAGTATTGCAGTCCATTCACAACATTCATGCCGAAATCAGGCTTATCCTCTTGAGTCAAGGCGATTGTAATCTGTTTAGCACGGTCGTTGCGGAAGTTAAAGAAGATTACGACATCACCCTCCTGAATGCGACCGTCAACAGTTGAATTCACAATGGGTTTAATGAATTCGTCGGTCACGCCCTCGTCATAAGACTCCTGGATTGCACGAACCATGTCATCACTCTTCTTGCCGATGCCTTGCGTCAACATGTCATAGGCAACCTTGATGCGGTCCCAGTTGTTGTTGCGGTCCATGGCATAATAGCGGCCGATAACAGTAGCAACATTGCCGGCACTCTTCTCACAGTGTTCAACAACCTGTGCCACAAAGCCTTTTCCGCTTTCAGGGTCGGTATCACGGCCATCCATAAAACAGTGCACAAACACCTTTTCCAAGCCATATTCCTTGGCTATATCACATAATGCCATCAAGTGGCCCATCGAGCTGTGAACGCCTCCCGTGCTGGTCAATCCCATGATGTGAAGTGCCTTGCCGTTCTCCTTAGCAAAACTGTAAGCACTCATAATCTCAGGATTAGACAAAATGGAACGATTCTTGATGCTCTTGTTGATTTTCACCAAGTCCTGATATACGACGCGTCCACCACCAATGTTAAGGTGTCCTACCTCACTGTTGCCCATCTGCCCGTCGGGCAGACCGACGTCCTCGCCACAAGCCCTAAGCGTGCTGTGAGGATATGCCGAGCGCAGAAAATCGAGATATGGTGTCGGTGTACTGTAAATCGCGTTGCTGTGACCCTTGGGGCCTTCTCCCCAACCGTCAAGGATCATCAATAATGCTTTCTTTCCCATGATTGTTTTTTACCTTATTATTTATTTTACCTGAATATTTGAACTGCAAAATTACATAAAACTTGGGATACCATGCCCACAAAATAAAGAAATTGTTTTTCACCAAACGTCGTCACAACGCAGCAATAAGCGCATCGACATCCTGAGAACGTGTAGCCCAACTCGTCACAAAGCGGCAATTTATCTTATCACCGACGGGGAACCACTGCTCAAAGACGAAATCTTTTGCCAGTCGATCAATTGTCGCTTTGTCCAGCAAGACAAACTGCTGGTTGGTAGGAGAGTCAGAATACATCTCGTAGCCCTTGACAACAAAGGCATCACGCAGACGCATCGCTTGCTGAACGGCATGCCCTGCGAGCTTAAAATAGAGACCATCCTTCATGAGCGTGTCGAACTGGATGCCCAGCAGCCGTCCTTTTGCCATGAGTGCGCCGTGTTGCTTAACAATGGTAAAGAAGTGTGCCGGTGCATTGCCTTTGGGAAATACCACAGCCTCACCACAATAGGCGCCACATTTTGTTCCTCCGATATAGAACACGTCACACAAATCAGCCAACTGCGGCAAAGTCACATCGCAGCCCTTTGCCATCAACCCATAGCCCAATCGCGCGCCATCGATGAACAAGGGCAATTTATAGTCCTTGCAGATGCCGCTAATAGCCTTCAGTTCAGCATGAGAATAAATGGTTCCCATCTCGGTAGCGAATGTAATATATACCATCCCAGGGAACACCATGTGATCATAGGTCGGATCGTCATAGAAATCCTTTAACCATTTAGCCAAGTCATTAGGTGCCATTTTACCATCATGTGATGGCAAGTTAAGCACCTTGTGCCCTCCGAACTCAATGGCACCGGACTCGTGGACGTTGATGTGACCTGTCTCGACTGACAGCACACCCTGATAACCCTGTAGCATCGCATCGATGACGGTAGCATTAGTCTGTGTGCCGCCTACCAAGAAAAACACATCGGCCTCAGGCTTGCCGCAGGCCTCACGTATTTTCACCTTTGCCGCCTCACAGTAGCCATCCAGACCATAGCCTGTCGCACGTTCATCATTGGTCTCCAACAATCGCTTGAGAATCAGCTCATGACAACCGTTGTCATAATCACTTTCAAATGAAATCATAGCTCGCTGAATTATTGATTTTGCCTCACAAAATTACACAAATTTTCCCCATTTTTTGTACATTTGTGGCATGAAAGAGAATAAAAAGGCGATTATATATCAATTGATGCCCCGCTGGTTCACCAATATCAATGGGCATTGTATTCCCAACGGTACGATTGCGCAGAACGGCTGCGGAAAATTCAACGATATTGACGAGGCGCGACTGCGCTCCATTAAGTCACTGGGGGCGACACATGTGTGGTACACCGGCATCATTGAGCATGCCACTACCACAGACTATTCAAGGCAGGGCATCGCAACATGCCACCCGGCTGTGGTAAAGGGAAAAGCCGGTTCCCCTTATGCCATTCGCGACTACTATGACGTATGCCCCGATATGGCAACCCACCCCAAGAAACGCATGACCGAGTTTGAGGAACTTGTGAATCGCACACACCATGCTGGGCTCAAGGTCATTATTGATTTTGTGCCTAATCATGTGGCACGTGAATATGCCAGCGACGTGAAGCCGACGGGGGTAGAGGATTTAGGCCAAGGAGACAATCCCATGCTGGACTTTGATCCTCAAAACAACTTCTATTACATCAACGGGCAGGAGTTCCGGCCCCATGACGTCAACTTAGGACTTGGTGAAAACGCTTACCATGAGTTTCCTGCTCGCGCCACCGGTAACGATTGCTTCACTGCCACACCAAGCCGTAATGACTGGTATGAGACGGTAAAACTCAACTATGGTGTTGACCCGCGTGACGGTAGCACCCATTTCTCCCCTATCCCATCTACATGGCACAAGATGCTGGCAATACTTGAGTTTTGGGCATCAAAGGGCGTGGACGGTTTCCGCTGCGATATGGCACACATGGTTCCCGTAGCCTTTTGGCACTGGGCGATTGCTAAGATAAAAGAAACCAATCCACATATTATCTTCATTGCCGAAATCTATGACGTGGGTCTTTACCGTAGCTACATCTTCGATGGCGGCTTTGACTATCTCTATGACAAGGTAACTCTCTATGATACCCTACGCGCCATCCTACGCGGTGAAGCTCCCGCAAGCGACATCACACGCTGCTGGCAAACGGTAGAGGGCATAGGTGAACACATGCTGAACTTCCTTGAGAACCACGACGAGCAGCGCATTGCATCACAACAGTTCCTTGGCAACCCGTTCAAGGCTTTGCCTGCACTGGTGGTAAGTGCCACGATATCAACATGCCCATTCCTGCTTTATGCAGGGCAAGAGTTAGGAGAGCCGGCTGCAGATGCCGAGGGTTTCAGTGGCATGGATGGCAGAACAACAATCTTCGACTATTGGAGCGTTCCCTCGCTGCGTCGCTGGCATCAAGGCAAGCCCACAACACGCGAGCGCAAACTGCGGACAGCCTATCGGCGCATCATGCGGTTGGCGGTCACACAACCCACACTTGCCAACGGGGCATTTTTTGACCTAATGTATGTCAACCAAGACACACTTGACACATGGCGACAGTACGCATACCTCAGGCATTATGACGGGCAAATGACGCTTATTGTCGTCAACTTTGGCGACACAACAATTAGCTCAGCGATTCGCTTGCCAAGCCATGCCTTTGAATGTGCACATCTCACAAACGGGAACTATACCTGCAAAGAACTATTAACCGGAGAAAACGGTCAGACAATTTTTAATGGCAAGGATGCTTCCTTTGAAGTGCAAGTTGAGCCCCACGGTGCTGTAATCTGGCACTTCAGCAAAATCAAAGGCTGACACTTCTACACAAAACAAGAATTATTTATCACAAAAAAGCGAGACGGGAGGCCTTCTATCAGGCATCCCGTCTCTTCAGGTAATAGATGATATGTTAAGAAACTGTAATTATCAATCTATCAGGTTCATCAGCTGAGGATGATGTCAATTACTGAGTTGATATCGGCAATATTGATCTCACCGTCGCCGTTTACATCGGCACGCTGACGGGTTTCATCACTTACGTTGCCACCCAGGATAGCATCAATCAGAGCATTGATGTCGGCGATGTTAACCTCACCGTCACCGTTTACGTCACCCTTAATGAAGTCGGGCTTTTCACCCTGCATAAACGTGTAATCCAAGTAGTCACCGGGAATCTCAAAGCGGATCACAGCCTCACGATAATCCACACCTGCGGGAAGAGGATCGGCAGTTACAGTAGCATATACAAGGCCTGAGAATTCACCGTCTTCCTCACCATCAGCGAGCTCGATGTTGAGCCACTCAGGAAGCTCATCGCTGCCATTCCAACTGAGGGTCCAATCTCCGTCCTCGCTGGGAGTGTAGCTGAAGAATTCGATACCGTTGCAAACAACAGTGGTGTCTTCGTACTCTAAGTACTTCACCATCTCGCCACCCTCGTCAGGGAAGGTGTACTCACCGTCCTCAAGACCATAGTTGAAGGTGATGAAGGGATTCTCAGTACCGATGAAGATGGTCAAACCTGTCTTCATTTCCAGAGTACCGCCGCTGAAGAAGTTGTTCAGACCATGCCAGTAATATTCACCGGTGGGCTGGCTAACGGTGTCACCTTCCTCGGTGATAACATCCTCGTAATACGGAGTCTTGAGATATGCCAACTCGCCATAACCCTCATCGACAGCGTCATCAAGTGATACGAATGCGCTGAAGTTCACGAGGTCTTCCATACCCTCATCGTTATAACCCTCGATACAGATAAGGATGGGATAATCGATGGTGGGAGTGTACTCATAAACCAACTCGGGGTCGTCCTCGTCCTGACCGAACAGGGTGAAGGTGATCAAACCGTTCTTGTCCTCCTCGGTAGTGGGAGTTACCATGCCTTCACCGGTAACAATGAGTTCACCGGGCTCGATGGGCAGGCTCACACCGTTCTTCTCGTCGATATACTCGGGAATTGCATCCAGCTTGTAAACCTTACAGGTCATCTTGACAGGAGCATTGCACTCTACGCCATAGGCCTGGAGGTAAACGTTCTTGAGCATATAGGGGTGTGAAGGCTTCTCGAAGGCCTGTGCAAGACCGTCGATGTGAGAAGCGTTCTTACCGAACCACCAGCCATACTCGTTATTGCCCCAAGGCTCAGCACCATAGTACCTGGAGATAGAACCGGCAAAATTGCAATTGCGGCCACCATCAACCATTGTCTTACTTGAGTACATGAACTCAACGCCTTCCTCGTACATCTCAGAGTAAGGAATGCTGAGAAGGATAGCAGGAGTCTCGCTATTGGTAGTGATAGCACCACTCAAACCTTCCTCATTGTCATAGTTCTTGATCTGATATTCAAACCATCCTGCATTGGGGTCGCTGGGATCACCGTCAATAGCATAGAAGATGGGAACATCATCAGCAGCAAAATAGGAATTGAATGTTACACCCTGAACATCGTCCACAGCATAGTAGTCACCCCTGATCCAAACGTCCCATGCATAGTTGGTGTTCTCGTCTTCACCTTCAGCAACACCGGCGAAGGTGTAATCGGCGAAAGGCTTCATCATCATGAAGGCATAAGTGCCATAGGAATAGAAACCTGAACCGTCAACAGCGATGAACGGTGAGAAATACATACCGGCAGGACGTTTGTAGAACGGCTCCAAATAACCAGCTTTCTTGGGGGCACGGGGAGCCACACTCTTGGCAGCGGCAACATCAGTCTTCATCTCCTTCATCGTAGAGATCTCAGAGATGTTCAACTTCTGTGCGTGGGCATGATTCTTGAGTGCAGTAATCTTTGCCTTTGCATTCATAGCCTTGCTCTGAGGCACGGCAGTCTTGAGTTGTGCGCCAGCAGTCGACACCATAAGTGCAGCTGCAGCTAAAAGTAAGAACTTTTTCATAAATAATGATTATTATGTTAATAAAAAATGTATTTCTATTTTAGCCGGGGCATTGCTCTAAAAGCTGGAGCAATGCCCTCGGCAGGAAGTTACATATTACTGGAGACTCCAGATCACGAAGTTGTTGGCATTGCCGTTCTCGGCAAACTTCATGTTCACCGGAGCCAGCAGTGAATTAGCGCTCAAGTCAATCGTTGTTGATCCCAAGGAATTGACAAAGGTACGCATTGCAGGACAGTTGGTTGCATAGCGCTCGCCATAGGTGTCACCCTCGGCAGCAAACGACAACTTCACCTGATTGTCACCTGAAGGAGTCATCGTAAAATAGAAGGAAGGATTGTACTTAACGGTACCCTTCTTCACATTAAACGAGAGCACATAGCAGGACAATGCTGCGTCATAGGCAATCTGCGCAAAGTTGAGCGTCGATTTATTGTAGGCCTTCAACTCGCTGGCGAGCTGTCCAATCAACTCATCATATCGACCTCCTACAAGAGAGCCTTGAGTCAGTTTAGACTGCCAAATCAAATTGGTGTTGGTTATCATCGTTGACAACGGATCGGCGGTCATTGTCGTCTGCATGTCATCGCGACAAAGCAACGAGCCATCAGACTGACGGATGAAGTTCTGAATCGTAAAACCGTCGATGGTTAACGGATTCATGAAGGACAGACCGTCATGGGTGATGATGACGTTATGAGTCTCGGCAGTCGAGATCTCGTCGGCATCCTCACGGAACATCTTCAAGATACTGGTCGAGCCGTTCTTTACAATCCAACGTACACCGTTAGGCAGGTTGATGTAAACATGAGGCACCTTGGCATTGAAGAACGAGTCGGCCATAGCCACTACCTCACTCATGTAAACCTCATCGTCAACCGAAGCGGGCACACGCGTCATAATCATGTTCAGGTTGTACTTCTTACCAGTGAGATATAGGGTGTCACCTGAATACTTCATGATGTCAAACTCATAGTCGCCCTCATGACCATAACCGTTCTCATTGACATCGTCATCGGAAGTAGCACCACCGACACTGGGGATATCATAAGGATCAGCAAACAAGTGGAAATACCTGTTGTAGGTGTTGAAGGTCAACACGGGGCCATTATCGGCAATAACTTCCCACATCGACACTTCGCTACCATAAGCGGGAGCATTGTTCGAACCAGTCTGAACATAATTGATCCACTTATTGTTACCCGAAATGGTCACAGAACCGTCAGGAGAGAACGTCATCAGGTAAATGTAACCCTGCTCATTAGAGTTGGCGAAATACTCCAACTGCCACTTGCCGCCGTTGCTGGTAAGAATATCAGAATACTCCGCTTTAGCCTTATCCAGACGTGCAATGGCATCTTCATCAAAGATATTGTCAACCTCATTCTTGCAAGACACCAACGACAGTGATGAAATTGCCACAAGCGTCAACAATGAAATATTTAAAAACTTCTTCATTTTATTTTCATCGTATTAAAGGTGAAACATTATTGAAGGTCATAGACCCACTTGCGCAGAGTGTTGATGTCATAAGATGCCTGACGAGTCTGTACCTCTTCACGCAATGCATCAAGGTCAACATTCCATGCAGTGCGGAACCACTCACGAGCGATCTGCACTTTCTGGAGGATAGCCTCAGATCCATCGATGCCGTCCTTGTCCTCTACATCATAGACAACGATGCGGTTACCGTCTTTATCACGATCATTGCGATAATACTTGTGGACGGTACCATCCTCATCGGTTACAGTAACAACATAGCGTTCCTCGGCATAAACGAGATCCTGCTCGGCGTCATTATTGGGATAATAGTAGAAGCTGTAATATACGGCATCCAGGTCATCATCACTGGCGGCGGTTGCCCAACCACGCGATGCAAGCTCCATCATCCTGTTCCACTGAGTGTCGGTGTAAACGATGAAGCAAGCGATGGTCTCGGCGAAGTCCTCACGATACTCACTCGATGCATAGCTGGTAACAAATCCCAATGAGTTCACCTCGTTGCCACGATACTGCCAGTTGTTGACATCATAGCGACCAACCGAGATGGTGTTAAACTCTGAAGGATAGGTCTTGGTCTGATGCAGGATGTGAGCGAACTCGTGGTGCATCGTATGGAAATAAAGTTCGTTCATCGTGTTGAAGTCATTGATGTTCATGGAATTCACCTTGAACAACGAAATCTTGATACCACCCTCGGCAAGACCAACGGTCTCACTACCCGATGTGGGGTTGATAGCGGGTGAACCAATCAACAGGATGATGCGGGGTCCGTAGGTCTTGAGGAATTCCTCACCTGCAACCTCGTCATAAACATCGAACCACAAATGCTTGCAAAGAACTGCCAAGTCAACTGAGTTGGAATAAGTTGCAGGAACCAGATTGTAGTTCATGTTGGTGCTGATGTCCGGCATCTTGTACAGGAACGTCAGATTGTATTTCTCCAGGTAATTGGTCCTGAGGAATTTGTCAAGCTGATATGAATAGGATGTGGGGTCAAGCGACTCATCAACATCAGGGAAGATGGTGTCACCCAATTTTTCCTCACTGCATGAAGAGAGCGACATGGCGGTAACAGCCACAAGCAGTAACGCTGAAATATAATATTTAATCTTTTTCATGACGTTTTTTTCATTATTAGTTGTAACGAACATAGGCGTCCTTGTTCACAACAAGGCTGTTCTCGGGCTTTACAGTCGCACGGGGGTTGGGATCCAAACCTGCACCTACTACCTCGTTCGGAATCTGGATAGCGTAGCGCGGGTCAAGCACATCAAGGGTATAAACATCACTGATGCCCATCTTGTGGGTGATGGTGAAGCCATAACGCTTGATATCGAACCAACGGTTACCCAGGTGAATCATCTGGATGCGACGGAAGTGCTGGATGCACTGCATGTAAGGCTCGATCTCCTGTGTGAGATGATACTTGTCACTCGGGCAAACCTCATCGATGTGGAACTTCTTAACAATACCGAAGCCCGGATCTTTGCGGTTGGGGTCGTCATAATAGCTGTAGAAGCTCAAGATCTGATCTTCAGAAAGCTCGGTCATCTGGTAATTGCGGGACTCATCAAGCAGCAAGTGCTCATGGTTCCACAGGTACAGGTCCTCGAAAGCTGCCTCGAGATTGCCCAGGAAGATGTTAGCCTCGGCACGGAGCAGAATGGTCTCCTGACTGGTGAACTCGGGACGTACCATGTGAACATAACCAATACCAGCCACCTTATCGGTGTACTCAAACTGTTCGAAGCAGTTACCCACGAAGAATGCGCCATATTCCAAACCTGCACTTGCACAGAAGTACTGGTAGCAAGGCATCATAGCGAAGGAGATTTTGTCCTTACCATTGCGGTAAGACCAGATGCAGTTCTTCCATGACGGGCCAGGACCCTGGATAGAGCCACGCAGGGCATCACGGTTGCAAGAGAAGCGGTAGCCATAGAAACGACGGTCCCAAGTGCTGTAGGTACCAATCATCATGAAGTTACCGGGACGCTCAATACTGCTGTAGTAGCGAGCGATATCGCTGTAGTAGTAGAAATCGGTCTGATCCCAGAAGTCGTTACGCATGGTGCTGGGGTCATTGCCCTTGAATGCAGCGGTTGCATACTCAACCACCTTGTCATACTCACGCTTCACGGTGTAGAAACGTGCAGCAAAGGCGTTAGAAGATGCAATATTGAAGTGGTACTTGGGTACCTCATAGAAATCCTCAGTGACATACTTCAAACCCAGGAGCAGGTCGGCCTCGATCTTGTCATAGGTCTCCTGCAGGGTACCACGGTCATACTTCGGGTCAAGCTCTGTCTCAGGCTTGGTTGCATAAGGAATACCGGGAAGGGTCTTGCTGATTTCCGGACCACGGTAAGGCATGCAGAAAATCTGCGCCAGGATGTAGTGGTGATAGGCACGAATCATGTAGGCCTCACCCCTGATGGCATCCATGCGGGCACGGTCATTAGCGGTGAGAGCTTCACCTTCAATCTCGCCGGCCTCTTCAAACTCATCGAGTTTCTCGAGTACGGCATTGGCAGCAGCAATGGCGGCATAGCAACCGCTCCACACACCAGAGGGTGAGTCGCTGTCGCTGATATCGAGATCCACGTCCTCCCAAGCATAAACCTGCTCATCGAACTGGTCATAGGAGCTCAGGTGATAACGCACACCTTCATCACTCGGTGAGTTGTTGTCCACGACATTGTCACTTGACATCTCACCCACCAACGCATAGTTGTTCAAGGTGTAACCAGTAACGAGCAGCTGCTCAAGCTGGTCAAGGTTCACCAGATAAACACGGGTATCGGGCACCTTCTCAAGGAAGTCCTTACAGGAGCTCAGTCCGATAAGCGCTAATGCAATAAAGAAAATTTTATAACGTAGTTTCATAATCTTCTATATATTTAATAATGTGTAATCATGTCGAACAACAATTACATGCCCAGACGCAGGGTCAAAGTGAACTGCTTGGGGTTGGGCGATGCAACACCACCACTGTTGAAGAACTCGGGATCCTGACCATTGAGTTTCTTGTCGGCATAGAGCAGACAGATGTTGGTCGCAGCGAGCTTCACAGAAGCTGTGGTCAGACGAAGGCGTGAAATCAACGTCTTGGGGATATCATAGGTCAATGCAACCTCTTTCAGGCGAATGAAACCACCATCGGCGATGCGAACAGTGCTGTAGTTGTAAGCATTGTAAGCCATACCCAGATAGTTGTTTGAGTAAACCTGACGGCGCGATGCAATCGCGGGAATGTCGGTCACGGCCTCATCACCGGGCAATACCCAACGGTTCTTGAAGTCCTTGGTGAACGAGGTGAGGTCACTATAGCCGTATGAGAAAGTAGGATCGAGGCGAAGCTTGTTACCGAACGAGTAAGTCATGAACACGTTCAGGTGGAAGCCCTTCCAGTCAAAGTTGTTACCAAAACCACCAGTGATAGTCGGGTCAACCGGTCCCTCATACTTGAGGAAGCCCAGGTTCTCAAACTCCTGGAAGTTCAAACCGGTGTTGGAGATGGCACCCGTCTCATCGTAAACCAGAGGCAGACCATGCTCATCAAGACCAGCGTAGGGAATCGAGAAGATGGCACGGTGAGGATAACCCTGCAAGGGGAAACCATTACCGGTCACGAGGTCGATAACGCGTGAACGAGACTGCAGCTTGGTAATCTCGGTCACAGCATACGAGAATGTCCAGTCGGTGCTCCAAGCGAAGCCGCCAGCACGTGAGGGCTCGATGTTGCGTGACGAGAGGGTAAACTCAATACCGTGTGACTTCATCTCGGCAACGTTACCATACTTGTTGGTGTCACCACCGACACCCTGGGTACGGATAAGACCAATCAGGTCGAAGTTGTTGCGGAAGTACCAGTCAAATACCAAGTTGATACGGTTGTAGAGGAAACCGAGGTCAACACCAAGGTCGAACTCATGCTTCTTCTCATAAGTCAACTCGCTGTTGCCAAGACCAGACAGCTGGAGAGCCATCTCGTAGGTGCTGATCTCCTGGCGCCAGGGACGAGTGGGATAGTACAATGCCTCGGCGTTAGCCACGCTGGTAGGACCACTCTCGGCGGTCAGCGAATAGCTCAGACGCAACTTGGCATAGGTAAGTGTCTTCTTGCTGATTGCCCAGTTCTGGAAGAACGGCTCGTCATAGATATTCCAAGCAGCCGATACGTTCCAGGTGGGGAGCCAGCGACTCTGCGAGGTGCGGCCCATCTGGTTGGAGCCCTCATAACGCAGCGTTCCATTCAAGATGTAGCGGCCCAGCAACGCATAGTTGAGGTTAGCGAAGTAGGCCATGTCACGACGGTGATATTCACCAACGCTGAAGTATGAACCGTTCTCCTCCTGCATCTGCTTGAAGAGTTTGTAATTGGTGAACGGCAGGTTACCATTGGCATAAACGATGCCCCAAGCGTCGAACGCCTCACTGAAGCGATCGAAACGGATAGCCTCCATACCGGCAAACAGGTTGATGATGTGGTTGCCGTTGTTGAAGTCCTTCATATACTGACCTGAAGCACGGAACGTGAAGGTCTTGTTGTGGTTCTTGTTGTAGAACAACATACCACCCTTGTCAAGAACGGTCTCGGGCAAGGCGTTGGCAACATCGGGGTCGGTGTAGAGGTAAGAGTTAGACGAACGGATGATAGCGTTCTCGGGGTCGATACCAGCGCGATAGGCCATTGCCTGGTTACTGTTATCGAGCACATAGTGGTTCTGCTCGGTGGTTGCAACACGCATTGAACCCAAGAGGTTGAACTCGAGTGACTGATCCTGTTTGATGATGGGCTTGATATTCAACTCACCCTGGAACTTAAGGTCGGTCACGTTCAGGTCGATGTAGTTGCTCTCCAACTCGTCAAAGATATTAAACGTTGTGTAGTTGCGGACATAACGCTGAGTGGGGTCAACGGTACGGGCAGTGTTCAAAGCGAAGCTGTAGGGGTTGATATCAAAGTCACGCCTTACTTCACCGTTCACAACGTCGACGTTCTGGCTAAGAGTACCGGGAGCCTTTTGGTCACGGAAACTGTCGCTGTTCAAAATTTTGATGCGGATGTGATCCGTCAGGTTATAGATGGCGTTTGCGTTAAAGGTGTAACGCTCAACGCGGCTGCTCTTGTACCATCCCGGGTCGGTCATTACAGATGCCGAAGTGTAGAAGGAGCCCTTCTCGGTACCACCCGAAATGCTGACAGAGTGGTTCTGCATGATGTTGTTGTTGAACAACAGGTCGAACCAGTTAGTGTTACGCATCTCAGCCTCACGCAAGTATTGGTTGCGGGCGTTCTGGGTGTTGGGCAGAGCATATTGACCGGTTGCGGGATCGTAGGTATCCATGAGGGTGTACATCTGACCATAGATACCCGAAGTGGTGCTGTTCACCAGGTTAGCATACTCGAGCCAACCCTTCTGCTCCATCTCGCGCAAGATACTCATCTGCTCTTGAGAGTTACAGATATTGAAGTCACGGTAGTTGGGCTTCAAGCGATAGGTGAACTCACCAGTATAGTTGATTGAGCTCGTACCCTTGCGACCGGTCTTGGTCGTGATAACGATCACACCGGCGTTAGCCTTGGCACCATAAATTGAGGTAGCCGAACCGTCCTTCAGAATCTGGAAGCTCTCAATATCGTCGGCGTTCAGACCAGCAACAGCCGATGCAATCAGCGTGTTGGCATCACCCGACGAGAGGTCGTCAGCACTAATGTCCACGTTGTCCTCCAGGACTACACCATCCACAACCCACAGAGGCTTGGAGCTACCGTAGATAGAGGTAGCACCACGCACGCGGATCTTCGGGGCTGTACCGAAGGTACCGGAAACGTTCTGCACCTGCACACCCGAGACGCGGCCTTCAAGACCACGGCTGACGTCGGCAACACCCGAGAGTTTTGTCTTCTCGGCGTCGACGCTCTGGGTAGCACCGGTGAAGAGTCGTTTATCGACCTTTTGATAACCGGTTACAACCACTTCCGAAAGAATTTCGCCTTTGGGCTTCATGACGATCTTCATGCCAGCCTTAGCGCTGACAATGGCATCCTCGTAGCCCACATAGCTGACTTTAATTTTTGTGCCGGCAGGCACATTCAAAGTAAAATGACCGTCAAAATCGGTCGCCACGCCGTTCTTGGGGTTGCTTTGTTGAACGACTGAGGCTCCAATGACAGGTTCATCGTTCTCGTCAAACACTGTACCACTCACCTGCGCAGATACGCCGAGTGTGGCAAATGCCATAACGAGCAACAGTAGAAAATGTTTAAGACTCATAAATTTTAGTTTAATAAATTATTAATGTTTTATAAGTTTACTTGTGGTAAGGTGCTCCTATCTTTCCATCATGTTCGGCTTCAAAAACTCAAAAAACCACACAGCCCCTAAATGGCAGATGTCACAGGCTGCTTCAAATATGAGAACTATCCATACAACGGATTGGTTATCTACAGTTTCTCGTTTCTTAACACCACATCAATAAAAGACAGGCTCGCAAAGATAAGTCTTTTTTTTAATATAATGTGACTTTGTTTATATTTTTTTTCACTTTTTTATCATTTTGCTATCGCGTTTTTACTAACTAGCTGATAATCAGCAAATTAACTATTATTTCCGCAAATCTTTGTCTTTCAGACTTTTATCGATATTTAGACACGCAAAACATGGCAAACAAAAAGCAACTTAAAAACTATTATCAGAGCCCTCGTCGGGATGCGTTTGGACGGATGTTTTTTCGGCACTTTTTCGCTGCAGGAGTGACGATATTTGCAGGAAAGTCATTAACTTTGCACTGCCGCTCCCACAACAGGGCGGCACCTAGCACGACATGGAAGTAGTTTACGAGGACAATCATATCATCATCGTCAACAAGCGCGCAGGCGAGCTGGTGCAGGGAGACCGCACAGGTGACCCTACGCTCATCGACACGGTGAAGGCGTGGATCAAAGAGAAATATGACAAGCCCGGCAACGTGTTCCTGGGAGTCACTCACCGTATCGACCGCCCCACTTGCGGGCTCGTCGTCATGGCAAAGACAAGCAAAGGGCTGACACGCATGAACGAGCTGTTCCGCAAGGGTGAAGTCCACAAGACGTATTGGGCTGTTGTCGGCAACCAGCCCCCCAAAGACGAGGACACGCTAACGCACTACTTAAAGAGCGTTGAGCAGGGCAACAAGACGCGTGTGAGTATCGTGCCTCGCGAAGGGCATCAAAAGGCGGTGCTTAATTACCGTGTCATTGCCGCCAGTCAGCGTTACTGGCTGTTGGAAATCGACCTAATCACCGGGCGCAAGCACCAAATCAGGGCCCAGCTGTCGGCCATCGGCTGTCCCATTAAAGGCGACCTGAAATATGGCGCACCTCGCAGCAACCCCGACGGCGGGATCTCGCTGCAGGCTCACCGCATACGTTTCACCCACCCTGTGAGCGGCAATGAAATCGACGTCACCGCTCCCCTGCCTGACGACTTCAAGCGCCTGGGCTTTGAGATTTGAGGAAAAAAGATTAATTTTGCACCAACATAAAAAACGTAAATACAATTTATCAACCCAATAACAATCAATCAAAATTATGGCAAACAACCCTGAATTCCGCTATGCCCCGATGTTCCAGTTGGGCAATGATGACACCGAATACTACAAACTGACAAGTGACTACGTTTCGGTGGGCGAATTTGAAGGCAAACCCATCCTGAAGATCGAGCCCGAGGCGCTGACAATGCTCGCCCAGCAGGCCTTTCGTGATGTAAACTTCCTGCTGCGCCGCTCCCACAACGAGCAGGTTGCCAAGATTCTGCGCGACCCCGATGCCAGTGACAATGACAAGTATGTAGCTCTGACGTTCCTGCGCAATGCCGAGGTCGCCGCCAAGGGCCAGCTGCCCCTTTGCCAGGACACCGGCACCGCCATCATCCACGGCGAGAAGGGCCAGCAGGTGTGGACCGGCTTCTGCGACGAAGAGGCTCTTGCCCGTGGCGTGTACAACACCTATACCCAGGAGAATCTGCGCTACTCGCAGAACGCACCCCTGAGCATGTATGAGGAGGTGAACACCCGCTGCAACCTGCCCGCCCAGATTGACCTGGAGTGCGCCGAAGGCATGGAATACCGTTTCCTGTGCGTCACCAAGGGTGGCGGCAGCGCCAACAAGACCTATCTGTACCAGATGACCAAGGCCGTCCTCAACCCCGGCACGCTCGTGCCTTTCCTGGTTGAGAAGATGCGCACACTGGGCACGGCAGCCTGCCCGCCCTATCACATCGCCTTTGTCATCGGAGGTACCAGTGCCGAGAAGAACCTGCTCACCGTCAAGCTTGCTTCGACCCACTACTATGACAATCTGCCCACTACGGGCGACGAGACAGGACGCGCCTTCCGCGACGTGGAATTGGAGAAGCAAGTTCTGGAAGAGGCTTACAAAATCGGACTGGGTGCCCAGTTCGGCGGCAAATATATGGCTCATGACGTGCGTATCGTACGTCTGCCGCGCCACGGAGCCTCCTGCCCCATCGGACTGGGCGTGAGCTGCAGTGCCGACCGCAACATCAAGGCCAAGATCAACCGTGACGGCGTGTGGATTGAGAAACTCGACGACAAGCCCACCGAACTCATCCCCGAGGAACTGCGTCAGGCCGGTGAAGGCGACGGCATCGAGATTGACCTTGACCGTCCCATGAGCGAAACGCTCGCTATCCTTGACAAGTATCCCGTATCGACCCGCGTTTCGCTGAGCGGAACCATCATTGTGGGCCGCGACATCGCCCACGCCAAGTGGAAAGAGCGCTACGACCGCGGCGAGGGCATTCCCGAATACATAAAGAACCACCCCGTACTGTATGCCGGTCCCGCCAAGACCCCGCAAGGCATGCCATGTGGCTCGATGGGCCCGACGACTGCAAACCGCATGGATCCCTATGTTGACCTGTTCCAGAGCTTGGGCGGCAGCATGGTGATGATTGCCAAGGGCAACCGCAGCCAGGAAGTGACCGATGCCTGCAAGAAGCATGGCGGCTTCTACCTGGGCAGCATCGGTGGTCCCGCCGCTATCCTGTCACAGGAGAGCATCAAGAGCATTGAGTGTGTCGAGTATCCCGAGCTGGGTATGGAGGCTGTATGGAAAATCCGCGTCGTGGACTTCCCCGCCTTCATCCTTGTTGACAACAAGGGCAACGACTTCTTCAAAGGACTCGGCCTGTAAAAAGCTATTTATTAAGTTTTTCGACATCGACGCCCGTTGCGGTTTTATCCTATTATGGAGCCCCGCAACGGGTGTTTTTTGCTGCAAAACACTACCGTTTTCGGTAAAAATATGTTAAAAAGCACATTTTTTTGCTCAATCATACTTGTCAGTCGGCGAAAAAGCATTAATTTTGCAGTCGCAAATTGCGGGATGGAGCAGTGGCAGCTCGTTGGGCTCATAACCCAAAGGTCGTCAGTTCGAGTCTGGCTCCCGCTACTAAACAGGAGGTTAAGCCGTGTGCTTGACCTCTTTTTTTTGCTTTTACCTGACAAAAATTGTTGCCAGATTGCATAAGTGGGGAAAAGTGTGTAATTTTGCTATTCCTAAAAACAATTATCCACGATGAAACAGATAGCTGTAATCTTTGAAGGTGACATCAACAGGCAGCACGGCATGTTCAACGCCGTCATCAACAGGGTGAAGCATTTGCAGCAAATCGCCGACTACAAGATTGACGTTCACATGCTGCAGATCTATGACGGTTGGCTGATGCGCCGCCTGCGCCACAGCAACAAAGTCGATTACCGCCCTGACGATATTATCGCCGACGGCGTGAAAGTCCACATTACGTGGTTCCGTCGCCGCTGGAGCGATGTCGTGCGGCACCGCATATTTCACAAACGGCCGAAAGCACTGTTGCGCCGACTATACCGCTTGGGATGGGAGATGCGTGGGCACGACCTTGTGACCGCCCATGACCGTATTGCGGGCCATGCCGCCGTGTTTGCAGGAAAGAAGCTGCACATACCCTGTTTCATTACCTGGCACGGTAGCAGCATCCACACCGACCCTCACCGCGACGAGGTTGTCAAGGAAATGACCATCGAACTGCTGAATAATGCAGACTGTAACTTCTTTGTTAGTAAAGGCCTGCTGGACAAGGCTCACGCCGAATTGACCGACGGTTTTCCCGCCGAAGTGCTGCTCAACGGCGTGAGCGATGTATTCGAACGCTTCAGCGACGAGAAGCGTGCTGTACTTCGTAAACGACACAACATTCGTGACGATGATAAGGTGGTGGCCTATTTAGGACGTTTCGAGCCCGTGAAAAATGTCACGCTCCTGCCCGAGATTTACGGTGATATCCAGCGCAAATACGGCAAGGGCCTGCAGTTCTGGGCCATCGGCGACGGCACCCAGCTCAACGAGACAATGTATAAGATGAAGGAGAGCGGCATCAGGTGCCATTTCATGGGCAGCGTGCCTCATGAGGACATTCCCGGATTGCTTAACTGCGTGGACCTACTGGTATTGCCGAGCAACCTCGAGGGGCTGCCTTTAGTGGCAACTGAAGCACTCTCGTGCGGGGCACGAGTGGTGGCCACCAATGTCGTCGGGACTGCCGAGGCTGTAGGCCGCGAAAATGCGATTGAACTGGGTGACAATTTCGTGGACAGATTCTCGACTCGGGCTGCCGAATTATTGCAGAGTGACATCGAACAAAAACTGCCGTCCGAAATCAGTTGGGATGCTACCGCCGAAAAGGAAAACCGCATTTATCATCAATATCTCGAACAATCTTCTTAACAGATGTTTATAATACCAATATTAAAGTGAATATTTAAATTTCTAATTCATTAAAAACAATATCATTTAAAAACTAAAAACTACTATCATATTATTATGTATAACGTCAAATCAAACCATGCCGATGAGTTTATCGACGACAGTGAAATACTGGAAACCTTAGCCTACGCTGAGAAGAACAAGAGCAACCGTGCTCTGATAGAAGAAATCATCGAAAAAGCCTCCAAGTGCAAGGGGCTTACACATCGCGAGGCAGCCGTACTGCTCGACTGCGACCAGCCTGACCTGATTGAGCGTTATGAACAGCTGGCACGCGAGGTAAAAAAGCGTTTCTACGGCAACCGCATCGTGATGTTCGCTCCGCTGTATTTATCTAACTATTGCATCAACGGATGCGTTTATTGCCCCTACCACGCCAAGAACAAAACCATCCCCCGCAAGAAGCTGTCGCAGGATGAGGTGCGTGCCGAGGTCGAGGCATTGGTAAAAATGGGTCACAAGCGTTTGGCTCTGGAGGCCGGCGAGCATCCCGTGATGAACCCGCTGGAGTATATTCTGGAATGTATCCATACCGTCTATGATACCAAGGTGGGAAACGGCGAGATTCGCCGTGTGAACGTGAACATCGCAGCCACCGAGGTCGAGGCCTACGAGAAACTCAAAGCCGCGGGCATCGGCACCTATATCCTGTTCCAGGAAACCTATAACCGCAAGAACTACGAGGCGTTGCATCCCACGGGCCCCAAGAGCAACTACTGCTATCATACCGAGGCGATGGACCGCGCCCAACTGGGAGGTTGTGACGACGTGGGCATTGGTGTGCTCTACGGCTTGACGACCTATCGCTATGACTTTGTAGGTCTGCTGATGCATGCCGAGCACCTTGAGGCGCGTTTTGGCGTTGGACCGCACACCATCAGTGTGCCGCGCATCTGTCCCGCTGAGGACATCTCGCTCGACGAGTTCCCCGACGTGCTGCCCGATGACATCTTCTGCCGCATCATCGCCGTTATACGTTTGGCTGTGCCTTATACCGGCATGATTATCTCGACACGCGAGAGCCAAAGCGTTCGTTCTAAGGTGCTTGACCTGGGTGTGTCACAGATCAGCGGCGGCAGCCGCACCAGCGTCGGCGGCTACACTACAGTGGAACGCCATGACGAGACGGCACAGTTTGACGTTAGTGACACGCGCACGCTCGACGAGGTCATCAACTGGCTGCTGAGTATCGGTTACATTCCAAGCTTCTGCACCGCCTGCTACCGCTCGGGCCGCACCGGTGACCGCTTCATGGAACTTGTCAAGGCCGGTAAGATTGGCGACATCTGCACGCCTAATGCACTAATGACGCTCAAGGAATACATGATGGACTTTGCCAGCGACGATACTCGTGCCAAGGGTAATGCCCTCATCCAACAAGAGTTGGCCAAGATATCCAACGAGCGCGTTCGCGAAATCGCCACACGGCACGTACAAGAGATCGCCGAAGGCCAGCGCGACTTCCACTTCTGATTCTTTTTAACTACGAATTTACACGAATTTGATGGCTGAAAAGAGGTTATATATTATTGCAGGCTGTAATGGGGCAGGTAAAACTACTGCTTCAAAGCGTTTCCTGCCTTCTATTCTGAATTGCCGCCAATGGGTAAACGCCGATGAGATAGCCTATGGTTTGTCTCCGTTAGACCCCCAAAGCGTTGCTTTTCAAGCTGGCCGTTTGATGCTGGAGCGCATTCAGGACTTGCTAAGGCAAGATGAGACTTTTGCTATCGAGACCACCCTATCTACTCGTGCTTACCGTAACTTGGTATTACAAGCCCAAGCTAAAGGCTATAGAGTAGAATTAGTTTTTTTCTTCTTGCCTTCCCCGCATATGGCCATCCGCCGAGTAGCCCATCGTGTAAAGAACGGAGGGCATTATGTTCCAGACGACGTAATCATTCGAAGATACTACCGAGGTTTAAAGAACCTCAAGGAAATCTTTATGCCCATTGTAGATCAATGGTGTATATATAAATATGAGAATTGCTCTTATATCATTATTGCAAAAGGGCAAAAAGGTGATACCTGCGATTTATTTGATCAATCATTGATAATGGATAACGAAGTCATTTATAATAGCGAGTTTGACAGGCAATTCATTGAGTGCTGCAATCAGGCTGTGCTTGACATGATTACCGAAGAAGCATTGCATGACGGCGTTGTCGTGATGGAAGACCTTCAAGGTAACCCAATTTGGGTCAGAGCGAGAGAAGTGCTCGAGAAAAACCCTGGTCTCAAACTAAAGGATGTGGAGTATACGCCCGTTGAGGCAGATATCCAAGATAATAATATTTGATGGCTGAGAGAGAAAACATTTTTAATCGGACCCCGCAGAGTGAGCGGTTGCACATTGCGTTGTTTGGACGGCGCAACGTGGGCAAGTCGTCGCTCATCAACGCGCTGACGGGGCAGCAGATTGCCTTGGTAAGCGATGTGCCGGGCACAACCACCGACCCGGTCATTAAATCGATGGAAATCTTGCCGTTAGGGCCGTGCGTGCTGATAGACACAGCCGGCTTTGACGATTCGGGAAAAGTGGGAGACCTGCGTACCGAGCGCACCCGTGAGGTTATCAAGCAGACCGATATCGCCATACTTGTTACCGACGGCACCTCACTCGATGATGAGGCGGCATGGGCAGGCCTGTTGAAACAGGCCGATGTGCCATACGTCACCGTGCTTAACAAGACGGACCTGTTTGAGGATAAGCCCTCTACCCTACTCAACGACATAGCCAAAAGGCTGGGCTGTGAAGTCATTGCCGTGAGTGCCCTGCAAGGCACAGGTCTGGACTCGCTTCGGCAGACGTTGGCCAAACTGATGCCCGACCACGAAAAGCAATCGCTCACGGGCAACCTGGCCAATGCGGGCGACACCGTGCTGCTGGTCATGCCTCAGGATCCGCAAGCCCCCAAGGGCAGACTTATCCTGCCACAGGTGCAGACCCTGCGCGACCTGATGGACAAAGGCTGCATCGCCGTGTGCTGTACCACCCAAGACATCGACCGAGCGTTGGCGTCCCTGCATGAGCCTCCACAACTGATTATCACCGACTCACAGGTGTTTGACATCGTAGAGCAGAAAAAGCCCGCCGAGAGCAGGCTCACGTCGTTCTCGGTACTCATGGCAGCGCACAAGGGCGACATCAACTACTTTGTCGAGAGTGCCAAGGCAATTAACACGCTCACGGAGCAATCACGCGTGTTGATTGCCGAAGCGTGCACACATGCCCCGCTGGCCGAGGACATCGGCCGGGTGAAAATCCCGCGCCTGCTGCGCCAGCGTATGGGAGAAGGGCTGCAAATCGACATTGTGGCCGGAAAAGATTTTCCTGAGGACTTGAAAGGCTATGACCTCGTCATCCACTGCGGTGGATGTATGTTTAACCGCCGCTTCATGCTCTCGCGTTTGGAACAATGCCGTGCCCATGGCGTACCGATGACCAACTACGGCATCACCATTGCCCACATCAAGGGAATCCTCGATAAAGTATCCCTACCCTTTTAAAGCTAAAAAACATAGGATATTAAATAATAGCGGTTGATTTACCTTTGTGGTAAATCAACCGCGTATGCTTTTTAAACGACATCAATTCTATTTCTTCGAGGCTCGCACAGCACGCACAGTGCAACCATCGTACCGAATATCGTACCAGACATCCCATTCGGACGAACTAAAGTGCAGGATATAAGCCATTTCCTGATCGGCCACTTCAATTGTGAGTTTGTCGGGGTTGCAGAGCGTGCGTGTCCAGTAGTAGGCGTCGTCACCATCAAAATATAATTGTTTTTCGGAGCGGCCGCCCGCGGCTGGCAAGAAAATGGTTTTCCCGTTGGGACCCGTGACCAAATTGCCATTCACGCCGTTTCGTTGAGTCCATTTCCAGCTGCAGTATTCCAGCAGCTCTTGCAACTGTTCCAACGACGGCATGCGCCACTTAGGGCCCCAGTTCACGTATGCGGCATCGTCTTCCGGGTCCAGCTCTGGCTTGCCATCACCCTCGACATAAGCATTATCAATCCAATCCTTGAAATAGTACTTGTACCACGTTACATTCACCTGATAATAATGATCGCTAATGGCAACGCGTTCCCAATAGGCCCACTTGTAGTTGGTACAGTCATAGCTTTCCTTGGGTTCGGTCTCGCCCCAAGCGAAGTGGTCACCGTACTCCTCGGGACTGTTGGCACCGACGTTGCACGTCGCCCACAGCGTGCCGCTGGGCAGGCCCAGGTCAACATATTCGTGATTATCGGGTGTTGTTGGCTCGTCTTTATCATCCTTACATGAAATGAAGACGAAAGGCAATGCAATAGCCAGTATCAAAAGAATCTTCTTCATAATATTCCGATTAATAGTTTGCGACAAAATTATGGACTATCGCCAAGAGAAACAAGCGATTATTCATAAAAATGGATAATAGCCAGACTTTTTGCCCATAAGTGTCCAAATTTTTTACATTTTTACAGCCAACACACCTTATCTCACGGATTTCGGTGATTGATAAATGAAGAGCAGGATGCCTCCACGTGAGGATGGCATCCTGCTCTTGAAAAATAGTGATGTTTAAAATTGGGATCAGTCTTCGGCAGCGATATCGTCGAGAATCTTGCGAACGTCCTTGACATCGAGTCGTCCATAGACATGCTCGCCAATCATGACAACGGGAGCAAGTCCACAGGCACCCACGCAACGCAGACAGTCGAGTGAGAACTTGCCGTCGGGGGTCGTCTCGCCCACCTCGATGTTCAAGACACGCTTGATTTCCTCAAGCAACAACTCGGAACCGCGCACGTAGCATGCAGTACCCAGACAAACTGAAATGGGATGCTTGCCCTTGGGCGACATGGTGAAGAATGAGTAGAACGTCACGACACCATAGACCTTGGATGCGGGCACACCCAGTTTGCGGGCAATGATTGCCTGCATCTCCTCGGGGAGATAGCCATGCAGATGCTGGCACTCGTGGAGCACGTTGATGAGTTCACCGGGCTTATTGCCGTGCTTGTCGCAGATTTCCTCTACCTGTTGAACAACAGTACACGCCAGTTTGATTTCTTGTTTCTTCATATCTTTATTGTTGTTATGATTCGAGATTAGTGAATAGACTTATCAAAATAGTGCGTGTGAAGCAGGTGATGTGCCTTCTCACTAAGGGGCTCACCCAAGAACTCCTTGTAGAGCTTCTGGATGTCGGGGTTCTCGTGGCTCTTGCGCAGGGCCTTGCCCTCGTCCTCGCGGTAAACGGCAGCAGCACGTGCCTTGAGGATCTCCACGTTGCCGTGGTGGTAGGGCTGGCCAGCACCGCCGATACATCCGCCGGGGCATGCCATCACCTCAACCACATGGTAGTTGAGTTCGCCGGCACGCAGCTTGTCCATCACCTTGCGGGCATTGCTCAGGGTGTGGGCCACGCAGACCTTCAACTCAAAGCCGTTGAGGTCGATAGTGGCCTCCTTGATGCCCTCGAAGCCACGCACGTCATTGAACTCGAGGTGAGGCAGAGTCTTGCCGGTGTGTACCTCATAAACGGTACGCAGAGCAGCCTCCATCACACCACCGGTGATTCCGAAGATGGCGGCAGCACCTGTTGATTCGCCCATGGGCGAGTCAAAGTCGCTGTCGGGGAGGTTGACAAAGTCGATGTTGGAACGCTTGATGAGTCGTCCCAGCTCACGGGTCGAGATGCTGTAGTCAACATCGGGATTGCCATCGACCTTGAACTCGTCACGTCCGCACTCATACTTCTTGGCCAAGCAAGGCATGATGGAAACAACCACGAGTTTGTCGCGGGGGATACCCATCTTGTCGGCCCAGTAGGTCTTGGCAATGGCGCCAAACATCTGGGCGGGAGACTTAGCCGATGAGGGATAGTCGAGCAGATCGGGGAACTCATGCTCGTAGAAGTTCACCCAAGCGGGGCAGCACGACGTCATGATGGGCAGTTTTACATCCTTATCGCCTGCAAGGAACTTGTTGAGACGCTGCAGGATTTCGGCACCCTCCTCCATAATGGTGAGGTCGGCACCAAAGTCGGTATCGAACGCGTAGTCAAAGCCGAGGTCGCGCAATGCGGTAGCCATCTTGCCGGTCACACTGGTACCGGGCTTCATGCCGAATTCCTCGCCCAAGGCGAAGCGCACGGCGGGAGCAGGCTGAGCAATCACCACCTTATCGGGATTGTTGAGGTCCTCAAGGAGCTGGTTGGTATAATCATGCTCGGTGAGTGCTCCGGTGGGACAAACTGCGACGCACTGACCGCAATAGGTACAGTTGGTGTCGGTGAACATCTTGTCGAACGTGGGCGCGATGGTGGTATTGAAACCACGGCGAATAGCGCTGAGAACGCCCACCGACTGCACGTTGTTGCAGACACTCTCGCAACGGCGGCAGTAAACGCATTTCTCCATGTTGCGCGAGATGGCGGGAGTGAGCTCCTGCTTGCGCTCGCTCTGCTCACCATAGTTATAAGGCATCGTGCGGATGTTGAAACGCAGTACCAGTCGCTGCAGCTCACAGTCGCTGCACTTGGGACAGGTGAGGCAATCGTTGGGATGGTCGCTGAGCATGAGCTCGGCAACGGTCTTGCGGGCGCGAATAACGCGTGCGCTGTTGGTGTGCACCACCATACCGGGGGTCACACGTGTGGCGCAGGCAGCAGCCAGGTTGCGGCGTCCTTCGACCTCCACCACGCAAATGCGGCACGATGCGGGCATATTGTGCACACAGGTGCCCTCAAGGTTGATGTGGCAGAGCGTGGGGATGCTGATACCCACCGTCTTGGCGGCATCAAGCAACATCGTCCCCTCGGGTACCGTTACCTCGTGTTTATCA
The DNA here is from genome assembly GCA_017427945.1 of Muribaculaceae bacterium. GTDB lineage: Bacteria > Bacteroidota > Bacteroidia > Bacteroidales > Muribaculaceae > Sodaliphilus. The sequence continues at coordinate 13,303 of JAFRRT010000001.1, read as the reverse complement.
ATCGTCAGGGTGATCATTTTCTTTTCTTCCATGATGCTATCGATTTAGTAAATTGAGATGGCATTGAAGCGGCAGTTAGACTTGCAGATGCCACAGCGGATGCACTTGTAGGGATTAATAATGTGAGGCTTGCGAACATCGCCCATAATGGATTCGGTAGGACATTTGCGCTTGCATGCGCCACAGCCTATACACTTGGTAGGATCAACACTGTAGGTCACGAGGGCCTTGCACTGCTTAGCGCGGCAGACGTGCTGTTTCACGTGCTCCACATACTCGTCCCAGAAGTTGTTGATGGTCGATAACACAGGATTGGGAGAAGTCTGACCCAGACCGCACAGGGCGGTGTCCTTGATGGTCTCGCTCAAGGTCTTGAGGGTTTCGAGGTCTTCCATTGTACCCTTACCCTCGGTGATGCGGGTAAGAATCTCCAACAGACGCTTGTTGCCGATGCGGCAGGGCGTACACTTACCGCAGCTCTCGTCACAGGTGAACTCGAGGTAGAACTTGGCCACACTGACCATACAGTCGTCCTCGTCCATGACGATCATACCGCCAGAGCCCATCATCGAGCCCGAAGCTGCGAGGTGCTCATAGTCAATGGGGGTATCGAGGTGCTTCTCGGTCAAGCAACCGCCCGAGGGGCCACCAGTCTGTACGGCCTTGAACTTCTTATCGTTCTTCACGCCGCCGCCAATCTCGTAAATGATCTCGCGCAGGGTGGTACCCATGGGAACCTCGATGAGGCCCACATTATTGATTTTACCGGCAAGTGCAAACACCTTGGTACCCTTGCTCTTATCGGTGCCGATCGAGGCGAACCAGTCAGCGCCCTTGGTCAAGATGACAGGAACGTTGGCCAGCGTCTCAACGTTGTTCACGTTGGTGGGCTTCATGTTATAACCGGCCTCGGCGGGGAACGGCGGCTTCAATGAGGGCTCACCACGCTTACCCTCCATAGAGTGGATAAGTGCGGTCTCCTCACCGCAGACGAATGCGCCTGCACCGTAGCGGATTTCAATATCGAAGTCGAAATCGGTGCCCAGGATGTTCTTGCCCAGCAAGCCGTATTCACGAGCCTGCTGGATAGCGATCTTCAGACGGTTAACGGCGAGAGGATACTCGGCACGGATGTAGATGAGACCCTTGTGTGAGTTGATGCAGTAACCGCAAACGGTCATCGCCTCGATGACCGAGTTGGGGTCACCTTCCATGATTGAGCGGTCCATGAACGCACCGGGGTCGCCCTCGTCGGCGTTGCAGACCACATACTTCTCGTCGGCTTCATAACCGCGAGCAAAACTCCACTTCATGCCAGTGGGGAAACCAGCGCCACCACGTCCGCGCAGGCCCGAAGCCTTGATGATTTCAATCACCTCTTCGGGAGTCTGGTTCAACAGGGCGTTGGCAATTCCCTGATAGCCGTCACGAGCGATGTACTCCTCGATGTTCTCGGGGTCAATCAGACCGCAGTTACGCAAGGCAATGCGCATCTGCTTGCGGTAGAAGTCCATGTGCTTGCTGTCACTGACGTGCTTCTGGGTCTTGGGGTCGAGATAGAGCAAGCGCTCCACGCGACGTCCGCCGATGATGTGCTCCTTGATGATTTCTTCAGCATCCTCGGGCTTCACCTGTGTGTAGAAGGTGTTGTCGGGAATCACCTTCACGATGGGGCCCTTCTCGCAGAAGCCGAAGCAACCGGTGGTAATCACTTCCACCTTGTCGGCAATGCCGTTCTCCTTGATGCAGGCATTGAGGTTGTCGACGATTTTGTGACTGTAAGAGGCTTTGCAGCCCGTGCCACCGCACACCAACAACTGCAAGTGGTTGGCACCAGTGGCAAGTCCGCAACACTGGTCTGACTTGTCATCAGGACGGTCCTCGCGCAGTTCAAGAGCCTGCTGCGCGCGTTTCCTGAGACTGTTCAGGTCGTTGATAGAAAGTATTTTCACGTTGTAAATGAATTAGTTATTATTGTTATAGATTTATGTACGGTTTTCGGGGAACAAAATTAGTTGAATTATTTTGATTAAAGAAATATTTCGGCAAATATTTATTCAAAATCACAATAAAAGCGCCGGCTCCCAGCAGCAGGGAGCCAGCGCATATCAGTTATAACGAGATGTTATACTTCCCGGTAGGGATTACTCCTCGGTCTGGGGGGTATCCTCGGCCTTGGGAGCCTCTTCAACGGCGGGAGCTTCCTCTACAGGAGCTTCAACCTTGGGCTCTTCCTCGGCTTTGGGAGCCTCTTCAGCCTTGGGGGCCTTAGCAGCCTTCTTGGGGGCAGCCTTACCCTCGCTCTTCTCGAGCTGAGCCTTGAGAGCGGCCAGATCGGTCACGTCACCCAGAGTGGTCTTCTCGACCTGGGGAGCGGCGGGAGCGGCCTCGGCAGCGGGCTTGCTGGCGGCAGCCTGACGGCGAGCCTTGCGAGCCTCGTTGCGCTGCTCATCCTCGAAGATACGGCTGTGCGACAGAATGATGTGCTTGCTGTCCTTGTTGAAGTCAATCACCTTGAACATCAAGGTCTCACCCTGCTTGGCGGTAGTACCGTCTTCCTTCACGAGGTGCTTGGGAGTAGCAAATCCTTCAACTCCGTAAGGATCGAGACGGATTTGACCACCGCGCTCGGTGAGCTCGCTGATGGTACCCTCGTGTACACTACCCTTGGTGAAGATGGTCTCGTAGGTTTCCCAGGGATTCTCCTCGAGCTGCTTGTGGCCGAGGCTCAGGCGACGGTTCTCCTTGTCGATGTCAAGAACGACAACGTCGATGGGAGCGTCAACCTTGGTGAACTCGCTGGGGTGTTTGATCTTCTTGGTCCAGGACAGGTCGCTGATGTGAATCAGGCCCTCTACGCCCTCTTCCATCTCAACGAAGATACCGAAGTTGGTGAAGTTGCGCACCTTGGCGGTGTGCTTGCTGCCAACGGGGTACTTCTCCTCGATGGTGTCCCAAGGATCGTTGGTAAGTTGCTTAACGCCGAGCGACATCTTGCGGTCCTCGCGGTCCAGAGCCAGGATAACGGCCTCGACCTCGTCACCGACCTTCATGAAGTCCTGTGCGGGGCGCAGACGCTGTGACCAGCTCATCTCACTCACGTGGATCAGGCCCTCAACACCGGGAGCCACCTCGACGAATGCACCGTAGTCGTACATAACGACAACCTTACCCTTAATGTGGTCGCCCACCTTGAGGTCGGGATCCAGAGCATCCCAGGGATGCGGCTGGAGCTGCTTGAGACCCAAAGCGATGCGGTTCTTCTCCTCGTTGAAGTCGAGGATAACGACGTTGAGCTTCTGCTCAGGCTCGACGATGTCGGCGGGGTTGTTTACACGGCCCCATGACAGGTCGGTGATGTGGATCAGACCATCCACGCCACCCAGGTCGATGAACACACCGTAGTTGGTGATGTTCTTGACGGTACCCTCGAGTACCTGACCCTTCTCGAGCTTTGACATGATCTCTTTCTTCTGCTGTTCGAGCTCGGCCTCGATGAGTGCCTTGTGCGAAACAACAACATTGCGGTAGTCCTGATTGATCTTCACAATCTTGAACTCCATGGTCTTGTCAACGTAATCATCGTAGTTGCGGATGGGGCGAACATCAATCTGCGAACCGGGCAGGAAGGCCTCGATGCCAAATACATCGACGATCATACCACCCTTGGTGCGGCACTTGATGTAACCCTTGATGATCTCGTTGTTGTCAAGCGCTTCGTTAACGCGATCCCAGCTCTTGGCCTGACGAGCCTTGCGGTGCGACAGCACGAGCTGACCTTTCTTGTCCTCACGGTTCTCGACATACACTTCAACAGTGTCGCCCACCTTGAGGTCGGGGTTGTAACGGAATTCGCTAACAGGAATGATGCCGTCAGACTTTGCACCGATGTTAACTACCACCTCGCGCTTGTTAATCGAGATGACAGTACCTTCGGTCACTTCGTCCTCCTGAAAAGCATTCAGGGACTTGTCATAGGTTTTTTCCAGTTCTTCAAAAGATTTGTCTCTTTTGGTTTCGCCTCTTTCATAGGCGTCCCAATCGAAATCGGCGATTGGAGAATTTTTTAATTCTTCGCTCATTTAAATTGTTAATAATAAGTTAGTTAAACAGCCTTTTCGGACTCGTTCCCGAAAAGCGCGACTGCAAAGGTACAAAAAAATCCTGAATCACAAGCAGAAAACCCATTTTTTTGTTGCAAAAAATGGTTTTTAGCTCCCACGACAATACACCGAGCTGAGTAGCCTTCCTTTTCGAAAGCTATGCTCTTGGTTTTGAGGGCCAGATAGGCAACAAAAAACGAAAGTGCCGCGATAGGATTCACGGCACTGAGATGCGTTCTATATCCTTAACGGATGATGTATTTCTTACCGGCGTGGATGTAGATGCCTGGAGCGGTGGGCTGGCTGCGGTAGGTGCGACCGGTGATGTCATACCATAGATCGTTACCTAGCGGCTGAAGTTCCTCGACAGTGACATCGGCGATGGAGGTCGTTCCATTGATGTATGCGATACCGGCAGCAGCGTCAATCTTGCCGTAGCCCCAGCGAATGGGATTGGCGGTTGTGAACTCGTCGTTGCGACTGGTATGGGCCAGGATTTCCTTGATGTCATCAAGCGTCAGTGTGGGGTCGGCCTGCAGCCACAGGGCGATGATGCCGCTCACTGCGGGACAGGACATGGAGGTACCGCCCATGCTTGCATAGGGGTATCCCTGCCACTGCATCGACTCGGCAATTTCCAAAAAGCAAGAGTAATGGTTGAAGGATGACACGACATTGGTGCCTGGAGCAGCCACGACAGGTTGGGCCACGCCGTTGAGAGAGATTCCATAACTGGATGTCTCCTCGATGTCATACTTCGTGTAAAGCTCGCTGAGGTCAAATTCCACACCAGTGTAGTTAATACTGGAAGTATTCACCACATAATTCCCGACGCTGATGACATTGGGCGTGGAGGTCCAGTCGCCGCATGACAACTCGCTGTCAGCAGGGGTGAAGCCTTCCATCTCTTTGTGTGCGAATCCATTGGTTGCTTCCCACATGTCCACCTCGATGGGCGAAGATGACGAGAGAGAGATGAAGAAGTATACATCTTGCGTGAGCATGCCCTGAACCGCAGCCAAAAATCCGAGTTGACCATCTTCATCGCCACCGCCGTAAATGGCTGCGATGCCCTCGTCGAGATACTGGCCGAGACCCTCGTCGCTGTCACTCGTGATTTCAATCCTGCCGTCTTCGGTGAGGCTGATGGCGCAGGGTTCCGATTGCCACAGGATATTGCCATTATCTTTATCAGCAATGCCCAGTTGGATGTTCAGCGCTTCGTTCTCGTGTAGCGTATTGCGTGAATAGCCGTACACCAGAGAGCCCATCGTATATCTTGGGTCATCATCGCCTAAAGATGGCATAGGTTGCGCGAGCAGTGCTTTCATGCTGTTGTTCTCCTCATCAAATGCATGGTAGATGTGGACAGGCGAAACTCCGTCATTGCCTACCGCGAACACGGGAATGGCATAGTTGGAAATCTCATTGACCAAGCGAGGCATGGTGCCCGTGCCGTCGTGGGGACCTTTTTGGGAATTCATGCTGGCGCTTATCACAACAGGGTCGTCTATTTGCCTGGCATATTGTGCGGCAAACTGCAGGGCTATCTCGACAACATTATCTTCACCCGCCATCGACACGAGCACAAGGTCGGCTTCGGGAGCCATGCCGCCATATCCCTGCGGCGAACGGCTGCCGGCAGCAATGCCAACGGTGTGGGTGCCATGGGGTACCGTCTCCTCGTCGGTGGTCAGGGTAGCAATCAGTTCGGGTGTGTCAAACACCGATCCGGGGAACTCAATCGTTCCCGCCTCCTCGTCCTCGACGACGAATTTGTGGCCGCTGTTGTTGTAGGGCAGATATACGCAACGCAGTCGGGTGTTGCCGTCGGCATCCTTGAAGGCAGTATGCTGGAAGTCGAAACCCGCATCGACCACACAGATTGTGATTCCCTGCCCGGTGTAGGCCATATCGGTGCCAGGCATGGTGCCGTCAATCTGGCTCACGCCGGTTTCCTCTCGCGTGGTAATGGTTTTCAACTCCCCCTTGCGAGGCGCGTCCACCGTCAAAATGCCTTCGATATCGGCCAAAGCTTCCACCTTGTCGGTCGGGATGCTGATGACTGCCTGATGACCGAGTCTTGACTGTACAATGCCACCTAATTCACGTATTTGGGTAAACGTGCCTACAGCATCATTGGCGTCAACTTCCACGACCAACCTGATGGCAGTTTGTTCGTTTATCTTTTTGCTACTGTTCGCCGCTTGCTTTTGAAGCAATGACAGTCGCGCACTTGGGGTCACTTTGTTATTGGCATGTGCCATGGCAGCACAAAACAATGCTGCAACAAATAATATGCACACTATATGATTGTGTCTCATAATCAATGAATTAGGGTTCGTTTTGCTCATTATTAGCGGGTTCAGCATGCTATGGATCTTCGTCTTCAGACTCCTCCTCTTTCGGCTCCTCTATTTGTGGGAAGTCGAGTTGAAATTCTTCTTCCACACCTTCATCCTGCGGTTCATCTTTCAACCACAATTCGTCTTGCAAGTCATCAAATTGTAACTCTTCGGTTAGTATCATCTCTTCATGCTGCTTTTCTTCCGGCGACTCGTCGTGTTGCTGCTCTAGCTGGTTCTGCTCGGCTTGCATATCGGCTTTCCGTCTGGTCAAGCGGCTGATATAGTAGCAAACGACCACCAAAACGACATTGACGATAATTACGACAGCCACAAATAACCAATTCAATATTGAATTATCGACGAAGGGCTTTCCATATATCGATTCCACAAGCATGCTGAGCGTTATCAGGAGGAAGAATCCTTCGAATCCAGTCAATACTGTGCGCCATATGGTACCCCACCACCCATAGCCAAACAGTTGGTGATAGGCAACAATATAATAGAAGAGGATCACCCAATAGAAGTGGTCGCCGAGAAACGGTTCGGCCACTATCATGATCATCAGCACCAGCGTGGTCATGAACACCTGGATGTAGAACCCCATGGGCAGGGTGTGGTGAGAGTTGTGTGGCGAATAGCGGAAAAACAGCCAAGTGGGCAGAATCAAGAACGAGCACTTGACCAACTGTCCCCACCCGGGGTTGTTCCTGAACCAGATGGCGAATTCGCGGATGAATTCAAAATCATTTTCGGGGTCTGAAGGAACTCTGCGAATGCCTGTCCAATGAATAATCAGCGCATATACGATAGCGACAAGCATCAGCATTTTGACAGGCGGGAAGGATGCTTGCCGCTCACCGTTGATGTAGTCGCGGATCAGATAGCCGGGGCGCAGCAGCAGTTGCCACAGCGAGTAAAGCAGGGACCGATTGTCCATGCCCCACACGATTGATATACCTTTAGCAACACTGGCCCATGTCACTTTCCCTAACCCGGTTTTCTGGGAGCAGTAGGGACAATAGTTGCCGGTATATTCATGATGGCAGTTAGCGCATTGTTGCTGCTCCTCGCCTTTCAACTCATAATTGAAAGGTTCTCGCTGCCACTGCCTGAAACGCCTGTATCGTTGCGTGATGTCTATCGCCATGAAAAAGAGTGGTTAACTATTGGATGGTTTTAATCGTCGATGCCCATGAAACGGCCAGATTTGTCAAAGTTCAAATCGAGTCCGTTAGAGAGTTCTATCTCATAGCCATGGTACTCCTTGTTGATCTTTGTGATGGCCATGTTCTGATAGTTGTTTTTCACATGGGTAGCGATAGCCTGGGGGACGAGGGCTGCGGGAACGGCCTTGGTGTGGCAGTCCACTTTGTCCCACTGGTTGTTGGCGTCGAAGTCGATTTCGGTACCGTCACTCAGGTAGATATCATATTCCATGCCGCCATGCTCGCTATCTATCTCAACTCCGGCAATTGTGGCACTGGGGAAATACTGTTTGACAAAGGCGTTCACGGCTTCAGGCACAGCCTGGGTATTTGCAGCGGGTGCAGCGGCTTGGGCTTGGACCTGTATGCTATCGACAGGAGCTTGCATCGGTTGTTCTTGAGCAGTTTGCGCGGGTACAGCAACTTGCTGCTGCTCAGAATTGTTGTTACCGGTACAGGAGAATAGAGTGAACAGGATTACTCCAATGGACAACACTTTAAAATACATCTTATTCATTTTATTGAGGTTTTAATAACAATAAGGGGCAAATAATCTCGCCCCTTATTAATTGTTGATTCTTTTTATTAATCGTCGATGTCAATGACTTGGAATGAGCGGTTATACTCCACTTCAAGTCCATTGTTGAGCTTTACCTCATAGCCTCGACGGTTGCGGTCGAGCTTGATAATGGTTGTGCCGGGGAACGTGGCCTTGATGTGTGACTTGATTTGCTCGGGAATCAATTCCGAGGGCACACGCGATGTGCGGCAGTCAATCTCTTTCCAGTTACCCTGCTTGTCAAACTCCACTTTCTCACCACTGTCATACACAATCGTATAGTCATCCCAATCGACGGTTGCCACCAGGGGAACCTTGTCGGCAAAATACTGCTTGAGAAGCGTCTGGGCCGCATCAGGGAGTTGATTAAACGTGATTACCTGGTCATGGTCGGCCTTGGCGTTGAAGCTCATTGCGAACATGGCAACTAACAAAAGGACAGCTTTAATCTTTTTCATTATTCTTATATTAAATTACCGTTAAACATCTTTTTTAGTGCAAGAAACATGCCAATCAGTCGTCCATCTCCATGAGAGCGCCCTGCTCGTTGAACTTGAGCTCAAGCTCATTGGCCAGTTCAACCTCGTAGCCATAGCGCTCCTTGTCAATCTTGACGATGGCCACCGCCGGGAAATTGGTGTTTATATAGGTGGCGATAGGAGCAGGAATCAATGCGGCAGGCACAGGATTCATGCGGCTCTCCACCTTGTCCCAGAAGTGATCTTTGTTGAAATCAATCTGCGTACCGTCGGCAAGCACAACGTCATATTTGCTGCCGAACAGTTCCCGATCCTTTTTGGCAAAAGTGATTGCCTGATTGGGGAACGTCTGTTGTACAAATGTCTGAATCTCAGGCGGCAACTGCGTTGGCGCAACAGGTTTCTCGCCACATCCTACCAAAGCCGTCATGCTGATGATGAAAAAAGCGATAAGGGGAAGGTGGACAGTCGTTTTGGTGAAATGTTTCATAATTCTTTGTCTTTTTGGTTACTCTTTTAATCAGGTGCCGCGAACAGTCCGATTAAAAGCAAATTATTATTTAACCTGCAAAGTTAATCAGTTTAATGTTTTCACACAAGTTTCACGCCTATTTTTAAGCAAAATCAATCACTTTTTTCTAATAAAAAAGTGATGCCATTTAAAGACCGGGGTTAATTTTCAACAGCGCCGTTAGAGCTTCGGTTTCCAGGACGGGTTGGAGGGAATTTCGCTAAAGTTAAAAAAATGTTATTTTTCGACATGGCGGCATATTGTTTTCGGAAAAAATGGAATACTATATTTAAAGAATTTTGTAATTTTGTGAGTTATTTTGAAAATTTCATTTAATTCAATTAATAAACTTCTAAAAAACAGAAAGTTATGAACATTTCGCACATCGAACACGTGGGAATCGCCGTTACCTCGCTCGAGGAGGCTATTCCTTTCTACGAGAAAATGCTGGGCTTCAAGTGCTTTGCAATTGAAGAAGTTGAGGACCAAAAGGTGAAGACCGCCTTCTTCCAGGTGGGCCAGACCAAGATTGAGCTCCTTGAGGGTACCGCCCCCGAGAGTGCCATCTGCAAATTCATTGAGAAAAATGGTGGCCGTGGCGGCATCCAGCACATTGCATTTGCCGTTGAGGACGGTGTACAGAACGCTCTGGACGAGGTACAGGAGAAGGGCTGCCGCGTCATTGACGCACACCCCCGCAAGGGTGCCGAGGGCCTGAACATCGCTTTCCTGCACCCCAAGTCAACCAGTGGCGCACTGGTAGAGCTTTGCGAGGATCCCAAAAAGAAATGCTGTAACTGCTAACTTTAATCCATTAGCGACTTTTACATAAACAACATAGTTTGAAATGGGAAAACAATTAGAAAAAATTCAAGAGCTGATTGAGCGTCGCGAGAAAGCACGCATGGGCGGTGGCGAGAAGGCTATTGCCAAGCAGCATGAGAAGGGCAAATTTACTGCCCGTGAGCGCATCAATATGCTCCTTGACGAGGGCAGCTTTGAGGAACTGGACATGTTTGTTCAGCACCGCTGCACCAACTTCGGCATGGAGAAGAAGACCTATGACGGCGACGGCGTTGTGACCGGTTTCGGTACCGTTGACGGCCGCCTGGTTTACGTCTTTGCACAGGATGCCACTGTCATTGGCGGCTCGCTGGGCGAGACAATGGCGCTGAAGATGTGTAAGGTCATGGATCTGGCCATGAAGCAGGGTGCCCCTGTTGTCGGCCTGAATGACTCGGGCGGTGCCCGCATCCAGGAGAGCGTGAACGCTCTCGCCGGCTATGCCGAGATTTTCCAGCGCAACATCAACGCCTCGGGCGTTATTCCCCAAATCAGTGCCATCTTGGGTCCCTGTGCCGGTGGTGCCGTTTACTCCCCTGCCCTGACCGACTTCATCATCATGGCCAAGGGTATCTCCTTCATGTTCCTGACCGGTCCCAAGGTTGTTAAGACCGTGACTGGTGAGAACGTTACACAGGAGCAGCTGGGTGGTGCAGGTGTACACGCCAGCAAGAGCGGTGTGGCCCACTTCGCCGCCGAGACCGAGGAAGAGGCCATCACCATCATCCGCCAACTGTTGAGCTACATGCCCAGCAACAATATGGAAGAGACTCCGCGTCATGAGTGCACCGACCCCATCGACCGCGTGGAGGATGCCCTGAACAACATCATCCCCGAGAGCGCCAACGACCCCTACGACATGTATCAGGTTATCAGCGCTATCGTCGATAACGGTGAGTTCTTGGAGGTTCACAAAGACTTTGCCAAGAACATCATTGTGGGCTTTGCCCGCTTCAACGGCCAGTCAGTGGGTGTTGTTGCCAACCAGCCCAACTGCATGGCAGGTGTGCTTGATGTGAACGCCTCGAAGAAGGGTGCCCGCTTCGTACGCTTCTGCGACAGCTTCAACATTCCTCTGGTAACCCTCGTTGACGTGCCCGGCTTCCTGCCCGGTACTGGTCAAGAGTACAACGCCGTGATCATGAACGGTGCCAAGTTGCTCTATGCTTATGGCGAGGCTACCGTGCCCAAGGTGACCGTTACCCTGCGCAAGAGCTACGGCGGTTCTCACATCGTGATGAGCTGCAAGCAGCTGCGCGGTGACTTGAACTACGCATGGCCCAGCGCCGAGATCGCTGTGATGGGTGCCGCAGGCGCTGCCGAGATTCTCTACGCCAAGGAGAGCAAGAACTTCAAGGTTCAGGCCGAAGAGGCCAAGGAAGCTGGCGACGAAGCCAAGGCTAAGGAGTTGCTCGAAGCCGGTAAGAAGTTCGTTCAGGACAAGGAGGACGAGTACAACAACCTCTTCTGCACGCCTTACAATGCTGCCCGCTATGGCTACATCGACGACGTGATTGAGCCGCGCAACACCCGCTTCCGCGTCATCCGCGCCCTGGAAGTGCTGCGCACCAAGAAGTTGACCAACCCTGCCAAGAAGCACGGCAATATTCCACTGTAAGGTTAAAGTTTAAGGGTTAGAGGTTAAAGTTATCAACTGAAAACCGAAAACTATAATGTTATGAGTAAAAGAATATTGACATTGATACTGCTGTGTGCCATCCTCGCCCTGCCCACGTTTGCACAAGGTCGCAAGAACGTGCGCATCAACGAGGTGATGGTGCAGCAGGACAGCACGGGCGGCAACGGCTGGGTCGAGTTCTACAACTCGTCCTACAGCTCCACTGCCGTCGAGAAGATGTTCATCACCACGCTGAGCCGTGATGATATCCAGAGCGTCTTCGACAAGAACAAGGGCAACAAGAAAAAGCCCAACCAGATACTGCTTGAGCTGTGTGAGGCTCAGCCCATGGACATCTATGAGATTCCCCGTGGCGACGAGCGTCACACCAAGATTGCACCGCGCGCCCATTTTGTCATGGAAGCCGACGGTGACCCCAAGTCAGGCACCTTCCACATGCCCTTTACCTTCACTGAGGGCAAGGACAATTACATCGCCTTGTATGACGTGAATGGAGACCTGGTAGATGACGTGACAATTCCCGCCTCGCTCAAGCCGGGTGAGACCTATGCAATCAAGGCCGAAGGACGCTTACCAAGCATTCTTAACGACGGCAAGACCGAGTGGACTGTGAAAGACGGCAAGACCATCGAGACCGCAATCACCAAGGGTAACTACAACATCCGCGAGGTGAACGAGAACATCGAGGCCTTCCATATCAAGGACCCGCACGGTTACTGGATTGCATTGCTCGCGATGTCTGTAGTATTCAGTGCACTGGCACTGCTCTACATCCTCTTCAAGCTGTTTGGCATGTTTGCCAGCCGCAACTTGTCGAGCGAGGACAAGACCAAAGCCGAGGCTGCTCCCGCCGTGGCTCAGGCCGCCGCAGTTCCCGCCACGGGTGACACCGACGGCGAGACGATGGCCGCGATATGCTTCGCGCTGTATCAGCACCTGAATGCCCACGACAACGAGAGCGGCGTCTTGACGCTTGCTCCCCGCGACAACTCGACATGGGCCACCAAGACCGGCCTGATGCGTGAATTACCCGTTATCAAGAAATAATCTCTTTTAGCTACTCGCATATAGCAATTAGCTTTTAGTAATAATTTAAATCATTCACTCCAATGAAGGAATACAAATATAAAATCAATGGCAACGAGTATAATGTTGCTGTCGATAACATTGAGGGCAATATCGCCCACATCCAGGTCAACGGTGTAGCTTATGACGTTGAGCTGCCCGAGCAGCCCAAGGCCGCTCCCGCCGTGAAGCGTGTTGCCGTGAGCGACGCTCCCGCTGCCGCTCCCAAACCTGCAGCCCGCAAAGCCGCTCCCGCCGCTGCCGGAGGTCATGTGATCGAGTCCCCGCTGCCCGGCGTCATCAAGGAAATCTTTGTGAAGGTGGGCCAGCAAGTTAAAGCCGACGATGTCGTGTGCATCCTCGAAGCCATGAAGATGGGTAACGAGATTCACGCCGGCGTTGACGGTACCGTCAAGAGCATCGAGGTATCGAAGGAGGATTCGGTACTCGAGGGTAACACAATCATGGTAATCGGATAAAAACAGACTCCAGATTATGGTACTGCTTGACAATTTCTTGTTCACCAAGTTGTTGGACTTCTGGCACTTTAC